>JAJZLU010000020.1 GCA_021850545.1 Thermoplasmata archaeon | reverse complement strand
TAATCCCTCACGAGAAGGCCCTTGTCAAACAGTGACTTCAAAGCCCACCATTCGCTCTCTATATATTCGTTTCTGAGAGTAACATACGCCTTTTCATGGTCAACCCAGAAGCCAATCTTCTGGTCTGCTTCCATCCATTCATCTATGTACCTGAATATGCTTTCCCTGCAATATTCATTGAATTTTGCTATTCCGAAGTCCTCTATTTCTTTCTTAGTCTTGAAACCAAAATGCTTTTCAGCCTCTATTTCAACAGGCAGTCCATGGCAGTCCCATCCGCCAGTTCTCCTGTGTATGTCATATCCTGCCATGTAACGGTACCTGAGAACTGAATCCTTCATGGTCCTGGTCATGGCATGGCCTACATGCGGCCTTCCATTGGCGGTCGGGGGCCCCTCTAGAAAAACGAATGGCTTCTTCCCAAGCGACGAAGTAAGCGTCTTCTGAATAATTCCAGCCTCATTCCAGTAGGTACGCAACTCATCCCCTATGGCTTTCAGGCTCCTGTTTACCTGGATCTGTTCGTAGGCTGGTTTTTTCATATTAAACAAATTACGAGAATTTAAAGTGATATATTGTTTTTAGTATTAGAAAGGAAAAAAACAGCATCAATAGATTGCGTTAATTGGCCTGGTCAAAATTTGCGGTATCACTACGGTGCCAGGAAGTTCGGGCCATTTGTCGTACTTTCTAATGTATTTCCTTATGAGCGAATTCTCTTTCTTGACAAGCCATGAAAAATAATATCCATATAGATCGGCATTGTGTTTCCTCAATTCCCTGATTCCTATCCTTTCGGCATCGAGCTTTCTGATCTCTTCGAGCATCTTAATCTCTGCAGTCTTAATCATCTGACTTCAAATATGTAGTATTTTTCAATAACAAATGTCTTACTGCTGCCTTGAAAAATGAGTAAATGGTGCACTATGCGGCTTCGTCTGACAATAAGCAGACAAATTTTTAAATTATGATTAAAATATGTGCGAAATATTTTCGAGCAAAGATATTACGAAAAATATTTATAGGATGTATGTACATAATATAGTATGATAAAACAGAGGCTTCACAAATATAAGGAAGAGCTGAAGGACGAGGCCGTGAGATTGAGAAACAGGTTGAAGGAAGAATTAACAGAACCTGATCCTGAATCTAAAAAGGATGATAGAAATTTCGTCCCAAACTAAACTTTCATTCCTCTTTTGAAAAAGGCTTTCTGCTGAAGTGCTCATAACCCCTGTTGGTGATATCTGACCAGTTTTTACCGTTGTATATTATGTTCTTGCCTTCCCATACGTCTCCGAAAAAGGTTACTTTGATGTTTTCCGACTCCATGGATTCCATGAAGTCCTTGTAATTGTTGTTTTCCACGGTAAAGAGCAATTCATACTCTCCCCCGAAGCTTCCAAGGATTTCAGTCTGGGATATCCCAGAAAGGTCTGATGCTTTTTTCACATTCCTGTCCGAAGGGAGCTCATCTTCTACTATTCTGAAGCCCTTGCCGTAATCTTCTTTCATCTGGGAAATTGACGAAAAGAGTCCATCAGATAGATCCATCATGAACTTTCCGCCATGCCTGCTGATGGCCTGAGCCTCCCTTATCCTTGGGGTTATGTCGAGTATGAGGTCAACTGCCCGTGATTTCTGGTATCCAAATTTCTGGAATAGGTATCCTGAAGCCGCTCTCCCGAGATTATTGGTAACACCAAGGATCTGACCACTAGAGATGTCAGATCTCCTCCTGACGAGAGATTTTTGCTGCTTTCCAAGGACAGTTCCCGATATCACCGTTTCACTCCCCTCTTTTGTGTCTCCTCCAAGAATCTCCGCACCATAGGCCTTCAATGCATCATTTATTCCTGCCACAATCTCCTTGAATATTGTATCTTCCATTTCAGGTCTCAGAAGGTAGGAAACAAGCATTCCAATGGGCTGGCCAGCCATTGCAGCTATGTCGCTGAGATTCAGGTTGGCTGCAAACTTTCCAATCTGCCTTGGCTTTGCCCCTTTTGGAATATGGGTTGCCTCCCTAATTATGTCAGTGCTGAGAAGGAAGACTTCGTCCCCAATTTCAATTGTGGCGCAGTCATCCTTCGGCTGTGTAATGTTGAAATCTTTGAAGATGCTTTGAATGAGCTTCCTTTCTCCGATGTCCTTTAGCTTCACTGCACTCCAATATGCCACATCTTAATATTTATATTAGTGAAGGAGGGCAGAATAATTCGGCTAAAAAGAATCAGGTGAGATGACCTTGAAACACTCTTTTAACCTTTGACAACATTTACTTCAGGACATGGAGCGAAGAGACCAGATAGAGGCACTTTTCAAGGGTCTTGTCGAAGGCAAGCCCTACACGAAGAAAATCCCGCTCAACAGGCTGAGCATTAGTGGGCTTTCTTTCAGCGCGGAACAGGAGATCAAGAGGAAGCTGGGGGAGAAGGAAGAAACACTGAAGGACAAATTAAATATGTTCAGGGGAACGGCACTTCACAACCATATTCAGAACCTTGTTAAAGATCAGGGTTACAGGGCGGAGTACAGGCTTTACTATTCAATACCACACACTTGGCATTATATGGGGTTTGAAACCATAGATTTCGTTGGTGTGATTGACCTTCTCCACGATGAAAGGAATGAGGCCATAGAACTGAAGAGTTCCACCAGTTCTGACAAGATTGAGGAGTACCACAAGACACAGCTAGCCTCATACCTGAAAATGCTGCAGGAAAAAACCGGGAGGGAATATACCGGCCTGGTGGTTAAATTCGGGGGTAGTGATGTGGTGGCCGAAGAGATTCAAAGGGATGAAGTTCCAAAGTACTGGGATACTATTGTCAGAAGGGCAATACTGGTAGCCGACAAGCTGGACCAGGAGATGGAAAGGCGTGATATCCAGGCTTCGACTGCAACCGATGAAAAAGCGGGCAGCCTGTACAAATTCGAGACTTCAGATTAAGACAGAAGAACCAGATGTCCTGCTGAGAAGCCTGTCGAAATCAGGCTGGGACAGGTTTATTTTTTCAGCCGAGAGTGAGGCGAAGTAATCAGTTTTGTCCACTGAATTATAGTATTCCTCTAGTTCGCTGAAGTCCTGGTTCAGTGAGGCATCATAGATGAACTGAAGAAGTGTTGGATCAGGGGAGTCATTGTGTATTCCCCGTTCCTTGTTTCCCCCCGTAGGGTATGAAACAACCTGGGTGCCAAAGTCCTTTGACTCCAGAAGGATACGTGCAAGGCTCCAGAGCCTTGGCAGCCTGTACAGCCCTTTTTTCCACATATGTTCAACCATGGTGTTCTTCTGGATGTTCATCGGATTCACTGAAACATCTGTTGAGTACGGAGCAGATTTTCGCACTGAATCTATCATGTCTGCAATCGAATCCTCCTCGGATAGGAAGAGGGGCTTGAAAAGAAGGTAAGTTCTGAGCTCATAGCCCATAGACTTTACTGCTTCAGCAGCCTTGACATATTTGGCAAAAGTGCTGCCTTTGTTTATGGAATTCCTCATGATATTGTCATTGGCGCTTTCAAGCCCAATGGCAATCCTCATTGGTATCTTGTAGTCCTTCAGGTATGATATGTTGCTTTCTGTGATGTATTCAGTCCTGGATTCAACCAGAAGTTTTTCCACCTTGCCGGTGATCTTCTCAAAGAAGTAATTCCTCGCCTCAATTGGAAATTCCTGCGGGTCAAGGAAACTGCCAGATGTGAAAATCTTCAGGGTCTTTACATCCTCAAGTGAGTCTGCAACAATGTCCACCTGCTTTCTCAGGTTTTCAGTTCTGATCTCGCTTGATACGTCATTGAAATACCCGCACATTGAACATGAAGAAAAACGATACCAGGAGCAGCCGGTGGTTTTGAAAATAGCAACCATTGTGGTTTCCGGATAACCTCTGAGGCGATCTTTCTCCTTCCAAATGGAAACAGGCCTGTCTGGATCCGTTTTTCTCTGGGTGCTTGGCATTAGTTTCTTTATGGAAGAGGCAAATTCTCGGTTTATCATCATATCAGCTTAACCTACCCGTGGTGGCTCTAATTCAAAATGCATAAGTCCTATTTGAATAGAGCAGGGAAAATGGAGTCGAATCAATGGGATCGGGAGCGTTCCTTTAATCTACTTATGTGCGAAAACATGAAATCTTTTAGCTGCTTCAGCATAGGCATTTGAATGTTAGCCTCCAGATTGTCATCCATCTCTGAATCCAAGAGCGTAGCTACAAGCAACAGGGCTGCTGAACTTGTCAAGGCCGGTAAGAGGGTATACAACTTCGGAATAGGTGAACCTGATTTCACAACACCGGAACACATAATTAGGGCAGGTTTTGACGCTGCCCTCAAGGGCAAGACACATTACACCTCTTCCTACGGGATAGTGGAGCTCAGGGAAGCTATTTCCAGGAAAATGAACGAGGTCAACAATGTCAGGTCTACATTAAAGAACATCTTGGTTACACCGACAAAATTCTCGCTTAACCTGGCGGTCATGTCCCTTATGAATCCAGGAGATGAGGCCATAATTCCTGAGCCATATTACCTGTCGTATCCGGACATTGTGAGGCTGCATGGCGGCAAAGTCCTGACATCGCCAACAGACGGAAACTACTCTTTCGATTTAGACGACATGAGAAAACTTCTTTCTCCAAGAACAAAAATGGTCATAATCAGCAATCCCACTAACCCAACTGGGAAGGTATACTCAGAAAAAGAGCTGAAGGAACTTAGCGACTTTGTCCTTGAAAATAATCTTTATCTGGTAAGCGATGAGATTTACGAAGACTTGATTTTTGAGGGTAAAATGTTCTCTCCCGCTTCCATGCAAGAGATGTTTGAAAGGACAATCACAGTTGGAGGATTCTCCAAAAGTTATGCAATGACAGGCTGGAGGATTGGCTACATGGTTGCTCCAGAGGAAATTATCAAGGCATCCAACAAGTTACAGCAGCAGACTCTTACTTGCGCACCATCTGTTTCACAGTATGCATCACTGGCTGCAATCCAGGACAGGGATACTCCGGCAAAGTTCAATGAAATCTTCAGGAAGAGGAGAGACCTTGTCCATGGGCTCATATCTAATTCAGGCAATCTGGAAATGAGGAAACCAGAAGGAACTTTCTACGCCTTTGTAAAGTACATGGGAAAATTGCCAAGCGAAGCTTTCTCTGAAAAACTCCTGAACGACAAGCTTGTTGTCGTGACTCCGGGATCAGCATTCGGGGACCAGGGAGAATTCCACTTCAGGCTTTCCTTTGCCACAGATGATGAAACTATAAAGGAAGGCATCAGCAAAATCATAGAATTCGCTAAATCCGTTTCCTGATGCCAACATAAATTTTCTATTTACTTTCTAGGATGGGCTTTGCTTAATCCTGATGCCAAACCAGCTCCTGCGAGAACGGACTCCAGTGCCCAAGCTGCCAGTGCGATGGCGAAAGCTGCATTGGAGATAAAGTTGAAGAAGCCGTACACATGGAGGTATTCAGACAGATAATAGGTTGTTACAGAATACATTCCAAGAGGGAAAACAATGGCCCACTGCGAGACTCTGTAACGAAATTCCCTCAATTTTGGCAGCGAAGTAAAATATTTGTAGGCAACTATGGGGAGCCAGAGCGTAGAGTAAATTGCGCCTGCAGCGAACAGCAGAGTAAGGATTTCATGCGTTAGGAAACTTGATGCTGGGGACACAACTCTGAGAAGTTCCAGAGAGGCAAGTGAGAGTATGGCCCCGGCCCCCATGTTTACGAAGAACATCCCGGAGAACTCTGTTTTCCTTCCAGAGCCCCCAAGATTTACCACCTCGACAAAATTAACCGCAGCATAGAAAAAGAGCCCCAGTAAGATCAGCGCAAAAATGAAGAAATATTCATAAGCATCCGCATTCGAGGTTTCTTGAAAGTAAATGGCCATTGTGATAGCTGATGCCTCAAATGCTACAGGAACATTGAGCCAGTTGGATGTTACGGCATTTCTGTTGAATCTCAATTGACCGCTGGACATTTTAAAAGCCAGGGCGAATGAAAAAAGCAGCAGTAAACCAACAGAAATAGTGAAAAACAGATAGTCATCAGAATGTATGTACGAGATCATCATCCTAGTTGCGATCACATCTATTCCAGCTGAAACAGTAAAGAACCCAAAGAATGAATTTTTGCCATGAAACTCGTTTAAGACTGCCCTATGCTCAAGCACAATCTTGGCCACATACAGGAATCCCAAGGCCAGCAAGGCTGTTAGGCCTGCAATCATGAGGACATATGAAACCCAAGAGTGGTGGTGAATAAGAGCACTTACGGAGATTATCCCCGTAGACATTGCAAAAGAAAATGACGATGCAGGCATCCCGCCAATGATCCCCTCCTGTTTGTTGCCCATGAAAAATTGCCAGTTGCCATTACCTGATAGAAATTAAATTTGCTCAGAATAGTTTAATATTCTACATCAATGCAATTCCATGGAAGAGGAAATCAAAGTGGTGACAAAGGAGGAGGTTCTCAAGCATCTGGAAAGTGGTACTGCAGTTGTGGTGGATGTCCTTTCGAAACACTCTTATGATGAGATACACATAAAGGGCTCGGTTTCCATCCCTTTTGATCTGGTGGAAGATGGAAAGCTGGATGCATTAAATGGCGGAAAGGAAGTCATAACTTACTGTAAGAATTATACCTGCCTAGCATCAAAGAGGGCGGCCAGGATCCTCAATGACATGGGAATTAATGCCTCTGCTTATGAAGGCGGCATAGAGGAGTGGGAGAAAACTGGGCTTCCAGTGGAAGGCTCAAAAACTGGAAGGCCCTGACAACCGATCTCATTAGAGGGAATTGACCTTATTGCCCAGTTTTCCGCTATTTCTGTGTAACATTTATACTTAACCAAAGCGATTTGGGATAGATGAGTTCCAGCGGACGGACCGTAGGCAGGGAGACCCTAAAGGCCATAGGCATTATCGCCCTGGGAATCATCATTCTCGTATTTTTCCAGTATTTTCTTTATCCCAGGGTGGAGACAGTCTACCCCATCCTTAAATCTTACGACCGGTACATCAGAGACGCAATGGCAGCCGCGGTGATTTTTGGCTTTGCCTTCCTAATGCTTCGCGGCATAAAGAAAACCATTGAAATAACATCAGAGAAAAGGACCAAAAGGAACATCAGGGGAATATACACAATACTAAGGGCGGTTGTTTATGGTGCTGCAATTGCAATCTTCCTTGAATATATCGGAGTCAGCCTCACGGGTGCACTTATCGGCGGAACTGTGGGGGGCCTGATCCTCTCATTTGCACTCCAGAACACCGTTTCAAGCCTTCTGTCTGGACTGCTGCTGGCCAGCGCTGGAATTGTCAAGCCAAAGGACAAAGTCTCGTATTTCTCTTGGTTGTTTGACAATCCTGTAATGGGAGAAGTTGTAGACGTGAAACTTCTCACTGTACAGATAAAGGACATAGATGGATATGTTGTGGAACTGCCCAATACGGCTCTGCTCTCACAGTCAGAATTCAAAATCCTTGGATACAATTCAAACATCAGGGCAACAGTATCTGCTGCGCTTCCTGTTGACGCACAGATAAGTGGAATAATCGACATTGCAAATGACCTCCTTGAAAACAGGAAGAATGAAATCGGGCTTGTCAATTTCAAGATGTTCTTCTACACAAAAGCGTTCAATGCAAACACCGTAAAGGTCATATTGGACTTCAAAAGGATGGAGGACTATAATGCAATTGCACATTCAATAAATTCTGCACTGGAGGCTGGCTACTGGGAGATGAAGAACAGGGCACCACAGGGGAACAATATTGTGCTTGGCTTTCCGGTTGACGTGCCCGTAAGGGATATAATGAGGAATGGAGACGCCCTTCTGTCCAAAGTCAAGGATGATGCAGGGATCCTGGAATTCAAAAGCTTCTTTTTCACGAAGGCATACTTGACAAACAGTATCAAAGTAACTTTCAGGCTTCAGAAAGGGGCAGCTTATGATACCGTAGCTGATGCAATCAACTCATCTTATGAAGAAGCCTATATTAAACTGAAAAATTCAATGCAGAAAACCCCGTGAACTTCTGCAATTTTAAAAAAATTGTTGGGAATCTGCCTAAATTATGGGTGGTAGGTTGCCTTGTTAATGGTCACTTTTGAAAGCGGCCTGTCCCCCTTGTCTCTCTTTACCTTGCTGATCTTGTCAGCAACATCCAACCCTTCTACGACCTTTCCGAAAACGGGATGCTTGGAGTCAAGGAAGTGGTTGTCCACAACATTTATGAAAAACTGGCTGCCTCCAGTATTGGGGCCAGCATTTGCCATTGAGATGGTTCCTCTTGAGTTGTGGTTGCTTTTTGTGAATTCATCCTTAATGTTGTAGCCTGGCCCGCCCATCCCAGTGCCGGTCGGGTCTCCGCCCTGTATCATGAAATCCGGTATTACCCTGTGAAAAATGATCCCGTCGTAGAAACCCTTCTCCACAAGCTTCCTGAAGTTCCCTGCTGTAACGGGCATCTCCTTCTCGAAGAGCTCTATCTTTATGTTTCCCATATTCGTTTCCAGTGTAACATGTGACATTGCAATCCTCCTTTAATCAGTTCAATATATGTAAACTCTGGTTTTATGGACTAAAAAGAGGTGTTTGTTGGTTAGTCAACAAACAAGGGGTTCTTCTCACGGACAAAAGTTCCTGTTTGGAGATCGCGGACCGCTTCATTGATCTGTTCCTTAGAATTCATCACTATTGGGCCATGCCACCAAATTGGTTCCTTCAAAGGCTTACCCGAAAGCAGGATGAATCTAAGCGGGGAATCTTCAGTGTAAACTCTTATATGGTCTCCTTCCTCAGAGTAAACCATTGCCTGCCCCGACCTGTAAAAGTTCTCATCCCTGGAATCAAAATGCCCGCTGCCCCCAATGACATACAGGAGGGAAGTATAGCCAGCTTTGACAGGATACTGGAACTCTGATTCTTCTTTCAGGGATACGTCCAGATATGTGGGATCCACGCCATATGCTCCATTGAATGGGCCCAGGTTATTTTCAAAGGAACCTGCAATGATCTTGACCCTCGCACCCCCGTCCTGCTCTATGACAGGAACGGCATTTCCCTTTATGTCCCGGTAGGTTGGCATGGTCATCTTGTGTTTTGCAGGCAGGTTAATCCAGAGCTGCATTCCAGAAACGTTGGTAGGAAGGCCAACAGATTTCAGAAGTTCCTCAGGGTCTGATTCATCCAGGGGCTTTGGCATTTCCTGGTGGAAGATGCCGCTGCCTGCGGTCATCCACTGGAGGTCATTCGTGTGTATGACACCCTTATTGCCCTCACTGTCCTCATGGAAGACTTTCCCTGAAAGCAGGTATGTAACAGTTTCAATCCCCCTGTGGGGGTGCCATGGGAAACCCTTGATATAATCCTCGACCTTTGAAGAACCAAAGTGGTCCATCAGGAGGAAAGGATCCGTGATCTGTGCCGAAAGGTGCCCCCCAAGGATTCTGTTCAGCTTGACGCCAGCCCCATCATACGTTTCCTGTCCTGTGAATACATGCTTGATTGTTTTTTCGTGATTAGTTGAATTCATTCTATTACCCCGGTACATGGTTTTCAATTACTATTCCCAAATATTCTCACTAAAGTAACTGCACCTGGAATATATCTCATTGCTATGGTGTCAGTTTACCATGTAAAGTAGATATACATTTTACATTTATATCCTTTAAGAGGAAGTAAAGATATCAGATAACCAATAGGTAATCAGCTAACAATGATAAAACACACAGAACTTGACAAATGCCCAATAGTGTCAGCAATCAGGGAAATTGGGAGCGAATGGAATTTTATCATTATCCGCTACCTTATGACAAGAAGCATGGGCTTCAATGAACTCCTGAGGGAGGCAAAGGGCATCAGTTCAAAAACGCTCTCAAACAATCTCAAGACAATGTCCAATAGAGGACTGGTAAAGAGAGTTATTGTTTCAACCCAACCATTCAACGTATTGTATTCACTTACTGATAAGGGAATGGCGTTGAGGGAAGTCATCGATCTACTGGGACAATGGGGAAATAAATGGGCATACCTATCGGAAGAAGGCAGCCATTAGTTTTCTTTTGGCATTTAATAATTGAAAATTTACCAACAGCCGAGCGAGAAAGCCCACACCATTCATGGGTGGGATGAAAGCGAGGCACAACATTTGGAGGAAAGAACAGGCTTAAGGTAATCAACAGAATATCTTAAACAGGATGTTGAGAGCCTACAGATACCGATTGTATCCTTCTGAAGATCAGAAAGTGGTACTTGCAAAGCATTTCGGTAGCTGCAGGTTTGTGTGGAACTATTTCCTTGACCTGAATAACAAGCGTTATGCAGAGGAAAGAAGGAGCACATCCTTTAAGCAGATGTGCAGGGAACTGACGCTACTGAAGAAAGAGGATGAGTACAAATGGCTGAAAGAGGTCAATTCACAGAGCCTGCAACAGTCTTTGCTTCATCTTGAAACCGCATACAGAAGGTTCTTCAAGAAACTCGGAGAAGAACCTGTGTTCAAGAGGAAGCATAAGAAGAAGTCTTTCACAGTAACGCAGAGATTCAACATCATCGACAACAGACTTTTCATTCCAAACTTCAAGGGACCAATAAGGATGTTCAGACACAGGGATTTTGACGGAGAAGTGAGGAGCATAACGATCTCACAATCTCCGTCAGGGGAGTATCATGCTTCCATCCTAGTGTGCGAACAGGATCCTGACGTTCTGCAGATGCCCGTTGCAGAGGAATCTGCCATAGGCATCGATATGGGAATAAGGACATTCGCCACGCTCTCTGACGGCACACAGATACACAAGCCAAAACACATAATTCAATCCGAGATGAAGCTGGGGAAGGCACAGAAGAACCTTTCACGAAAGAGGAAAGGTTCTCAAAACAGAGGGAAACAGCGTGTCAAGGTGGCACGCCTACAGGAACACATAGCGAATCAGAGAAAGGACTTTCTCAACAAGGTATCCGATGTCCTCACACGGACATACGACACAATAGCTGTTGAGGACCTCAGCCTCAAGGAGATGATGAAAGGAAATCATCACCGTGCAAAGGCAGTAGCTGATGCAGGGTGGTACACCTTCAGAATGATGCTGAAAACCAAGGCATCACAAAGAGGGAAGAATTTCACGGAAATCGGCAGGTATGAGCCATCCACAAGGATGTGTTCAGCCTGCGGCCATGTGAAGTCACATATGAGACTTTCAGAAAGGCGCTTCGTGTGTGAGCGATGTGGATACACAGATGACAGGGATGTGAATGCAGCAATCAACATAAGAAGATTCGCATTAATTTCGGAAGGAGTACCCACGGAGAGTGGGGAATTAACGCCTGTGGACAGACGCACCACTGCTCTGGAACTTCTCGCAAGAGAGGGAATCAGGGCAAGCGCACTGGTCGAAGCAGGAAGCCCACGGGTTTAGTCGTGGGAGGATTTCACTTTACAGAAATATTGGTTAAATCACTGATGCTTTAGTTTTTCCAAGGAGATCTTTCCTTCTTCTTCCTGGTAAAAGATGATGATGTCATCATCATCTGAGAGGCTTAGCTGTGCTGCCACTTTCTTCGGCAGGGTTATCCTGTAAGATGAGCCCCTTGATGAAATATGTGTTACGTCTAGTATCTTTCGGCCATTTTCCTGTGCCATTTTATAGTAAATTTTAGTGATTATAATTAAGTAGACTCTAAAATGTAAGGCATCTCTATTTATATAGTTCCTATAATCCCGTTTGTACATATTGGGAAAATCGTTTATGCTGTGGCATTATGGGCATTTTACAATTTGAAAATTCTGTTTTATTACTAAAAGAATGCCAATTGTTTCAACTATCTTCAAAGTGAAACAGCATTGTACTCACATTGAATTACTTGAAACAGCTTATAAAGCGTTTGTCATTGGCAAGTTTATCTTCAGTGTCCCTCATAGCATACAACTGAAATATGAAGCATCAACTGGATCGCATTTGAAATAATAGTGATTATCAGTTAAATTTATATTAATTTAATCCTTTAAATCTTAAAATGGGTCAAATTCACCCCAAAATTTTTATGCGTTCGCTGGAAGAGCAGTTAAGAAAGGTAAAGACCCAATACTATGAGGTCAAAGCTGGGCCAAAATATTTCGAATTATCACCTGAAGAACTCCTGAAAAATTCCTCCATGTGGTTTCTTAGTGTAGTGCAAAATACGAATCTTGTGGCAGATGAAATAGACTTCTCTGTCCATGAATACCTTATGGATGAATCACTAGCTCGTCAAAAGAGTCACCCCTACGGGCTGCTTTACCCGTCTCTCGTGTGGTTCATGTGCAATTTAGGGGAAAAGAGGCTTGAATATCTCTTTGGAGTTGGTTTCTGCGATAAGCTTTTGGAAGCGAAAAAAGAATTCAAAATTGATGGGGTAAACTAAAATGTTCAGTAATGAGACCCTGGAAAGCTGCACAATTATAAAAATAGAAAATCTAATGCCAAAGGATCTTGGCCTGTCCGAAGGAAACTCAGTGATAAGGGACGGATTCATGTTCATATTCCGGGATGGCAAAGGACTTAGGGCGTACATGAACCTTGGATTTGAACCAACTGAAGCAGAAAAGGAGAGCATGAGCAATTTTCTTATGACCTGGGGTGGCGGTGAGCATTCTGAGGTGCACAATACAATACTAGAAATGGAGTTTCCAGAATTTGTCAAGCCTTTCTATGAACGCCTAAATGCGATTCCAGGTTGCAGAATAGACCCAAATGTCTACCACTCAAGCGGAGACGTTTACGTGAGTGTAGAATACAATAGATCGGTTGCCAAAGAAGTAAACCATACAATCACTGATTTTCTTATAAGGGACCATCTATTTTCAAAGAAGCTGATTTATTCCGGCCCTCAAAACTCAGTTCTTCCATGTCTCCTGCAAATGTATGCCAGCAATGGTAACTCCCTCGGCAATTTCCTTTTAGTGAAGACCGTTTGGGAATTTGACCCGGAACAGATTAAAGGGCAGAATGACGGAGTCCTTCAGAATGTTGGCACATATGTTCCCAAGGAATTCTCAGAAGGCCAGAAAGAAGCCTTAATCTTCAAAACTGGGGGGTCCGAGCTGAAGGGGAACTCAAAGGGCCAGGTTGTCAGCAAGGAGGATAACATCGTGGAGTTCAACGTAAAGTCAAGGTTCTTCATGGATTTCTCTAGAGAAGTCATAAGGAGGTACTCGGGTCCGATTTTCCTCCACATTGAATTGGCCGAGGAAAGGCAAGTGTCTTACTACATTGTTGAAAGGGAACTTCAAATTCCTTTCCTGAAAGGCCTGACTGAGTATTGGGGAAAGCCCGTAAGAAGTGACCATGTCAATTACATTGAAACTGCCTTTAGTCTTGAAGATGCAATAAAGAAGTAGCAGTTAATTGGAGACTACTGGGTGGATAATAGTAGTGAAACACATATGGTGCTAAAAAAAGTTCAAAACGCCCTGGCCGGGATTTGAACCCGAGTCACGAGCTCGACAGGCTCGTATGATAGGCCGCTACACTACCAGGGCTTTACCGTTTATTGCACAGTTTTATTAAAACTATTAGGTGATGCAGGCGCTCTTTAAGCAATTTACATTTCAATATTATACGCCCATAATGGACTATAACATTCTGATTTTCTATGGCCTGCTTGCCTGCAAATCCCGAAGATAGCCAAAATCAACCAGCCCAAATTCTTCCGTTACTCCGTAGACTCTGAACCTGCTTGAATCTGTATGCCTTAACACGGGGGTGAAGTGCTCTTCACTCAGCAGGCTCTGTGCAACATCTGTTCCAGATGAGAAGAAGCTCATTGCCGGGGTGATGAGTATCTTGGATTCCTCGTTGAAGACAAATGCGGGGATTTTGAACATGCCTCCTACCCTGTCCCTGAGGACAAGGGAAGGATGTTCATGCCCTAATATTGTGATCTTTTTCAGGCCTTGGTCTCTGTCTCCGTGGTAAATGTAATACCTTTCATTTTCAAAGGTTTCAGTGATCTCTATGTTCTTTCTCTTCAGGATAGTGATAAGGTAATTGTCATGGTTGCCGCGTATGAAGTGCAGCTTTAGCTGGTCGTTGAACCTGTTGATGAAATGCATTATGTCATCCCACTCCTGGGGCAGGTTCTTCGAGAATTCATGTTTGAAGTCCCCGTTTATTATGAGCCGTTCCGGGTTGTACGTTTCTATGATCCTGTCTACCATGCCCTCTACATGGTCCCTTTGAAGCTTAGGCAGAAAGAGACCGTGCAGGTTCATCTCCTCCTCAAAGCCAAGGTGCAGGTCAGAGACGACAGCCGTTGAGATATCCCTCAGATATATGCAATGGAGCTCTGAAATGAAAACATCATCCAAGACCTGAATTTCCTTCAATGTTCCTGTAGAATGAGATGGGAGTTAAGTTTAGCGATTTTGCCATCAGATGTGAAAATCATCCTCATTCATAATCGCCTGGCACTAGATCCATTTATTGCGGATAAAAGTTAAGAGAGTTCAATTCTTATTAAACAGGAAAGTGAGGCATCATGATACTTACAAATGGCGATAGTTCAGCGGAAATTCTTGAAAAAGGCGCATATGTCAAGTCATTGTCCATGGGTGGGCAGGATATTCTTAAGTTAAGCGAAGACGGGGAGCAGACCCATGGTGGAATGGCCATGCTCCTGCCATTTGCCAATCGTGTCCGCCATGCAAGGTATGTCTGGGAAGGAACGGAATACAGCTTGCCTAAGAACAATGGAGAACACAGCATTCATGGCCTTACAAGAAACCTCCAGTGGAAACTAGAGAAAGAGAGGGAAAATATTGGAAAATGCTCAGTTAAATTATCCACTCCGGAGTACCCAGCAGAACTCCTTATCAGCATTACTTTTCTATTGGAAAAAGCCAGTTTCACAACTTCAATCGAAGCTGAAAACAACGGAAGAAAGCCTGCGCCCTTCATGGCAGGCATGCACCCATACTTCAGATTCGAGGAACGCTGGTCTATTGAATCCATGCAGAACCTTTTGAGATTGAATTACGAATCAGAATATTTTCCAGACGGCAGCATGACACCAGTAAACCCAACTTCCCTGAATTCAAAGTGCGGGATTGCTTTTGACAACACCTATCTTACGAACAGCACGCCGATCCTCAACACTGGGAAAGGAAAGATTGAGGTTCAGACGGCAAACATGCCATACCTGGTAATTTACAACGGAAAATACTCAGGCGGAACCTCAGTAGCAGCGGAGCCAATGAGCGCTGCTCCGGACGCATTCAATAATGGCATTGGGCTTGTCTCTATACCTCCTGGGGACAAATTCCACTGTTCAGCAAAGTTCAGATTGTTCTGATTTGCATAAATTGAAAATACATTGAAATTCATCATGTGTTATGAAATTTGTAAAGGCCACGACCCTGTACAATGACGGGAAGCTGCGGAAAGATGTCTATATAGGTTTTGAAAAGGATATAGTCAAAGTCACCACGGAAAAGCCGGCAGGCGAAGTTGTTGCTGAAGGAGTAGTAACTCCTGCTTTCATCGATGCCCATGCACATATTGGGATGGCCAGGGCAGGGGAACCATCAGGAGAAGATGAGGCAAATGAGCACATGGACCCAATTTATCCACTTGTAAATGCCCTTCACAGTGTTTACATGGATGATTCTGCATTCAGGGAATCTGTGGAGGGAAATGTCCTCTATTCTGTGGTCCTGCCTGGCAGCGGAAACCCCATTGGAGGGAAAGCTGTGCTCATCAGGACATTTGCCTCCAACATTAAAGATGCCTACGTAAGGGACATTGGCATCAAAACGGCACTTGGTTATAATCCCAGGAGCACAAAAGACTGGGAGGGCAAGAGGCCTTCAACAAGGATGGGTGCAATAGCATTGCTCAGGGAAAGGTTCATCAAGGCAAAGAAACTCCTTGCGCTCATCGAATCAGGAAAGAAGGTGCAGGATGAGGTAGAGCCCCTTGATGAGGTTTTCATGCGCATACTCAAGGGTGAAGACAGGCTTATGACCCACCTTCACAGGGAAGACGATGCTTATGTCCTAATGAGCATGATGGATGAATTCGGCTTCAAGGCCATAATAAACCACGGAATGGATTTCTACCGGCCAGAGGTTCTTAAAGAAATGAGGGCTAGGAATATCCCCCTCATATATGGGCCGCTGGATTCTCACCCTTACAAGGTCGAACTGAAGCATGAGAGCTGGAGGAACTGCAAGCTGATCATGGATTCTGGCGTAAAGTTCTGCATGATGTCTGACCATCCTGTAATTTTGCAGCGAAACCTTTTCCTCACCATGAGGCACTTCCTTAAGTTTGGGATGCCAAGGGAGGAGGCAATAGCCAAGCTCACAAGAGAACCAGCAGAAATTCTTGGGCTAGAGAACCTTGGAACCATCAGGGAGGGAAAGCTGGCTTCATTCACAGTCTGGAACAAGGATCCATTCGAACTTGATTCCCAGCCTCGCCTCATAGTTGCGGAGGGGGAACTCATAAATCCCTGAATGGACCATAATATATGGCCATTTTTAGATGGGTGGCTGTTTAGGGAAGGGTTCGAAGATGAGTATAGACTCGGATTTGAAGGATCTTGCCAGCGATAATGTCTCTGGTTCCACAGAGCTTGCCATAAAGGTCTCCAGGTTCTTCGTGGATCATGCAGTTTCAGGGCCACAAGTTCTTGAGGCACTTGGGAAGAGCCTCTACTCGCATTTCTCTGGCATGGGGCTTGTAAGAAATACGATCCTGGAACTGTTGGAAGTCCTGTCCAAGGATGGAGACATTGACAAATCTGCAAAGGAAATCCGCTTACGCATATCTAAACAATCCGCAAAGGCGCTTGAAAACGCTGGGATGCTATTCCAGGATAAGGCACGTGTGGTTACAATAAGCAGGAGTTCGCAAGTTGAAGATGCAATCATCAAACACTCCAAAAATGTCCAAATGGTTTATGTTCTGGAAAGCAGGCCGAAACTTGAAGGCGTTGCATTCTACAAGTCACTTACGGACAACGGAATTGAAGCCACCTTGGTGACCGACGCTTCAATGGGCATTGCCTGCAGAAAGTCAGATTTTGCATTCGTGGGATGTGATTCCTTGCTGGGAGATGGGACACTCATCCACAAAATTGGTACATTACCACTCTTCACAGTAATGCGGTATTTTTCAAAATCCAATTATGCGATTGGCATTGGAATGAAGGAAGAGGCGGAGTGGGCTATGGGCAAGTATCCGCAATTCGCAGATCATGGGTGTGAGGAGCTTGGCATAGAGGGCGGGAACTGCATAAACAGGTATTTTGAATCAGTTCCAGGACCCCTGTTAAGCGGTTTCGTCAACGAAAAGGGATTGATTCAGGTTAGCCAAAAGTATGCTTAATCATTCGATGCATTCGGCATAAATTCCTGCAATGACACATGCACACCCTGGTACATAAGCCAAAAACAGTGTTCTATATTGTCCTGGAGTGTTTTCATTGTGTAGGTGATTATGCGAATTTTCCGTATTTACTGTGATAAGTTTTAAGTATGGAGCTAAGGTATAGATTTTACTCTATAGTGTGGTGCAGATGAAAAAGGTCATACTCAATGATGACAAGGCGGTTTCCCCAATCATAGCAACAATACTGCTTGTAGCCATAACTGTTGTTCTTGCGGCAACTCTATATACCATTCTTGGTGGCTACACTACATTCCTCGGGGCCTCTACACCCCAGGCGTCAATTCAAGTTAACGAGGTGGCAACAAACCCGCCGGTATACCAGTTGTATGTAAACCAGTATGGTGGAAACATCAGCCTATCTGAAGTTCAGATGGTAATTACTACAACAAACAACAGCGTCTATTACAATGTTCTCTCCAATGATCAGTCCAGCAAGCCATTCAATGAGAGCGGGCTATGGAATATTACTGTAAAGGGGCCACAGTATTTCGGGGTATCAACTGTTGCGTTCATATCGGGGATACCGCATGTGGGCCAGAATCAGAATATAAGCCAGATCAGGCTGGTTGACTTGAAGACCCAGGGAACTATAACAACATTCAATTTAAACCAACAAATATAATTTTTATTAA
The DNA here is from genome assembly GCA_021850545.1 of Thermoplasmata archaeon. Taxonomy (GTDB): domain Archaea; phylum Thermoplasmatota; class Thermoplasmata; order Thermoplasmatales; family Thermoplasmataceae; genus JAJZOM01. The sequence continues at coordinate 37,893 of JAJZLU010000020.1, read as the reverse complement.
ATAAATAATCTGATTTTTTAAAACTCATCCTTTTATGAGCTCTTTCAACTTTTCCAGGCTTTCAACAGGCGGAAAGCAATTGTTCTCTATGCACACCAGGATCTTGCTGTGGGCACCCCCGGATGCTGATGCCTCACCCATGAGCGCAAGAAGTCCAGCATTATTGTCGCCCAATAATACTGGCTCGGAAAAGGGCTGGAAACTTTCTGACATGTATTTAGCCACTTTCGATGATTGTGGATGTTTCTCTCCGATCTTCACCAGATAATTTGTTGAAAGTGAATACAGGATGCCAATCCCCATGAAGCAGTGGTACATTGCTCCCCTCTCTATGTCCGATGCAAACGAATTCGCGATTGAGTCCGCCGATTCCTTCATTGCCTGATCGGAAAGAATGGTCCCAAGCCTTAGGAGGTTCAGCATCTGTACGGAGTTTCCTGAAGGGATTGCACCATCATGCCCTTCCTTCATCCTGACTGGAAGGACTTCACCATCAGAAGGTGAACCGAAATAGCCGCCATCTTTCTCATCTCTGAAGAGCGTGTTTGCAGTTTCAGAGAGTTTTTTGCTGATCTCAATGTACCTTGCATCCATTGTGCTCTCAAAGAGCTCTATGAGCCCGAATGAAAGGAATGCATAATCATCCAGGTATCCATTTATGGCACTTTCTCCGTCCCTGTACCTGTGGAGCAGCCTGCCATCTTTGTACATCCTTGTTATGAGGAATTCTGCAGCTTTCCGGGCTGAAGCAAGGAAGGTTTCTTCTCCAAAGGCCCTGTATGCCTTTGAAAGAGCTGCAATCATCAGGCCGTTGATGTCTGTGAGAATTTTGTCGTCCAGGTGCGGCCTGGTTCTTTTTGCCCTGTACTGGAATAGTTTCTCCCTGCTCCTGTCAAGCAGTTGCTTCAAGTCTTCAACTTGAAGGCCGAGCCGGCCTGCTTCGCTTTCAAGGGTGCGGTTAAGGAATAGGATGTTTTTCCCGGTCCCCCTTCCGGTTGCTTCCTCTATGTAATTCCCGGAAAGGTCACAGTTGTAAACCGACATGAAGATTTCTGCATCTTCCCTGCCAAGGAGCTGTATGATCTCAGTGGCCCTCCAGGTGTAAAATTTTCCCTCCTCGTTTTCGCTGTCAGCGTCAATTGCACTGTAAAATGGCCCATCCGGAGAGGTCATTTCCCTCTCTATGAACGAAGCGACTTCATATACAACATCCCTGAATATCCTTTCGCCAGTTACCTGGAATGCCTCAGTGTAAGCCATCATCAGGAAAGCCTGGTCATAAAGCATCTTCTCGAAGTGGGGCAGGAACCACCCGGCATCGGTGGAATACCTGTGGAAACCGTATCCGAGATGATCGTATACTCCCCCCATCCTCATTGTGTTTAGGGTTTTTTTAACCATATCAAGTAGTTCGCCATCTCCTGAGTTCTTGTATGCCCTGAGCAGGAACATCAGGTTATGCGGAGATGGAAACTTGGGTGCATGGCCAAATCCACCATACTCTTTGTCAAAACTCTGCTTAAGCTGTGATAACATTGAATCTAAAGTTGATTGGTTTACTGCTGCACCTTTTCTGCTCTGAGTAACCCTTTTCAGGTTGCCCAGGACCTCCTCTGCCCTTCTCTCAACCTCCTCCCTTCCCTGTGTCCACAGTTCCTTGATCTGCCTTGTAAGGTCAATGATACCGACCATTCCTCTTCGGCTTTCCCTGGGAATATATGTGAGGGCAAAAACAGGCACTTTCTCAGGCGTCATTATAATGTTAAGTGGCCATCCCCCAGTCCCAGTCATCATCTGGCTTACAGTCATGTAAGCACTGTCTATATCGGGCCTTTCCTCCCTGTCTACCTTTATGCACACAAACACATCGTTCATTTCACGGGCCACATATTCATTTTCGAAGCTCTCCTTCTCCATCACGTGGCACCAGTGGCAGGTGGAATACCCTATACTCAGGAAAACAAGCTTGTTCTCTTCCTTCGCTTTCCTGAAAGCTTCCTCTGACCAGGGGTACCAGTCCACAGGATTGTGCGCATGCTGAAGCAGGTAAGGGCTTTTCTCATTAATTAGCCTGTTCGTGAATTCTTTCTCAACCATGATTTACACCGTAATTTCTCCGGTCCGGATTCAATGGAAAAGTCATGATCCCCTTATAACCATTGTTGAAAATCAACGTGATACTTCTTTCACTGAGATGAGAGAAATCTTGCGCATTAACAAAAATTGAGCGGAAAATCCCCTTATGAAAGGGAGGAGAGGATGTCACGGGCATTTATATACTGGAAGCCCAATATACATGAGTGGCAATAGCAATCCTTGTCAGGCATGGAGAGAGTGAAACCAATGTGAGGAATATCGTTTCCAGCGATTACAACGGTTTTCCCCTTACCCAGGAAGGCAGATCGCAGGCAAAAAACGCAGCTCGCCAGCTTTTTCCCATCAAGGTGAACTTCATTGCCACCAGCCCCGTACAGAGGGCAAGGGAAACTGCAAGCATTATCTCCGCAGAAAAGGAAATCTCGGAGTTCGTGGATCCAAGAATCGTGGAATCCGGGCTTGGGAGGTTCAACAACACGCTTTTCCATGATATACCAAGGCAGAGCAGGAAAGACCTCGGCATGGAAACATGGGAATCACATCAGGAAAGGTTCAGGAATGTATTCAGTGAAGTCGAGGGCAACTGGATCCTGGTGAGCCATGAGTTCCCCATAAGATCAGCGATTTCAATGTTCCTCGGACTGGATGAGCAAGAGAGCTATGGCCTGAAGATACGCTATGCCACGATATCTGTGATAGACATTGAGAAGGAGAAGGTCCTGTGCATAGGTTCCAGGTATCTTACAAGCAGGGTGATTGAACACATAAATGCAAACCACAACACAACACCCGGCAATAATAAATAACCTCACAGCAGAAGAACAAATTATTAGCAAAGCCTCAATATATACCTGAATAAATGTTGGCATATGATACGCTGTCCCGGGCTGAAATAAAGCTGGACCTTGACCCTAGCCGCGTTGTGAGGGTTTTCGTTTGCGGTCCAACCGTGCAGGACAGTTTTCATATTGGCCATGCAAGAACCTATGCATTTTTCGATTCTGTTGTAAAATATCTCAGGATACGTGGCTACAGCGTATTTTACCTCCAGAACATAACTGACATTGATGACAAGATCATAAACAGGGCAAAGGAGGAGAACGTATCCTATGATGTTATTTCCAAGAAGTATACTCAGGAATATTTCGACTTGATGAAGGCCCTTAAGATCGACAGCGTCAATTTTTATGCAATGGCTACCCGCCATATTCCTGAGATAATCAGGCAGATCGGTATACTGGTAGACAGGGGGCTCGCCTATGAAACATCTGACGGAGTCTATTTCAGCGTCATGAAATTCCCGGATTATGGCAGGCTTTCCGGACAGGATCTGGATGCCCTAAGAACCGGAGCGAGGGTTGACTCTTCAGAAGAAAAAATGGACCCGAGGGATTTTGTCATATGGAAAAAGATGAAACCTGGAGAGCCATACTGGGATTCGCCCTGGGGCAAGGGGAGACCAGGATGGCATGTTGAAGATACCGCTATTACCGAGAAGTATTTCGGGCCTACCTACGATATTCATGGAGCAGGCACAGACCTAATATTTCCCCATCACGAGGCAGAGATTGCCATTGAAAGGTCAATTAGCGGAGAACCCTATTTGGCGAGATACTGGATTCACAGTGCAATGATAAATGTGAACCAGGAGAAAATGTCAAAGTCCCTGAAGAATTATGTAACTATCAGAAGCGTTCTGGAGGACTACCTTCCTGAAGAACTGAGGTATGCGCTTCTCAATGCGCAGTTCAGGTCAAACGTGAACTTTGCTCCGCAACTCATGAACGAGGCAAGGGCAAATATCAATGCAATTAACACCCTATATGAAAAATTGAAATTTGATTTAAAAAATAGAGCCTCAAGGGGCAATAATCCATTTATAACTATATTTACGGAGATTTTTGAGAATGGGTTAGATTTTAGAAATCTCTTTAAGAATCTGCTTTTGCAAGTTAACCGTTGGAACTCTGAATTTGGCTCAATAGGTTTGATTCAAAAGGAATTTGCTTTGGAAGCCATTGAATGGGTGGATAGCTTCACCGGAATCTTGCCGTCCGGCAAAGGAGATTCCTCCGGCGATGAACTTATCGCACTGCTGTTGAAGTTGCGCAAATCCATGCGTGAAAAGAAGGATTTCGCAGGTGCGGACGAAATCAGGAAAAGCCTGAGGGAAATGGGAATAACAATAGAGGACAGGGGAGAAGAAACCATCTGGTGGAAATCGTAGGTGTCTGGAATGAAAAGTGCATTGATTGTTGTTGATATTGTAAATGATTTTGTTTCTGGAATTCTTGGTTCTGAGAAGTCCACTGAAGTATCCATCAGGATTGCCGACTTCCTGAGGGTGGTGGGTGGAAAGTCTGATGTAATATTCACCTTGGATACGCACATACCAAATGACCCTGAATTCAAAGTATGGGGTGAGCATTGCATAATTGGAACCTGGGGGAGCCAGCAGGTGGATTCACTGAAAGAACTACCGGGTTACAGGATAACAAAGAGGCATTTTGATGCTTTTTACGACACTGACCTGGATGGATACCTGAGAGCTAACGGCATAGAAAGACTATATATATTTGGCATTAGCACAGACATATGTGTGCAACACACCGCCGCAGGTGCTTTTTTCAGGTATTATGGCCTAAACATCATTTCGGACCTTTGCAGTTCAATATCGCCTGAAAAACATTTGGAGGCGCTTTCCTTCATGAAGAGGAATTACGGGGCCAGGATCTTGACCTCAAAGGAGGCCCTGGGGGAAATATAGTATGGTATCAGGAAAAAAATTGGAACAGGATCAGCATATACGATTGAGTTCGGCCACTTACGAGGAAATACTTGCCGGCCAGGCTTCGGATGTATACTTCGAGAGAAGCCTGAGCGCAGCTTCAAGAGTAAAGCATGAAGCACACGTTGTTGCTGAGGTGACTTTATCCGGGCCGCTTGACCCATGGGTTAATTTTTCCGGCTTGAACGAAGTCATGAGCCTGCTTTTGGGAAAAGGAGTGGATGTTTATTCAATACCTGAGGGCACAATCATAGGACCAAGGGATATGGTAGGAAACCCCGTCCCCTTCATGCGTATCGAAGGAAATTATGACGACTTCGGAGAATTTGAGACTTCAATTCTGGGATTTATCTGTCAGTCCACCGGGATCTCGACATATTCCACCAAGATCCGGGAAATTCTCGGCAAGACCCCATTTTTCTCATTCGGTATCAGGAGAATGCATCCTGCAATTTCACCAATGATAGACAGGGCAGCATACGTTGGTGGAGCAGATGGCGTTTCGGGAATCCTAGGCGGTAAGCTCATCGGGCAGAAGCCGGTTGGGACCATGCCCCATGCACTGTCTCTAATATTCGGAGACGACAAAGCCTGGGAGATGACTGTCAAAGCCGCGGGAAAGGAAGGCGTAAAAACGGTGCTCATCGATACCTTCATGGATGAGAAATTCGCGGCCATAAAAGCTGCAACAATGTTTCCTGACCTGGATTACATCAGGCTGGACACTCCTTCCTCAAGGAGGGGCAATTTCGCCAACATTGTACGGGAAGTGCGGTGGGAGCTTGATCTGAGAGGTTTCAACCACGTGAAGATAATGGTATCGGGAGGGCTAAAGCTAGAAAACCTACAGGAGCTAAAGGCTGCCGGCGCTGAATCCTTTGGCATTGGGACTTCCATTGCATCCGCCCATCCTTACGATTTTGCCATGGACATTGTAGAACTCAACGGATCTCCCTTGACCAAGAGAGGCAAACATTCTGGCAGGAAGAACCTGCTAAGGTGCAGTTCTTGCCGTTCCACACTTTCAGTGCCTTCAAGCAAATCTAGCTCTACCTGCAGATGTGGCGGAAAGATGGAGAACATCTTAGTTAAGATGCTGGATGGGGGCAAGCTGGTTGGCCCATACGACAACCCTGACGCCATAAGGGCACGGGCGCTGGGGGAACTGGAAGCGATGCAAAAGGTTGCCCAGTGCCTTTAATGCTATGCATCAGGATCCAATCCTGTTTCCAAGGCTTCCTTGAGCACCACAGCATTGTTATGCTCAGTGTCCGAGGCTGAATAGAGCAGTACCACATCATTCGCTCTGCATATTTCCAGCAGCCTGTGGAATTCCGGATTGTTTCTGAGTTCTTCCCTATATCTTTCCCTGAAAGTTCCGAACTTTTCTGCTATGTGTGAAAATTCCCTGCGGAGTTCATCGGAGGGTGCTACCTCTCTGAACCAGGCATATAAGTTTGCTTTCTCCTTGCTTATTCCTCTTGGCCAAAGGCGGTCCACAAGGATCCTTAGGCCGGGCATGGCTTCTTTGCTGTAAATCCTTTGAATCAATAAGCGCATTTCACTCACCCCTCATTGAGTCTCGACCATAGGAATCCTTTTCCTCAGGGTGCTTTCACACCCTGGGCAGCAGGCGTAGTAAGTCTTCCCCTTTGATTTTACCAGAATGGGTTCGCCATGTATGTCATTCCCGCAAAGATCGCAGTGAATGTGCATTGTTCTTCCGGGGCTTTCTCCACCCATCTTCCGTTTTGCAATCTTTACGTCAATTATTCTTAGCCCATTCAGCTTTACAAGATTCTCATAATGGATTACAACAATGTGTGTGCCGTCAATCAGCTCAAAGTCTTCAAGGATGTACCTGCTCGGGACTGGGTTCGGGCCATCCATATGGAGCATTACCAGATCCTTTTCATCATCATTGAGTTGTACCGTGAATGATTTTATCCTGCCAGATTCCAGGAGGGAATCCAATGCCTTTTTTGCTGTAGTTCTTGAAATATCAAGCTCCACAGCGATATCAGAAATGCTCTTCCTTGAATTGTCCCTTAAGATTGCAAGTAACCTTTGCTCCAGATCTGACAGATTTCTGTTCATAATGATTAATCACAAACTCAAATTTATTCATTTTGATAAGTGAATACTTATCTACTCTGGCACTATTTCAAACTATGGCAAAAAAAGTTGATCCAGTATGCGGAATGACCGTAAATGACGACACAACCATCAAGTCAAGCTACGGAGGCAAGGAGTACTACTTCTGCTGTGAGCACTGCAAGGAAAAATTTGACGCAAACCCACTGAAATTCACAAGGTGAAATTATGCCAACAGACCCTGTCTGCGGCATGTTTGTTCCGGATACATCAAATCTGAAACTGACAAAAGACGGCAGGGATTATTATTTCTGCTCAACGGATTGCCTTAACAAGTTCAAGTCCCCCGAGGAACAGATCAGAAGCATCAGGTGGAGACTAGGCATTGCATGGGTATTTTCCATACCGGTTCTGGCCATCACATATTATCCGGGCCTGGCTTTCAAGGCATGGATTCTCCTGGCTCTGACTCTCCCAGTGCAATTCTATTCAGGTGCAGGTTTCTATAGGGGGGCCTATGAGTCTATCCGGAACAGGATGGGAAATATGGATATCCTGATCTCTCTTGGCACCCTCACCGCTTTCTTTTATTCCCTTGCTATAACAATAGATCCGGGGCTCATATCACACTCGTCAACATACTTCGATGCCTCTGCGTTCATCATCACCCTGATACTCACGGGAAATTTCATAGAGACATTGACTAAAAAATCCGCTGGAGATGCTGCTTCAAAATTGCTGGAGCTCCTTCCCGGGACCGTCCACAAAGTTGTTGGGGCAGATACAGTTGATGTGCCATCAGACTCCATAAGTGAAGGGGACACAATTCTGGTTAAGCCTGGAGAAATACTTGTGGCCGACGGGGTCGTCTCTCATGGCACTGCAGATGTGGACACTTCCACCATCACGGGCGAGCAGGAGCCGGTTCTTGCAGCAGAAGGCACCACGGTTTTGTCAGGCACGAAAAACCTTAATGGTACCATAATGGTGCATGTCCTAAAATCAGGGAGCAATTCCACAGTAAGGAAAATCTACGATATGCTGCAGGCTGCAACTTCGGGCCGTGCCAGGATACAGAGGATCGCTGATGTCTTTTCGCTTTATTTTGTACCGGTGGTTCTGGTGGCCGCGAGCATTTCTGCAGCATTCTGGGTATACTTCATCAATGGAAGCAACACCGGCCAGTGGGATATTCCTGTCCTGGCATTTGTATCGGTGGTTGTAATAGCATGCCCGTGTGCCATCGGGCTGGCCGCTCCAATTACCATGCTCATATCTTCAACCTATTCATACGAGAATGGCCTGATCATCAAAAACACTGGGGCCCTTGACAGGATATCAAAAGCTACAAGGGTTATTTTCGATAAGACAGGAACGCTGACAAAAACACTCCCGGAAGTTTCTGGCGTGGAAAGCGAGATGCCAAGGGATCAGATGCTTTCACTGGCCGCATCGGTTGAAAAGTACTCCAACCATCCAGTGGCAAAGTCCATAGTAAAATTTGCAGGCGAAGCTAACATTGCAATGCCAAGTGCTACTGACATAAAGGAAACTCCAGGGCAGGGAATCACAGGAATTGTGGGCAGCAGGAAAGTGGAAATAAGGAGATCAAAGGAGAGCCAGAAATCTGCAGTAGAGGTAACCGTCGATGGCCTGATGGCAGGGAGAATAAATTTCCAATACGTGGTAAGGCCCGAATCCAAATTCCTGATAAGTGAACTCAAGGACCGGGGGATCAAGACCTCCATTGTAACCGGAGACAAAGAGAGTGAGGCAAAGAGAATATCTGATCTACTTTCGCTGGATTCTTACCACTCTGAATGCCTTCCAGGCCAGAAGGCTCAAATTGTGAGAAAGTACCAGGAAGAAGGTGACTATGTCATTTTCGTTGGGGATGGCATCAATGATACAATCGCTATGGAAACCGCTGATGCAGGGATCGCAGTCCCTGAGGCATCAGATGTCGCGAAGGAGGCGGGAGATGTCATTCTGGCAAAAAATGACATTATGCTCGTTCTCTCGGCGTTGGACCTTTCAAAGCAGACCATTAGGAAAGTTAAGCAGAATATATTCTGGGCCATTGGCTATAATTCTGCGCTTATCCCCATTGCAGGTGGAGCACTTGTTCCAGTCTTTGGTTTGCAGGTATATTCTGTCCTTCCTATACTCTCTGCGCTCGCTATGGGATTGAGTTCTACAAGTGTGGTCCTGAACTCACTTCTCCTTCGCATCACACTGAGGAAAAACGTATTCAACAGGTTCAAGTTCAGTGCAACGGGATAGACTTGAACAGCGAATCCTTTGAACCAACAGATCCTTCAGCCATAATGGGGGCACTCATGAAAGCTTCCAGTGGGAAATATCGGGACAATCTCCAAAAGTTTGCAATAAACCCCGGGGAAGCGCTGGGGGTACCTGTGCCTGAAATAAGGAAAATAGCCAAAGGTGTGCTCCCAGGGAGGTCTATCGCACTGGAATTGTGGAGTTCAGGAGTCCACGAGGCCATGATTCTTGCCACAATGGTTTTCCCTCCAAATGAACTTACCCTGAAAGAAGCAAGCAATATGTTGAAAGAAATCCGCTCATGGGACCTTTGCGACCATTTTACAGGAAACCTCGTTGCAAATTCCACAATTGCAATCCGGACCATAGCTGACTGGCTCCAAATGGAAAGTGAGTTTGAAAGGAGGGCGGCTTTTTCAACAATAGCCCAGCTTGACCGCAGAAAGTTCTACACAGCAGAAAACGTGAAATTTTTCTTCAATTGCATCAGGAAAGCCGCAACCGATGACAGGAATTTTGTGAAGAAGGCAGTGCTGTGGGCCATCCTGGCGATAGGAAAAACCTGCCGCGAATACAATAGCCTATCTATCCTCATTGCCAAGGAAATTTCAGGGATGGATTCAAAGCCGGCAAAATGGATCGCGGGAAGGGCACTAAAAGAGCTCACCTCAGGTAAAGTTGCAGAGCACCTGGAAAAATTTCCTTGCCCATGAGCCCAGAGACCATCTGTCAGGGCTGGAAAACAACTTTATGAAATGCCGCCATGAAATATTATGAAACTGCTAATAAAGGGTGAATGGGTAAATTCAGGCAATAATGACGAACTTGAGAAGTACAACCCCTCTACCGGTAAATTGTATGGCAAGTTTCCTGCAGCCACAAAGGAGGATGTAGACAGTGCCATGGATGCGGCTGAGGAAAGCTTTGAAAACTGGTATTCCATGGGATCGGTGGCAAGATCCAAGGTAATTTACAGGGCAAGGGAACTCATAGAAAAATCCCGAAATGAACTTGAGCGCCTACTGCAGGATGAAAACGGCAAAACAACAACTGAAGCAAGGCAGGAAACAGATGGGGTAATTGACCAGCTGCAGTATTATGCAGAGTTTGCAAGGAAGATCACTGGTGAGATTGTTGAGGGAGATGCCCCAAGCAGGAAGATCTTCCAGTACAAGGTGCCATACGGCATCGTGGTTGCCCTGACACCTTGGAACTTCCCAGCGGCGATGGTTGCAAGAAAACTTGCACCAGCACTTATGACCGGGAACTCAGTCATACTTAAACCGAGCAGCGACACTCCATTCACTGCAGAATGGATTGTCAGGAAATTCGTTGAGGCAGGCATTCCTGATGGGGTGCTGAATTTCTTAACAGGAAGGGGCTCGGAAATCGGTGATTACATTGTGGAGCACAGGAAAGTGGGCCTTGTAACCATGACCGGCTCAACCTCAACGGGGCAGAGAATAATGTCAAAGGGATCAGCCAATATGGCAAAAATGGTTTTGGAACTTGGCGGAAAAGCGCCATTCATGGTATGGAAGGATGCGGACCTCAAGAATGCATTGAGGGCTTTCATATGGGCAAAATTCTGGAATACGGGCCAGTCCTGCATAGCTGCTGAAAGGCTCTATGTCCACAGTGGCATATATGAAAAGTTCATGGGAATGGTTTCATCAGCTCTTTCAAAAATCAGGGTCGGGGACCCAAGAACATCAGATATGGGGCCGCTCATTAACAAAGGTGCCCTCCAGTCCACTGAGAAGTTTGTCGAAGACGCAAAAGAAAAGGGATACAAACTTCTTACGGGCGGTGAGAGGCCAACGCTTTCAGGAGATTTTGGAAATGGGTACTTCTACAGGCCGACTATTTTCTCAGGCGTTGAGCAGGATTCGGAAATATTCCAGGAAGAAGTGTTTGGGCCAGTCATAGGGGCAATGCCTGTAGAAAGCGAGGAAGTTCTGTTCAGATATGCAAACGATTCGAAATATGGGCTTGCGTCATATCTCTTCACATCAGATCCAAACCTGATTTTCAAAGCATCCGAAGGAATCAGGTTCGGTGAAGTCTATGTGAACATGCCAGGTCCGGAGTCCTCCCAGGGATACCACACAGGATTCAGGCTCACTGGCCAGGCAGGCGAAGGAAGCAAGTTCGGCATAGAGGAATACCTGAAGCTTAAAAACGTGTACGTGGATTATTCTGGTGGCCCACTCAGCATTGAAACCGTTAGAGAAGACATGCTGGATTGAATCCAACATCCACTAAACTTTTTTGAGAGCTTCAATTATTTTAGAAAGGCAACGTCTGCGTTCTCCAGTTCCCTGTTAGAACTATCCAGATCCAGGAGGAGTTCATAGGGAACACCAGCCTCTGCAAGCAGAACATTCATGTGGCCAGGCATCCTCCCAGCTACAGGATGTATAGCGAAATACACTCTCACTCCCCTCTTTGACAGGGCGTCCATGAGATCCTTTACAAGAAACTGGGCCTGTGCAGAGGCCATTCCAAACCCTGGAACAACGATGACTTTGTCCGAATAAGAAAGCATTATGGCTGCATCTTCGGTTCCCAAGGTTTTCAAATTCCCTGCGGCTGCCCCTGTTCCTTCCTTCACCCTGCCAAATGAGCCAAAAATCACATTCACGAGGCTCCTGTTCATGGCCTTTGCCATTGCCAGGGTCAGGATGATTCCAGAGGTTCCAACAAGAATCCCTGCAACAATCATTGCGTAGTTTGACAGGGAATACCCATCTAGGGCCACTGCAATCCCGGTAATTGAATTGAAAAAAGCAATTATGACTGGCATATCAGCACCTCCTATGGGGAGGGCCATCAAGAATCCGTAAAGTAGGGAAAACAAGATGTCCAGCAGGAGAAAAACCACAATTATTGAGGCACTCTGTTGGTACAAGATAAAGGCAACGGAAAATCCAAGGGTCAGGATCAAAATTAGAATATTGGCCGCCTGTTGCCAAGCAAATACAAGCGGGCTCTGCCTCATTATCGACTGGAGCTTCATGAATGCAACAATGCTTCCTGTTGTAGAGATGCAACCAGTTATTGAGCCAGCCATTGCAAACAAAGCATTGGGCCCCTGTCCGCCTCCTGCAAGGAGTTCAATTGAAGCTATGCTTGCAGCTGCCCCTGCCCCCATTCCATTGAATATGGCAACCATCTGCGGCATATTGACCATTGCAACCCTGCTTGAGAAATACCAGCCTATAGAACTCCCAATAACTATTCCAAGCAGAATTAGGCCTAAGTTCGAGATTCCCGGAAGGAGGAAGGTAACAGCAACTGATAATGCCATGGCCAGCCCTGCCCATACAATACCGCTGTATGCTGTATTTGGGCGCCCCATCCTTTCCAAAGCAATGATAAAAAACACCACAGTAAGGAGATATACTGGATCAATGAGGTCTATCATGTTCCGCCTGCCCCTTCCGTTTGGTGAACATCGAAAGCATCCTTTGGGTAACCCTGAAACCTCCGGTTACATTGAGAGAGCCCATCACCACGGCAAGAAATCCAATTACCTGTTCGACAACGGTTGTTGCATATCCAAGCGCGTATATTCCTCCAATGAGGACAATCCCATGGATAAAATTAGATCCTGACATAAGTGGGGTGTGAAGTATCACAGGAACCCTTACAATGACCTCATATCCGATGAAAAGTGCCAGGATAATTATGTATAGGGAAAGCCAAATATCTGATGGCAATTCACACCATTCCTTCCGGCTTATTTTCGGGCCCGATTTTCGTAGCCATTAGGATTTCGTCCCCGAATGTATCTGCAAGCTGTCCATCGTGGATCAACAGCTTCATGAATTCTACGGCATTCCGGGAAAACATTTCACTGGCATTGACTGGCACCATCGATGGCAAATCCGTAAAACCGAGCACCTTGACCCTTCCAATTGTTACAGACCGCCCCGGTTCCGTTACCTCACAGTTCCCCCCTGAATCGGAGGCCAGGTCAATTATCACAGCCCCAGGCTTCATTTTCTCCACAGTTGACCTGTCTATTATTCTAGGTGCAATTCTGCCAGGGACTGAAGCTGTTGTGATCACTATGTCAGAAGAACAAAGTTCATTTTCCAGTGCTTGGGTCTGCGCCTGTTTTTCCTAGTGAGTTAATTCCCTTGCATATCCTCCACTAGTCGACGCTTCTATGTTGAGATTAAGGAATCTGGCACCAAGGCTTTTTATATCCTCACCGGCGGTTCTTCTGATATCATATCCTGTAACTGATGCACCAAGCCTCCTAGCTGTGGCAATTGCCATGAGGCCAGAAACCCCGGCTCCCACCACGAGGACCCTCGATGGCCTTATTGTGCCTGCTGCAGTCGTGAGCATTGGCAGGAATCTCGGCGATTCCTCTGCTGCCAGTATGGTAGCAGAATATCCAGCAACGGAAGACTGTGAGGTAAGGACGTCCATTGCCTGTGCTCTGGAAATCCTTGGTATCTTTTCAAGAGAAAATGCAGTTATGCCTTTTTCCATAAGGTATTGGGCAATATCAGGATACCTGTCTGGCATAATCAGGCCAACAACAAATGCACCCTTTCTCATGGCCTTGATGTCTGCAATGCTGGGTCTTTGGACTGTTATGATTATATCAGAAATTTCCAACAACTCTTGCCTGAGGGCAACGACTTTGGCTCCTGCCAGCTCGTAGTCATCGTCATTAAAAAATGCCCCATCGCCAGCCTCACTTTCGACAAGCACATTAGCCCCTAAACCAGTCAGTGTTCTGGCACCATCTGGGACGATGGAAACCCTCTTCTCATTTGCAGCAAGATCTTTTAGAACACCAACTGTGATTGCCAACGTTCAGAACCCATTTCTTCCATAAAATTAGTCCTAATACCCTTGAGGGCTTACCAGTTATGAAATACATTATTTATTGGACCAGAAAAGCATAAATTTTCCCAAAATACTTTTAAAAATAGGGACGCCAGGTAAAATGCGGGTGCCGGGATTTGGACCCGAGGCACGAGCTTGGCAAGCTCGCGTGTTACCAGGCTACACCACACCCGCTTGGCTGTGCATTCATCTTTTTGATATTAATTTTTGCTAAGCCAGTCATTCGCCCGCCACTTTGATACCATCTCTGCCTCTACATGGAAAACAATTGAGTTTTGTGGAGTTTCCAGGAACATTTCCTCTTGGCTGACCGATATAAAACACCATGTAAATATCCCTCATGCATAACATGTTACCCCTCCATGAAAAGTTCTAAGCTGTTTTTAGCTGAGTAAGCGAAATACTTTGTCGTTTTTCCATTTATTTAACCACAAAAGCTGTATTTTTCTAGTTCGAAAATGTAATTTATTATGTGAAACCCTTTTGTTGCAGTTAAAGCAACAAAGATAACAATGGTTAAATATTAAAGGCTTCTAAAGTAGCCAAAATAAAGGATTTGTAGTTCATGAGAAAAGTGGAGAATATGTATGATACAAAACTACTAATCTTTCACCCCATTTCGCTTAAAACACTACAAAACTATTTTAATAGCATTGCATCTTATGCATTAAATAGGTGATTCCAAGAATGATAATGTCTGAGGAAAGAAACAGGTATCCCGAAATCAGATTCGCAAATGATTTCGAGATCAGTAAGAACGCACCGTTTACAACGGTGGATGACTTTGTCAACACCATGGGACACCTGATTACTCCGGATATGATGGTAATCAGAGTTACAGAGAGCCTTTGCCCAATTTGTGTTGATGATGAGAAGTTTGACCAGATGAGGATACCTGCAGTAGTGTATGAGAATGCTGGCGAAGTAAAACTCATAAAAGAGTGCGCCGAACACGGAATTACTAAAGAGAAATACTGGGAAGATTATGAGATGTACCAGGAGGCCAAGAAATGGCTCGACCCTGGAGTTAGAATCCTCAATCCCCATGTTGCTTACCTTGAATCTAAGATTGTATGCCCGACACACTGTGGGCTTTGCGTTAAGCATAAATCACACACTGGTCTCGGCAATGTCGTAGTTACTAACAGATGCGATCTGTCCTGCTGGTACTGTTTCTTCTATGCAAAGGAGAACGAGCCAATCTACGAGCCAACTCAGGATCAGGTCAGAATGATGCTGAGAAGGATGAGAAACGAGAAACCAGTTGGCGCAAATGCAGTTCAGATTACCGGCGGAGAGCCAGCAATCAGGGATGATATCATTGATATAATCAAGATTGCAAGAGAAGAAGGCTATGAGCACATACAGCTCAATACCAACAGTATCAGGTCAGCCTTTGACCCAGACTTCCCGAAGCAGATCAGGGCCGCTGGTTCAAATGTCATTTACACAAGTTTCGATGGCCCAACCCCAAGGTCAAACCCCAAGAACTTCTGGGAAGTCCCTGCAGCTCTTGAGAACTACAAGAAGGCTCCTCTGGGAGTAGTTCTTGTGCCGACAGTCATCGGTGGGGTTAACGACAAGTATCTCGGTGATATCATCAGATTCGGTCTTTCAAACATCGATGTTGTAAGGGCAGTTAACTTCCAGCCCGTAAGCCTTGTGGGCAGAATGCCTGACAGGATGAGGGAGAAGCAGAGAGTCACAATCCCTGGAGCAATCAAGAAGATTGAACAGCAGACTGACGGACTCATAGGAAGGGAAGACTTCTTCACAGTTCCATCGACTGCAAAGGTCTCAAACTTCGTAGAGCAGCTCAAAGGAAAGGAAATGTACAAACTGTCCATACACTTTGCCTGTGGAATGGGTACCTACCTGTTCAAGGATGACGAGAGAGTTATCCCAATCACAAGGTTCATCGATGTAAGGGGAATGTTTGAGCGCATTGGCGAGCTCGCCGACGAAATCAAGAACTCAAACTTCAAGAGACTCAGCAAGGCTGTCACAGTTCCAAAGCTGCTCCTTAGCCTGAACAAATTCGTGGACTATGAGAAGGCACCGAAGGACTTCAAGCTCAAGGATATGATCTATAACGCCTTCACAGATGGAGATTACCACGGACTCAAAGCTTTCCACTACAAATCCATGTTTATAGGTTTCATGCACTTCATGGACCCATACACATACGATGTGGACAGAGTTGAGAGATGTGATATCCACTATGCAATGCCTGACGGAAGAGTAGTCCCATTCTGTGCATTTAACGTTATCCCGGAACTCTACAGGGATGCAACACAGAGAAAGTACTCAATGCCAGCCAGGACCTACGAAGAGAGAACCGGAAAGATCCTCAAGAAAGACAAGTACTTCAGAGAGTACACAAAGGAAGACAAGAGGAGAATTCTGGCCTTCTACGAGCAGAGCATAGGAAGGAAACTATCCGAAGATGAAATCGGTATAAACCTCGATGAGCCAATACCAGTGATTTCATCAGAAAGACCAGAGTAAATCTTCCAACCCTTTTTATTCCCTTTTTTCTTTTCTATTTATTGACCTTTGAACTTATTGAGCATACTGGAGACGTGGGCATACGTTATTTCGGTTCCACAATAGAGGAATTGTTTTCAAGTGCCATCACCGGAACTGCTTATGTAATCGGCGATCCTGGGAAAAACTGTAACAGAACCAGTACAAAGATTAAGATCACTTTTTCTGACTACCAGGATCTAATGATGCAGCTCATCGACAGAATCATTTTTTTCTTCGAAGTGGATGAAATTTTATATGGTACACTCGCTGGCTTTTCGCTTAATGGAAACGAAGCAAGTATCGGTTTAGAAGGATGCAGGATAAACGGAGATTTCCAGTACAGGTATATTCTCAAGGCTCCAACATACCACAAAATGGAGATCAATCCTGAAAAGGGCTACGGAGTCCAGATATTTGATATCTGAACTGGAATCTATCTATAGCTTTATTTGGGAAATGCTATTATGTCTTTGAAATGCCATCATTTGTAGCAAAAAAGATATTTTTCACAAGAGGCGTGGGAAGGGGCCAAAGCCAGTTGCAGTCCTTTGAGGAAGCACTGAGAGATGGAGGCATCGCTCCATATAATCTGGTAGGCATTAGTTCAATATTTCCGCCGTTTGCAGAGTCAATTTCAAGGGAAGAGGGACTGAAACTCCTCAACCCTGGGCAGATTCTCTTTACAGTACTTGCAAGAAACTCGTCTGATGAGCTTAACAGGATGGTTTCTGCAGCAATCGGATATGCAATTCCAACTGACAGAAGCAAGTGGGGATATCTCAGCGAGCACCACAGTTACGGTGAAACTGAAAAGGTCGCGGGATTCTTCGCAGAAAAACTTGCCGCCGAAATGCTCGCAAGCACAGTGGGCCAGATAGACCAGCTGAAATGGGACGAGAAAAACGAGGAATACGTCCTGCAGGACAAGATCCTTACCACTAAAAATATCTGTTCTACCGCTGTTGTCATGAAACCCGGTGAATGGACCACCGTAATATCCGCGGCAGTGCTCATAGTGGAGTAATCAGATGGATCCCTCCGTGGAGAGAAAGTGGCAGGATAAATGGCTGGAAGCAGGCATTTTTCAGCCCAAGCCGGATTCCGCCAAGAAGAAATTCTTCATAACTGTACCATGGCCATATACAAACAGCTCACTTCATGTTGGCCATGGGAGAACCTATACTACAGCCGATATTATCGCAAGGTACAAGCGCCTTTCCGGGTACAATGTGCTGTTTCCCATGGCATTCCACCAGAGCGGAACACCAATACTTGCAATTTCCGAGAGAATTAGTAGAGGTGACGAAAAGACACTCCAACAGTACAGGGATACACTCAGGGAATACGAAAAGGAAGAAGACATTGGCAAGAGAATAGAGGAATTCAAGGAACCTCAAAATATTGCAACATATTTCTCAGAAAGGATAGTGAAGGACTTCACGAGCCTGGGTTATTCCATAGACTGGAGATCCAGGTTCACCTCAGGCGATCCCTTTTACCAGGAATTTGTAAAGTGGCAATTCAGGAAACTTAACTCCCTGGGCCTCATTAAGAATGGAGAATACCCGGTCCTATATAGCATCAATGATAGGAATGCAGTTGGCGAGGATGATATCTCTGATGGTGATATTGACAAAGTCACAATTGAAGAATTCACTGGTGTCATATTCAAGGGAAAGGATTTCTCCCTGATTGCTGCATCATTGCGCCCTGAAACAGTTTACGGCATAACGAACCTATGGATAGCACCAGGCTGCACTTACATTAAATTCAGGATGAAAGGGCAGAACTATGTCGTTTCCGAAGATGCTCTTGAGAAGATGCAGTACCAGCATCAGGGTTTAGAAAAGGTGGGACCGGTTAAGGAGGAAGAAATTTTATCCTCTGAATTTGAAACTCCCCTGGAACATCGTAAGATAAATGCCTATCTTTCAAGTTTTGTCGACCCAGATAATGGAACTGGCATTGTCTATTCAGTGCCAGGCCACGCAGTGTGGGATTACATTGCAATAAAAGATGCACAGCTTAATCTCGCGCCCATCAAGGTACTGGAGTTGACTGGGGCAGATAAAAGTACAGTGGAATCATTAGTGGAGGAACTGAAGATCTCATCACTCAAGGACAGCGGCAAAATAAAGGAAGCTACCCAGAGACTCTACAAGTTGGAATTTTACGACGGGAAGATGCTTGGCAACAATGGAAGGTTTTCCGGCCTCGGTTCAGTAAAAGCCAGGGATGAAATCAAGAACGAACTGTTCAGCAGTGAAGAAGGTTTCATCTTTTACGAGACTTCCAGGAAAGCCCAGACAAGAAGCGGTTCAAAAGTCATAGTTGCAGTGCTTTCGAACCAGTGGTTCATCGACTATTCCGTAGAATGGTGGAAAAAAGCCTCACATGAAGTAGTAAACTCCATGATGTTCTACCCTGAATTTTACAGGAACGCTATGAACGATGCTGTGGACTGGCTAAGAGAACGGCCATGTGCAAGGAGGAGAGGTATTGGAACTAAACTGCCTTTCGATGACGAATGGGTCATCGAATCCCTTTCGGACTCAACACTATATCCGATCATTTACACCAACCAGAAGAACATTTCTGAAATTTTCAGCATTCTGGGCAAAATTCCTGATGAGATAATCGAGTATGTCTACAACGAGGGAAAAGAAGAACCAATCAGCCTTTATAGCGAAAAAGTTGTTGAACTCGCAAGGAAGGCAAGGGAAGCAAAGGATTACTGGTATGGAGTTGACGTAAGGCTTACTGCAGCTCCACATCTGAGTAACCATCTTGCATTTTACATAATGAATCACGCAGCAATCCTTCCGAAGCGGGACAATCCTAAGGGAATAATCATCTCTGGCCTTCTACTTGCAAATGGGGCGAAAATATCCAAAAGCAAAGGGAATGCAATCCCTCTGCTGAAAATTTCAACTAGGTACACAGCTGATTTATACAGGCTGTTTGTCGCGGTGAGTGCTGACATTTCCTCTGTGCTAGACTGGAATGAAACCGAAATTGCTGCTGTCAGGAAAAAATACGAATCCTTTGTTGAATACTTCAGCAATAATGAAGGGAAAGAAGTACCGGCGAATAAACAGGTTGAGGATTGGTTCCTGGCAAAATTCAATCTCCACATGAGGGAATACTTCATGAAGATGGACGCCTATGATATAAGGGGCGCATACATATCCGTCTTCTATGAGGTTTTGAACGACCTCAAGTATGTTGAAAACAGGGGCGGCAGTGTTCAGGCCTGCCTTTACAGCATAGGCGAGATATGGCTAAAGGTCATGACTCCGGTTATACCGCATACCTGTGAGGAAATATGGTCATCAATGGGCCATAATGATTTTATAAGCTCTCAGGAACTTCACATCTCCCAGGTAGGCAAAACAGACGAATCCATAATACTCTCTGAAAACTATGTGCAGGAGACGGTTGCAGATCTCAGGGCAATAATGAAAGCAACAGGCATTTCTCCAAAAACCATTGAAATAGAAGTTTGTGGGAGCGAAGTGAGGGATGCCGCGGCAGCTATGCTTGACAACCGCCTGAAAGATTTGCCCTCCACCCTCAAGCCACTTATTCCGGAATTCATGAAGATAAGGAAGGGCGTGAAGATGGATGTGGGAGATGAGCTGGGAATACTCTCTAGAAACAGGGAATACATAGAAAGCCTATTCGGGTGCAAAGTAAACATCACCCAGGCAGAGATATATCCAGGCAGGAAGAATGCATGGCCCGGACGCCCACTGATAAGGCTAAAATGATTCCCGCATTTCCGTTCAGGAAGCGGATCACTCGAGGAAATATAGCGTACAGAAAAGCTCGCTTAAGTGAAAGCAATCTGCTTCAGAACCTTCAGGATTTTCAGCTGGATTCCAAAATTTTCAAAATCTTCCTTGGCACTTGAAATGGCAGATAAGTTCTCCAATTTCTTAAGATTGCCCGCCCTTGCGTTATTCAGGAGTTTGGAGAGCTTTTCATATCTCCTGAATCTGTTCTTTATTTCTGAGACATACTTTTCTTTGAGATCTTCTATGTCATCATAACGAGAAATGCAATTGAAGAGTATTTCTGCAGACTCCATAGATGGTATGATTCCTTCACCGGTGATTGGGCTAACTGTGCCAATGGATTCCCCCACTCCAATCACGTTGCCCTTGTGTGCATAATTAAACAGGGGCGCAAGCCTGATGTTCCTTGACATCAATCTTCTTGGGTTCCTGACATCTTTGAGGGAACCGGAAACGATTTCTATAGAATCTCCCCCAGCTCCTATGTGGTAGCCTTCTTTAAGCGGGAATTCCCAGTAATAGCCCCGCCCTGAAGGGAAGTACCTGAAGTAAAAACCATCTTGCGGTGCAGTATCAGTGAGATATTCCCTGGTTCTCATAAGGATATCTCCACTGGCAGGTCCAAGATAATACCGGGATACACCTGTGGCATCTATCAGGATATCCTTCTTTTTGGAGGGAATGGCAGAAGGTTTTCTTTCGAATTCAAGGCCAAGAAGCATGTCCGCCTCCAGCCTGTTCTTGTCTATTGTGCTGAATCCAACCGAAGGCAATCGGATGTTCAAGCCAGAGTCACTTGCAAATGTAACAGAATCTGCCTTGGCCTCAAGATATGAATCGGCTTCAAGCCCTACTTTCCCAGTGAAATCCCGAAGCCTGTTAATATTCACAGCATAACCGCAGGGTACGTAAAAACCAGGCTTCTTTGGATCATAACCTACGGCTTCAATTCCTGCATCCGAAAGCCTCCTGAGAAGGTAGGATCCAGAAACGCCCAAGCCTGCAATATGTAGCACTCTTGAGAAAACCGACCTATCTTAAATATCCTTGTAATTAACCAATGCTTGAGGCTCCTCATCAAGTTTGGCTATTTTGGCTGGCAGTTTACAGGTTTCCAGAAGGGAAATGGGACTAAAAGCATTGAGGACACCATAATACGGGTATTGGAGAAGGCAGGTATTTCAAGTTCAGTACAATCTGCAGCCAGAACTGACAGGGGGGTATCAGCCATATCAAATGCATTTGCAGTGGACACTGAAAGGAAACCTTCCATGGTTATGGGCGTTCTCAACGGAAAGATTCCTGAGATGATGTTCCACAGCTATGCCGTGGTTCCAGAGACTTTTAACCCAAGGCACTGCGATTACAAGACCTACCGGTACATAATTCTCGGAGGCAATGTAGGGCCATATCTCAGACAAGCCCTCAAACCTTTCAAGGGGCAGCATGACTTCAGGAATTTTTGCAAAATGGATGGCAGGAACACTGTCAGAACCATAAAATCAATATCTGTATCCAGGAAGGGCGAAAGAATTTTTATTGACTACAAGGGAAGGAGTTTCCTTTGGAACCAGATCAGGTCAATTACTGCATATGCACTTGAACATTCTTATGCAGAAAACCAAGGGGACCCATTTTCCCGGGAGGGAAAATATCCTAAGTTGATGGATCCAAATGGGCTTATCCTAACTGATATAACGTATAAGGGGTTTGAATTCAAGGACGGCATGAGCCTATCAAAGAAAAAATACATGAGTTCGTGGTTCCAGCAGGAAAACCTTCGCCATGTTGTCATGGATAATTTTGCTTTTCTGGCAGAATAATACTCAAGTAGTAATACAAGCTGGACATCAGATGGAACGTGGGTTACCGGGTTCAGGCTGGTTCAATAAATGTTTCCAGGGCTGTTTACGCGCTGAACTGGTTCAATATTGCCCCTGGCCTCGCTTACATCTCACAAGACCTTAAGCTCCGACTGGTGCAGCTCGGAATCATAACAACTGCATTTTACATCGGCCTTTCAGCATTCCAGATGGTGGGGGGACTGTTGTCCTCCAGGATAGGTAACCGTTACACTTCGGTGCTGGGCATTAGTATACTTGGGGCATCTGTGGTGCTCACAGGAATGTCACAGAATCTTTACGAACTGTTCACATTCAGGCTGTTTGCGGGAATAGGTTCTGCACTCTTCTTCTCACCCGCACTGGGGCTGCTTGCGGACATTGTTCCTAGGGAGAGGTACAGTTTTTACGTTGGACTTTTCAATGGCTCCTTTAATCTTGGTGGTGGAATGGGAATCATTGGATGGAATTTCCTGGACCAGCTGTTTGGGTGGAGAGTCCCCCTATACTTTGCTGGTGCAGTCATGCTATTCCTTGCTGCAGAAAACCTCTATGTACTGCGTTCCTACAGACCAGACCCGAAAAATAGGATCAACATTTTCAGGAGGGCGGGGGATGTATTGCGAATCCCAATAATATGGCTCCTTCCTATCATAGCTCTTGCCGGCATCCTCACTGAGACGATAATAGGGCAGCTCTTTGTATATTACGCAGAATCACAGCTGCACCTTCCACCTAATCTTGCCAGTGCCCTTGGAACAATCTACCTCATGGTGGGTTTCATCGGCGGTGCACTTGGAGGATACATCTTCGGTGTTGTCAGGAGGCGCATTATTCTCTTTCTGGGTTCTACAATCCTCCTGGCACTGTTTACAATTGCAGTCGCATTCGTACAGGATTTCTACCTTCTTGTTGCATTGATGGTTGTGTTGGGAATTCTCACGGTCAATTCCCTTAGCATGCTGTATACACTTGTGGTTGAGAGGACTCCTGACAGGGGAATGCTTTCATTCTCACTATCCTTCGTGAACTTTGTGCAGAATATTATCGGGGCATTTTCCCCGACCATTTTTACTATCATCGCGCATTACAGCGGATTCGTGGATTCATGGGCATTCCTGGGAGCCCTTGGCCTCTCCTGTGCGTCCGCGGGCTTTTACCTGAGGTCAGAAATGAGGGGAAAGCCGAAGGTCTCTGAAATTAACGTTTAATAGGTTAAGCGGATATTAAGGCATGAATTTCCTGGAGGTCTCAGAAAGGTTCACAGAGATGTCCAATACAACCAAGAGGCTGGAACTTACTGAAATTCTAGTGAGACTTCTAAAATCAGCAAACAGGGATCTTAAGAAACTTGTATACCTGACACAGGGTAAACTGCTTCCGGATTACGAGGGCCTGGAACTGGGAATGGCAAACAAGCTCATAATCAAGGGCCTTTCCACAATATCAGGCAAGAAGGAAGAAGAAATTGATGCCATGTTCATAAAGGAGGGTGACCTTGGAACAGTTGCAAAGATAATTTCAGAAAAGAAGTCACAGAACGCCCTTTTCTCAAGTGAACTGAGTGTTGATTATGTCTACGATGAACTGACCAAGCTTGCCCGGATTAAAGGTGAAGGGAGCATCAGGACTAAGATTGGGATATATCAGGATTTGCTCTTGAATGCCACGCCGGATGAAGGCATGTACATAACCCGGATAATTACCGGGAGACTGAGGCTCGGCGTATCGGACGCAACTATACTTGATGCACTTGTTCTGGCATTTGCAGACAAACAGCACTCAGAAGAAATAGACGAGGCTTACAATTTTCATCCTGATCTCGGAGAACTGGCGGAACTCCTGAGAGACGGGAAACTGGAAAAGGTCCTGCAGATGGGGCCCACCCCAATGGTTCCTGCCAAGGTCATGCTTGCAGAGAGACTACCCGAGGTCAGGGACATACTGGATAAAATGGGCGGAAAAGCAGCATTTGAGTACAAGTATGATGGGATGAGGACCCAGATACACATCCGAGACGGCAAAGCGAAGATATTCTCAAGAGGGTCTGAGGAAACAACGTCAAATTTCCCAGATATCGTAGAACATGCGTTGAGGGATTTCAAGGTAGATTCCTGCATCCTCGATGGCGAGGCAGTTCCATATAACGCAGAAACTGGAGAACTTTACCCGTTCCAGATGGTTTCCCAGAGAAGGGGCCGGAAGTACGACTTGAAATCGAAGATGGAAGAAATTCCAGTAGTGGTTTTCCTCTTTGATATACTTTTCCTCAATGGGAGGGCCCTCAACAAGGTCCCGTACCTTGAAAGAAGGAAAATCCTGCAATCGCTCTTCACAGAGAATGACGATTTCAAATGCGCAACCATGCTCCTTTCCTCAGATCCGGAGGAAGTAAATGGCTTCTTCAACGAGGCAATAAATTCCGGATGCGAAGGCCTGGTCGCAAAGAATGTTTCGCCAGATTCCATATACCGGGCTGGGGCAAGAGGATGGCTCTGGATCAAGGTAAAGAGAGACTATCAGTCCACTTTTGAGGATACACTGGACCTGGTGATCATTGGGGCATTCGGAGGGCATGGCAGGAGAAAAGGAACATACGGTGCCCTTTTGATGGCAACATACAACAAGGGCCAGGATACCTTTGAATCTGTCTGCAAGTTAGGCACAGGGTTCACAGACGACGTCCTTTTCGGGCTCCCAGCTAAACTTGCAGATTTTGTCATTGACAGGAAACCAGCAAGAGTGGAAAGTGGCCTTGTTCCCGATGTTTGGTTTGACCCCAAGGCCGTCTTGGAAATCATTGGCGCCGAAATTACTGTAAGCCCAGTACATTCATGTGCATTTGACAAAGTTGAGAAAGGAGCTGGCCTGGCAATCAGGTTCCCGAGGTTCACTGGCAGATGGCGCGATGACAAGACTCCTGAAGATGCAACCACCACTGAGGAAGTTCTTGAAATGTACTATGCACAGAAAAAAGTTGGATAATGGCTCTTAGAGCCATGATTTTGGTTTTATAATTTTATTAATAGTTTAATCGTTAAAGTCGTCTCTAGGGGGTCTGTTTCCACCGTTACGGTTGTTGTAGAATCCGCCACGGCCGCCTCTTCCACCGCCGCCGCCACTGTTGAATGGCCTTCTCCTGAAGGTATTCTCGTGCTCGGCTTCACTCATGTCATGTTCTTCATTGACTTCTGTGATTTCTTCCGGTGCTTCCTTCAGTGATCCATATTTGCCCACGTTTAGTCTCATGTGGCCTCTTACAAGGGAAATGTATCCATTTTCTATAAAGAGGGTTTTGTCTTCTGATGCCTGGCCGGCCTGCTCTCCCCAAAGAGAAAGTATGATCTTCCCGGTATCGTCTCCAATGTAGACCTCAGTTACGGATTTTTCTTCTCCAAATCTGGTCTGTATTTGCTTTGGCTCGCCTATGCTAACAACCTTGGCCAGGACATTTACTCTCCTGGACTCTGGTGTAAGGTCTTTTATTTTGGTCGTCTCTTCCATTCTATTACTTCCTTTTGTCTGTATAGAAGACTTACGCCAATTATCAGATGGTATTTTAAGATATGTATTGCGAAACTCGAAAAAAATTTTTTAAACTGACTCAAGGGCGCTTACTGCCCATGGCAATACTTCTCTGATAAAGGAGGGTCCGTGATGTGCGAAAAAATCAAGGGGCCCGGGAGAGGTGAAAACATGGTTATTTTTCACCGCATTCATATTTCCCCATCCTCTCGAAGAAATCAGCTTTTTCAGGTCTTCTGGGAGGAATTTTGAATACATTTTAGGCTCATAGAATAACACATCTGGATCCGAATCCCTGATGTAATTGAAGTCTGGCTGAATCCATTCATTCAGATGATCGCCGTAAATTGACTTTACTCCCAGGATTGAAAGGGCATCTGTAATATAACTGAGAGATCCGAAACTTACGGGGCCGCCAAGGTCAATTTCCAGGTATCCCGTGACAGACGGCCTCCTCCTGAGGGAACCAAGGTATTTCAACAATTCAAATTCCATATATCTGGCTTCATTTTTTCGGCCAGTAACAATGCCTATCTTTGAAACAAGGTCAACGATACCAGCCACGGAAGAGGGTAGCTCGAATGTGTAAACTGGAAATTCCGTTCCAAGTTTTTCAGCAAAATCCTTCTGGAACCCTGAAATCGTGAGGATAAGGTCAGGGTTTATCTCATGAAGGAGATCCATCCTTGCGCTTCCATAACTCCCAACTTTCCTTATCTTGGACGTTTCTTTTGGCCGTGAACAGAAAGCTGATATGCCTTTTATCCTGCCGCCGAGGCCTAATTCGAAAAGAGTTTCTGTAACAGCAGGGCTGAAGCTGATTATTCTCTGCGGTTCATCTGGTACTTCTACTATTCTTCCAAGGTGATCGGTTAGCTCAGGCATCTATCAGGCTGAATGCTTTTTTCATATTTTAAGAACTAAGAGGGTGAAGAGCTTGAGTTTCCACCATCTGATTTCTTCTTGGAGGGCAGGAGAGGGAGGAAAACCAGAGATACGATTGCAAATATGAACATATACTCAATGGCTGTGCCGACGGAAACAAATAAAGCCAGCACTGAAACTACAGCTGCACCAACAGCTCCACCAATGGTCTGGCCGATGCCCCATACAATGGAATTGGATCTTCCAAGTGCATCTCTTGGAACAATTTGGCCGACATACCCAAGAAGAACAGGAAATCCACTGTAGGCTGAGAAAGCGAAGAAACCGAATGACAGGATTGTGAATATAACATTATGCCCTGAAACAAGGAATAACCCGAAGAAAATTGCGGAGAGAATATATGTCACAACAATGGTGAACCTTCCGCCTTTTCTCGTGGTGAGGGAACCGAAAAATGGCTGGCCAAAAACAGGGAGGAGGTAGGTTATGAGTATTATGGTGAGCGTGATAACGCTTCCATATTCCTGTGTAAGGAATGTGGGAATGAATGTCGATGTCCCCACCATGAACAGGGATCTTATGAAAACCGCAGCAGTCAGGATATAAAGGAATGGCATGAAACGGCTCCCGCGCAATCTTGTTGTAGCCTGTGCCTCTTTCGGTTTCGCAGTTGTAACTGGCTTCTCCTTCCTCACCTTGACTTCTCTCAGGCCAAGATAAAGTATGAGGGCGCTGATGAAGCTGTAAGCCGAATAAACCATCAGCCCCTGGAATTCCCCAATGAAGACCATTATGAAGCCCACGGTTGTGGGCATGACCGCCCTTCCGAGGCTCCCAAACGAGCCGTTTACGCCCATAGCCTTTGGTGCATCTAGGCCATAAGTATTCCTCAAAATTGTGGCTCCCAGTGGGTGGTAAAAAGCCTGTCCGCTACCCATGAAAACCGAACCCACAATGAGCAATGGCAGTATATAGCCGGGGTAAACGAATGGGAGTGAAAGGATAACTGAGGTAACGCCAAGAAGCGCAATACCGACACTAAGGAGGCCACCGTAGTTTCCAGTTCGGTCTGCGTATCTTCCAATAGGGGTGCTTAGGGTTCCGGAAATCAGGTTATAGATAATTACCATGCTCCCTAGATATGTTATCTGTATTCCCGGGAGCTTATCGTAAAACGTTATGAGAATAGGGTAAAGTAGTGAAGTTCCGTCATTTGCAAAATGTGCAAGCGAAGTAAAAGAAAGAGCCCTCAATCTGTCTTTCAATGGCTCAGTTATTGCTACCTTATATTTAACATTCAATTAGTAAGGCTAGCATTAAAGGGCTCCAGAATCGATTTCCTTCTGAGCCTCAATTGTTTATCAAATCTCTGCTTCACTTTCTAACCCAGCGAAACCAATTCATTTAAAAAAGTGAACTTATCTCGCGTGCCCATGATGAGCTTTCTAATTTTGCGCTGCTTCTAAGTGAAATCTTGCCAGAATCTTTGAGGGTACTGATGGCGTAAAGAGCGAAGGCTGGTGCACCCGTTGCGCCGGGTGAATTGTAATTTAGGATATGCAAGCTATGGTCAGATTGCTCTAGTACTGCCTCAGGCACAAAACCACTTGAGTCTATGAGGGAGTTTCTTACACCTGAAAGCCCTCTTCCCGTGATGTATGAAGTCTCCAATCCAGGGATAAATTCTCTTACCCTCCTTGCCATTTCATCCATGGACCTTGAGGATTTCCATTCACTGCGAACCAGTGAAATGAATTCTGAATTGGTCAGCAGTTTCAGCTTTGGAAGTGTTGGCCTCTCAAGAAGCTTGAGGAAAAGTGACCCAGAGTCATGTTGGTCTGAATAATCATACGGTGTTGCAACCAGAGCTGCATTTGGGCCAAGTTCCCTCCTGCCATCTTGCCTTAAGATGAAGTGTGGGTCCAGGAATGGAAATTTCTTGTGCTTGGGGACAGTGTAGATGTTATGGCGCATTCTTCCAGGGTAACTGTCACCTACCACCCAGTAGTCTCCCCTGAAGTGCAAAACGGCGTACTTCTTGGCCAGGTGCATCCTGTGTGCAATGGACAAGGAATCGCCCCCAGAACAGTTAACCATAAAGCCCGCAATCACCTCAACTTCCCCCTTTGGCCCAGATGCCTTCATTAAAATGCCGTCGGGTGTCTCCACGGCATCTGTAACTGAATATCCTGCGATGAACTCTATTCCACTGGCAACGGCCAGTTCCATGATTTTCCCTGTGAAGGCGCCGAAGCTGACACAGGCATCCGTAACACTAAGGAATGCCCCATAGCCCTGAACCAGGGGCTCATACTGGCTTAATCCCTGATGATCAAAAATTCTGAATTCTTCTTCCCTCATCCCATTGGAAATTGCCCATTTTGAGTAAGATTCGACGCTTTTCATGTCATCTTCCCTTGTTGCGATCTCAAGAGTCCCGTTTTCCATCCATGGCAACCCATGCTTTTCAGCAAGTGATTTCCACATACCAAAGGATACCTGGGATGATTCCGCAAAAATTCTCTTTTTTTGAGGGTCCAGATAAAAAGGCCTATGAATGACGCCGGTGTTCCTGGATGAGGTATGTTTTCCGGCCGTCTCCTCTTTTTCGATAACGGCGATCTTTCCCGGAAATGCTAAGGAAAGTTCATATGCTATGGCAGAGCCAAGAACACCTGCTCCTATGATGACAATGTCAAACTCTTTCCGGTCGGGCATCCTTATTCCACTTAATCGCCGGAAGTGATTAAATCTTGAGGCTTACAAACCAACATTTTTCTATCACAGAGCAATTATGGTTCCACTGCCCGAGTGGGGTAATTTGGACATCCTAGGGGCCTGCGGAGCCTCAGATTCGGGTTCGAATCCCGGCTCGGGCGCTTATAAACAATCTCAGTTTGTAATTTTTTTAGTAGGCTAGATGGGGCTTTCTAATTGAATGAATAAGAGTTAACGGAATTTACATATTAACTGTACACATCACCGGTCATGCAATCACGTTGGTCTGCTCTTGATGGAAACAGTGATCTGAGTTTAAGGGCATATTCATCAAGGCTTCTTGGTGCAGAAAAGGATCTGGTTCTCCATGGGGGTGGGAACACCTCAGTAAAGACAGAGGAAAAGGACCACACAGGTAGGGCCGTCCCAGTCCTAAGGGTTAAAGGCAGCGGTTCAGACCTCTCCAGCATCGATGAGAAAGGTTTTACAGGCTTGAGGATGGAAGATTTGCTTGCTGCTGGAAGCATTGTGTCCATGGATGACATCACAATGGAAAGTTATCTTGGCAAGAGCAAACTGGAACCTTCAGAAGCTGCACCAAGCGTTGAGTCATTTCTTCACGCTTTTATCCCACACAAATACGTTGACCACACACACGCGGATTCAATTGTGGCTCTCACCAATACTGACTTGAAAGATGAGGAATTGACCGCAATTCTGGGAAACGTTGTTGTAGTCCCATACATACATCCAGGTTTCAAACTGGCGAAAGCCCTTTTTGACCGCATGGAAGAGATCAGGAAAGCGGAAGGCGTTGTTCTAAGAAAGCATGGTCTATTCACTTACAGCGATGAAGCCAGGAAATCATATGAAAAGCATATCGAAATTGTAACCAGGGCCGAAAAAGCAATTTCTGAAAGGGTGAAGGGGCCGTTATTTACGGCAGAGTATGCGGCTGCATCAATCGACACAAGTGAATTTCTTCCGAAGCTCAGGGGGCTTGTTTCAGGTTTTTCAAAGAAAGTGCTGCAAGTTTGTAACGATGGCCTGGCAAGAGAAATTGCCAATTCATCAGAAGCTGAGGAACTTTGCTCATACGGCCCAACCACAACAGATATGCTCATTCGGACCAAACATGATTTTCTTTATGTTTCAGATGCCTCAAAGATTTCTGGCCTTTTGGAAGAATACAGGCAGAAATATGCAGGAGAGCATGAAAAACATGCTCCATCATATCCCATGCATGATCCCAACCCGTCGGTTATCGTAATCCGGGGCTTTGGAATCATAACACAGGCAACAACAAAGAAAGAAGCAGCGATCATCATGGATGACGCACTGCATTCCTTCACAGTGAATGCCAAGAGCCGAAAGATTGCAAAGCATGAGTTCGTGACAATTGATGAGTCCTTTGCAATGGAATACTGGCCCCTACAGGAAGCCAAGCTGAGAAAATACGCACCAAAAAAATTCCAGGGTTCTGTTTCAATCGTGACAGGTGCTGCCGCAGGAATAGGGCTTGAGGCTTTCCGCACTCTTTCCATTAACGGGTCATACGTTGTTGGTTTGGACATTGATCCAGCAGTGTTGGAAGCAGGGAAGGAAATCTTCAGGGAATCCGGTATTGAAAACCTCCCCATCAGGGCGGACCTGTCCGATGAAAGCCAGATTAAGGAAGCGATTGAACGCACCATAATGGAGTTTGGCGGTGTTGACTATGTTTTCAATAATGCTGGTATACTAAAGACTGCTCCACTTGACAAGATCGAAGCTTCTGAAATGGACCTTATGTACAGGGTAAATTCCAAGGGGACATTCCTGGTCACCAGGGAGGCTTTCCGTATAATGAAAAACCAGGGTATTGGAGGCTCTTTTGTATTCAACATCACAAAGAACCTCACAAATCCCGGAGTGGAAATGGCAATGTATGGATCAACCAAGGCATTTGCTGCCCAACTTTCCAGGTATGTTGCCAAGGAAGGCGGAAAATACAGGATAAGATCCAACATCATAAACCCTGACAAGGTATTCCGCGGCTCCAAGATTTGGGAAGGCGGTGTGCTGGAATCAAGGGCCAAGGCAAAGGGACAGACTGTTGAGGAATACAAAACCCAGAATCTCCTTGGGGTAGAAGTCCTGCCGTCCCATGTTGTTGGAGTGATGATGGCGCTTCTGGACGATTCCGTATTCGGTGCAACAACAGATTCTATGATTCCAGTTGACGGCGGAATAAAGTAATTTCACTGATGATAAAAAAGCAGGTTGGGGATGTCCCCATGATTTTTCTAAAATTTTCTATTGGAAAGCCTAATTCTGGCTGGAAGACTTCTTGTTTTCTTCAAAGACTTGCTGGGCTTCCTTTGCATTTGCTTTCTCATGGACTATGGCCCTGATTGCTTTTATTACTGCAACAGGGTGTTCATTCTGCCAGATATTTCTGCCCATATCCACACCAATGGCCCCCTGGTCCAGCGCATTATACACGAGGTTGAAAATGTCGGCCTCAGTCTTGAGCTTGGGTCCGCCAGCCACTACAACAGGCACTGGGCAACCGTCAGCAACCTTGCTGAAGTTTTCACAGTAGTAAGTCTTTACCACTTTGGCCCCTATTTCTGCGCCGAGCCTGCTGGCAAGGGCGAGGTATTTCGCATCTCTCTTTTCTAGTTCCTTCCCAACAGCTGTGATAGCCATTACTGGCATACCATATTCTTCACCGTCATCCACCAGTTTAGACAGGTTGACAAGAGACTGCTTTTCGTGGGCGGTCCCAACAAATATGGAAATTGCAACTGCAGCAACATTGAGCCTAACTGCATCTTTTACTGATGTGGTAATTTCCTCATTGCTCAGGTCATCATTGAGGACGCTGGCACCTCCGGAGACCCTCAAGAGTATGGGGGTATCCCAGTTTGGGTCTACCGATGAGCGCAGTACTCCTCTGGTAACTGAAAGTGTATCGGCGTAGGAAATAATAGGTTCAATTGTCTTACGGGGGTTTTCCAGGTTGTGTGTAGGGCCCATAAAATATCCGTGGTCGCAGGCAAGCATAACTGATCTGCCGTCAGATGGCTTAATCATTCTAGAAAGTCTGTTACTCATTCCCCAATCCATATATTTCCCCTTTTATCTCGTGCCAAATCCGATATCCCTCTAATAACATTTCTGTCGCACTTATTTCTGTTAAGGAATCCCATGGATATTCAATCCTGTTCTATTTCGAGAGTACTTTCCACAATGCATGGGGACTTTGCAATGGATATTTTCATCTTTCTGAGTTATAGACGTGAATACATATGGCACACTGGATTGCTTGGCTTGTTTTTCAGAATCATAGAAACTGAATCTTAATGTCGGATAAATTTCTCCATTATTGTCTGGTCAAGGTATTTTCCGTCAACGAAAGCCTCTTCCTTAAGTGTGCCCACCACTTCAAACCCGAACTTGCGGTAAATCGAAGCTGCAACAGTCTGCGGGGAGTTTACCGCTAGCTTAATTTTCCTTATGTTTCGGTTTTCCGAAATTGCTCTTATGGTTTCTTCCAGAAGCCGTGTTCCTATGCCCATTCCCCTGAATTCCTTCTTTACAAAGAATCCAACAATATCCATAACATGTGCTTCTTTCTTCCTAGTGAAGTATACCTGCCCCATCATACCTATGGGAACATTATTTGAAATGGCAAAGATGACTCCTCCAATTCTGCTCTGCCAGACTACCTTCCCATAATTGAGCTCCTCCTCATATTCGCTTCCAAATGCAGAAGAATCGCTTTTAAGTGCCTCGAGCCTCAGTTCCCTGAACTGCTCCCAACGGGTTGGATCGAGTTTTTCATATGAAATTCTGCCTTCTGTTGGCTCCGTCATAATGGTGGAGTTAACATAGATCCAATTTATTACTTTGTTTCCTGAAGGACACATAGTTTCCATGGCTGTTCACATTAGACAGATAAGGAATAACGGCTAAATTCAAAACAAGCAATTCTATTTGGGGGTAAATACGAACCAGGAAGAAAGAGAGGAGAAGAAAGCAGGTGGATACACCAGCGGCCCAGAAACAGTAAAATCAAACCCTGGAAAAGGAACAAGATATGAAGGTCCGGTTGCACCAGTTGCTGCATCCATTGTGTTAATGATAGGTTGGGCAGTGTTCATTCTTCTTTATGCCATTTATTTGTCAACTGAAATGACAATATTCCAGAACCTTATCGTTACGCTTGTATCTTTGCTAATCGCAGGGTTGCTCGTAGGTTTAATCTGGGTTGTCTACGGCCCGAAAGATTACTGGAGAGGAGCGAATAATTAAGCAATCAACCCTTGTTTGAAGGTACGAGGATGATAATTTTATGCAGCTTGATACAGTAATAAAGAACAGGCATTCAGTGAGGAAGTATCTGCCGTTTCACATTCCTGATTCGCAATTGGGATTGGTGCTGGATGCAGCCAACCGGGCACCTTCAGCTGGAAATCTCCAGGCATTCAAAATATTTGCAATCAGAGGAGATGCAAAAAAGCAAATTGTAGCGAAATGCACTTATGGGCAGGATTTCATCGTCGGAGCTTCTATAGTACTTATATTCGCGGCTCAGCCGGAGGCCTCCTCCAAAGAATACGGCACCCGCGGTAGCAACCTTTACTGTATTCAGGATGCCACAATAGCTGCAACGTTTGCAGTTCTGAAAGCAACAGACCTCGGTTACTCAACTGCCTGGATCGGTTCATTTGACGAAGAGATGCTTACCAATGAGATAGGCTGTGATGGATATATTCCCGTGGCGATGGTCCTAATTGGGAAAGCTGGAGAAAGCCCTAGGCTTACACTGAGGAAAAAGATCGATGATATTGTAAAATTTCTTGACTGAATAAAGCTGGATCTCATAAGAGCCTGGCTTCTTTCATATGGGCACCTTTTCCAGAACATATCCCGAAGAAATATCATGTTCTGCATAATCAGACACAGTTTTCGGCAGGTCTAACGAAGATTTGGCGCAGGTAAAACCAAGCCCTTCAGAAAGCGATATTGGCTCTCTGGCGTTAAGAATTTCAAATGTATTGTTCCCAGTCCCCAGTATACTCCACTTCTTTGATGAATATAATAGGGCTTTGGCCGGATGATCCTTTGAGGCTTCCAAAAATTTCCAGCCCACGTTAATCAGGCCATGATCAAGCACTATCTCTTCAGAGCTTAAATGCTCTAAGCTAGGAATTCCATAGATGAAATTGTATTTGCTCACAATCCGAAACCCCATCTTTTCAACCAGTCCAAGAGATTTTGCATTGTCCTCATAAACAAGTAACCTCGCAGATGTGCAATCCCTTTCAGCCCCAGCTTTCAAGGAAGCTTCTGAAAGCTGCTGGCCTATTCCCGACCGCCAGTAATCCGGGTCCACCCTCAGACCACTTAACCACACTGAGTTGTCGGAAAGGTACTCAATTTTAGAGAACCCCTTGATTCTGCCATCCTCGTACAGCCATACTTCGCCCTCATCAAGATATGATATCCCCACCCTGTTGATGTAATCCTCATATCCCGATCTGCGGGATATATCACTGATTGAAGGCCAGTCATCCTTGGTCGCCTTTCGTATCACATTAGCCCTATGATCTTATTGGAAAAATAAATTACTGAAGCCTTCATAATAAAATCATGTCAATGAGGGGCTTATGCCATATCTGTGGTGCACCTGCTGATTTCCAGTGCAGGAATTGCCATGAGCCAGTATGCTCGAATCACATTGGAGAAATGGGGCTGTGTACAGCCTGCCAGAGAATGGGCAGAAAAATGGTCAGAACTTGAGTGGGAACTTTCTTAACCAGTCAATGTCAGTTCTGTAAATTTCCCTAATGTCTTCAAAACCGTAGTATATCATCGCAAGCCTTTCGAGGCCGAGCCCCCATGCAACCACTGGTTCTTTCAGCCCCAGTGGCCTGGTTACTTCTGGCCTGAATACACCAGAACCACCCAATTCCATCTCCTTTCCGTTGATTTTCACAACAACATCGAGGCTTGGCTCAGTATATGGGTAATAAGAAGGGACGAACTTCAGGTCATGGAAGCCAAGCCGCCCATAGAATTCCTTCATCAGCCAGAAGAGTGTTGAAAGGTTTGCGTCCTTGGCATAGTAGGTCCCCTCTATCTGGTGAAGTTCCGCAAGATGTTTCCAATCCACGCTTTCGTGCCGGAATACTTTCTCTACCGAAAAAGCAGCCTGGGGGCTTTCCTTATGTTTATAGAGATATCGGATTGTGCTGACCGTTGTGTGCGTTCTGAGAACAAGCTGCTTTGCCTTCTCCAGGTCCCATTTGTATCCCCAGCCTGTATAGTTCTCAATGCCTTTCTCGTGGACTTCCTTGAAGACTTTCAGCACTTCCTGGTCCTCGAATGGAATTTCTTTGTCAGAGTCAAGGTAGAACGTATCCTGCATTTCCCTCGCTGGATGGTCCTGAGGTATGAACAGTGAATCCATGTTCCAGCCTGCATACTCAATATAATGCCCGGCCATTTCAGTGAAACCCATGTCCAGGAATATTCTTCGCACTTTGTCAATCAGGAATGTCAATGGATGGAAAACTGCTGAATTTATCCTTTCAACTGGAGCATTTATGTCGTATCGCCTGAAGTTCTTGCCTTTCCATGATCCGGCCTGAAGGATTTCCGGGGTAATTTCAGAAATAAGGTCTTCTGTTGTTGCCTTCTTTGCAAGTTCCATTCCAAGCCCTGTTATAGAAACAACTCTCTCTGTGCGCTTTTTTTCCGCAATGATGTCTTCCCTTTTCCTGAAATGTTCAAGCAATTCCGGTTCTGAGAAGGCAGATCCGGGCAAACCAGAAAGAAAGACCCTTCTGTTGCTGAAAACCTCCCTTGCGGATTCATTTCCTTTCACAACAATAAATCCTCCAACAGGCTTCATCCCAAGTTTTGCCAGTTGAGCCAGGGCAATCTTTCCATCCTTTGGGCCAAGGGTTTTCATGATGTCAGCTGGTGAAATAGTACCACTATGGGCTGCAATGTCAAATGCCCTTTCCTCAGGAAGCCCACTCTTGAGGAACCTTTCACCTTCATCGGTGAGTGCGTATGTAAAATGCTCTTTCTTTTCGACATTGATGAGTTGCTTCTTTTCCAGCCAGGAAACCGCGCTTGAAATTTCCCTTTCATTTAAGTCGGTTAAGGCAATCTCATCTTCACTTAGAGACTTGTTGCCGTTAAGCTTCAAAGCCAGGAACTTGAGAACCTTTGCTTCAGCAGGGCTTACTTCGGGGTAATTCTTGTCCGATGTTGGATTGCTCTTCTCATTACTCACAATGTTCCTCCTCCAAATCAAAGCTTTTCAGGGCAATGGATGATAGATAATTGTGGTTCTCCTCTTAATAATAACTGCGTGTTTGGTTAAAGGTGTGTGTCCATTTGCCAATTTGATCAATTTTGAAATTTGTATCTCAAAGCCCTAAAAAGTGGGTCTATGCGAAATTTACAATCGGTTATTATATAAACACTGTGACGATTCAGTAATAGGGATGATGCGAGGTACCAAATTCTTGGCTTTCGTACTGATAATGGTATTCATAGCCTCGGCTTTTTTAATTCCTTCTCATGCTGCATCAGGGCCAAATGTGCAGGCCCCCACTGGTAGCGGTTTTTCGACAGCTAGTGCAGTTTCAAATATCGTAACTTTCTCACCTCCCGCCCAACCATCAGTCCCCTCCGCAATATTCAATGAAAGCGGGCTCCCTTCCGGAACATCATGGTCTGTTGCCATATCAGGCCACACATATTCCACAATAAACAGTTCCATTGTAATTTACTTGCCATATGGCACTTACAATTATTCTGTTTCCAACTCCCTCGGTTACTTTACAGAAGCATCAACTGGCACCCTAAACCTAATTGCAAATGGCCAAGTCATTAACACAACTTTTCTTGGCAAATTCACGGTAAGCAGTTACCTCAACCTTGAAAATGGAAAACTCCTTGGATCTGCCTCCATGCTGTCCACAAGCCAGTCTGTCCTCCCGGTATACGGGGTTTATGACAGCTATTCCAACCTTTTCCTTGTGGTGGGTTATTCCAGTTCATCCGTATATATGATAAGCCCTGTGAACTACACTGTGATGGGTGAAGTAGCTATTCCCGGTTCACCGATATCAGTTGCAGCAGACAATGCAAATGGCATATTTTACGTAGCAAACAGCAGCGCACTGCTCAAATACAGCCCATCTGGCACTATTCTGGACAGTGTTGCACTGCCTTCAAGCCCTGAATCCATTGCAGTTTACCCAACAAATGGCCAGGTTCTATTGGCAGGCTCCAACGGCGGTGTTTTTGCATATAATGGTTCAGATCTTGTCATGTCAGCAAGCTTCCCATCACTCAATGAATTCGATGGGCAGGGGTTTGCCTACAACAGCGCCCTAGGCCAGATGGAGATAGTTGACAACAGCGGCACCAATGGCTTTGTGGCGTTTCTTAACAGCAA
>JAJZLU010000052.1 GCA_021850545.1 Thermoplasmata archaeon | reverse complement strand
GTCCCTGAGTACATAGACCTTAAGGAGAATCTTGAGAACCTTCAGATAACACATGAACAGCTCATTCAGATAGGCATATTGGTTGGCACTGATTTCAACAGTGGGCTCTTCAAAGTAGGTGCCAAGACTGCCCTGAACCTCATAAGGAAGCACGGAGACATTTATGGTGCGCTAAAGGCAAAGGAGGCGAACATAGAAAATCTTGACAGGATACTGGAGCTCTTCATGAACCCCCCATACACGGAGAAAGTGGAAGTGCAGCTTCGAAAGCCGGAGCCATCAAAGATTGTGGATTTTCTCTGCAGCGAGCATGATTTCGCCCTGAATCGCATTGCGAATTACATAGGCACATTGCAGGAAGTTCAACAGAAACAGTCCCAGAAGAACCTGGATGCTTTCTTTTAATAACCAAAGTGAACATTATGCCTATATGCAAAAAAAACCATAACTGGAATTATAAGAATTAATTTATCATTACAATTGTTGCATACAACTAAAAAAGATGCAATTAGTTTATATACCTTTATAGGGATACATTCTTTACGACTACATTGAAAAAAATCCTGCTTGATGTTTCCCATGTTTCTAAGAGAGGGAGTTCACTGAGGATAACCCTTCCCAAAAAAGTCTCTGAAAAGCTCGAAATAAACCCAGAAGATATCCTTGGATACTACTTTGATGGCGAAAACGTCATTCTGGAAAAAATGAAATAACTATTTACCTGAATACTGCCCTTCCCGGTTCAATTAATTCATTTATGGAGTCTGCCGCTGCTGATTTCAGGTCCATTGGATGGATCTCATTTCTCATGAACTTCGTTTCCAGCTCCTCAAACGCCTTAACCTGAAGCTCACCACCCTTGTTTGGAGGCCTGTGTATTGTCACTTCATGCCCGATGTAAGGGAAAATGACATGCCTGAACAGGTCCATGACAGGGTTGCCCTCAACCTGGCCCTGCGGGCAGAAAGCCCCTTTGAGCTTACGTGCGACATCCTCTCTTGAATCGGAGATGAATATGGCTGAATCCGGATCGCTCTTTGACAT
Source organism: Thermoplasmata archaeon (assembly GCA_021850545.1). Classification (GTDB taxonomy): domain Archaea; phylum Thermoplasmatota; class Thermoplasmata; order Thermoplasmatales; family Thermoplasmataceae; genus JAJZOM01. Next base: position 55,713 of record JAJZLU010000052.1, on the reverse strand, counting down.
CTTCTTGAATGTGTCCATCCTGCCAGGTCCTTTCAGGCTGCCAAGCAATGGGCCGTGAATGGATATGACCTTCTTCTTGCCCATCTTCTCAGCTATATCGCGTGCAAGCATGTGGGCATGCCTCTGATCCATTCCACCAAATGCGATGTCCAGATTCATGTAAAAGATGTCCGTAACCTGCATCAGTGGGTAAATGTATTTACTGAAATCCTTCTCAGCATCCTCTTCACTTCTGCCCATAATGGGAAGTGCCCTAGTAATCCTCGCAAGGTTCGAGTTCTTCGCAACCTGGAGGAGTAGTTTCCAGTAATCTGAATTTTCCACAAGGTCATTTGCCCATACGAACTTCACACCGTCTGGAAGGCCAAAGGCTTTCATTGTCTTGAGTATGGTCTCGCCACTCTGCCTTATTTTTTCAAGGTCACCGTCGAGTTTGTCATTTATCATGGCGTGCCAGTCTGCAAGAAAGATGATTGTTTCTATGCCTTGATTGTAGACTTCGGTCATTTTCTTTGCCCACAGGAAACCCGTGGCAATGTGGGGAAGCCCGGATGGTTCAATGCCAAAGTAGGCCCTGGTGCCAGTGCCTTTCAGCGCCAATATCTCTTCGGGTGTAACGACTTCCTCCATGTTCCTTGAAAGGGCTTCCAGTAGCGGCATATAAGGGTTCGACTATTGCTTGGAACTAATTAATTTTTGCTGGCAGACTTCGTTGAAGGAACATTTGAAACACCTGCCGGAGTTGCTATGGTTCCTTTCTGGCTCCATGAATTGGGCCCGCATCTCATCCACTATGCCGAGAAGCCTGCTCCGGTTTTCCGGAATGTTGTCTATCCTGAAAGCCTGGTTCTTGTACTTCAGCACCCCATAAGGAATGTCCATGTTCGGGTACATTTCGGAGAGAATGAGGAAATAGGCAACCATCTGGAAAATATGGCCATCCCTGGGAACTGCTGCATCAGTGGTCTTGTATTCATAGGGAATAAGCGTGTTGCCTTTCCTCTTGATCATGTCCGGCTTTCCGGAAAGCCCGTAACGGTATGAACGAAGAATCTTCCCCCTGGCTTCCAGGTCTTCATAAACTTCCTTCCCCTTGGGAATGGCATAACTTTTCTCTTTCCTTTTAAGCTTCCCTCCGAGAAAGAGGAGAAGCACAAGAATGAGCAGAAGTAGAATGAGCCAGAAAGTTGACATTTCAATAGAGCGACAGGAATATGTACCCTGAGATTACCAGGGCAAGCATGATAACAGCATAGGTTGCCAACTGTGCAAATCTGTGTCTTTTTTTAAGTGAAGAGTGTGACTGGACTCCTTTCTGCATCCTTATTCCTGATCCATGATTCCTTGGGGCACCTTCCCGGTCAAGATACCAGGAAACGTTGCAGAACACGTACTTAGAAATCTCAGATGCGCTTATGAACTCCCGATCTCCATAGGCATTATTCCGGCTTTTCAATGCGGATTACCCCATAGGGAACATCCTGTGAAAGGCGGATCTTTTTCTCTCTCATCAGGAACGTGCAGTACACGAAGAATGAAGCCCTGCTTAGGTCAGAGAGGTTCCAGAAATCTTCCATGTAGCCGTCTATGCCACGCTTCAGCAGGGTATCGTAAACACGGTTGATCTCTTCCTCAGGCTCTTCAGCATGCATTTCTGAAACGATCTCTTCAATGGTGGTCTCAATGTGCTCCACCCTTAGAATTTCCTTCTTGTGGGAATGGTGAGGTGCAACTCGGTAAGCGTCCCTCATTGCGTCCAGGAGCTCGACAAGGAAAACTTTCCTCTTTTCCTGGTGTTTGACTGGTTCCCTCACTGACAGTTCAATGGGATCAAAAAACTGTTCCATTTCTGAAGGGAATTCCTCTTCCTCTCCTTCCTCTCCTGCTGCAAGCCTCTTCTGGAGTGAGTTTACAGCCTTAACGTTTAGGATCTTCCATGCCTGGTAAATCAGGTGCCCGGCTGCGCCGAAGTCCCTGAAGTTCTCGTCAACAATTTCTGAAAATACTTTCACAAATGCCTTAAGGTCAACATCCCAGGGATCTATGGAACCTTCGAGGCACATCTTGAACACTGATGCAACGGTCCTTTCAACAGGGTCCCTGTACTCAATTGCTGAAGAATCCTGGTTCAGGAGCTCTACGTAATATTTCGTGTCACTTTCGAGCATGGTTCCCTGTACAACGAGGCTCTGCATTATCTCTGCCTGGTTCATGTAAGCGCCTCCTGGTCATTCCCGACATATTTCTCGAACACCTCAGTGTTCTCCTGGTCGAAGCTTGTTACACCGATAACATTGTCCGCGTACTTGAGCATGGCTTTCCTCAGTGATACTGCGAAAACCTGCGATGTGTCGGAATTTGCCCTGAACATTTTGCCAACCCTTTCCGCGTTGGCTCCGTCAAGGAACATGTCGACCTCGTCAAGATAGTATATAGGTGACGGGTTGATTCTCTGGACAGAGAGTATGAATGAAAGTGCTGTAAGGCTCTTTTCGCCTCCGCTAAGGGCCTCTATCTTTGAGAAATTGGTTCCCTTTGGCCTCGCCCTGATATGAACTTCTGAGTTGAGGGGATCATTTTCATCTGTCATTTCAAGATGGGCTTCGCCTCCACCAGATATTTCCCTGTAGATGATTTTCATATTCTCGTTTATGGCAAGATACATTTCCATGAAAGCGTGCTTCTTCTGCTCATTGAGTTTAGCAGTGAGTTCTTCAAGGTCTTTCCTCTCAGAGTTAAGGTCCCCCACTTCAGAAACAAGGGCTTCGAGGTCCTTTGACACAATGCCGTAGTCCTCGATGGCCCTCTGGTTAACCGGCCCAAGTTCGGCTATGGATATGTTGCAGCCCTCAATTTCCCTCTTGATTTCTGGAGAGGATTTCCTGTCTTCGAGGATTCTGCCTCCTACAGCTTCCATCTCAAGCCTTACTTCAGAAATCTTTGCCTCTATATTTTCTATCTTGATTTGAAGCGACAGGATAATTTCCCGCTTGGCTGAAATGTTTGAATTGTTGATCTCTACGCGCTCCTCAATCTTCCTTATTTCATTCTCATTTCTGTTGAGGGCATCCACTATCTCTCTAGATTTTTCAGATATTTCCGCCTCCACTGCCCTGAGCTTTGCAAGTTCCTCGTTTTCAACCCTCGCTTCCAATTCAGAGGATTTTCTCTGGTCCTGGAGCTTTGAAATATCCTCGGTCATCTCCCTGTTCTTCAGCTCAAGTTCCTGTATCCTCTCATTGAGGTTACCAATGTCTGCATTTATCCTGCTGAGTTCGGAAGAAAACTCTGTCTCCTTCTCCCTCAGGCCGGAAAGGGCCTCTTCCAGTGCAGTTTCCCTCTCTGCATATTTTGGAGAAAGTTCTCTGATCTCCTCAAAGAGTTTTGCCTTCTCCTGGTCAAGCCCGCCTGCCTGATCCTGGAGAGCTTTGATCTTCTGGTCTATGATCCTGATGTTCTCTTCAGATGCCTTGAGGTCCTGGGTAAGTTTCCCAATGCTTTCATTGAACTGTTCAAGCTGGATCTTACCTTCATCTGAAATCTTCCTGTACTGCTGGAGCTCAGTCTGCCTTGAACCCTCATCCCTCGAGGACTCCCTGAGTTGCTGAGAAACTGTTTCAAATTCAGCTTCAAGGGTGCTGATCTCAGCATCCATGCCTTCCAGTTCCAGTGACAGCTCCCTCATTTCCGATGAGAGTTTTCCCATCTTCTGCTCAATGTCTGCAGCGGAACGGGTCTTGTCCATATATCCGCCAGTTATAGCTCCGCTTGCATCGAAAATATCCCCGTCCATGGTAACGAGCCTTACGCCCACCATATATTTCCTGGCGGTCTTCACGTCCTGCACAATTACGGTGTCCTGGAACGCGTACCACACAACCCCCTGGTATTTCTGGTCAAATGATACTTTCTCAAAAACGTAGCCTCTGGAGCCTTCTGACTGGTGCACAGTGATGGCTTTTCCCCTTGGCCTTCCTGTGAGGACTTTATTGATAGGTAGGAATGTCAGTTTCCCGGCTTTCTCTGCCTTGAGCATGTTAAGGCATTCCTCTGCCACTGCATCATCCTCAACCACAACGGAATTAAGCCTGGAGCCAGCTGATGCCTCAATTGCAGATCTAAATTCGTCGTCAAAGGTGATAAGTTCCCTGATTGTGCCATGAATGCCACTAATTGTATTCCGGTTCCTGGCATTCATTATAGTTGTAACAGCCCTGTTCTGGTTTCCGGTTTTTGAGCTGGAGGATGCCTGAAGCTGGGCATGTTCCCTGCCAAGCCTGTTCAGGTCCTGCTGTATCTGGTCCTTCCTCTTCCTGAGTTCATCAAGCCTGTTCTTCAGCTTGTAATATCTTGAATTGAGGTCATCATAGCTTCGCTTGTTGCCGCCAACTTCTTTCTCAATATCCTTGAGCCTCCAGAGTGCGTCCCTTATGTTGAACTCAAGATCTTTCTTCCTCTCCTCAATGCTTCCCAGTTGGGAAATGAGCTGTGTCCGTTCGCTTGACTTAACCTGCTTTGACTCCTGAAAAGCAGATATCTCAGTGCCCAGGTCCCTGATCTGCTGGTCTTTTTCCCTGATCTTGTCCTGCCTCTCTAGTATCTGTGAATTGCTCTTGCTTGACCTTTCCTTTAGGATTCTGAGCTCATTGGCCCTTTCCTGTATATCTTTCTTTATCCTCTCGAGGGTCTGGCCATTCTCATTCCTGTTGGATTGGAGCCATTCGATTTTTGTTCGTGATTTCTTTATGGTTTCTAAGCCTTCTTCAAGCTCTTCCTTGAGCTCGTTTGCCCGATCCTTGGCATTTTCAATGCTGACACCAAGTTCAGCTATCCTTACCCTCTTGCTGTCGATCTGGGCCCTTATTTCATTTAGCTGGGAATTTCCAGAAACCTCCAGCTTGTGCTTGAGTTCAGCTTCTCTGGCATGCTTCTCTTCAAGCTGCCTTTCCATATCGGAAATTGAATTTCTTATTGTTGCAATCTCAAGCTCCAGCTTATCAAGGTTATCTGTGTAGGACCTCTGTTCACGCCCAAGCCCTTCCACTTCAAGGTTGAGGAGTGTCTTTCTGAGGTTCGCCAGCCTGTCTGTTAGTTCGAGGTACCTTTCGGCACTCTTTTTTTCAACTTCCAGCTGGTCCCTCCTTATCCTTGTCTGTTCTGTGAGGACCTCTAACCTTGCAAGGTTTTCATTTATTGCATCGATCTCAACTTTTGCCTTGTCTATCTGGGTGTCGAAACTCTCAATGCCGGATATTGACTCGAGAAGCTTCCTCCTTTCAAATCCAGTCATTTTCACAATATTGTTTATGTCCCCCTGAAGGACAAAGCTGTATGAATCCAGATAAATGTGAAGCGAGTCGAGAAGGTTGGCGACGTCTGAGTGCCTTACCCTTGAACCATTGAGGTAATAGTTTGACTTGTACCCTTCTGCATCTGCCACAAGCTCCCTCTTGAGTATAATCTTTCTCTGCTCCTCTGAAACCTCACTGTCATTCTTGTCAAGAGTAACTGTGACGCTGCAGTAATTCCGATTCTTCCGTTCATTGGATGACTTGTGTATCAGGTCGCCCAGCCTGTCCGCTCTTACCGTCTTTGAGGACCTGGTTCCAAGTACAAAGAGCAGGGAGTCCCCTATGTTGCTCTTACCGCTACCGTTTGGCCCACTAATCACAGTGAAGCCATCCTTGAACATTATCTTCTTGCGGTTTCCAAACGACTTGAAGTTATCCAGTTCCAGTGATTCAAGATGCATGATTCGACCTGTCTGACAATTGTCATCTCTTTAACGACTTGTCTATATTTAATTATTTTTATTTATAGGAAATCAAACCCCTCCATGAATGGCTTTTTCACTGACATGTTAGGGTTAAGTTCTATCCATGTCTTTAAAAAGTAATTAATGGAATAAAAGGTTTGAGTTAAATGAATAAGTACAGATCTGGCTGAAATTAAAGGCTTTCCGGCAGAAATTATAACCGGAAGACCACAATTATGGGTTAATCCTGAAATTTTGCCTCTCTCTTCTCGAGGAATGCCTTGACGCCCTCTTCTCTGTCTGGATATGCAAACACTTCGCCGAATGCGTCGATCTCTTCTTCGAACATGTCATCGGGAGGATTCCTTAGAAGGTGCTTTATGAGCCTTATGGATTCCTTTGGCTTCTTTGAGAGTTCTTCTGCAAGCTTTTCCGCTGCTTCCAGGTAGTTCTCCGATACCTCATTGAGGATACCAAGCCTGTAAGCCTCGTCTGACTTGTACCTCTTCCCTGTTGAGATCAGCCCAAAGGCTACAGTTTCCCCCACAATGTGTCTGAGCCTCTGTGTTCCGCCGAATCCAGGCAGGATCCCCAGATTTACCTCCGGGAGCCCGAAAGTGGTTTCCGGATGGGCTATCCTTATATCACAGGCAAGTGCAAGTTCAAATCCTCCGCCAAGGCAATAGCCGTGTATTGCAGCAATAACTGGCCTTGGGTAACTGGCAATGGTGTTCATGATATCATGGCCCTCCTTCGCAAACACTCCTGCCGTATCATTGGTTAGTTTCAGGAAATTGTTTATATCTGCCCCGGCAGAAAAAGCCCTGTTTGCGCCATGCAGTAATATGGCCCTGTTTCCTGAGTTCAGGATTGCGTCCTTGATTTCCCTCAGCGTATCCATATCCAGAGGATTCAGAGGAGACTTCCTGTTCATTGTAACTATCCTTACTTTTCCCTTGTCATTAACCAATATATTTTCATAACTCATTTTCCACACACCTCAATATTTGTAGAATCCTTCCCCGCTCTTGCGCCCAAGTCTTCTTGCATTCACTAGATTTCTAAGGGTGACGGGGGGCATAAATCTTGAATCGCCAAATTCGTGGTAAAGAACCTTCATGATATCCTGAACCACATCCAGGCCTATGAAATCGGCAAGTTCCAACGGGCCCATGGGGTGATTCATTCCCAGCCTGAGGGTCTTGTCTATGTCCTCCTTTGATGACACTCCTTCTTCCAGGGTGAGTATTGCTTCTCGTATGAGTGGCATCAATATTCTGTTTGAGATGAAACCGGGAAAATCTTCTGAGGTAACTGGGTCCTTTCCGAGCTGCTTTACGAACTCCAGTGATTTTTCAACCACAGAGGGGCTGGTCCTCACTCCCTTAATTATCTCCACAAGCTTCATTATTGGAACAGGGTTGAAGAAGTGAAGGCCGAGGAAATTCTCGGGCTTTCTAATTGCAGATGAAAGTGCATTTATGGAAATGGACGAGGTGTTGCTGGCAATTATTGAATTTTCTCCTGCAAGCTCATTCAGTTGCTTATACAGTGCCTCCTTTACATCAAATCTTTCGAGGACTGCTTCCACGAATAAATCGGAATTTTTGCCAGCTGATAAATCGCCCGTGAAATTGATACGCTTAAAAACGACTTCTGGGGGTTCCGCTATTATTCCTTTGGCATGGAGTTTCGCAAGTGACTTCTGTATTTCGGCTGAAGCTGTTTCCAGTGCCTTTGGGTATACGTCGGTCAGAACCACTCCATTTCCTGCCTGGGCAAACACCTGAGCTATTCCTCTTCCCATGGTGCCTGCGCCAACTACCGTTACTTTCAATATACCATCTCCAGTGAAATGCTGTGGCCGCCTCCGCCCCCATGGCATATTGTTGCCAGGCCATGCTCCATTTTCCTTTGCCTGAGGGCATTTATCAGTGTTACCATAATTCTAGAGCCGGAATTGCCTAAAGGATGGCCTATTGCAATAGCGCCCCCATTGACATTGAATTTTGATTCCTCGATTCCAAGCTCTCTCTGAACCACAAGTGAAGCCACTGAAAATGCCTCATTGTGCTCTACCAGATCAAAATAACTTATGGGTTTTCCGAGCCTTTCCAGCAACTTTTTGGTTGCCGGCACAGGTGCCTCAACAAAGTCCTTTGGAGAAAGAGATGCTGCCTGGAATCCTGTTATCTCTGCAATTGGCTTTAGCGAATGTTCATCCACCGCCTTCTCTGAAGCAAGAACAAGTGCCGATGCTCCATCGCTAAGCTGTGATGAATTTCCAGCAGTCAGGATACCGTTCTCTACAAAGGCAGACCTTATGGCGCCCAGTGACTCAATGGTGGTTGGCCTTATTCCCTCATCCTTTGAGAGTTCCTTCATGGGGATGACCTCGTGCCTGAATTCTCCCGATTCCCATGCCCTGTATGCATATTCCTGGCTCCTGACGGAGAAATTGTCAGCCTCTGCCCTTGTTATCCCGAACTTCCTTCCGGAAGCCTCAGCTGAAAATCCCATGTGCTCATGGTAAAATGCGTCTATGAGGCCGTCCAGTAGCATTGAATCCTGCAGCTTGAGCTCTTTGTCCAGAAGCTGCCTTACGCCCCATCTCGCAGAAGCTGGCATAAGGAGCGGAGTACTGCTCATGCTTTCCATGCCACCTGCAATAATTATGTCGTGTTCACCAAGCATAATTTCTCTCGATGCATTTTCCACAGCAAGCATTCCTGATGCACACACAGTGTTTACGGTGTATTTCACCACATCATCGGGAAGCCCGGCAAGGGTGGAAGCCTGTCCTGCAGGGTTCTGCCCGACGCCAGCCTGTATAACGTTCCCCATGATTACTTCCTCAATGGAGTGCACCGGAAGGCTGGTTTCCTTGACCAGGTGCTTGATAACCTCTGCACCAAGCTGAGGGGCGCCAATGGATGATAATGATTTTCCGAACTTCCCGATAGGAGTTCGTTTAGCGGCAATGACATAAACCTTTGTCATGAAATCACTATGCCAGATGCCTTAAATTGATAATATGTTTGTTGCTAAAAGGTTGTGGAATCAGGAGGCAGGTGCGGGTGCAGTGCCTTCTTCGATTTCTTTCTTAAGCCTGGACTGCTTCTTCAGAACGTATCTTGTGACGTATCCAGCTATGAGGTTCAGTGTCCTCTTTGAAACTCCGTTAAGTGACGTCTTAAGGATTGCCCTGTTCTTGTCAAAGTTCTCGTTGAAAGTTCCCTGGTTCTTCTCAACCAGCTCCATTGCGATTCTCTTGATATTGGATGGCCTTATGCTTCCCATAGATGTCCAGAAATGCGTAGTCCTTATAAATAACTTACATCTAGTCTGGTGGCACTACCAGAACAGGCACGGAACTGAGCTTTACCACCTCGGAGCTTACAGACCCCAGAAGCATCTTGCTTATTCCAGACAGTTTTCTCGTTCCAGTTATGATGATGTCAACTCCCCTCTCCTTTGCCTGGTTAGCCATGGCCCTCGCTATCTGTTCACCTGGTGCATCAAGTTTGAGGAATGTGGCATTGACATTCTCCTTCTCTATCAGTTCCTTGGCAGCGTTCAGAACCACGTCAGAGGTTTCGTCGCTCTTCTTGTAAAGAGACGGAGGGACATAAGCGTCAAAGTTGGGGCCTGCGCCCATTACAAGAGGGGACACGTAGCAGATAATGTACTCGTCAGATATGCCTTTGAATTTCATTGCAAACTTAAGGGCTTTCTTAGCACCCTCGGAATTGTCGAAGGCGACAAGGAACTTCATGGGCAAATATTAGTTTAAGCGAATTTATAAGTTTCGGTCCGGGAAGCTAAATTTGCACTTTGTCCGACAGATTCTTATGGAAAAAGGGATGTTTAGAATTGAATTTAAGCCATTACTTGAACCATGAGTGCTTCTTACCGTTTTCTTCTCCAAACTTTGCAATCAATTCTTTCTGGGACTGTGAAAGATGCTTTGGGACAACCAGCCTGGCCTCAACTAGAACGTCTCCGGAACCATGCCCGTTTACATGCGGCATTCCAGCATTCTTTATCCGTATTATCTCGCCTGGCTGCGTTCCCGGTGGTATCCTGAGGGTCAGCTTTTCCTTGAAGATTGAAATTTCCCTTTCCGCCCCGAGGGCCGCCTCAGGGAAGCTAATTTCTGATTGCAGGTAGATGTCGTCATTCATTCTTCTCATGCCGGAAGGTTCCTGGATGTTGAGTATTACGAACAGATCGCCTGTCCTTCCGAAATTTGACTGCCCTTTTCCCTTTACCCTGAGCCTTAAACGGTCAGGTGAACCTTTGGGAATCTTGATCTCCAGGTTCTCTGTAACTGGAACCGAACCGATTCCCTTACATGTGCTGCATGGCTTGCTCGGTATTTTTCCCCTTCCTCCGCAGGTGTTGCACACTGTTACGGAAACCATCCTGAAAAAGCCCTGGCCCTGCACTATTCTCTGCTGACCGGTTCCATTGCAAACTGAACATGTACTAAGTTTGCCGTCGTCGGATCCTGTACCTTTGCAGTGTGAACAGGTCTCGTTCCGCCTGTATTTTATGCTCTTGGATGCTCCGTAATAGGCTTCCTCAAGGTTTACCCTGAGGTTGGTTACCAGGTCGAGGTTTTCTTCCTGCCTGCCGAATCCTGATGAAAAGTCTGATCCGGCCCCAAAACCGAAGTTGCCCCCGAAAATGTTCCTGAATATGTCCCCCAGATCGCTGAAATCGTTGAAATGCGAAAAGTCCTGCCATGTGAAATCTGATCTTCCGGATCCAAAGTCAACTCTGCCTGTCTGATCGTACATCCTCCGCTTGTTCTCATCAGAAAGAACTTCGTAAGCTTCGCTGATTTCCTTGAACTTGGCTTCAGCCTCTTCTTTGTTGTCAGGGTTAGTATCAGGGTGGTATTTCCTGGCAAGAGACCTGAAAGACTTTTTTATTTCGTCCTGGGTAGCGCTCTTAGCTACCCCCAGTGTTTCGTAGTAATCCTTGGCCATTTATCCTCTGGTCCCCGCCAGATTATTTTTCCTTGAAGTCTGCATCCACTGTCTGTTCGTTTCCCTGCTGCGTTCCCTGTTCACTCTGCTGCTGTCCCTGAGTTTCCTGCTGCTCACCGGGCTGGCCCTGGTACATCTTGGCGCCTATTTCCTGAATCTTCTTTGTGAGTTCCTCTGTAAGGGATTCAACCTTTGCCAGATCCTTGGCTGATACAGCTTCCCTGAGTTCCTTGACCTTGTCCTTGACTTCCTTCTTTGTGTTTTCGTCTACCTTGTCACCAGCATCATTGAGCGTTGATTCCACTGTATAGGCAAGAGTTTCCGCAGAGTTGAGCTTCTCCACTTCCTCTTTCTTCTTCCTGTCCTGCTCCGCAAACTCCTCTGCCTGCTTCTTCATCTTTTCTATCTCTTCCTGGGAAAGCTTTGTGGATGCAGTTATGGATATGCTCTGTTTCTTTCCGGACCCCTTGTCTGTGGCTGATACATTCAATATTCCATTTGCGTCAATATCGAACGCAACCTCAATCTGTGGAATTCCCCTTGGTGCGGGAGGTATTCCAACAAGGTTGAACATCCCCAATGAGACGTTGTCGGCAGCCATTGCCCTCTCTCCCTGAACCACGTGGATAGTTACTGCTGTCTGCATATCAGCTGCAGTTGTGAATATCTGTGATTTCTTGGTTGGGATAGTTGTATTGGCTTGTATAAGTGGAGTTGCGACTCCGCCGAGGGTCTCTATCCCAAGGGTAAGTGGAGTAACATCGAGAAGCACGATATCCTTTATTTCACCAGATAACACTGCACCCTGTATAGAAGCGCCAATTGCAACACACTCCATCGGGTCAACGCCACCTTCAACCTTTCTTCCAAAGAAGTCTTCAACAAACTTCCTTACCAGTGGTATCCTAGTGGGCCCTCCAACCAGTATGATTTTTGTTATGTCGCCCTTGGACAGTTTTCCTCCCTTTAGGGCACCCTCTATGGGGGCTTTGCATCTATCAACTATTGGGCTGATGAGCTCTTCGAGCTTTGACCTGCTCATGTTAAGCTGTAGATGCTTGGGTCCGTCCTGAGTTGCTGTAATATATGGGAGGTTGATCTCTGTGCTTGTGGTAGACGACAGTTCAATCTTTGCCTTTTCAGCTGCGTCCTTCAGCCTGATGTATGCGTTCTTGTCCTTTGAGAGATCCACTCCCTCCTTGCTCTTGAAATCGTCCAGTAGGTACTTGATTATTGCCTCATCCATATCTGTACCACCAAGGTGGGTGTCACCAGATGTGGAAACTACTTCAAACACGCCTTCGCCAAAGTCCATGATGGTGACATCGAGGGTACCTCCCCCAAGGTCGAAAACCAGGATCTTCTGGGACTCGTTGAGCTTGTCAATGCCATATGCCAGTGAAGCTGCTGTTGGCTCATTAATAATCCTTTTTACTTCCAGGCCTGCAATAAGGCCTGCGTCCTTGGTTGCCTGCCTCTGGTTGTCGTCGAAGTAAGCTGGGACTGTAATGACTGCCTCCTTGACCTCTTCCCCAAGGAATGCTTCAGCATCCCTTTTAATTTTCTGGAGTATGAAAGCTGATATCTGCTGTGGCGTGTATTCCTTGTCCTTGACTTTGAACTTGTGGTCAGTTCCCATTTTTCTCTTGGCTGCGAAAATAGTCCCTTCCGGGTTGAGAAGAGCCTGCCTTTTTGCCGGTTCACCGACAAGAAGATCGCCCTCCTTGGTAAAGGCAACATAGCTTGGAAATGCCTTCCCTCCAATTGATACGCCCTCTGCGCTTGGAATAACTGTTGGTTTTCCCGAAATGACCACTGCTGCGGCCGAGTTGCTTGTTCCCAAATCAATACCAATAATCTTTGACACTTTTATTCACCTTTTTTTCCAACTATGACTTTTGATGTCCTTATGACTTCTTCATTTAACTTATAGCCCTTCTGTACCTCTTCAAGAACTATTCCATCATCTTTTGACTGGTTCACTGCAATAACCTCATGCTGATAAGGATCAAATTTTTTGCCCTTCGCATCAATTGAACTGAACCCATAGGCCGAGAGTATTTTCATGAGCTGGTTATGCAAGGCAGCCATATTGCCATCGCCCTTTGAGGCCGCAACTGCGGAATCAAAAGAGTCGATCAGTGGGAGAAGATCCTTTATTACGTTCCTGCTTGCGTTCTTAGTGATAAGGGACTTTTCCCTCTCCACTGCCCTGGAATAGTTTTCCATTTCTGCCCGTTGCCTCATGTAAAGCTCCCTGTATTGCGCCAACTGTGCATTGGCATCATAAAGCTCCCTTTCAATCCTGATCAATCTCAGGTGGTCCCTGCTCAGGGCCCGTTCCCTGCTTGCTATAGCTTCTTCAGCCAAAGGATTTCTCAGTTTACTGTTCTTGGAGGGTTGGGCGGACATTGCACAAGTAAATTTGTTCTTCTATATAAATACAGCTGGTAACAGGAGTGTTACTTTCTCCTCAACACCGCGAAATATCTCGTTAAAGAACGGTGTACCCTGAACTCAAACACCTTTACAACTTCGAAATATTCCTTTGCAAGGTCAAGCTTGCCCCTTTCTGACACCACTACAACTGCCACTTTTCCCGCCGGGAGGATCTGGTGGAATTTACTGAAGCTCTGCCCGTAAAGGCTCTCCAGGTTCTTCTCGGAAAGGCGGGAATTCTTCCCATATGGAAAATCTGTTACTATGGCACCAACAGGTTCTGATATTTCCATCTTAAGAAAGTCTTCATTGCTTATCCTGTAATCCCTGACTCCGAAGTACTTTAAATTCAGTTTTGCTCCTGTAGACATCTGTAATGACCAATCATTGCCAAGGACCTTCCTTCCAAGCAGCCCTGCTTCCAGAAGTATTCCCCCTGTTCCGCAGAAAGGGTCCAGTATGGTTTCCCCTTCCTCTGTCCCTGAAATATTTACCATGAATCTGGCATGCCTCGGGTCTATGGAGATTGGAGAAAAAAATGGCCTCATTGGCGCCCTCCTGGCCCGGAATTCCCTGCCGATTCCGGAGAAAAGTTCTATTCCCACATACCATTTGTCCAGATGATAGGCACGCACCACGAAGTCAGGGTTACTGAATGATACTCGCCCCATTCCTCCGAGCATATCCCCGATTTCAGGCTCAATGCTGGAGTCATGGCAGTTTCCAGCATCCTGGAACCTCACATAGAATTTTCCAGGTGGCAATTCCGGGGCCAAAAAAGAACCGATGTCCGGCCCCTCTCCAATAATCTTTACTACACGCCTAACATATGCTGCCCTTTTCAGGGTTTCCCAGTTTCCCCTAATTGTGTAAAAATCGCCCGTATTTCTTAAAATTTCAAAATTCCCTTTTTCACTCAGGGAAAGAAGTTCATACTGGGGCGCTCCGGGTATGTCCTGAAGCAGTTCCACCAGAAAAATGCTGTCCATCTATTTAGCTTGATTCCGCCAGTCTCTTTTGCTCTTTAACCAGATCTGCTTCGAGATTTTCGTAAACTTTGCTTAGCCTTTTTATTGACCTTTTGACTGCGGCCTGCGGCTTGCCAGTCTTTACCCTTACAAAAATTTCCGGATTGTCAATAATCGGGTGCTTGATATAATATCTCGTTTCCTCTACTTGCTCATCTTTGAGTATTTCATCTATGAGGGGCCTGAGAATTGTGTTGTCATAATTAAGCATCTCAAGGGTTATGGTGTTCTTTTCCTTAGAGAGAACCCTTAGCTGGGAGTCCATGGAGGTTTATGTTAGATTACTATTTATTCTTTCCATTTTTAAATTAAGATAGACCAACGCCGTATAACCAGATGTATCTTTGCAGATCGGCAAATAATTAAACACTTAACAAAAAAATTCTAATAACAAGTAACGATAATTTGAAGTGCGACCTAGCCTGAATTTCAACCGGGAAATAGAAGCCATGAAAAAAGCTTCATCCAGCCGTCGCACAGCCCCATTGACAACAGAGTCCCGGATTTCAGGATATAGAAAGATATTCACTGATATTTGGAAAAGTGATTAATATGGTAGTTGCTAAGAGAGTTATTGTGATTGGCGATGGCCCATCGGGCCTTGTGGCTGCCAACAAGCTGAGATTCCATGCAACAGAAAAGGAGCTTGAGATTCTGGTTGTTGGCAATACCACGAGACATTTTTACAAACCTGACGGCCTTTTCATCCCATTTGGCTACAAGAACTACAGGAAGAGCGTGAAACCAGTTGACTTCCTGTTAAACGGTGGAATCCAGTACATTCGGGATGAAGTTGTCAGAATAAATGCAGACGAACACCTTGTTTTCCTAAAGTCTGGAAAGAGCTATATGGCTGATTACCTCGTGATTGCCACCGGCAACAGGTATGCTCCTGAAGAGATACCTGGCTACACTGGGGAGGCAAAGCATTTCTATGATCTTCAGAAAGCCCTTGAGCTCAGGGAGACATTGAAAGGGTTCCAGGGCGGCAACGTTGTGATAGGCGGCACAGGAACAACTATACAGTACCCGCAGGCACTGTATGAATTTGCATTCCTTCTTGATTCGTACCTTACAACAAAGGGTATGAGGGATAAGACGGAAATCACATACCTGGCGCCATCGGATAACCTTGGGACTGACGCAACCC
The DNA here is from genome assembly GCA_021850545.1 of Thermoplasmata archaeon. Taxonomy (GTDB): domain Archaea; phylum Thermoplasmatota; class Thermoplasmata; order Thermoplasmatales; family Thermoplasmataceae; genus JAJZOM01. The sequence continues at coordinate 40,347 of JAJZLU010000052.1, read as the reverse complement.
TCTCAGGCTTCATAAAAGACAAGTTGCAGGAAAAGAATATCGGACTCCACGCCAGCCTCACCGTCAACACAGTGAACCAGAAAAATAAGGAAGTAGTAACAGGAGACGATTCAAAATTCAAGTATAACTTACTAGTGCTTGTTCCACCTCACAGGGGACAGCAGGCGATGATACAGTCCGGACTTGCAGGTGAGGATGGGTACATAGGAGTTGATCCAAAGACCCTGACGGTGAAGGGAAACGGCTCTGTGTTTGCAGTGGGAGATTCAAACAATCTTTTCGCGAATAAGCTTGCTGCATCCGGCCATTTGGAGGCTTCATTTGCTGCATCCCGAATAATAGCAGATGCCATTGGCGGGCTTTCAGATGACGAGTACTTGTCAAAGGCCCCGCAAATCAACATAACAGGCAAGGACAAGGCATTCACGTACCTTGGTTCTTCCGAAGCTAAAGTCAAGGCCATCACTGAGAACAAGGGTGACTTTATGCTCCGGTGGACATCAAATGACACGTACTTTTCAACAATTGTAAGAGGGATGGTGTAAACAATGGTAGAGAAAACAGAAGGGAAAAAGAAATTGAGTTCAGGAAATGACGAAGGTGACCTAGAGCCCCTTATTCAGGGCATAGTTGAGAACATGGACTCCTTCGAGGCTTTGCTCAACCTATTTGAGAAAGTTAAGAATTCCGGATTCATTTCAGCTCTAGAGAACCTTTCATCAGAGTACCTGCCAAGCGACATAGAGTTCCTCTCAAATTTCCTTACCTCAAGGGATTTCCTCTATGGATTTGTTAAGACCATGAATGTTGTTTCAGCGTTGTCCCACTCACTCTCTAGCGAAAAGGCATCGGACGCCGTAAAGGCAATACTCTATAATAGCGACGAACTCTGGGACGGCATGATAAGCGGGGCAAAGAACCCTGAGGCTACATCTCTTCTCAGGCTATACGCAATGGTCAAAGACCCCGACATCTCTGCAGGGCTCACAGCAGTGCTGTATGCCCTTAAGGCCATTGGCAGTGCCTTGAAAAAAGTTCCTGAAGAGTAACCTGTTTTTTTATCGGGTTTGGGAATCTCCCAAACTCTAAATACAATTTTACAATCTTCACGCACATGAAAGTCTCTTTTAAATACGTTGAAAATGGTGGTTTTCAGAGCGATACACCGGGTAAAGTCCAGGTGACCCTCAAGAACTCCATTGCAAACAATACAGAGAACTATTCTCCAACCGAACATCTGCTTATTGCAATGGGTGGTTGCTCCAGCGATGATGTCGTTGGCATTCTTAGGAAAATGAAGGTGGATTTCAGCAGTTTTCGATGTGAGGTTACTGGGGACAGGGCGGAGGAGCATCCCAGGACGCTTACTCACGCAAATATCCACTACATCCTTGAAGGGGACGTAGACCCTGACAAGGCAAGAAAGGCCATAGGGCTTTCCCTGACAAAGTATTGCAGTGTTTCGATTATTGTGAAAAGGGGAGGTGCTGACCTGAGGTATTCCCTCACGATCAATAATGAGGAAATAGACACAGAAAGAGTGCCGGATGAAGCAATTGCTTCTCCAGCATAACCTTACAGGTTCTTCAGCCCATTCCCCGTCATGACGAGAAGCTTTTTCCCAGTTCCCCTAAATTTCTTCTGGGCAGCGAATACTGTTGCAGAACTGTATTCCACAAGTATCCCCTTTGAGGCAAGTTCCTGCCTTGCCTGAATTATCTCCTCCTCGGAAACAGTGATGCAAACCCCGGTTTCGCCCATTGCCTGAAACATCAGGTCAAGAAGAGGCGGCTCCCTTGAAACCAGTGCATCGGCGATTGAAGGGACGATTGCCTTTGGGTCAAAAAGAAGCTTATTCATCTTAGCGCAAAGGGGCATTACAGCTTCTGTCTGGACAGCTACGAATGTTGGCAGCTTTGATATTTCCCCGGAATCTAGCAGATGCTGAAAACCTGAAATTACACCTAGAATCAGAGTTCCAGCTGAAACTGGCAAGAATACGAAATCTGGAAGCCTTCCAGCTTGCCTGAATATCTCATAGCTGATTTCCCTCATGCCATCCCGGAACTCTGGATTGTAAACATGGCTGGCAAAGTATCCATCAGCTGTTCTTGCAGCAGTGGAAACATCCTCTCTTGATCCGGGGATCTTGTGGATCTTTGCGCCATAAAGTTCAATCTGCTTAACCTTTGAGGCAACGGTTTTTTCCGGCACAAAAATATTCACATCAAAACCTGCAGCCGCTCCATAGGCTGAAATAGAGGCCCCAGCGTTTCCGGATGAATCCTCGTTTACCTTGAAGCCTGCGGGAAGCCTCCCTTTCAGGTAGGAAATAAGTGTCTTGGTTCCCCTGTCCTTATAAGAATACGTGGGAGAAAAATATTCCAGCTTGAGCATCAGGTCTCCCATTTCCAAAATGGGCGTTTGTGCTTCCCCTATGCTTACAGCATTGGTAAGATATGGATAGTTGTCCAGGTATTTTCCTTCATGGTATTTGAAATCAGTCTCGTACCGGTAAATGCCTCCACACTGGCAGAGGTAAGTCAAAGGTTCCACTGGGCGCGGTTTGCCACACTTTACGCATTTTGCGATCATGCTTTTGACGTTAGGTTATCTGCAGGACTGATTTAAGAACTGTTAAAGTAATAATAGGCACCTGCTGTCCATGCCTGGGGATCGCATGGGGTTATTCTCATCTTTCCGCTCGGGATGAGTTTGCCTTTCCTGTCTACGCCAAAGTATTCCGGCATTCCACTTAGTTCTTCTAGTGCACGGGTAACTCTGGTTCCTATTTCTGCTGCCAGTTTGTGATAACCTCTGAATTTAAGGCCCATTGCGATGAGGAAATTGTCATGGGGCCAAACGCTTCCTCTCTGGTATGCCTTTTCATCAAAGTATGGTGATTTTGTAGACAAGCACCTAATTCCATATTCTGTCAAGAGGTCCTCTTGAAAGATTCGGTCTATAACAATTTTCTCCTCATTTTTATTTAAAAGACCGGAGAAAAGCAGATGGCCCGGATCACTGGACACGGTTTTCTCTGCAACTCCGTCCCCATCTACAGCGAATGCGTAGAACCCTGTTTCTTCAAGGTAGAACATGTCCTGGAAGTTCTCCTTCAATTTCGTGGTTAACTCATTAATCCTTTCATAAAGAATGTGGTTTATTTCATTGAGGCCAGCCTTTTCCATGATCAGAAGCCCCCTGTTCAAGGCGGAAAAAGCGTATCCCTGAACGCCGACCACCGATACAGGGTCCTTGAGGTTTTCAAGGACTGCGCCGATGCCGTCGCGCCATGATTGGGACTGCAGACCAAATCCCCTCATTGCTTTCATATAACTCAGGAAGTGCCCGTTGAAACCGAAATCCACGATCCATGAAATGGCCTTTATGGCGGAGTCCAGCAATCCTCTGTCCTCTAAAATCCCCGGGTCTTTTTCCATCAGCATATGGTACAAGATGACAAACAATGGCGTGCTGTCAACGGAGAAGTAGTTTTTTCCATGCTTCAGCCAGGGAACGTTCCTGGTTCTTGATTTGATAAGGCCCACATCATGCTGATATTCATGGATTATTTTTCCCGGCTCTTCAAGTGTTTCCTGGTTGAATCCAGACCCCTGCATGGAACTGAGGGCTTGAAGCGTTGCCATAGCTATGTTCCTGTCATGGTCCAAGAGTTCCATGGATGAAATAAGAGAATCCCTTCCAAAGAGTGCCCTGAACTTTGGCAGGCCTGCGTATAGGAAACCTTCAGGGCTCTTTAGGTCCTCTATTGACTTCTTTGCACCATCAATCTTCATTTGAACCACCATACCGCTTGGGGTTATTGGAAGTATATTGTTTAACAAAGTTCAGGGTTGATTCCCGAAGTCCTTGAACCTGTTAACTGTGTATTTTACCGTTGTGCCAATCGGATACTTTTCAGGGGCCCTTAGAACAATGTGTTCTCCATTGCTGTCGCTGCCGAAAATGAAGCTCACGTCTCCTATGCTTTCCATTGATTCCACTACCATTGAATAGTCTCCGGAACCCACAGATGCCCATTCTGGCCTGAACCCTTTGCCGTCCACGAGGTTCATTGGGAAGTCCCCGACGAAGTCGCCGACCCATGGATTGGCAGGGTTTTCATAAAGTTCCTTGTAAGGGGCAATCTGCTGGAATTCACCCTTATTCAGCACCGCAACTCTGTCACCAAGGGCCTCTGCTTCCTTCTGGTCGTGTGTAACAAATACAAAGGTCTGTTCCAGTTCCTGCTGGATTCTTTTGAGTTCGGCCCTTGCGGAGAACCTTACCCTTGCATCCAGGTTGCTTAGTGGCTCATCCAGCAGGAACATGGCAGGTTTCCGCACCATTGCCCTTGCAAGGGCAACCCTCTGCTGCTGGCCGCCACTTATCTGGTTTACCCTTTTGCCAAGTATGTCGGAAATATTCAGCTTCTCTGCAACTTCCCTCACCCTCTGGCTTATATTTGTCCGGTGGTGCATCCTCAGTGGGAAGGCGATGTTGTTGAATACGTTCATATTTGGGTAGAGGGCATAATTCTGGAACACCATGGCGAGATTCCTTTTATTGGGGGGCAGCTTAGTAACGTCCTTTCCATCTATGAATATCTTTCCGGATGTTGGCTGCTCTATTCCCACCATCATCTTCAGGAGGGTCGATTTTCCTGTCCCAGACGGGCCAAGGATCACGAAGAACTCACCCTGTTCAACTGTGAGGGAGAGATCATTTATTACCTTGTGTTTCCCGTAGATTTTTGTCACGTTTTTTAATTCCAGTTTTACAGTCATCTTACATACCGTCCATGAGTTGTATTTTTGAAGGTCACCCTGTAAGCCCTGAGGCCATGTAGTTTCCCTTGATGAACTTGGAAAGCGCCATTGTGATGAGTATGACAGGGATCGTCACAATCAGGGAGAAGGCGGATGCATACAGTATATTCCCCCTTGCTGTGCTGTCCAGGTAAATTAGGATTGGCAGTGTCGGATGCACAGGAGAGAGGATGATTGCGAAGGTAAACTCGTCCCATGACATCATCCATGATAGGAGAAAAGCAGCGAGGACGCCGGGAAGTGCCAGCGGGAAAATGACAGAATATAAGGACTGAAAGAATCCCGCACCATCCACCCTGGCCTGAAGCTCAATCTGTTTTGGAAGGCTCTGAAGTGTTCCCGTAATCATGAAAATTGTCATCGGAAGCACTACCAGTTCCTGTGCAAGGGCAAGCCCGAGGGCGGAATCATACAGCCCTGCCTTCAGGAATGATACACTGATTGGTATTGCTATTGTAAGGGACGGTATCATCGTTGAAAAGAACAGGACCGAAATTATTAGGCTGCTCAACCTTACGGGAAGTTTGCTGAGGCCGTATGAAGCATGGAAACCCAGAAAAGCCGCAAGGGCCCCTACAATTGTGGCAGTGATCAGGCTCTTTATAAATGCTGCTTCGAGTATGGAGCTGTATCCAGAGAATGCATGCATTAGGTTGGACAATGTGAATTTGGTAGGAATGAGGCTTGGATAATATGCCGCAATAGTCTGTGATGGAACAGCAAATGCAATTATCACAAGCACATACATTGGAATGAGCACTATGATTGAAAATACCAGGGCAATGATGAAGAAATATTTGTGGCTCCCAGGATTGTTGTATTCACTTACCATTTAGGCCACCTTCGCAGATCTGTCCCTGTACAGCATAATGAAGAAAGCGAATATCATTATGAAACCCAGCAGAATGGTTGCCCCGGCATATGATGGATGAGGGTTGACAATGTCAAACAGCGAATAAGTCATAGTTGTCAAGAGAGGAGACGGGAAAAGTCCGGCCTTCGCTATGGCAAATATGTTGAATTCACTGATGCCCCTTACCATAAGGGCTATTGCTATAAATGGGGCAAGATTGGGCAATGTTATGTGGAAGAATCTCCTGAGGGTCCCGGCTCCATCAACCATAGCCTGGCTGTAAAGGTCAGGCGGTATGGTTGTCATCCCGGCCAGAAGGATAAGGGAAACAATAGGTGCATTCTTCCACGAGTCGGCGAGGACGACCACCAAAAGAGATGTGGAAAATGAACCCGTCCAATCCAGGGCTGAACCTCCAAATGCTCTGACAAGGGTATTTGCATATCCTCCATAACTTGAGAATATATCGTGGAAAATGACTGCCGTAACTATGGTTGCAACTCCAAATGGCAGCAGGAAGATTGCTGAAAACACTGTTCTTCCCTTGAACTGCTTCGAAAGGAGTGAAGCTACCACAAACCCTATGAGGAACTGAAATCCAAGGGCTGAAGCAGTAACAATGAATGTATTCACAATAGGGCTGTAACCATATAGATTAAGCACGAAACTGTAATTGTATAGTGTGAAATTGGAGTGAATATTTGTAAAGCTGCCATACACAGATTCCAAGGCAGGAATAAACGCGAGTATGACTACATAGAGTAAAGCTGGCAGTATCAACAAAAATGCCGTCAGCTCATCCTTTGCCCATTTCATAATGCATTATCACCATAAAAAATAAAAAAATGGGGGTTTTTATACAGATATTGGCGCGTAGTTTGCGTCATTATTGTATAACGTAGCATTGGCCTGTCCATAGTTTTGCTGTATGTAATTGTACATCGCAATGTGGGCTTGAGCCAGCGCCGCAGTTATGTTGGCGACTGTGTTTCCCTGGCCCTTGACTATGAGTGGATCATATGCCTTTTGGACTATGATTGTGTTCCACTCAGTTATCCATGGTGTCGGGTTCCTCAGGAATACGCCGTTGTTGATTGCCTGTGCCTCTGCGCTGAAAACAGCGGACTGGCTTGCCGGGAGATCTACGTAGGCAGCCTGGTTGATTGCTGGCCATGACTGGTTAAGCATGTATTCCCTCTGCGCCTGTGCACCCAGCATAAACGTTATGAACGATTCAAGCTGGGGAACGTCTGATGCACCATGTGGTATGTACAGGACATCTCCACCGAGGAGGTGCTGGCCATTAACTGTTCCATTAGGGCCTGCATAAACGCCAAGTGTCTTGTTTGTCATTGAATACCCGCTCGAGCCTCCAGAGGTCAGGGTGCTGTAGATGTATGGCCACTGGTAATCAAGCATTGAGTAGTTTCCAACTGCCAGTCCGTGATAAGAGCCCCAGTATCCGTTGACATAGTTACTTGTCATGTATGGTGTCAGGTTGTAAAGGAACTGGAATGCATGAACATCACCTGTGTCATTTGCATACAAGGGGTTACCTCCATACTGTACCATCATCTGGTAGAGCTCTGTGGCTGTGGACGAGTAATGGCCGTTGTAGCCGCCACCCTGTATCATTAACTGTCCATGGCCTGTTTTGTTTTTCAAAAGTGACAGGTCCTGGAGAAGCGCTGTGTTGTTCTTTGGAGGCGTGATTCCATAGTGGGAGAAAGTTGACTGGTTGTAGAAGGTCAGCGGTATGTTCGCCCTCCACGGGAAGAAATAAACTCCTCCGAACACCTTCTTCTCATAGTTGACCATGCTCTGTGCGGCCGGGATGATTGTGGTAGGCATCATCTTAGACGAGACATTTGTGAGATTCATCATTACATTGCCTGAACTGCTGTAAATCAGTTGCCCGATTTCCAGATTGTCCTGCCCAACGACTACTGGGCCTACATTGCCGGCCTTCTCCAGGGCGAGTACATCCTTGGAAGTGTCACCACTGCCTACATTCACCAGGGTTACATGGGTTCCCGGATGCTGTTGCTCATACTGTGGAATCAGTGTGTTATTGATGAACGCAGCCTCTGAAGTGGCAAGGCTTGAATAAAATTGCACGTCCACCGTTTTGTTTGTGTTACCTGTTGAGTGTGAGAATGGGAAATATCCAGCTGAAAATCCTACAATGAAGACTATTATTACTGCTGCAACCCATCCCCATGGCTTTTTTCTAAATTCTTCTTCATCAGCCATTGATGATCTTTATCTGATTGAAATTTACATATATAAAAATTATTACCCTGAAATATTATAGTACTTAAAATTGATTATATCGTTAAAATTTAATAAATTAGGATTAGTAGGGGTAGGGAATAGAGGTTTAAAAAATTTAGAGTTGGGCGTAATATGCTTCGTCGTATGGCTCTGACTTGAGGCCCTTCCTCTCTCTTACTTTTCCAACGATTTCCTTCTGCAATTCTGGAGGGACTCTCTGGTAACCATAGTTTTCTGAACTCCAGAGGACCTTCCCACCGGTTGCACTTCTAATTGCTGAGGCAAATCCGAACATGCCGGACACAGGAACCTTTGCCACAACCACAAGGTCATCCCCTTCCTGGTTCATTTCCTCAACGACTCCTCTCCTCTGCTGAATTTCATTGGTAACTGATCCCATAATTTCCTGTGGGACATTGATAAAGACCTTCTGCATTGGTTCCATGAGGACACGCTTTGCCTGTGCCATTGCCCCGTAAACGGAATTTCTTCCTGCAGGTATGACCTGTGCAGGCCCCCTGTGTATACTGTCTTCGTGTAGTTTCGCATCAACGAGCCTTGCCTTGATTCCATAAACTTTCTCGTTGGCAAGAGGGCCTCTCTGCATGACTTCGAGGAAACCTTCCACGAGAAGTTCCATGGTTTCGTCAAGATACTGGATACCTTTCGTGACATCAGTCATTACGTTGTTTCCTTCAACGACCACTATGCCTCTAGCCTCTTCTCTGGTGAAGCCGGCTTTTTCAAGCTCTTCCTGGATGGTTTTCTTATCCTTGAACTTTGAACCCTGTGGGAGAACTCCATCCTTGATGAGCTGTATCACAGCCTCGGGCAAAGGCTCCACTTCAAAGTAGAACCTGTTATGCTTGTTGGGTGACTTTCCTTCAAACGGGCCTCCTTTGTGGTCAATCGTTTCCCTGTAAACCACGAGGGGATCCGATGTCTGGACGTCTACCTTGTAATCGTTCTTGATCCTGTACATGGTAACTTCAAGGTGAAGTTCCCCCATACCGGAAATCAAGTGTTCTCCTGTTTCCTGGTTGATTTCAACCTGGATGGAGGGATCAGCCTTTGAAACGCTTCTGAGAACGTCAATAAGCTTCGGGAGGTCTGCGGTATGCTTTGCCTCAATGGCCAGCGTTACCACTGGATCAGTGTAGTGCTGCATAGGCTCGAATGGATCCATGTTTGTTATGGACGATACTGTTGAACCAGCGATGGCAGCCTTGAGGCCAACTAAGGCAGCGATGTTTCCTGCAGCCATTTCATCGACTGAAATCCTGTCGGGCCCGACCATCATTGACAGGAGCTGGACCTTGAACTTTGTGGCTCCCTGGCCAACTATGTATAGTTCACTGCCTTTCCTCAATGTACCGCTGAAAACTCTTCCCACAGCAATTTCCCCCGCATGTGGGTCGATAATGATCTTTGTAATCATCATGCTCACGGGGCCGTGGAAATTGCAAGTCTGCATAGCCTTGCCTATTTCAGAGTCCAAGTCTCCCTTCCATATCTGGGGGATCCTGTATTTTTGTGCTTCCAGGGGATTAGGGAGGTGCCTGATAACCATGTTCAGGATGATCTTGTGAAGCTGTGCTTTCTTTGCTAGTTCCTTCTGCTGGCCAGCCTGCACCATGTCAACAATATCCTTGAATGAAACACCAAATGTCTTCATGGCAGGAACTGATATTGCCCAGTTGTTATATGCAGACCCGAAGGCAACTCTTCCGTCCTGGACATTTACCTGCCAGAGAGTCTGGAATTCCTTGGGTGAATATTTTGAAATAAGCTTGTTAACGTCTGTAATGACCCTGAGAAAACGCTTCTGCATTTCGTCGCCATTGAGCTTTAGCTCATTTATAAGGCGATCTACCTTGTTGATAAACAGTACTGGCTTAACCTTCTCCTTGAGCGCCTGCCTAATGACTGTTTCTGTCTGTGGCATGACGCCTTCAACTGCATCAACAACTATTACCGCCCCATCCACTGCCCTCATAGCCCTGGTAACATCTCCACCGAAGTCGACATGTCCTGGAGTATCTATGAGGTTGATCAGGTATTCTTCCCCATCAAATGGGTGCACCATAGAAGCTGTTGCAGCATTGATTGTGATGCCCCTTGCCTGTTCCTGTTCATCAAAATCCAGCATCAACTGCTTTCCTGCGAGTTCTTCGCTCATCATTCCCGCGCCTGCGATAAGGTTGTCACTAAGGGTTGTCTTTCCATGATCAATATGGGCAGCAATTCCCATGTTCCTTATTTTTACCGGATTTTCGATTAACTTCATTGCTTTTGCAATATTGTCTTCTTTTCGACCCATACTACATCAACTGTTAGATTAACAGATGGTAATTTGAAAGCATTATATAACAATGTGCAAAGTTGCATGGATAGCAAAAAGTCTGAATATTCTGGGCACAGCATTTTAGAACCGTAGAATCATGGTACCTTCCTTTTGTTGAAATTGAGAACCCCAACTTCAGATATTACGATTGGACTGAGTGAATTTCCATTTTGTGCGGCCTCGGGCCTGAAGTAGAGGTTACTTTCATTGTTGCCCTTTGTAGAACCATTGCAGGATTTTGTAAATTCAACCCGAAGATGGAGGCCTTATGCTCTGTAATTTTAGCCATAATACCCCTTAAAGCAATTTTGGCCGTATGTAGAATAAACTATTTCCAGAATATAGAAATCTGATTTATAAGAATAAAAAATGGAGATTAGGTGATCCCGTAATAAAAATGGAATTAGGACTTGATCTGGATTTCGATCTGAACGCCATCGGGAATTGGTATTCTCATCAATTGCCTGAGTGTTCTCTCATCAGCATCAACGTCGATTAGCCTCTTGTGGATCCTCATTTCCCAGCGGTCCCATGTGGATGTTCCTTCTCCATCTGGACTCTTTCTTACGGGGACCACCAGTCTCTTCGTTGGAAGAGGCACTGGACCGTGTACTTCTACTCCGGTCCTTGAGGCTATTCCCTTGATCTCGTTGCAAACTACGTCTACTATTTTGTGTTCTGTTCCGCTAAGGGAAATTCTAGCCTTATATGACGCCAATCCCAATCACCTTACTTTACTTCTACGTCAATGCACTGCCCAGCAGCAACGGTCTGGCCCATATCCCTAATGGCAAACCTTCCCAGCTGGGGTATTTCTGAAACCTTTTCTATAACGAATGGGCGGTCTGGAACAACCTTGACTATTGCGATGTCTCCTGTCTTGATGAAGTCAGGATTCTCTTTCAGGGTTGTGCCATCCTTTGGATTGAGTGTCTTGACGATGTGCTCAAATCTGCAGGCTATCTGTGTTGTGTGTATATGGAACACAGGCTTGTATCCGTTTGCGATAACGCTGGGGTGGTTCAGCACTACGACCTGGGCTGTGAATGACTTCACAACTGTTGGCGGGTTGCTGACGGGACCACAAACATCTCCTCTCTTGATGTCGTTCTTTGCGATTCCCCTTACATTGAAACCAATGTTGTCTCCTGGCTCTGCAGAAGGCATATTTTCGTGGTGCATTTCAATTGACTTGACTTCACCCTGCTTGTCTGCCGGCTGGAAAACAACCTTGTCTCCGATCTTTATGATACCAGTCTCAATTCTTCCTACAGGCACTGTACCGATTCCCGTAATGGAATAGACATCCTGTATTGGAAGTCTGAGAGGCTTGTCAATAGGCTTCTCTGGGAGTTTCAGGGCATCAAGGGCATCAATGAGTGTTGGGCCGTTGTACCACTTGAGGTTTTCTGATTTCTTCAGGATATTGTCTCCCTTGTATCCGCTGATTGGAATAATTGGAACATTCCTGTATCCAATTGATGCAAGCAGTTTCTCTACATCTTTCTTGACTTCCTCATACCTGTTCTGGTTGTATGGGGGCTGTACTGCATCCATCTTGTTGATCAATACTATGAGCTGTTGGACACCAAGTGTTCTTGAAAGGAAAGCGTGCTCCCTGGTCTGTGCCATGATGCCTTCTCCTTCCCTTGCTGATACTACAAGCATTGCAGCATCTGCCTGGCTTGTTCCAGTGATCATGTTCTTAACAAAGTCCCTGTGACCTGGAGCATCTATAATTGTGAAATAATACTTGTCTGTCTCGAACTTTCTGTGTGAAAGATCGATAGTAACTCCTCTTTCTCTCTCTTCCTTGTACTTATCCATGACCCAGGCGAACTCAAAAGTTGCCTTTCCCTTTTCTTCAGACTGCTTTCTGTATTCTTCAATAATATGGGCTGGAATTTCACCATGTTCAAAGAGAAGTCTTCCCACCAGGGTGGACTTTCCATGATCTACGTGACCGATTGTTACCAAGTTTACGTGTGGTTTTGCTTGTGCCATCTATTTTCACCTAATCTTTTACCTAGATACGGTTTTTGCATATAAGGGCTTTAATTCTCTTAAGACCCTTAAGACCTTACCCGAATACTTTGCAGCATATATAGACTTTTTCAAGTCGGAGGGTTACTGAATTTTACCTGCAGTACACCGCTGGCGCACCCATATGGATTGAAATTTTATTATTTGAATATGGCGGAATTTCTTATAGGTTTGTTATGCATTATACTGCATTGACACTTCAAAATGTCTTCGTGATACCGCATGGGGATGAAATTATCGACCATCCCAACAGAGAAAGCATTGAGCTATGGGAGAAAATAAGAGAAATAACAGCGGGCGATGATTCCGATACCATAGTGATAATCAGCCCACATGGGCTGAAACTAAGTGATTCCATAGGCGTCATTAACACACAGTACCTCAATGGATCCCTTTCACTCAAGACCAGGAAGATAAGGAGGAAGTATGAGACTGACCGGGTTCTTGCTTCTACCATTGCTGGTTCAAGCAGGCTGGCCCAGGAGGTATCTTTTATCACCAATTCCGGCCCTCTTTCTGTTTTCCCTCTGGACTTTGGAACCGTTATACCTCTAATATTCTTTGGGAGAAAGAGAATAGTATCAATCGGACAGCCGAGATTCTGGAACCTTAATGGCCTTGTGGATTTCGGGAAAACCCTGGCTAGTGTCTCAGAACAATATGAACAGAAGGTCACAATAATCATAAGTGCGGACCAGGCGCACACTCATGCCCCTGACGGAATTTACGGTTACGCCCCGGAGGCAGGGCCATATGAAGACCTTGTTGAGGAATGCGTGAAGAATTCTGACTTCTCTCCCCTGCTGAGCCTGTCTCATGATTTCGTGGATAAGGCCAAGCCCGACAGTTTCTGGAACATGCTGATATTGAAGGGCATCATGGACCACACGGGGAAGAGAAGTGAACTGGATTACCATTACATTGAACATTATTTTGGGATGCTGCTTGCGCACCTTGTTTGATCAATAGAAGAAAAGCGAGGGAATCGAAACCAGAAATGGATGGGTAATTGCATAATTCGGAAAAACTAATAAATATATCACGAATATTTCATACCAATGACAGCTGACACTAAAATAAAACTGGTTATCGTAGTAACGGCAATTGTAACTGCTGCCTTCGGTTACTCTGTTGTTATCAAGCCGTTTTAAAATTCCCAATTTATTCCCCCCCTTGTGACTGTTAATATATTATATTCAGTACCGATGAATGTACATGAATTTTGAAGACCAGCTTAGGGACTTCAGCAGGCAGGTAAAATTCAAGGCAAACTTTGGCGAGTTGAGCCCATTCAAGAATATTGTGATTTCAGGCATGGGAGGCTCCGGAATTGCCGGAAGCATTTTTTCTGAAATTTATGACAAAGCCCCAGTTCAGGTTGTCAGCGACTATGGCCTTCCATCTTATGCTGACAGGGATACACTGTTTGTCGGCATAAGCTATTCAGGCAATACTGAAGAGACTGTTGCGGCCACAAAGGAAGCCATGAGGCGCGGATGCCAGGTAAGGCTTATTACATCGGGCGGAGAACTTTCAGAACTTGGTGCCGAAACGGTTGTTGTCCCAAAAGGTTACCAGCCAAGAGCAGCGCTTGGTTACCTCATAAAACCATTCCTCAGTACATTCATTACTTCTGATGAGGCCCAATATGATAGGATTTCGAGGCTGCTTTCAGACATGGACACAAACAACAGCAACGAAAAGGATGTTGCGGGGAAGATATTTGGCAGAAGGAGCATCCCTTACGTTCTGGGCTATCCGCCATTCAGGTGGGTTGCATACCGCTGGAAGACCCAGTTCAATGAGAATTCAAAGATTCTGGCATTTTCAGCCTATTTTCCCGAACTCGATCATAATGATGCCATTCCGTTCAAGCACACTTATGGCAAGGAGAATTTTTCCTTCCTGGTTTTCGGCGGGTCCACAGGCCAGATAGAGAAAAGGGTGAGGTTTACATCGGAAATTACTTCCACAGAATACATAACAATACAGCCAAAGGGGGACACTGTCCTTGAGAAGCTGTTCTACCTTGTCCATGCCGGGGACTATGTCTCATACCACCTCGGCAATATGAGGAAAATTGACCCGGAGGACGTTTCTGTCTTAACCGAGCTCAAGGAAAGGCTAAAGTCCTGAAACGATTGTTGAGTTGCCCGGAGGAAGTATTGGATCAATTTCCTCCATGGGCACGCCAAACTTCTTTGATATTTTCTGGGACACAGAGTTTCTCTTCTCGTCTCCTGGCGTTATGATAACCGTGTTTTCTGGAAGGCTGGCATCTTGAAGCGCAGGGAAAGCCATTGCCTTGGATTCGCCTTTGTACTCTTTTATGAAAATCGCAAGTTTCATAGGCAGGTCAAAAAGGTAGTTTCTCTTTCCCCTGACGATCCATGAGCCTGTGGATACATATTCACCTGATTCCGGGGTCTTGCTGACCTGGGATGGGTAAACCCAGTATGCTGCGCCGGAACTGACTCCTGCAGGCCACGCTCTTGAAAATGAAATGGCAAATGCACAGGCTTCCCTTATTGTTTGCTCAGTTGGTTCCCGGTTTCCCTCAATCTTAATGATGGTGCTTGGGGCCCCGTAGACATCCGCATGGACATAGAGATCTTTTTCCTTGAGGTGCTTTTTCACTATCCTCTCATTGCTCTTGGCGTCCCTTCCGGAAATTACGAGGAAATCCTCTGATGAAATGAACCAGTGGTAAATTTCGAACCATTCCTTTTTCCTGCTCTTTGCGGCACTCTTCTTTTCTGTTACCCTCTTTGCCTTCGTCTCCTCTATGGCCTTGTACGCCCCTTCTATTTTTGACTTGAAATCTTTGGATTTCTGGAAATAGTTGTTTGCATTCTGCCCGGCTGAAATGTTTAGATCAAGGACAATCGTGTTTCCCGATTCTTCTAGTTCTATTGCCTTGGTCGCGGAATTGTATGATGATATGGTGAAACCATCAAATTCCTTTACTTTAGAAAGGTCCTGGCTTTCCTTGGCCCTGGAAAGTTTTCGTATCAGGGTCTCAAACCTGCCAAGGGATTGCATAATGGCAGTTCCACGCTGAAAACTGATCTCACGCTGCTTCTGGAACTCCTCAATGCTCTTTTCCATGGATTCTATCCTCCTTGTTATGGGGTCCTTGGTTTCGCCCGATGGATAGTGGTTCTGGAGATACTCCAGCATTCCCTTGTTAAGATCATCATACAGGATGTCTGGCTCTTTTTTCAGGTGAAGCATTGGCACTGGTGAAAGCAGGCTCTGTTCCTGGTAAAAGTAAGCCCTGCATTCTTTTGTCTGTTCGAGAATACTGCCTATGCCTGCCCTGATCCTGCCAACAAGCCCCAATGACTCTTTAGCCGGGGCGTCCTTGTCTGCGCCAAGCCTGAACAGCACTTCCTCGGCCATGTCCCCGCCAAGGTTCAACCTTGTTGCAAGGGTCTGGACAAGGGAAGCTTTGCTCTGCATCAGAACTTCCGAAAACTGTAAGTCGTCTATTTCCAGCGGGTTGTTCGCGGATGGCGGAAGGTATGGCTCTCCCTTAAGAATCTTCCTGTTCTTCCATTCCCTCTGGTCGGAAGCGAACTCGATCTTCTTTTCATTGGTGATGATGAAGTTCCCGTCCCTGAAGAGCTCGAGGATAATTTCCTGCCCTGTATGCAGTGTCAGCTTCACAACCCTGTCAAAGTTGATCTGCTCTACTGACACAATCCTCCTTTCGGACAGTGATTTCCTCAGAAGCATGGAAAGTGGAGTCGCAGCTTCTGGGCGCTCAGCTTCATAAAAAACGAGGCCTTTCTTGAGCGAGATAAGGAGGTAATTCTTGCCTGATGTGGAACTGTAAAGCTGGAAAAGGAAGTCAGTCTCCTCTATCTGGTATACCTTCTTGATGAAGGAACCGCTTATTTTGTTGGAATAGTTTTGTATGAATGCATAGAAGTCAAGTGAGGATGGTTTCGGATTCATGTTTCGACCCTGTTTGTACAATACCTGATAATTTCATCCTACAATAGTTTTTTAGAGCCACATAGATCACTAAAATGGCGATTGAAATGAATTTTGAAGGTACTTTTGAAGTAGATGCAACAAGTGAAAAAGTTTTCAAAGCAGTAATGGACCCGAACGAGATATCATCCTGCATCCCGG
This sequence comes from Thermoplasmata archaeon, assembly GCA_021850545.1. Classification (GTDB taxonomy): domain Archaea; phylum Thermoplasmatota; class Thermoplasmata; order Thermoplasmatales; family Thermoplasmataceae; genus JAJZOM01. Next base: position 23,861 of record JAJZLU010000052.1, on the reverse strand, counting down.
GTTTCAAAAGCCTCAATGTGATTTCTCCTGAAGAATATTCTGTGGTGGTCAGGGTTGGCCTGGCTTTTATCAAGGGAGACTTCAACATCAAGTTCAAGGTTGTGGAAAGAGATGAGAATAGGCACGCAAAGCTTACAGGAAACGGCCAGGGCATGGGGGGAACTCTGGATCTTGATGCCATCATGGACCTTTCAGAAGCGAGCGGGAAGACAAAGATGGACTGGAAAGCTGATGCCAAAGTGGGCGGAAGGCTTGGTTCAATGGGCCAGAGGCTAATTGGCGGCCAGGCTCAGAAATTGATCAAGGAACTCTTCGAAAACCTCCAGAAGAAGCTTTCTTCCTGATTCGCCGTAAAGTGATTGAATGCCATTCACCGAGAAAAAGAGCATTTCTGGCAATCTCAGGCTATTGCATATTGGGGGAGACCCTAAATTGGAGCACTCTGTATTGATTCTCTGTGATACCTCCCCCGATGATGCAGAACTCAAACTCCTGGAGAATTTCCGTAAATTGGGCCGTGATGTTACGGTCCTGCTCCCCCCAGAGGATAGCATTCCTGGCAGTACCTTCAACTTTGGGGAAGTTCTACATGAACTGCATTCCCTGCCTGGAAATGTTTTTCTTGTGTCAATGGGTGGATTCGCGCCCCACATTATTGAAAATTTCAGCCAGTTGAATAATGTGTGCAAGGTTGTCTTCGTCAATCCGGCTTTCAGGAAAGACATCTTAACAAAGATGGCTGGATTTGAGCTCCCTGTTCTTGTTATTTCCGCAACTCCTGGGAGCCTTGACCATGATCCTGATGCGGTGAAGTACCATGACCTGATTTCCGGCTCTTCGATATCTTACATTAGGGGCATTGTGGGAAACCCCATCTATATGAAATTCACGCAATCATTTAATTCAATTCAGAGATTTCTCCTTAATGGCTGATTCTTTGCTAAGGACAGAGATACAGGTCAGGTATGGAGACCTTGACACACTAGGGCATGTTAACAATGCAGTTTACCTTACTTATTTTGAGCTTGGAAGAGTACTTTATTTCAGAAAGTATCTCCCAGCCTTTGATGCAAGAAACGTAAGGTTTGTCATTGCCAGGGCTGAAGTCGATTTCAGGAAATCCATAACCATGGAAGACAACATTTTTCTGGAAACCTCCCTGGATTCCGTCGGAAACACAAGCTTCACCTTTCTCCACAGGATCACAAACCGTGATGGGTCGGTGATTTACGCAGAGGGCAAAATTGTTGCGGTGTCAATAGATGAGAACCGTAAACCTACACCTGTGCCGGATGAACTCAGGAAGCTAATGGACTAAACAGGCGTTGTTATCTGTGGAATCCATCCAAGGGAAGCGGGCAGAAATACTGATATCATGTAAAGACTCAGGTGCAGGGTCGCTGCGATGTAGAAATTCTTCCTGAAATAATACAGAACACCATATACAATTGCCATGCTGAAGTTATCTATTATGAACAGCTCGAAAAATACCCCTGGGAAACCTGACGGGTAGAAGAGAAGGAAGCTAGAATAGAACAGTGCATAGAGAAGGGCCTGCAGTACTATGGACTGGCCAAAGCTGTATCTGCGCCGCAAGAAGGTAATTATGAGGAACCTGAAATTGAATTCCTCAAGAAATACTGGGTAATATGCGGTTTCAAAGACATAAAGAGGGCCATTTTGGGTCGCGGCAAACAGAAAGAGCCAGAGGAATATGGCGGATAGGAGTATTACAAGGTCCTTGTTAAGCAAAACCCCGTAGATTGATTTTCTCACATCCCTGAAATAAACGGAAGCTAGAAAGAATAACACAGGTGTAGCCCCAATGTAGAGATAATAAAGGTAAACATTCACCTGTATAAGGTAGAACATGGCAAATATTGCAGCTTCAAGAAGGAAGGGAGAGGCTTTCGCCAGCTTGCCTTCCATTTATGAATTCGCCCCCTTTACCACCGAGTTATTCAAGGCAATGTTTGTTGCAAACCACATGAATGGCAGGGTTACGATCCAGACAGCTATGCTGAAAATAACCTGCTGAGTAATGCCGAAGAAGGGCCATATTGCATATCCTGTCAGTATTGATATGTAGAATACTAAAATTGCAAACATTGTGAACATCATTGCCAGAAACTCAAGAAAAAGCTTTCTTCCCTCAAATCCGACACCCACATAAACTAGCCCTGCGAGGACCCCACCCACAAAACTAATTACGCTCATCAATGCAAAAACGGCCCCATTGCTTATCGCGTATATTGAAACGGGAGGATAGAACCAGGCAAACATGGATATGGTTGAAATGGATAGTATGCTGGCAATTGCCAATTTGCTTCCCAGGTAGAAACGGAGAAACCCTGATCGCTCAATAAGAAGTGCTGAAAAGACACCGGCGATTAACATCAAGAAATCTAAGCTCCCGAAGAAGTATAGGCTTGACTGCAGGCCATAATATACCCCTGCTGTCTCAATTATTGGAAGAGCAATGATCGTGGCCGAAGATACTATAAGAAAGCTGTTCGGCTTCCTTATGGGATAAATTGAATCCAGTACGGCAGAGCGTTTCCCCTGAAGGTATTTCCTCCTGAGGAAGAGATTTGTCAGAAATACAAGTGCAATGCTTTCCAGTATGAGGGGGACGACTGCGGCTGTAAGCACTAGTGAAACAATAGAGGGAAAAGCAGCTGTTATGCTCTCGCACTGGCAGCTTAGAACAGTGAGAGCCCCTGACACCTGCCCCCCTATTACACTCCTGGAATTTTGCTTTACGAAAGAAATGATAAGGAAATAGTTTTCCACCAGCAGGAACGAGAGGATGGCAAACATTGCAAGGGCCTGTATGCTAATGGAAAAGACAAGGTACTGGGTGAAGAAAACCAGGCCTCCTTGGAAAAGTATGGGAGTCCCGCCCGGATTTACATCGTCGGAAATAGAGGCAACAAGCACGCCAATTCCCTGGGAAGATGGCAATAGCCTCATCAGCCCTGAGAGCAGGATCATCGCCATGAGGGCAGCCAATATTGATACTAACCATGCCCCTTCCCTTGACCTGAAACTGAATATCCTGTGAAACTCACGCAGTTCAAGGGCCAGAGGGATTGCGAATATTATGGTCAGGTTATAATACGGTACTGAAAAGATTAACAGGAGCCCATAAAACAATATAACCAGTGCGGAAATCAGGGCCTTGAATTTTGGCCCCTGAATGGCCCAGGAGCTGAAAACTGCAAAGCCAAGAATTGCAAATATGGCATAAAACTGGAACTCTACATTATAATCAACTATTATAACACCAGAAAGGAAGCCAAATTCTACAGCAATTAGGGCTGCTGCAAATCCAATCAGGTGAAAAAATAAGGCTGAAATGGGCCTATGCACTAATGAAGGAAATTCACCAGACATATTGCAATCAACAGAATCATCAGATAGTAATTGGAGAAGTGGAAGGCCTTTTTGAAAGATTGCTTTGAAAATCCGTTCCTAACGGGCAGTATTGTGTAGTAAAGCAATATGGCGCCAAGTACAACTGCCACGATATAGTAAGCCGGGCCAACGTTGATCTGCTTGAAGAATATTGGCAACACAGAGTATGCAAACAGCACCGCTGTGTTCGCAATAATGTAAATTGAGCTTTTCTGGGTTCCTACAACCGCAGGCAGCATAGGTACATTCGCATTTCTGTAGTCCTCCGCGTTCCCTGTCGCTAGGGACCAGAAGTGGGTGGGCGTCCAAAGGAAAACCAGGAAAGCGATGAATGCTGCAGTGAATGAAATGGAATTGCTGACAGCAGCCCAACCCGCAAAGGCTGGGAAACTTCCGGCAATCCCTCCGATGACTATATTCCATGTGGTGCGCCTCTTAAGGAATATAGTATATAGGAAAACATAACTTAAAAATCCCAGGAAAATAAATAGCGCAGTCAGCAGGTTGATTGTGAAATATGAAATAAGCATTGAAGCAACCAGCATGGCAACGCCATAGGCAAACATGCGCCTGTATGTGTTTGAGTTAACAATTCCCGTCCTGTAACTGGTTCTCTTCATGGAGCTGTCGATATCCATGTCATAAAGATTGTTGAAAAATGCAGCGGACATTGAACCTAGGCTTCCAGCCACAATTAAAGGCACTACAAGAATGGCTTTCGCATAAAAAGAAGGATTGGAAAGGAATCCTGCTAAGGCGACGAGATCAACAAGAAATGTGATCTCCAGTTTTGAAATTTTAACGAATTCCTTTCCATTCAAATTACTCGACCGTCTTGAGTGCCGTTTCCAGAGCCAAAAGGACATTGGAGACGCTTGTCGAATATGTTGATTGGTTATTTACGTGTGACGGTGTTGCCCCATTTGCAACATTTGGGGTTACCACTGATGTGGACCCTGAAGTTGCATTTACTATGAGCAGCCCAACCATTGTAGTATAGTGGACTGAACACCAGTATGTGTATATGCCAGCCATTTTTGACCCAACGAACGGGAACTTTCCCTGAGTCTTGTGCCCAATTGTCTGTGTTATCTGGGAAGTGCTCAGGACCTTGTAATTATTGGACCCTTCGATGCTCTTTGGGTTGTTTTTCTGGTCAGAGACCAGTTTGGCAAACAATGTTGAACTGTAACTTCCGTCATATGCTACATAGAGATTATGCGGGGCGCCATCTTCCTCTGTCACATTAAAGTACACCAGTGTGCTCAGCTGGACATTGAGGACAGGATTCCTGTCGCTGGTATTATAATTGTATTCCCATCCTGCAGCATCTGCACCGAGATTGATATACTGCGTGTATTTTGTAGGGCTGTTGGAATATGTAAGCCCTCCGCCTGTTGGGCTGGTAAGAACATACCCAAATGCAACTGACACCAAGAGGACGATGATCAGGGCAAAGGTTACGCCACCTTTATTTGATGCCATTTTACTCTCCACCTCCGATTTCCTGGTTGGTCTCTGTCCGGTACTCAAGAATATTATAAGGGTCAGTTGTAGGCTGTGCCAGCCAGCTCTTTGCTATGTTGTAAAGGAATACCAGCTGGCCTATTCCAATTATCACACCGCCGATAATGGCGCTGTCCTGATATGGCTGGAATTGAGCAAAGTAACCTGCCACGGACCTGGGCATACCGAGGTATCCTCCCACTGTCCATGAGAAGGACATTAGAAGAGAGCCGAATGCAGTTATGTAAAGGTGCCATTTGGCAAGCCTTTCGTCATACACCCTTCCATTTGAGAATGTTGGGTATAAAAGGTAGAATACTGCCATGGTCACTCCAAGCGTCAGGCCGACGAATATAAAGTGGAAGTGCCCTGTTACAAAGTATGTTCCATGTGCAACTTCGTTAACGGACTGGTTAGCAAGCATTACTCCAAGGACACCTCCGATAATGAAATCCAGTATGGCATTTATGACAAACATCATTGGAGTTGTGAGCCGTATTTTCTCTGCTTTCCACAGAGTTCCAATCATGTTGAAGATAGTCAATGCTGATGGAATCACCACTACAAATGAAGCAGAGGTGAAGAAGAGTACCCAGTCTATTCCAAGCCCAGAGTTGAGGAGGTGGTGTCCCCATACCAGTTCACTTAATATCATAAGGAGGCCAAGGGAAAATACGCCAGAGAAGTAACTGTACACGGGTGTTTTTGTGAACCTAGTGATGATATCGTACATCAGGCCAAAATACGGGATTACTGCGATGTACACAATTGGGTGGCCCCAGAACCAGAAGAGAACTGCAAAAGTCAGGGGGGTGCTAGTTGCTCCTGTGAAGAAAACCGGGTTGAAAAAGTCGTAAAAGAGCATTCCGAGTCCAACCATCAATGGCTCATCCGATGAAAGCAACATGATTAGGGTGAAAACAACTGACCATGCAAAAATTGGCATTTTTGATAGAGTAATGTCATCAGATCTGTCGATGAAGATTACCTTCAGGACAATGATACTTGCCATTGTGATTCCGATGAATATAAGCTCCATTGCTATTATTGCAAGCCAGTTAAATGTCCCTGCCCCAGTAGGCGTAAGTTGAAGTGAAAGTGGCGGGTAGAGGTACCACCTCATGCTGGATCTTGAAAGAACAAACAGTGCTCCTCCAAGTACCCAGAGCCAGTATGCAACTGATGACCAATGGCCCATGTTGTCTCGTTTCAGCCTGAGTTGTGTCGGAAGCAGGTAGTATCCGAATCCCAGTGCAGCGCCGATGGCGAACATGTAGATCATCAGTGTTGCGTGCTGGGTCATAAGAATGTTGTATATGATGGGCTGAATTATCACAGGATTTGGGTCAAAAAGGCTAACCCTCATTAGAACGCCAAATGCGCCAGCAATGAACAGGAAAACTACTGAGGTGAAGATGTACCTGAGCCCGATGCTCTTGGCATCATCGTAGGTGAATATTGACCAGGTAAGTGGTCTTGGTTTCCCATAGAGCTGTTCTCTCCAATATGCATTGGAATCTGTGTAACCTTCTTCCTTCGCTGTGAGGCTGAGAGATTCTGCCTTGGATGCCGTAAGGTAATAAACTGCAAATACCAGAATGGCAACAAGTGAACCCACTACAGATGCCAGAATCAAAAGATCAATAGTTGACATTTATCACGAAACCTCCATATATCCTCTCATGAGATAGTGGTCTTGCCCACAGTATTCAACACATTCAAAAATGAATGTTCCTTGTTTCGTAGGTTCAAAGGTTACCTGGTTTGGATGGCCGGGTACGGCATAAACCTGCACCCCAAGGTTGGGGATCAGGAGATCGTGGATGACATCCTTCGACTGGACCTGTAGGGTATAGGTGTGGCCCGCAGTTACATAAAGGTAATCTGTTGAAGTTGTTCCATTAGTATATGTGAAACTCCATGCCCACTGGTAACCTGTTACTTTAATGATAGTGGAATTGGCGGGAACTGTGCTGTTATTCTCCGGCTGTGCGATATTTGCCTTGTGTCCATCGATGTAATTTACATTTATGACTGCTACAACCAGAAGAATAGCCAATACCACAATAGTGTAAATTAACTCGTTCTTTACTTTGCTATTCACCTGAAATCATCTCCTGTGGAACTTTTGTCGCCATATTTATAAACGGGATACAACAGGAACATTATTGCAAACGCTCCAGAAGCAATTCCTGTTGAAAGTGCCGGGTCTGAGGCCTGTCCCTCTGCAATTCCGGGATACCCGAAAAAGAACAGGGTAAACAGGTATTGCAGCAAAAAGTATGCAGCTACCCCAATCACCACGGAGATTACTAAAAAGGTGACAATCAGTCTACCCTTTTCTTCCATACTGTTGCATTGAAAAACATTATTTAAATTTTTTTTGAAGTGTGATCCGCAGAACCTGAAAATATTGGTTCCATAATAATTTGTATAATTGTAAGGAAAAACTAATGCCTATTTGGTCGGTGCCGTATGATTTTGATTATTGATTCTATTTTGCTTTTAATACCTTTTAGCAAATGGTACCATCGGATTCAACCATTTTATAGGAAGCAGCTATTCTGAAATATGCAGAACGTGCCCATAGTCATAGGGGTGATTGTGATTATGACAGCGTTCATTGCCTACACCCTGAAGTACCTGCGGAATAATTCTGAAAACTTCAGCCTCAGGAAAATGGCCTATATGGTTATACTCTTGACCATGATGGGCAGCATGCTCAATGCCCTGAATTATTTTTTCGCAACTCCACCAGGTTTTTTCAACACAATTCTGAGCGTCAATATGGCAATGTTCATCATGACCATAGCGATTGTTTACCTCCTATGGATTTCCACCCAAATTGAAATCAAGAGAATAACCAGAAAAATGGCACTGGCTTTTTCTCTTCTTTTTGCCTGGAATGAAGTTTCAATGGGGTCATTCCTGTTCACAATTGCTTACACTGCCAGCGCAAGAACCGCAATGGCTGGTACAGCAGGAATAATAGGCTATTTTACTTCCGGATTGAACAGCATCCTATTCGTAGTTCCGATGATTTCGGAGATGCTTTATATCCTCTATTTGTTCAAAGAGTCCAGAATTGTAAGGATAATGTTTGGTTCAATCATAGCAATGTCAGCTGCAACGCCTTCAATGATACAGGGGCATTTGTTCAAGGAATCTTTTTCCATAGCCTTTACAGCGCTCATGGTGGCCTTTATGATTATCCTGTTTGAATGGATCGCCAATAGAAGGAATTCCATCACTGAAGTTGACATGTCCAGGCTGTCCATCCTCTTCACCATATACTCCATTATGTCTCTCGGAGTTTTTCTTGGGGTTGTATACGCAAAGCCATTCTACATCGCGTGGCTGGTTTACGGTGTTGGGATGCTTCTTGGAATGGTCTTTTACTTCTATGTCGCCCTGGATCCTTCTCCAGTAGGGAAAAAAGTTGGTTGGCTAAAGAGCCCATCGTTCATGTTCAAGGTACTACTCACGTCTTTTGTTTCAGAAATGTTTGTTGCAGGTGCCCTTCTTTATCTCAATAACGGTAGTCCCCAGGAAGGCCTTTCCGGATTTTCTGCATTTTCTTCCCTGCTTGGCGGAGTGAATAGTTCTGTAATACCGGCTGTGGCTATTGATATACCATATATTATTGGTGCCATAACAAATTCCTACATTTTCCTCACAATAATGGGGATTGAAATGGGGGCACTTGTTGTTTTCAGGATGAGGAAACTACAGTGGAAGGAGAAGAGAGTGAACCTCTCGCTGGCACTTGTCGCTTTTTCGCTCTATACCTTGTTCTGGCCAAATTTCGGGCCAGAGAGTTTCTATAAGGTGCTCCCGATCTGGGCAAATGCCGGTTCCCTTGGCCCCATGTACCCGGCGGTGATAGCAGCACTTGTTGGAAGTTACGCATTGTATGCGGTTCTTGCCCTTCTTTTTGGGAGAAGAAGCTACTGCAGCACACTTTGCCCATCTGCAGTTATGTATGGCGGAACCCTTGGCCAGCAGATGATCGGGTACAATTACCAGTCCAGCATCAGCAGGAAGAACATCGGGAGCAAGTTCAGGGCAGCCATATACCCCTACATTTCCATGTCATGGATATTCATGATAGTGCTGTCTTACCTTTCATTTGAAACATCGGGAGGACTGTCCAACTATACGCTATACGGAATTGACCCCATCGTGTTCTTTTCATTTTTCATCTGGAACTTCCTGTGGTATGCTTTCTTCATCTCCATCCCGTTTGTTGGAATGAGCCCCTGCAGGAGATACGGGTGGTGCACCACCGGAACTTTTGTGGGATTCTTCAGCAAGATCGGTCTCTTCAAACTTAAGGTTAGGAGCCCTGACACCTGTGTTACATGCCCTACGAAGGATTGTGTTAGTGCATGTGAAGTTGGATTAGGAGACCTGCCTGGCCAGTTTATAAAACAGGGTTACTTCAAAAGCTCAAAATGCGTTGGCGCAGGTTCCTGCCTGGAAGCCTGCCCTTATGACAATATATTCTTCTATGACGTGAGGAATTTTTTAAAAGAAAAAAGGGAGAAGAAGATCAGTCAACATCCTTAGTTGACAGCTTGATTTCCTTCTTTTTCTTCTGCCCATCCTGGACTGGCTCAAACTGGCCCTTGTACTTTTCAAGGACTCTCGGAAGAGTAGTGTATTCCATGTCTTCTTCTGGTACCCTGTGTGGTTCAAATGGACCCATTCTCCTGAGGTAATCAACGACTTTGACTGCTGTTCTTCTTGCTCCGTCGAATGCCGGGTCGTCAAACATGTCTACAGGACCGGATAATTTTCCATCCTTCATTACAAAACCAAGGCCTACCACCCTCGGGGGGCCGTCGAAACGTGTCATTTTTGCGTCCTTCATGCCAACAGGCATCAGTGGCCCATTGAAGGAACCCCTCATCCACCCCGATACAAGGTACGGGTGGGAAAAGGCTTCAAGCGATTCGCCGGATGCAGGCAGTCCCGACTGTATCCTGACTATGCCTGCAGGGTCGTCCTTGCCAACATACTCTCCAGCTATGAATGAAAGCTTGTCTGTCGTAATGACTGCAACGTTCTCATCTGGAAGCTTCTCATGGTTAGGCTTGGTATGGACCCTCTTGATCACGTATCTGCCCTTTGATCCAATCATCCCCATGATATCATACATATGCTCAGGTGTCGAGAGGAATATCCTCTTTGCCTCCACAATGTCCCACACTTCGAAGATGAACCCATCGTGCATGTTTGAGTCTATAACAAGGCCCGGTGTGTTGTAGGGATCTGCAAACATCTTGAAAATTGGATAGTTGAAAGCTCCGGGTTCAGTCTTGTCCATCATATAAATTATGAATGGCTCTGACTTCCTTGGGGTGATTTCCATCTCAGCCACTCCGGGGCCCATACCCTTTATGTTTCCAGAGAATGAGTCCTTAAGGAGATCCTGCCCTGCACCGTAAAGACCTACTTTTCTGGCTACGTCTGTCCCTGCCTTGAATGCGTTCCAGGCAAGTTCATGAATTTCAGGGCTATCGATCCCATTGTTATGCACCATTGTTATCTGTATGTCGTCACCAACATACGAGATATGAAAATCAGTGAGGAGGGATTCGCCCTTGTCCTTCACATACTTTCTAACAGAGTCCACAACAGGCTCATAGACAGTTGTATGGCCAGGCAGACTTCCAATATCAGCCTTAATGTGAGATATTGTAGCTTTCATGGCATACTACTTGCAAAATCGATATTAAAAACTTTTGTTTGGGAAAAAATTACTTCGACAAATAATAATTCATTTGGATTAACGATTTGCCGATTGTCGAATCTTTTCTCTAGAAGTGTAAATTTTTAGTATATTAAATACTACCCCACTGAATGAGCTTGACCCTGGAATTGGTAATTTTTCTTATTTTCATATGGATCATGCTTATGATATATCTTGCGCCAAGGTTGGCCAAGACCAAACATTTCCAGGCTTATGGCCCTCTTCTTCTTGTCAAGATTGTGAAGAACAGGAAGATACTTGACCGTGTTGCAAACAGATTTCCGGCCATACTTTTCAGCAGGGCTTCTGTTGTAATCGTCTTCATCGCTGCTGTTGCAGCAATGATTCTCCTCGTTTATGGCGCATACCTTTCCTTGTTCATCCCTCCTTCCAGTGCTCCATCTCTGGCTTTTGAAATAGGGTTACCTGGCATCAACCCTGCAATACCCTTGGGTTACGGGGTCGTGGCACTGGCGCTTTCAGTCATTATCCATGAGATGTTCCACGGGATAGTTGCCCGTAAACATGGAATCAAGGTTTCTTCAGTAGGCATTCTCTTTCTTATAGTGCCCATGGGTGCATTTGTTGAGCCGGACGAAGAGGAAATTCAGAAGGTTGACCCAGTCAAACGTAGAAGGCTCATTGCAGCAGGCCCGGGCATAAACATTGTCTTAGGTGTAATCACTTTCTTTGTGTTATCTCTGCTTCTAATGCCTGCAGCTACACCCATACACAATGGAACTTATGTTCAGGACATCACTGTGGGCTCCCCGGCAGCGAATTATATATCCCCCGGGGCTGAACTGATTTCCTTTGGGAATTATTCAGGCAATAGCGTAAACAACCTTTACCTCACATCTCAATTGACCCCCGGGAAGCTTTACAATGTTTCCTTCTTCGACGGCAAATCCGTTCAAACTTATGAGCTTCCAGCCGGAATAGTCATAAACTCCCTTACTAAAGGCACACCCGCTTATAATTCAAGCCTAACGCCGGGAGATACCATTGTCTCAGTGGACGGGCGATTGATCTACAATGATTCAACCCTTTCTGATCTGCTTAATTCAACTGCCCCTGGAACTACTGTCTCCATTGTCCTTGAAAACTTTACTGTTTCATCGGGAACTCCAGTTCTTTCCATGCAATATAAAAATGTAACAACAATGTCAAAGTATGAATTTTACCAGGAAACAGATCCAGCTGCTAATTCTGCTGATTACAAAAACCAGAGCTTCCTGGGAATCACCATCAGCTTCGCTGGAATGCTTGGCTACAACCTTTCTGGCCTCCAGGGCATCCTTTCTGGCCAGGAAGTGTTTTCAAACCCTTGGACCGGCGGCCTTACTTTCATAGTGCTGCCCTTCCAGTATCTTTACCCTGTTTCCGGAGGCCTCGCATCACTCTTCTCTGTTCCCTTCTATGCACCATTGTTCTGGGGCCTGGTTAATCTCGTTTACTGGCTATTCTGGTTCGATATCCTACTTGGGATTACAAATGCCCTTCCCATACTAATTTTCGACGGAGCCCAGTTCTTCAGGGATTCCCTGCTTATTGCTGGAAGAAGGGAAAGGCTAAAGTTCCTCAGCAACGAGAAGACGGTCAGCCGTATCCTTAATGTTTCAAGCACGGTTCTTATTTTGCTGCTTCTGTGGCAGATTATTGTGCCCCGAATCATATGATTAGATTATTATAGTCATTTCCAATACTCGCATCGTTATTACTTAAAATGATGGTAGATTAAATATGGCATTTCCGGAAGCAGTTGAAAGAAGACTTAACAAAAAAATATGCATGAGATGCGATGCCAGAAATTCACCCAAGGCTCTCAAGTGCAGAAGATGTGGTTATACCGGTTTGAGACTTAAGGCTAAGGAGAGAAGAGGCGGGCAGTAAACGGATTCCCATAGCTCTCCCAGGGTCGCCATCATACGAATGGAAGGCACGAACAATGAGCATGAGGCTTTCCAGTCTTTTAGGAGAGTGGGGCTTGAGCCCAGTTATGTACACGTAAATGAGCTCAGGAAAAAGACGGTTTCACTTGAGGACTTTTCCTCAATATTTCTCCCGGGTGGTTTTTCAGCTGGGGATTACATCAGAGCCGGAGTGATTCTTGCTAACAGGATTGCAAATTCATCTCTTTCTGATCTGAGAGATTTCATTGACACAGGCAAGCCGGTGATCGGCGTCTGTAATGGATTCCAGGTGCTTTGCGAGCTTGGGTTCCTACCTGGCTGGAGCCTTGAAAACCAGCGGGAAATAGTTCTCGGCCACAACACTTCAAACCGTTATGAATGTAGAAACACTTACATCAGAATTACCTCAGGCAACAAGATCTTTTCAGGCGCTTTCAAAAAGGAAATGCCTTACCTGGTTCCTGTAGCCCATGCAGAGGGAAAGATTCAGATCCAGGACAAAGGCCAGAACTTGAAGAAGCTTCTTGACCTTGACCAGGTATTGTTCAGGTATTCCGATCCAGAAGGAAACTTTGGATCATACCCATGGAATCCCAATGGCTCTGATCATGATATCGCAGCCATTTCAAATGAGGCAGGCAATGTCATTGGCCTTATGCCGCACCCGGAAAGAATGTTTTACAGATACAGGAACGCTGAAAAGAAAATGTTTGGGGAACCCGCAATAGGCGAGATATTCTTCAAGGCAATCAAGCAGTATATTTTAAAGACAGGCTATTGAGTCAGCAGGAATTCCCTAGCTTTTTCCTTGAACTCATCAAGAGTTCCATCGTTGACAATCATATGGTCAGCAAGCGAAATAGTCCTTCCGATTCCCCAGCCAAGTTCCCTGTTGTCTCTCTGTTCTAGCTCTGTCTCGCTTTTCACATCGTCAATCCGGTTCCTTTTAAGAATTCTCTTGAGTCGCTCGTCGCGGTTTGTGTAAATGGCAACTACAACTGCTTCTGGAAAATTAGCCCTGAAATATTCCAGCTCTTCCGTGTTCCTGAGGCCATCTATAATGGTTTTTTCAGGGTTTTTTATGCTCTCTCCGGTTCTCTTTGCCCAGACGTCCATTCCTTTTGCCTGTCTTTCTCTGGAGGCAAATGCCCCGATTTCTCTGTCGACTAGAGGAACGCCTGATTTTTTTGCATATGCCTTTACCGTGTCTCCCATGTGAACATCCAAGAAGCCCATGGTCTTTGCGACCTTAACAAATTCATCCTTTCCAGAACCTGGCATCCCGGTTACGATAATCATCAGGTTCACCCGAAGAGGAATCCCATTCCACCTTCAGCCCTAGAATCCTCGTCCTTAATCAGCTTGTAAACTTCCTCCGCCTTTACTTTTTCAAGTGGAATAAGGTTTCCCTTGAAAAGCTCCAGCAGACGTTTATTTGCATCTTCGCTGCCCTCGTAAAGCAGGAGAATCTTGTCATCCTCGAGGCCAAAAGAAGCGGCATCCTTCTCGGATATGGCTTGCCTCCCAATAATGTCATCAGCAAGCATTTTTCCTATCGCCGGCTTGTCGCTCTTCTTGAGCAGATACAGTGCGTACACAATAGGTGAGTATACTTCCATTAAAAACATTAATGGTTTTCCATCCGGCCCTGCCTGTGAAAAGTGCCGAAAAGGCGCTATTTTACTAAGAGGAGGAACGTTTCCATAATTCCGAATAATAAAAAAATAAAATTCAAAATATTCTAGTAAACAGTTTTATAAGCCTTGATGGTAATTTTATTGGTTCTAAACACCATCCTGATAAAATATTTTAATTGGTTGAGCATCCTAACCGGATAACCCTATGGACCTAAGCTTAACAATCGGCGGCCCCCAAGGAGGGGGGATAGATACCTCTTCCAATATGATAAACAGGGCCTTTGCAGAAGCTGGATATAATGTCTTTGGAGTTAGAGAATACCACTCTAACATAAAGGGGAGACACAGTTACAACCACTTGAGGGTAAAAGAGGAGCGCCCCCGCTCCTTGAAGTACCCCGTTGACATTTTAGTTGCACTTGATCCCGACACAATCTTCGAACACCTCGAAGACATTGGCGAGGGCACAAAGATCATTTACGATAAGTCTTTTGAAACATCTGATCTTGCCCAGGCGAGACTCATAATGAGGGACACCTCGAAGAGAATCAAGGAAACTCTTGACTCATCTTCACTTCCCAACAACATAAAGGGTGCACTTGAGCTTGCCAAGAAGAGAGGAGGAATACCAATGGCGATTCCCTTCAGTGAAGTTGTCACCTCCGCCATCTCAGAAGGACCGGCGAGCAGATACTTCAACACCCTTGGTTCTGCAATTACGCTTTCCATTGCAGGCCTTGAGCAGAAGTTTGCTGAAGCCGCAATTAAACAGGTGTTCTCGACCAAGCCAAAAGCAGTTGAGGAAAACGTGAAGGTTGTGGAAGCAGCCTACTCATATGCCAAGGAAAACGGATTCGCAGGCAAGGTTCTCAAAGTTCTTCCAAAGATGAAGAGACTCCTTCTTACAGGAAATGATGGATCTGCCATGGGCAAGCTCATGGGGGGCCTGAGATTCCAGACTTACTATCCAATTACACCAGCCAGCGATGAAAGTTCCATCATGGAGGAGCATGAGCACCTGCACTACCTTCAGGCTGAAAAGAGCAAGTTGAAGGAGGGAGGTGTTGTTGTCGTCCAGACAGAAGATGAAATCTCCGCCGTTACAATGGCACAGGGGGCAGCCCTTACGGGCTCGAGGTCTTCCACTGCCACAAGCGGGCCAGGATTTTCACTTATGGCCGAAGGAATTTCGTTCGCCGGCATGGATGAAGTCCCGGTTGTGATAACACTCTATCAAAGGGGAGGTCCAAGCACTGGACTTCCTACAAGAAACGGGCAGTCTGACCTTCTCTTTGCAATGAACACCGGCCACGGGGAATTCCCGAGGATGGTTATCTCATCAGGCGATGTTGAAGAATGCGTTTACGATGCAATGAGGGCACTGAACTACGCACAGAGGTACCAGCTTCCAGTTATCCATCTTATTGACAAGAACCTGGCCAACACAACCGACCTTGTGCCTGACATAGACCTCAAGAAAGTAAAGGTAAACCAGGCCATCAGGCCAACCCAGACCAGGCTCAGTTTCAAGAGGTACAGCCTTGATACTGAAAACGGAATATCAGAAATGGGATACTTTGGAAACGATGTTTTCTGGATGACAGGAGACGAGCATGATGAGATTGGGCATGTGACCGAAGACCCGATGGTAAGGGACAGGCAGATGAGAAAAAGATTCAAGAAGCTTGAAACCGCACTAAATGAAATCCCGCTTGAAGAGATGGCACTGCTTCTTGGAGAGAAGAATGCCGATGTTACATTCGTGACATGGGGAAGCCAGAAGGGTCCAATTCTTGATGTGATTGAAGACCTCAAGAAAGAAGGAGTAAAAGCGAACCTCCTTTACCTAAAGATGTTTGAGCCTTTCCCAACCGACTTTGTTGAAGAAGCCCTTGGAAAAGCGAAGCTTATCATAAACGTTGAGAGCAACATGCTTGCACAGGCTGCAAGGATAGTGAAGCTCAACACCGGTATTGACATACAGCACAACATCCTGAAGTACAACGGAAGGCACATGACTGAAGATGAAATACTGAAAGCCGCAAAGGAAATAATTGGCGGAAATGGAAAGAAGCTAGTAGAGGTGTTAGAAAATGGCGCATAATTTTAAGAGCGATGTAGCAGTGGACTGGTGCCCGGGATGCGGGGATTTCGGTATTCTCACATCAATTACCCAGGCCTTATCCGAATTGAATCTCGATCCAAAGGATGTTATTGCAACATCCGGGATTGGATGTTCAGGCAAGACTCCACACTACCTGAACATTGCGGGAGTGCATACACTTCACGGAAGGTCAATACCATTTGCGACAGGCATAAAGCTCTCCAATCCGCACCTGAAGGTCATCGTGCCGGGCGGGGACGGAGACATGCTGGGAATCGGAGCCGGGCACTTTGTTGCCGAGGGCAGGAGAAACAGCGGCCTGACAATAATGATATTCGACAATGAAGTGTATGGCCTCACAAAGGGACAGGCTGCCCCGACAATGGCACTTGGAGAGAAGACAAAGAGCCTTGCAAGGGCAAATGTATTTACTAAGGTTAACCCAATTACCCTTGCGCTCACTGCAGGATATTCTTTTGTTGCAAGAGGCTTCTCATTCGATATGAAGCAGCTCAAGGAAATCATCAAGACAGCCATTCTGCACGAAGGTTCTTCTGTGATTGATATCCTTCAGCCCTGCCCAACATACAACAACATAAACACGATGGAATGGTACAGGCAGAGAGTCTACAAGCTTGAAGATGACAAATCATGGGATCCAGTAGTTGCTCCAGGCAATGAGAACCAGATTGCTGAGAAGTTCCAGAGGGCTTACGATAGAGGGAGCGAGTGGGGAGACAAGATTCCAACAGGCATCTTCTATGACAACAGGACTATCCCTAGCTTCCACAAGAGGCTCAATGAATTTGTCCCAAGCTATTATACAAACCCCCCAGCAACCCAGATTGTCACTGGATCAGATGGCTATACACCCATTGATGTGGAAGCAACCTTCTCTGAGAAGATTATCCACTAACCTAATTTTTTCAATTCCATATTTTTATTTGAAATTCTTGCACACTGCCTAAAATTGTGCCAGCATCCCCGAAACCGCGAGATACAAAAACAGAATGCCGAAAAACCCCAGGGACAGTACACTGAACATTTTTATTGCATACTTCACCTTTGAGCCGTACTTTGCCGATGCCTTGAAAATAAGCGTGGCTATGAAAAAGACCCAGAAAATGATGCCAATGAAAAGAAAGACCATTGTTAGGTACCCGAACTTCTGATAAACGCTCAGGCCTGCTGTGAACCACCACCCAATTTGCATAGGATTTATGAGGCCGATTGCCAGCCCTGCAACATATCCAGAGTTTCCTGTTGCCTTTGCTTGAACTGTATCCCGCGATCTAAAAATAGACACGGCAAGGTAAAAGAAGAAGGTTGAACCAAGGATGTAAATGTAATTATTGAACCGTGAAATATTTGTGGCCTGGCCAAATAAAAGGATAATCAGCATTAAGATGAAATCGGCTGACATTGCCCCCATTCCTACTGCAACGCCTTTCCAGACTGATCTTGTCGCCCTGTCAACTAGTATGGCCGTGACAGGTCCGGGGGGCCCAGCCAGAGATATTCCCAGAAGCATGCCCAGTGCTGCAAGCAGATATATTATCAATCCAGTTCACAACAGGATTATTTTCTGCCATTAAATTTAATGTGGGTTTTTGCATTTCTTCTGGAAGAGTGGTAAATATGATCAAACCGGATTTCGCGGGAAAGGAAAAGATCCTCACATTTCTGGAGTGCTCTGAGGGCGAAGTTGAAAAAGCCTTCGAGGAAGCATCCATGATTGTGGACTATGTAGAGACTAAAATTGGCGGAAAGAATTACTGGCAGGTTTCTGGGCCAGAATTGTGCTGGCTTTATACTGGCGTCAAAATGATGAGGGCACCGCTCGTGGCAGAAACGGGTGTTGGGCCCGGAAGCACCTCCACTGCCATACTGGAGGCTTCTGCCAAGTTCAGGGGAAGGCTGTTCAGCTTCGATCTTGGTGAGAAATATGGAGAAGATGAGCAAATGCCTGTTGGAATTCTTGTTCCTGAGAAGTACAAGGACAGGTGGTCACTTGTCCTGGGAAATACCAGGGACACTCTGGAAGGAAAAATGAGCTATTTTGGCCCTTTTGATGTATTCTTCCACGATTCAGAACACACTTATGAGCATGTTACCTGGGAACTTGAAACCGCGCTCAGAAATCTGCGAAAAAAATTCCTCATCGTGGTCGACAACTACAACTGGACAAAGGCCCCGGATGATTTTGCGGAAAAGCATGGACTTTCGCTCGTAAAAGTTGCCGACGACATGTGCTTTATTTTCAGGGAAGATTATGCGTGATTTTCCTGAAAATCTGCATCAGCAAAGCTTGAGAGGCGCTGTTCCAGTTCCCGTTCACTGATGCTCCTCTCTTCCTTGTTTCCAAAGACGTTCTCAAAGCGGGACTGCCTAACGATCCTTGAACCTTGGAACATTGAAAGGTTCTCATCTTCCAGAAGATATTTCTTGAACAGGTCAAGCTGGCCCATGACTTTGATGAATCTAGTTCTACCATACCTGCCCATGCTTCTAGTAGTGGCCGAAAGAAGCCCAAAATCCTCAAGTTCTGACAGAATGTCACTCACTCTCCTGCTTGTCAGGGACATGAACCCAAGCTCGTTGCATATGTTCCTGTAATTTTCGTATATTTCCCCTGTGATCATGAGCTTTCTGCTAAGTTCCTGGGTTACAACTGCGCTGAGAAGGACAATCTTGCTCTGGAGCGGGAGTGTTTTTATGGCTTCCTTGACTACATCCATCTCAAACCTGTCTCTCGCCTCATAAATTTCTCTGTCAGTGATGCTCTTTCTGTTTTCTCGCATTGCAATTTCAATTGAAATTCTCATCAGGTCAAGGGCTTTTCTTGCATCCCCATGCTCCTGGGCACCAAGCGCAGCGCAGAGGTTGATGGCAGAATCCTGCACTACTCCTTCTTTCACCACACCTTTCAACCTGAAAGATATTATATCCCTGAGGTCGGAGGCATTGTATGGTGAGAATAATATGCTTTCCTGGTTCATTCTACTCCTGATCCTTGGTTCGAGGCCATCGAGAATGTTCGCATCGTTCGTTATGCCAATCAGGGAAGTCCTTGAATCTATTGAATCATCAATAACTTTGAGGAGTACATATAGAGAATCTCCGCCATTTTTCTGTATCAGCCTATCAATCTCATCAAGCACGAGGACATAATAACCGCCTTTGCTGTTAATCCTTGATATCAGCTCACTGTATATCCTGTCCAGTGGCCAACCCATTGGGGGAATAAGGTCATCTTCTCTTTCGGAAAGCCCGTTTACAAGTGTTGTTAATATAGAATATGGAGAATCGTGCACCTGGCAGTTGACAAAACAGATTTTCACCTTCTCTCCAGCTGCCTCGGATAACATCTTTGTCACATAATGAGTAGTTGACGTCTTCCCCGTGCCGGTTTTGCCGTAAATCAGAATGTTGGATGGCCTGGAATTGCGCATAATGCTGCTCAGGATCCGTACAATATGGTCAATTTCAGTTTCCCTGTGGGGGAAAGACTCTGGCACATATGAGCCGCTCAAATGCCCAAGATCACCCGCCAGCAGGTCTGAGGAACCTGAATATTTTGAGAATAAATTCATATGATTACCGGTAAATTACGCATAGGGATTGGGAGTACTAAAAGGTTTTTTGACCAGAAACATAAACTGATACTTAACCAAAAGCTTAATCTCCAGCATATGGCATGACGGGTGCATTCTCATGCTGCATTATTGCGCCAACAAGGTATAATGAGCCTGCAACAAGAATAAAATCAGATTTTTCAAGTGCTTTCTCATAAGCCTCAACTGGATTGTCGATCACAACAGGATCCATGAAGATACCCTCCGCCATTTGGGCAAGCCTCTTTGCAGGGATAGCCCTGACTGGTTCATCAGGAGTAGTGAAAACAGCCCTTCCGGATATCTTTCTCATAATCCTGAGAAATGAAAAGGCATCCTTATCTGAGAGCATCCCCAGAAGAAGCGTGGGTGACTTTATCTTAAGCTCCTCCATTGATATTCTCAGAGCATTTGCTGCAGGTGGATTGTGGGCACCATCAACCATTACGATTGGATCCCTGCGTATAATATCCATTCGCCCAGGCCACCGCGTCTTTGAGATGCCATTTTCAATCTCTTTTGCACCTACTGAATCAACGTTTGAGTTTTCCATGGCAAGAACAGCAGTGGATATATTTCCCGGCTGGAACCTCCCCACCATGGCTGTGTCTATACTGTACTCATTTTCTGGTGTCTTGAGTGTAAATCGGCTCCCGTTTATGTCCTGTTCCAGATCAATGATGCTGCATGCCGATGGCGCATGTACAAACGTGGAGTTTCTGGATTCCGCAATCCTACGCACAGTATCAATTACTTCCCGCTTTGAATCACCCAGGATCACAGGGCGTCCGGGCTTTATTATTCCCGCCTTCTCTCCTGCAATTGATGTGAGAGAACAGCCAAGTTTGTCTGCATGCTCGTAACCAACCTGGGTTATGACACTCACCTCCGGTTCAATTATATTTGTGGAATCGAGCCTTCCTCCAAGCCCTACCTCAATGCTTGCATACTTGGCTTTCTTGTCTGAAAAATGCTTGAAGGCCATGACCGTGGTTGCCTCAAAGAATGTAGGGTTGCGGTTGCTGGCTGCCAATTCCTCTATGAGTTGCCTGTTATCATGGATGAACCCTATTATTTCTTCATCTCTTATGGGTTCCCTTCCCACAATTATTCTTTCATTGAACTTAATGAGATGTGGCGAGGTGTAAAGGGCGGTTTTCTCTTTTTCCATCAAAATATTATAGATGTAAGCCGAGGTGGATCCCTTTCCGTTAGTGCCCGCTATGTGGAAAGAACGAAAATTGTTCTGGGGATTGCCCAGTAGGCCAGCGAACTCCCTTGTTGCGGAGAGGTCCAGCTTTATGCCTTCCCTGTACAGCCCATAGAGATACTTGAGATCGGGAGAAAACACGAGAGCCAATGACGAGCCTAATCATATAGTTATTTCTTTGACAGCGCGTGATCTGGGCATCCTCCGGGATTTCTGCACTTTTAGAACAGCACCCAATTCATTGAAATTATCAGGGACATATGTGAAAGAAGCGATCAAATAAATATCTCAGAGCATTTAAGAATCGATGGACACCAAATTACTATACCTCGAGGATCAGTATCAAAAAGAAGCCACAGGAAAAGCATTGTGGCATGAATTTACAGACTTGATAGTTGATCAGACGGTTTTCTATCCCACAAGCGAAGGCCAGCCCAATGACAGAGGGCATGTATACATAGATGGAACAGAATACATAATTGTGGATACCTGGTCAGATGGGGACAGCATCCACCTCATGTCCCATGACACGTTTCCGGACGATGTGAATGGTAAGGAAGTGAAGCAGGTGCTGGACTGGGATGTGAGATATTTCCATATGAGATTCAGGACAGCCCTTAAGATTCTCAGCGGCCTTGCATACACGATGTACGGGGCAACCATGAGGATTAACCAGACTTACGACGATACGGCCTGGGTTGATCTTGAACTTGATGAAATCAGCAAGGAACAGGTAGATGAACTTTTTGCAGAGGCAAATAAAATTGCAAAGACCAATGTGGATACAAGCTTCTCCTACATGAGCAGAGAGGATTTCCTGAAGAACGAGGAACTCATGAAAATATGCAAGGGCCGTGTCCCTGACTATGAAAAAATAAGGATACTGCACCTCAATGGAATCCCGGACCAGATGGAGTTTGGCACAAACGTGAAAAATACGAGCGAAATCGGGGAAATTGAATTCAAGACAAACCTGGTCAAGGGAAAAATAAGCAGGAGAATTAATATAACCCTGAAGTAAGGTGGATAAATGCCTGGAAAGGAAGGGAAGAAGACTGCCGGAGAGCTTATAGTTGCTTATTCCGGCCTGGCGCTCATATTCATCTCATTCTTCACATTCCTTTATCTTATAATCCCAGACCTGACAAGCCCGGGAAAGATCACAGCGCTCGGCGACAAGGTTTCTGGGTTTTCAGGCCTCAATTTCAGCACCACCACCGTTTATATTATCACATTTCTGATTCTTTTCTTCACTGTTTTTGCAATCTTTTCCCTTTTTTACAGGAACGAGAAACTCTCCATGGGATTTTCGGACGAGAAAAACAGGAGATTTTATGGATACCTGATGATATACATCCTGGTCCAGCTCGTTCTTTCTGAGCTTATAACTTACTTTGTGCCCAATTATGCCAATGAATTTCCCTTCAATGAAACGGCCCCGATACAGAATTTTATATTTTCATACCAGACACTCCTTGAAGCTGCGCTTTACGAACTCCTCCCGATTACTGTAGCAGCCGTGATCATCAGCAAGATGCATGGGACCCCCCTATCTGAGGGAATCAGGTTCTACAGGATGAATGGCACTGAGAGGCATGTTGTTTCGGTGATTATTTCAATTGTCGCATCCCTGCTCGTTTCTGCATCCGTCATTACATTCATTACAGCATTCTTCTCACTTCTTGTCCTGAATGAAATATTCCTGAATTTTGGCTTTCTTAAGGCGTATCTTACAAACTTTGCAGTTGCCCTCACAAATGTTACTGCATTCCTTGTGGCAGGATATGCCACGATGAGTGTTGCGCTTCCCCTGTTCCTATTCTTCCTTGGTTTCCTGGGAGTCTATTCACTGGTCCAGCTTGGCATCAGGATACCCAATGAAGCCCGAGAAACGAGCGCACCCCCACTTATAGGGGAAGCAGCTGAGCAGCCACTTACCAGGAAACCTATAGTTGAAATCGAACCCTTTGTGAAAAGCAGGTGCCCAGAATGCGGGCAGGCAACTTACCACATCCTTTTGCCAAACATGAACATGAAATGCACAAAATGCGGACACGAACTGGACAGGGAGTCTATTGGAGAAACCAACATTATAATAGATGCAAGGAACCCATCCAAATTCTGATCAGTGGTTATTTACGGCAAGCATGTAAATTCCGTAGGCTAGGGGAGATAAGAACAGAATCAGGATAGTGATTCCGCCGACGTACTGGTAAAGTACATCCTGGAGCAGCGAACCTGCCATGAAGCCAGTGCCGAAGAATGTCTCGTAGAAGAACACTCCTATCTTCACATCTGAAGATGACGCAATGTACGACAAGACTTTGGACATGCTTATGGAGACTCCGAAACCCGCCAGCACCACTGCTATCACAACTGTATAGATATTCAGTGCAGCCCCGATAAGGGCGGTGGGAAAAATCAGGAAAGATGAGATGGCGCTGTATGTTGAAATTTTCAGGTCCTTTGCATAATTGAGGATAATGTAACCAATTGCAGCAACCACGCCATAAAGGGAGATGACTCCACCAATAATGATATAATTAAACCCGCTTGCCTTGAGAATTGGTTCCATCACAAAGTAAATGAATCCTGAAAACAGCCCGGCAAAAAACAGGGAGAGAAGGTATATCCTTTTAACAGGCTTCTGCTCAGTGCTCTCTGTCATTTTGCCTGGTTTTGGCGATGTCAGGGCGCCTAGGATA
>JAJZLU010000021.1 GCA_021850545.1 Thermoplasmata archaeon | reverse complement strand
GGTACCTTTCAACTTCCATGCCCGATGCGGTGTCAATCAGCACGACTTCCAGTGCTTCTCCTGGTCCGGATGGCTGGTTCCCATTTACTGGAACTGCAATAATCATGCTGAAAAATCAATCCGTATATCTTAAAATTGATCACTTAAAACAGCGTTTGCCTTATGAAGAATATTCGCGTCGGTAATGCCATATTAGAAAATATTATTATCAGTCAGTCCACTTTTAAGGGGATGAAGAGTGCCACCGCCTATGCCTACTCCAGTTCTGCCAACCTAGGTCCGGGCTTTGATACCCTAGGGCTTGCGCACGATGCTTCCCGGAACAAAGTTACTGTAACTTTTGTGGAGAATTCTGAAGGCATTGAGCTGGAACTCGATTGCCCAAATTTACCTTCCAGCCCGGAGAAAAACACTGCCTCACTGGCAATAAAAAAAATCCTTGAGGGCACAGGAAGAACCGGCAGGTTCAGGATTTCAGTTGAAGATGGGATACCCATTGGCCTGGGGCTTGGCTGCAGCGGTGCTTCTGCTGCTGCCGCCGTGGTGGCGGTGGATTCATTGCTGGAACTTGGCCTTTCAAAGGATGAGAAGGTCAGATATGCAATGCTTGGGGAAACAGCTTCTTCAGGAACTCCCCATGCCGACAATGTTGCCGCTTCAATTTTTGGCGGGCTAGTCGCTGTGGAATCCACCAATCCCATGAAGGTAAGGCCGCTTCCCATCAGCGGGCGGCTCTCATTTGTAACCATAGTGCCCAAAATCAGGATAAAGTCTAAGACCAGAATTTCCCGGGCTCTTGTTCCCAAGGATGTGACCATGGTGGACCACATTGAGGAGATCAGGCACATGAGCCTCCTTATTTCCGGCCTTAGTGAGGGCAACAGTTCACTCATCAGGTCAGGCATGAATGACGGGATTGTTGAGAAAGCCAGGCTGAAACTATTTCCATTCTACCCGGATATTAAGAAGATGGCGCTGGCACATGATGCTGCGGGCGTCTGCATAAGCGGCGCGGGCCCCAGCATCCTTATGGCCTGCGATAGCAACACAGATGTGGAGTCCGTCATCCAGGGTGCAGCATCTGTGCTCCAGAAATCCAAAATAGATTTTTCGGTTTACAGATCCTTGCCATCAGGAGGTGCTTATGTCGAAGAAAATTAATTTCCCAATAAAGGAAAACATTGACCCAAACACCGGAAGCCTTAGCTTTCCGATACACCAGACCAGCGCATTTCTGATGCCTGAAGGAGAGAGGTACCGCTATTCAAGGGAACTTAACCCTACTGTTGAAGAGCTTGGGAGGATCATTGCAATTCTCGAGAAAACAGAAGCTGCAACATGTTTCGCCTCCGGCATGGGCGCCATATCCACTACGCTGTTCACACTGGCTAAGCCCGGATCAACCATACTGATACACAGAGATACCTTTGCGAGGACATACAAGCTCGTAACCGAATTCATGGCAAGATGGGGTGTTAAGGCAATAGTCCCTGATTTGGGGAATGATGCACTGGTTAATGCTGCATCCAAAGCTGATGTCGTATTCCTGGAAAGCATAACAAATCCAATCCTAAGGGTTTATGATGTTGAAGCGGTAGCAAGGGAAATTCACCGGAATAATGGCATCCTTGTTGTGGATGAAACCTTTGCAACACCCATCAACCAGAGTGCAAGCGATCTGGGGGCAGACGTTGTAATCCAGAGCCTCTCAAAGTTCATATCCGGCCACAACGATGTCATAGGCGGTTCTGCTGCTGGGAATAGAGAGATTATATCCCGGATTGACAATTTCAGGAGAACCCTGGGGACAACCATGGATCCCAATACCGCATTCCTAACATTGAGGGGCATTAAGACACTTAAGACAAGAATGGCGCAGATCAACGCATCTGCCCTAGAAATAGCTGGGAAACTGCGGAAAATGCCCGGCTTCTCACATATCAGGCATCCAGGCCTGCCAGATCACCCAGACCATGATATTGCCAGACGTTCACTCAGAGGCTTCGGTGGAGTTGTTACATTCGACCTGAACATTTCAGGCGATCCACTGGCAGCGATGAAGAAGATGGAAATTGTAACCCCCGCAAACACCCTTGGCGGAGTCAATTCTACAATTTCCCACCCATCCACAATGTCCCACAGGTCACTGAGTGAGAAAGAGAAGTTGGAACTTGGAGTGAAAAAAGAGACTTTCAGGCTTTCCGTGGGCCTGGAGGATCCTGAAGCCATAATTGAAGACCTGAAAAAGATGGTGGCCTAATCTGCAGCCTTCACCTTCTCCACCCTTTTTCTCATTAAGGAAAGCATCGCCGGAAAATAGAATGTCCTGATTATGAAAGTGTCAATAATGAGAGAAATGAAGAATGCTATTCCAAGCTGCTGAAGGAAACCTGACCTGATAAGCCCAAGGGAACCAAGTGAAAGTGCAAGAATCATGCCCAGTGAAGTAACAACCCTTCCTGAGCTAGCCATTGCCCTGGGCAGGCCCTCCTCGAAGCCATACTGGGAAGAGTACTCTTTGACCCTTGATATTATGAAGACAGTGTAGTCGTTACCAAGGGACATCAGGATGATGAACAGTATGACTGGGATGAGGTAAATCAGCCCTTCCCCTAGTATTGTGCCCGATATCAGGTACAGCAGGAATGTTGTCCAAGAGATGCTTATGAAAACGCCTGAAATGGAGATCAGTGGATATTTCGGAGACAGGAATGAAACCAATAGAACAATGAATATTACGGAAATTATGAGTATTTCAAGTTCTGTATAGTTGAGAGTGTTTTCCTTCTGCTGGTCGATGATTCCTGATGTGATGCCTCCGACAATGAGGGAATTGTTTGCCCTTAGACCGCCCACAATGTCTAGGGCATTCCTGGTGTAAGGGCTGTAATCGGTATAGACAAGGTAATAGGCATATTTCCCGTTGTCCAGCAGGTACGATGTGGCATTGATGCTGGAATCAAATGAAGTCCCGTTCGAGTATGGGCCTATGACCTTTGTCACTCCATTAGTGGATAGAAGCATCCTTGTTGTGGAATTGAGCAGCGCCATGCCCTGGCTGTTTACGCTTCCCTGAGACCCGTTGATCTCCTTAATGACGGTGATCGGATAAAGAACGTTTGAGCCGAATTTCTGGTCAAGTATGTTCAGGGCCTGCACAGATTCAAGGTTCTGAGGCAGCCCGGTATTGAAGTCATATGTTGTTGGCGCCGCAAAGAAGAAATATCCTGCCGGCGCTCCAAGCAGCAGTATGATGCCGGCAACTGCCCACTTCTTCCTCATTGAGACTTTGGCAGCCCGGTAGAATACAGAACTCTTGTGGTAATCCACCTGTGCAAGGCTCCTGCCCTTCCTGGTGAAGAACTTTGGCCCGAAATATGACAGGATTGCAGGGAACAGTGTTGTCTCCAGCGCAATTATCATAAGGATGCTGAATAAAAGCACGAGCCCCCAGCTCTCGAATCCGGGAATTACAGAGAAAGTGGCCAGGCTGAATCCAACTGTTATCCCGCTGATAACCACTGCCTTGCCAGCCTTCCTTGTCGCAGCCTCCATGGCCTCATTGTGTGTTTTTCCCTCCCTGATTTCCTGCCTGTATCTGGAAGCTATGAAAACAAGGTAATCTGTGGATACGCCTACCGCCACCGCCGTCAGGGTATAGGTCACAATGTAGTTTACATTGTGCACTATCAGCCCTGTCAGGTAAATCGAGAGGTAACCCAGAAGCGTAGCAAGTGACACAAACACGAGTGAAATGAGGCCCCCTTTCCACGAAACAAGGGTTATTGCAACAGCAACTGCAAGAACCACAAAAAGCATTCCGAAGACAAAGCCATACTGAGCGGTTACCTGCTGTGTCTCGTAGGCGATTGCCCCATCTCCTGTAAGCTTCGCGCTGCTGCCGAAGTAGTTCTTGGAGATGTTCTGTATTTCAGGGGTCGCAGTGGAAGATGGGGTGGAACCGCCAGAACCAACATACCCTGATGGCACAGAGAAAATGACGTTTACCAGGAAAGTGGTGTTGTCCGGGCTGACATATCTGTCCGATATGAAAGCTGGGATTCCTTTGAGGCCATATGCATGCACATAGTTCATCCCAATGTCTCCGCCCACAAGGGTAGCGTTTATCATATCTGTTGTCAGAGAAAATCCGCTAATGCTGCTAATATAGGCAGAAAGGGCTTGTTTCACTCCAGTGGTGTAGTTGTATAAGCCGAGATACTCGTGGGCAAGCAGCAGGTAATAGAAATTTCCAGTTATGGAAGCATATGACCTGGATATAGACTGGTTCACTACTTCAGAGGCGTTTGCAACCGTCGTATTTGGGGCATATGAAGAGGCCACGGTTAAATTAACTGCGCTGATGAATGCCGAACCATAGGCATTTGAACTGTTTAGCCCGGCATTTGCTGCCGCATCATAAATGAGGCTGGAATTGAATGAAAGGGCAGACCAGTTGCCAAGGAAAGCCTTGGGAAAAGAAAATATCTGCACAGCTGCAATGCTTAGGTTGTCATATGCATTTACAAGATCGCTCGCCCTGCCTGACAGGGCAGTATTGAGGAAATCAGCATATGAGGAATACGGGGAGCTGGAACTGGAAAAATTGGAGATTGGGCCGTTCCTCAAAGCTGACTGGAATTCAAGTGTCCTGTTGGCTAAGCCCTTGGTGGAGAATGGATTTTCCTGGACCACCAGAAATAGCGTGGAATTCTGTTTACTCGAATTTGAAAGAATGCTGCTGGCGATCTGGGACTCGGCATTTGGGTTCGTTGTGGTTGAATTAGAATATGAAATGAAATGGGAATAGTTCATCAGCGCCGGCGTTGCTGCAAGGAATACAACCGCCCATACGATGATAACAAGCAGCCTTCTCTTCATCATGATCCTGTGTAGATTCACGACAGAAGATTTTTACCTGAACCTTAAACTGTAATCAAAAAAATTTTTCTAATTTCACAAAGCTGCCGGGGGAACGTAAAAACTTTAACAAACTCATTATATAAGTGCGATGAAGTTTTATGGCCTTGATGGCCAGCAATGGACGAACGTTATAGCAGCCTGGTCAGGATGGCTAATGGACGGGTACGTGTCGATAGCTTACCTCTTGATGGCAAGCTATCTGGCCGTTGTCTTCTTCCCATCCTCATTTACAGGTTCGCTTATTGCGGTTGTCCTTGGGCTTGCAGTTGGTTCCATTGCGAGATCCATCGGTTCCCTCGTGTTCGGCAACTTCCTTGGGGACAAGATCGGCCGCAGGAATATGCTTATGGTTACCGTCGTAGGCTTCTCCGTATTCAGCTTCGCAATCGGTTTTCTTCCAACCTATACTACAGCAGGATACATTGCCTTCGGACTCCTTTATATGCTTCTTTTCATAATCGGCCTCTTTGGCGGGGCAGAATATGGCGGAGGCACAGCACTCTATGCTGAAACGGTGCCCGCAGAGAAGAGGGGGGTCATAGGGGCATTCGTTCAGAGCGGCTTTGGAACAGGCTTCTTTGTTGCGGCAGGAGTTGCTGCAATAATTGGAAGCTATTACACAACCGCGCAGATAACTAGTTTCGCCTGGAGAATCATGTTTTATACGACCCTAATTCCCGGAATTATAGCCCTTGTATCCAGGCTGGGAGCAAGGGAGACTCCTGTTTTCAAAGAAATGATAGAGAAAAGGGAGATTGAGCGCACGCCGATATTCAAGATGATTAAGGAAGAACCCCTCCCGATGATTTTTGCTATATTTATAACCACTGGGCTTCTCTACATCAACTCTGGAACTTTCAGCTTCTACCCCATACTCATGGGTACCGGAATCAACAATATCCCTCTTGTTGACAGCGGACTTATTCTGGTGGTGGCAAACTTAGTATCCCTCATAGGCGTTTGGCTCGGAGGGTTCATATCAACCAGGATACCGGGCAGAAGGCTCGCCATGATGATATTCTCCGCACTATTCATCGTCTCGCTGTATCCCCTCACATTCTATGGGGTATCCACAGATGTGACCACACTCTATGTTGTTTTCAGCATCCAGGCTTTCCTTGAGGCGATGATTTTCTCCACGCTGCCTTCCTTCCTTGCGGAGAAGTTCAGCAAGAGGTACAGGTCGACCGGCGTGGGGTTCACCTACAACGCAGGCGCCATTATTGGAGGATTTGCTCCGACGTTCATTCTCCTGAGCAGAAGTTCTCTTGGCCTTCTTAATGGATGGTTTTTGAACCTTGTCATAGCAAATGTTGTTCTCATATTGGGCCTGGCCCTTTCAGCTGAGACTTGGTCAAAGGCAAAGGCAGGCGCTAGAGACATCATACACGACTGAAATTCTCTTTATTCTTAAAATTCCCTTATTCTTTACATTTCATTTACTTGATTCAGCAACGGTTAAGCAATTCCCGATATGGTGCACAATGTAGCTTTTAGAATAAAGGTTGACCCAGTGGGCCCTTTACATTCCCCTAAAAATAGTCCGTTCAACAAAATAATAAATCGCCTGTGGTTTAATAGATAGCATCGGTGAATGAGTGTCATGGCAACCAAAATGGGCACTCCGGAACGCAACTTATGAAATAAAGTCTGGCACGAAGTAATCAGAATAGTTTTTTAATACTTTTCAACTAATGAATCTCCATGGAAACTGTATCAAAAACTAATGAGGCTCAATTGAAGCCTATGTCTGTTTAACCTGGTGCTTTAGTTGGATGGATAATGGATTCCTTTGACCTCAGCATGATGTTCTTGCTGGTTCCGGTGCTTACGGATATTTTCTTCCCTGCCAACTATGGGCTTGCAATTATAGGGCTTGGAGCATTTACACCACCACCTTCATTTTCAGGCCTCTTGGAGTTGGGGTTTTTGCTGCAATGTTGGCCTTCCTCACCACCAGCATTCCTCAGTGAGAAGTTCCCAACAAGAATCAGGAGCACCGGAGTCGGGCTTGGGTTTAATGGCGGTTTCATAATTGGAAACTGGAGCACTGTCTTCCTTCTTCTGATTGTGGCAATCGGTGCTGCCAACTTTTATGTTTATCTTGGAATATTCATAATAATAGGTGAACTGTTCATCCTGGCTTCAGCCCTTCTTTCCAAGGAAACAAAGGGAAAGGATCTCAATTTCTGAGATCCTTCCTTTTTTTTAAATATTAAAATCCCAAATTTTCTTTTTCTTCTTGGGTTGCGCCATTAAAGATCCAAAAGCATGTCAAGCCCTCTTGTTAAGCCCACAAGATCCTGAACTTTCCTGACTGCCAGAAAAGTTCCCTCGATATATGGTCCTGCACCGCTTCCTCCATCATATTTAAGGACCAGCCTTTCATCGGGTTTTCCAAAGGAAACCTCAGACCCTATTATGTGCCCCGGAAGCCTTATTGAATGGACCTGGTTGCCGTTGAGTGTTGCTCCCCTGCTTTCCCTTGGCCCGATTATCCGATCAGGAGCGACATCGAAATGGGGCTTGCCTACCTTTGAAAGCCTGTATGCCAGTTCCCTCGCAGTTCCGCTGGGTGCATCAGGCTTTTCCCCGGATGCATAATCGATAATTTCCCAGCTTGGCATGTACCTTGCAGCAACTGTAGCGAAATGCAGAAGCAATGCCGCAGACAATGCAAAATTTCCCGCAGCTACCACACCAACTTTATTTTTCCTTGCGGCTGCATCTATCTCCTCGTAATCAGAATCTGTAAGCCCTGAACTGCCCACAACGCAGTGGACACCGTGCCTTATTGCAGTTAGAATATTTGATTTCACTGCATCAGCAGAAGTGTAATCGATCATCACATCAGTCTGAATTCTGAGTGCCTCCTCTATAGAACCTGATATCATGAGGTTGTGGCCTTTTCTTCCTGTTATTTCTGAAAGGCTTTTGCCGGCATATGATCTGGACACTGCCCCTACAAGTTCCATATCTTGGGAGTCAGTTATAACGGGGGCCATAGCCTTGCCCACCCAGCCAGAAACCCCTGACATGCATACTTTAATCCTGTTCATTGGATCTCTCCATGCTGGTATAAATGAATAGGTTTTTCCCACACGTGTTTCACAATTGTTTACCAAAGCCATTTTTCTAACACGTTTTAAGCTTTATTCAAATACAGGGTATTTGTTTAACATGTATGATAATTGACGACACTCTCAGAGAGGGGTTGCAGACTCCTGGAATGTCCTATACAGTAGATGAGAAAATCAAACTTTCAAGGTTAATAGCTGATTCTGGAATTAAACGGGCACTTGTTTCCTATCCCTCTGCACACTGGTCGGAATCTGAAGTGACAAAGAGGATATGTTCAGATGGCATCTTTGATGAAACTTTTGGGCTGGGCAGAACTGTCAGAAGCGATGTTGATGCAATTGCAGAAACCGGTGCAAACATATCTTTGCACCTCCCATTCCAGTTTGACGACACCGGGCCCATTTTAGATGCAGTAAAATATGCATCGAAAAAGGGCAGGTTGCTAGAAGTGAGTGTAGTGAATATTGCAAAGTACAGGACTGATGACCTGATGAAACTGGGGAAGATGATGGAAGCTGCAGGAGCTGATGTTGTTCAGTTTCCGGATACCACAGGGCAGGCGTCCCCAAAGCTCCTTGGCGCCGTTATAAGGGAGGCCAGAAAAACCCTGAAATGCCAGATATCTGTGCATTGCCACAATGATTTGGGAGGGGCCCTTTCCAATGCCTTAGAAGGTTTGCACTCAGGGGCTGACTTTGTAGATACGTGCATTTATGGCCTTGGAGAAAGAAATGGAATATCTGATACTGCCAGTATAGGGCGCTTAATGGAGCTGGAAGGCATCCACACCGGACTTAACTATGAAAAGCTGTCCAAAGCTTATGAGGAGGTTCTTAATTTGATCCTAAAGAAGATTGGCCCAGGGCTCTTTATAGATAATTTTCCAGTCCATGGGAAAAACACATTAGTGCATACTGCCGGTACTCATGCTGCCTCATCAGGGGTTTTCCAAGGAGCAAAGTATTCAGTAAATGTGTATACAGGGCGTTCAATGATATCTAA
Organism: Thermoplasmata archaeon; assembly: GCA_021850545.1. Classification (GTDB taxonomy): domain Archaea; phylum Thermoplasmatota; class Thermoplasmata; order Thermoplasmatales; family Thermoplasmataceae; genus JAJZOM01. The sequence goes on along the minus strand of JAJZLU010000021.1, from coordinate 5,535 downwards.
CATCCTGAACTCTCACGGGATCAGACTTTCAAATGAAAAACTATCTGAGCTGACAGCAGAAGTGAAGGACCAGTCTGTGAACACCGGCCTGACATTAAAGGTTGAGCAAATCCTTAAAATGGCCAGGGAAAAAATCGACTGAACTGGAGTTTGAAAGATCCATGAGAGTTATAGAAATTGGTCACATTGTTGCTGGCCCTACAGCGGGCCTTATCCTTTCAGATTTGGGGCATGAAGTAATCAAGGTTGAACAGCCAGGAAAAGGTGACATTTCAAGGCACCTGTCAGGGACAAGCTCTGGAACTTTTCCCTATTTTAACAGAAACAAGAAGAGCCTGACATTGAATTTTGGAACCGAAAGCGGCCGTGAAATCTTCAAGCGCCTTATCAAGACTGCAGACGTGCTTATTGACAACCTTGGCTTTGGGTCACTGGAGAGGGCAGGGCTTCCCTACCAGGAATTATCCACAATAAATCCTGCACTTATCTACCTTTCATTGAAGGGATATGGAAGCGGGCCATATGAAGAACGCAAATCTCTAGATTATCCCATTGAAGTTCATACTGGCCTTGCATACATGACAGGGCTGATTGGGAGGCCTATGCGAGTTGGCACATCCATCGTAGACATCACATCTGCGATGTTTGGGGTCATTGCCATACTTGATGCTGCAAATGCGCGAATGATATCTGGAAAGGGCAAATTCATAGATCTGGGAATGTTCGAGACTTCTTCTTTTCTCGTGGGGCAGCACATTGCATCATACCAGGTAAATGGAAAACCCCTAAAGCCGATCAATGAGGAGGGATTTGCCTGGGCAATTTACGATTTTTTCAAAACAATTGATAACAGGGAGATATTCATCGCGGTGACCACTGATTCCCAATGGAGGAACTTTTGCAAGGCCATCAAACTTGAATTGTGCGATAACGAAGAATATTTTACAAACGAAAAAAGATATTCAAAACGCCAGGAATTGCTTGAAATAGTAAGTAAAGTAATTTCACAGCTTTTATATAACGACCTGGAAAAGATACTCAATGATAATAATATCGCATACGCTCTCCTTAACACACCGTGGGATCTGCTTGATGATCCACAGATGTCCCGTAAAATGGTTTTTACTGGCCGTGGCAGCAATAAATTCCGGGTTCCCTCTATCCCAATAGAAGGTGCAAAATCGGGTGAATATCCTTTTCTTGGACAGAATACTGACGAGCTGCTAGAAGAACTGGGGTATAAGAAAGAAAATATTGAGATTTTTAAAAAAAATGGGACGGTGTAAACCGACCTAATTAGAAATTTCCTCCACCGCAATTCCTGAGGTTTGGCTCGGCCCAAGCACCAGAAGGACTGCAACACAAATTGCAACAAGCACCCATATGAATCCAAAAATCGCAGCATTTCCAAGTGGCTTGAAGAAAGCCGCGATGATTATGACCAGAACGGCTGTTGAAAACCTGCTTATGGAATATACAAATCCAGCCGCGGTGGTTCTTAACCTTGTGGGGAATATCTCTGCATTGTACTGGTGGTAGAAGTTGGAGAAATTCCAAAGTGAGAATGCCGCCATGAACCCAAATCCTACAGCCTCAAAGATGTTGTTGACCACCACGAAAAGTGTGCCAAACACTCCTCCGAGAATTGCGAAACCAATAATTCCCAGTCTTCTTTCTATTTTGTCAATTATGAATATATTAAATATGCTGCCCACCAGGAATCCAGAGAAAATGACAGCCGCATATCCCAGAGGATCATTCAGGTGAGTATACTGGCTCGATATAATTCCCGGTGCAAATGTTGTGAAACCATAGAAAATTCCCGACTGGAAGAACATGAAGATTATCATCATCAAGGTGGTCTTCCTTATGTCTGGGGCAAATATGTCCTTGAACCTGGATTTATTTTCAACCACAGGTGTGTTGTGGAGGAGCGGAGGGAGTTCCTTGAGGTTGTGATCCTTTTTCACAGATCCTTCTATGTCCGACATTATCTGGTCTGCTTCTTTATACCTGCCCTGAGTCTCAAGCCACCTTGGGGATTCCCTCAGCCTAAGCCTTAGAGCCCAGACGACGAATCCTGCGATACCCATTATCCATAGCGGGATCTTGAATGAATAAAGCCCTATCCCATTTGTCAGTGGGCCAACCTTGGCTGTGATAGAAGTAATATACACAATTATGGGGGCAGCCGTAACAGCCAGTGTATAGATCATTGCGAGCCTCTTTCCTCTCTGCTGGCCCTTGAACACTTCTGTACCGTAGCTGTCTACGAGAGGGAATTCCCCGCCAACTCCGATTCCTCCAATGAAGACGAATACCGCTATCAGCTCCCAGTAAGGCATGAAGCCTGCCAATAACATGCCAGCTCCAAAAATTAGCTGATTATACAGGAACACCATCTTCCTGCCTCTTCTGTCTGCCAGCCTGCCGAAAATGAACGACCCAAAAAATTCTCCAATGAAGAATGGGGCCGGCAGGGCATATGCAGCATATGCACCGGTTAATCCGTAGAAGGTAGCCACTAAACCTAGAATGGCTCCATTTCCTAACAGCATAAGGCTTTCTGCCCACTCGCCACTTGTGAGCATGAGCAGAAAATTCCTATGGAACTTGCTGAAGGGGAGCCTTTCAAGCCTATCGGCAACGCTTCCTTCATATTCCTTAGTCTCGGCCATGGGGCATTTACCCTTTATTCCATATATTAACATTATTTGTAATGTGTTAGAAAAAATATCAGGTTAGCAAGGGATTTATAATGAAAAATAATAGCTTTTAAATGGAAATCTGCGCTTTCATAATACTTTTTAAGAGTTCGATACCTTTATACAAGATTCTGGGTTGATCAACGAATTATGTTCCTCACTAAAATGTCCATAGACAGTGAGTGTGGGCTTTCTAATGCTTCCAGAATCATTGAGTCAAAAATCATCATTCCCTATCTCTATCCCTTAAAGAATGAAAGAAATTTTATCTTCTCAATTATGAAAGTTAAAAGGGACTCCCCATTAAAAGTGGGAGTGTTATCTGATTTTGAGAAATATAATATTGTCAATAATGGCAGCTATACCGTTCTTGATGGCGTTAAAAAATCCCACCACATCATAAGTCCTATTTCCAACCTTGGGGGAATACCCATATTTCCAATTGTGATTGAAAATGGAAAGGAAAACATCTCTTTCATATCATACAGCAAGGACGTTCATGAACTCATACTGGAGAAAATCGGAGAGGAAAATAGCATTCATTCTGCATCTTCAAACAAAGTCAATATGGGGAACATGGTGCAGGAAGTTACAAGCAAATTGCTTTCCAATGTGTTCCTCGGGCTTACCCCAATGGAAGAGAACATAATGGAAACTGCGTATACTTCTGGTTTCTATTCCTGGCCAAGAAAGTCAGACCTTGATGGACTTGCTAAACAGTTCAACCTATCCAAACCAACTGTATCATATCACATCAGAAGTGCTGAAAGAAAGATTATGAAAGCGCTTTTCAGGCAGTAAATCTAGCTGCATATTTAGAAATAGTCGATTTTCAACGGCTTTGGCTCATTCACATAGACATTTAAATAACATATTTCACATATATTTTTGTGAATGAAGGAAGCAAGCTGGAAGAGATCATAGAAAACATAATGCATCTGGTTCAGGGGGAAAAAGTACTAGACGTGGGGACAGGTTTTGGAACGGTAATTACAAAACTGTTTGATTACAGGATGAAAGATATCACATCAATAGACCCTGAGGCCTGGTCTTTTAAAGAAATTGAAAATGAATTCCGTGGCCAGATTGCCTCGGGAGCCCTTAGACTGCTGCGATCAGGAGTTGAAGAAATGCCCTTTGGCAACAATTCCTTTGATACTACTCTTGCCATATGTTCGCTCCACCATGTAAACGATACCGTAAGAGGAATCAGGGAAATGGAGAGAGTTACATCAGGGAGAATAATTATAACAGACTGGGATCCAACTTCTTCCGGCATTTACAACCCACATTCACCTGAAGACCTGCAGGAAGTCAAGGACAGCATATACAGCCATGCATCAGGGAACGGGTACAATTTCGAGGAAAAGGGCAGATGGTACCTTGCCTGGAAGTGAAAAAATACAACTCAAAAAAATTGAAATTAAAAAAAATTCAGTTTAAAAAATGTGGAAGATGAACCTTATTGCATCGGAAAATAGGGTTAGGTGGAAGAACCCAAGCTCCGAGCCTGGCAGTGTTGACTCCTCTTTATATTGATGCACGGCAGACCACATCCCAGGGTCTGTTGAGCCTGCCCTCCATAAGGCGGCCTTGTGTATGCCTAGAGACTCAAGGTAGTTGAGCCTGAACTCCATGCCCTTGTGCCCAACGTAGTAATATTCGTATCCTACATTTTTGTTGCTTGGGTATACAATTTCGTAGTATGACTCAGCATAGAAGTTGCTGTAATGCAGGGTAACATTTGCACCGGCAGCTCTTGCCTGAGTTGCAGTGTTCTTAGCCACCCCGTACATTCCACTGTAGGAATAGTCCACGTAGGGTGGGATTAGGTTGTTGGGAAATGGTTGGGTGGAGGTTGCATTGACAATGAATTCATAGCCATAGTCTGGCAGGGCAATCATCAGCTTGTCCATTGCAACATGGGCAACTGAGTAATTTACCGCCTGCATGAAATCAGAGGCCGCATAGTAATCCTCAACTACAATGAGCGAGACAGATGTGTTGCTCAAGGCGGAATAGTTGTATGCAGAACCATATGCTTGAGGCGAATAGCCGTGGAAACCAATCACATCTAGAGTGAGTTGTTTCCCAGCCGCAAGAAGTGCATTGGAAAAGTGCGATACGAACGCTGTTACATTGGCAGAGTCGCTATAATCAGGGACCTCAAAGTCAATGTTGTATCCTGCATAACCTTCGTTTACGGCAGCCTGCACAGCTGTGCTGATGAAAGCTGACTGGACTGTTGATTTCGTGAAGAGCAGGTGCATCGCAGCCGGGTCCGCGGAAATGATCATGGGATATGCTGCAAGATGATACTGGTTGGCCATTCCGATAAGATTTGGAACACCGAGATTCTGGAAAGTTCCATTGGTGGCAAGATAGTATTGCTCATAGGAAAGGTCAGTGAAGAGGTTATGATGCTCTTCGATCATCCTAGTGTAATTCATTTGAGACCCGCAAAATTGGCAAGCCCAAGGCATAAACTGGTATCCTGAGTTGCCCTGACTGCTGTTCTGGTTCATTGGCGCCGCTACAGATACAGATGATATTGCCGTAATAGTGACAAACATCAGTACCGTGGACGCTGTTAATAACAGAGTTTTTCTGGTAGCCATTCTAAATTATCACCGACCGAATAAATTCCCTAAATCTTACTTAACTGTTTTGTAAAAAATAATCAAATAGCAATTTAAATAATTTATATAGTTGACCTTATGGATTAAACGGAAAAATACCATTATATCCTGCCTATGATGGATTTATTTTTATACCAATCAGAAAGCCGGTGGTTTTCTTGATTAACTCATATTTATACTGATTTAAATGA
>JAJZLU010000045.1 GCA_021850545.1 Thermoplasmata archaeon | reverse complement strand
TACCTTGGACACTATGTCTTCACTCAGCACTCCATTCGACAGGCCTGTCATAACCTCAGTGAATTCAAGCGCAGCCTTTTCCTTCGCTGTGTAGAATGGAGACTCTCTCCAGACTGAAATGCAGTTGATCCTCTGTTCCGTTTCCCCATTGGCACGTGCATCCTGTGTATGCATGTCCAGGCAATATGCGCACCCGTTTACCTGGGAGGCCCTTATGTAAATCAGGTCCCTGAGGGTTTGCCCAAGAGTACTCTTCCTTACGAAATCCGTCATGGTGCGAATCCCGTTTGCAGCATCAGGCTCTATTCTGGAATAATCTATTCGAGGGCCCATTGGTGACAATACCGCTGTCACCCCTTTAAGATTGTGTAGCAAGACTGCATAAATCGCGGGTATTTTGCCTGTGGTGGAGGATAAGATGTTATGGCGGTGCGAACCGGATAAAATGAAACAGATTAAAGTTAGAATCTATCTTGAAACAAAAAAAGGGTTTTATGGTGTAATTTTAATTGCTCTTGTGGGGCAAACGCTCTCGCATGCCATACAGAAAATGCACTCGCTTTCCCTTACTGGGTCGCACTTGTCAGTTCTGTACTTTGCGAAAAGGTCCTTATCTCCTGCAATGTTCTTGTCGTTTCCGGTACCCATCTGTCCTGGGTTAAGCTCCCATTCGTAGAGGGTTACGGGGCAGACATCCATGCAAGCTCCGTCAGCGATGCAAGTCTCCCAGTCAATTGCAACCTTTGATCCGTGGATCCCATTCTTCGTTGGGTAGGGCTTGCCATCTGCATCAGTTCTCTGAACGCCTGCAGCTCTTACCTCGTGATCGTGATGGGTCCCAGTTACAGGGTAGTGCTCTGTGTCTTCAAGAAAATTCTCGTCAATAGGCTTCGGCTTGTAATCCAGCGTGTCTAGTTTTACCAAACAATCACCTTTTTCGACATTATCTGTTTATTATTTAAATTATCCGTCATTTCTTATTTGAAATCTAGGCAATTTCAGCACTCCAAGCATTGCGCTGAAATGCTGCAGGTACGACTAATCTCGTCTTCCTTCACCATCAACCCTTGCTTTTCATGCTCCTTTGTTCCTTATGAGTGAAGTGCCTGTCCCTATGAGGCAAAGGATGGATGAGATGAGCATGACAGTGCGGAAACCAAGGGTGAAACTGCTGTAATACTGCTGTGTTATGGTTACAACCGTCCCTGAAAACATTCCAACTGTGAGTGACCTGGGGATGTAGTAGGAAATTATGGTGGTGGCAATGACAATGCTGAAGAGCTGGCCAACAAACCTCATTGTGCCAAGGAAACCGGATGCTATCCCGGAATTTTCCCGGGGCACAGAACTCATGACAGAATTTGTGTTGGGAGCAGAGAAGAGCCCAAAACCAATGCCAATAATGCCCAGCAGGATCAGAATTACATCCCTTGTGAGGGGTTGAATAAGGTACAGGGCAAGGAAGGAGAACCCTATGACAAGCATCCCAATGGATGCAATGGCTCTGGAGCCAAACCTGTCAGAGAGTTTCCCTGCGAGTGGGGACAGGGCCACCATGAACACTGGCTCAGGAAGTATGAGCAAACCTGACACGAACGGGCTCACATGGAGGATAACCTGGAGGTAGATGGAAAATATGAAAACAATTGAGAAGGTGCTCAGGTAATTCAGGAGGGCAGTTATAGATGAGGCTGAAAACGTCCTGTTTTTCAGGATCATGTCTCCGGGAATTACCTTTGACGGGCCCCTGGCCCCGAAATACAGGAAAAGAATGAAAAAAGCCACAGATAGCGCTATCATGAATAATGCCCTTAGGTATCCATAGAGATCGCCAAGTGCAATGAATGCCGTCAGGGAAAGAATGGATGCTGCAAGCAGCATTGCTGCCGGCATGCTTGAGTTGGCCTTTGCCGCCCTCATCTCGATGCCCCTCATGCTTACATATGAGAAAACAAGGTCTGCAAGCGCAACCGGCCCGGAAAGCATGAAAATAGAACGCCAGCCGGCAAATTCTATGAGGAGCCCCCCAAGAAACGGCGCGAACGTAAGCCCAAGGTACACAGACATTGCATTGATTCCCAGGGCGAACCCCCGCCCTCCCTGGGAGTAAACGTTACTGACTATGGCAGTGGAATTTGTGCTCAGGATTGCTGCACCAAGGCCTGTCAGAAACACGGAGAAAATGAGGAACGGGTATGAGAAGGAAAATGATGATCCTATGGCCGCAAATCCAAAGACTGCCAGCCCAATCTTGAACATCCTCGCCCTTCCCACATCGTCCGAGATCCTTCCGAAGAATATCATAAAGGAAGCCAGGGGAATGATGAATACCATGGGTATGAGCGCGGCCTGCACAAAGTCCAGGTGAAAGGCCACACCTATCCGGGGCACAGCAAATGCAATGGCACTGGAAAGAAATGGAGTTGCAAAAGCAGCTATGGATGTGGTGGCCAGCACCATTCTTCTTGACCAGTCCTCTGCCAATCAGATCGCCATATTAGGGATAGGGTCAAGGTAAATCAAATATTTGCCAGGGACAGTGGCTTTTCAAAATAACATCATTTCTTCCCGTTCCTGCCTGGCCTTATGAATGAAATTCCACCCTTCATCCTTGAAAGGAAAATTCCTGTGAACATCACTGCAACTCCGGCTATGGAATAAATGGTCGGAATTTCGCCGGACATGGCCACCCCAAGTATAATGGTGAATATTGGCACGCTGAAAGCCAGCACTGTAATCCTGTTGACCCGGCTGATCCTTATCATGCTGTTCCACAGGAAGAACTGCAGGGCACCTCCGAGAGTGGCCATCCATAACAGGTCTTCCAGGAATGCGGTCGTGAAGTGGAGCCTGAAGGAAATTGGGCTCAGGGCAAACATTATTGCAGCCCCTATGAGGAATTGTGTCGCGTTAACTGCAACTGGGTCCTGGTCCTTTATTTTCCTGTAGTAAACCGTGAAAGCTGCCCAGAAGAAAGCATTCACCAGTGTGAGGACCATCCCAAGCAGAGTGAAGCCTGACATCAGTGGTATTCCATAAAGGACAACCCCCGCGAAACCAACCACTATGCCGCCAATCTCCATTCCCGACGGTTTCTCAGATATCAGCAGGAATGCGATGGGGAGAGAGAAAAGGGGCATTGAGTAGCTCAGTACTGCAGATTCAGCAGGCGATACGTAAAGCAAACCATAGGACCAGAAGGCCGTGCTTGTGGCAGTCAGAAGAGAGAGCGCAAGAAGGCTCCTTGTCAGGATCAGCCTTCTGGATATGGCGAGCAGAACAGCGCCTGCGATGAGGTACCTGAACGCCATGAAAACAAGGGGAGAAGCATAGGAAAGGCCATCCTTGGCAAAGAAATAGGAAAAAGCAGTGAATACCACATAGGGTATCAGGAACTTGACTTCCTTCAATGCAGGGGTTAGGGCAAGCAATGATATAATTGAGATGGTTCAGCGCTGAGCTGTTGTTTCTGCCATAAAAGGGCAAAAGGGGCAATGCCGCAAAGGCCCCCTATAGATCCACTTAGAGGCAGGTTCATCCCATGAGCCTAAACCAGGCATTGTTTCCCTACTTCCAGCCTGCAGGAATCATTCGTAGATTCCTACTTTCCTTATTCCGCTCACGTAGGAACTCAGGCCAAGTTTCTCGGGAATGAATATGGATTTTTCCATGGTCGCGGTGTTCGCGGAAATTTCAGGCTTGAATTCCATCCTGTCCAGAATGTCCCTGCCTATGTCAACACCTGGGGCAACTTCAGTCAGCCTGATCCCATGGTTCCCAAGCTTGAAGACAGCCCTTTCCGTTATGAAGGTAACTTCCTTCTTCTCACTGATCCCGACTTCTCCCCTGAAGAGTATCTTGTACACATCTTTCACAAACTTCGTTGTGCTCCCGTCCTTGACTATGGAAAGTGTTCCGTCGCGGATCCTTATGTCAGAAGCCCCTGCAGTGAATTGCCCTGTAAATATGATTGAGGGCGACCCGCTTGTGATGGCCGGGAAACCCCCTGGACCCGGGATCCTTCCAGGAAGAATTGAAGGATTGACATTGCCCTCTGAGTCAACCTGCATGAAGCCAAGCACAGAAATGTCAATCATGCCGCCCTCATAGAGCGTGAACTGGTCCGGCAGGGGGATGATGGCAAATGGGCCTACCGAAACCCCGAAGTCATTGCCCGTAAGGGGAACACCGCCCCATGGGCCCGCCTCCACAGTTGAGTAAACAAAATCAGAAATTTTTTCGCTCTCAAGAAGGGAAGGTATCTCTGAGGGTATTCCAACTCCAAAGTTTGCAATTATGGCCCTCCTCTTGTCCCTCACCATGCTGGCTATTTCAATTGCGGCCCTTCTTTCAATTACGGTCCTTGAATCAAGGTCTATTTTCTCATGGCGCTTGTGGACAAGCGGAGGAATGAGCCCGCCCGATATCCTCGGGTCAAATTCTATTGAACCGGTCTGCCAGGCATATTCTGAAGGTGAAACAGCAACGTAGTCAATGAGCGGCCCTGGTATATGTACGGCCTTCGGGTTTATGGTGCCAAGCCTCGCAACCCTCTCAACCTGGCAGAAGGAAATGCCGCAGGTTGGGCCAGCCTTCGCTGCTTGTGTTATGGTGAACACTGTACCGTATATGCCTTCCTTCTCCATGCTGATGTTTCCCATCTCGTCTGCAGTGGTGGCCCGTATCAATGCAACATCCGGCTTTGGTGCGGAAATGAGCAGGTATTCTTTTCCATGGATCACTATGTTTTCCACATTGACCCTTCCAACCTTCCTGGCAAGCTGGTTGAGCGTCCCACGGTCATGCTTTGAATCCAGGAATGTGCCAACTCCCACTCTCGTTATGAGGCCAGGCCTCCCTGCAGAAATTTCCCTGAGCAGGTGGGCCATGGTCCCTATGCTGATTGTATAGCCCTCAATCCTCTCATCCAGGACAAGCTTCTGTAGTGCAGGTGACCACCCGAGGAATGGCATAAGAACTCCCTTGAGGAACTGGTAATGCCCATTTTCCTCTATCTGGCTGCATACCTTGTCGATCCCTCTCCCGGGTGAACCAGGCAAACTGTCAGATTCCAGAAAAAGGTGCCTGGGATGGCCATATTTCAGGAAAGTATCGTAAAGTTTGAGGAGAAGGTACTCAGGCGCAGTTGAAATGTTGAATCCGGATATGGCAACTACACTTCCGTCAGGTATCTTTCTGAAAGCCTTCGTGAGTTCAGCTTCTGTTAGAAGGAATTTAGCCATGCCAACGTATTCCCTTGAGGCTTTATAAGATGTTATCCTAACTTTCGATCTGGGTTTTATGGAAAATAGCCCATGAAAGCCATTAGCATGGCATTTGCCCTTTTCCATGGCTCCAGAGTAAAAGGTGCATTATCTGCCTGAAAATGTGGTCTACTGCAAGTATTCCAGTCAAAATTTCAGCAATTGCTGATAAAAATTTATGGCATGATCGCATACAGTTGTTATGCAAGGAAGTGAGCCACAGATTATAGATCGAAAGATGGTTGGCGATTTCGTCAGCTCTTTTATCAGGCAGCTGAAATTCAAGAGGGAAGATTTCAGGACCATTGGGAGCTTTGGCGCTTTCACTTCTCTTGTTGATCTAGGAAACTTTGCCGTTTCATTGAACAATGACGGAGTTGGAACAAAAACGATCATTGCTGAGGAGGGAAACCGGTATGATACCCTTGGGATCGACTGCATTGCCATGAACGTCAACGACGCAATCACCGCAGGGGCAGAGCCAATAGCAATGGTGGATTACATAGCACTCAGGGACCCAAACCCGGAGATTGCCAGGCAACTAGGCACGGGCTTCAATGTGGGGGCACAGATGTCAAACATAACCATTGTAGGCGGGGAGACTGCAATCGTTCCAGACCTCATTAGCCACATTGACATCTCTGGCACTTCCCTTGGCATTGTGCAGAAGACACAGATCATCAACGGAGAGAACATAAAGGACGGAGACCTCATATTCGCCCTCCAGAGCAGCGGCCTCCATTCAAATGGCTTTACCACGGTACGTGACATAATCAAGGACAATGAGATAGACCTCCAGGGCAAGTTCCCCGGGGAATCAAAGAAAGCCCTTGACGTCCTGCTGGAACCAACCAGGATATACGTAAGGGAAGTCCTTGACATCATGAACATTGTGAACATCAAGGGCATGGCCAACATAACCGGTGGCGGAATAAAGAACCTGAGCAGGATGAAGGACATGAAGTACGTCCTCAATGATCCAATAGAGCCACAGAACGTCTTCAAGCAGCTCCAGAGCATGGGCGATCTCACGCCGGCCCAGATGTATGAGGTATTCAACATGGGAATGGGTTACGTCATAGTGATTGACCCGGAGAGCAGGATAGACTTCCTCAATACCCTGAGGGGCAGGCTTCAGTTCAAGGAAATTGGCCATGTGGAGAATGGCAGCGGAATAGAACTTCCATCCATGGAAGTCTCATATTCTGGATATTACTAAATTCCATTTTTTTGGCTTAGTGTAATTTAATCGGCCCATGGAATTCTTGTCAGCCTGGTCCATGGTGCCTAAAACTGAATTTCAAATAAGAAGGCCAGTATTTTATTTGATAATGATATATAAAAGGTTCTTTGCAGAATGAAAGGGTCAGCCCAGCCAATCACTCTGCTCATAACATTATCAATGCTCCTCTGATTTTAGTTCAAGAAATGGTTCAGTCATAGATTCCCAGAATAACTCTGTTATCAAGACATTGGTCGTGGGATACAACGCTTATGCCATAGAATTTGACCCGCAAAATGGGAATTTATATGTGACCGATTCCAACTTCTCATACCCGGATAAAATCGATGGCCAAGGAGAGGCATCGGTCATCAACTCATCAACAAATATCGTTACATCAAACTTTACCATCGAGATCCTCAGGGAATAGCCTATGGCCAGTCTAATGGAGAAATGTTCATGGCGGTTGAAGGAGGGGGCTATGTCCTGGCTTGTAATTTCCATAACAACACTGGTTTTGCTATTGAAGGGGGGTTTCTGTTGAGTTAGATTCTCCCAGCAACTTTTCATATAAACCAGAAAACGGAGTAATGTACATAGAGGATTTATCCGGCGGTTATGTACTTGGGATTAATTCATCAAACCGACTAATCCAAGCATTCAGGAGGGATTAAATTCCGGCAACTTTGACCCATTCAGTTTTTACCTAATTGTCAAAAGAGGTAGAAGAAGACTTGTGTGGCCTGGTTCTTCCATACTCAGCAAAAGGAACCCTTGTAATGGAAGTAGAATCCACTGTTGCATAGGGAAAACCAACTTCCTCAAGCAACCTTGGGCCATGAGGCATAATGTCCCATGGGACACTTTAAATCCATCTTGTTAGTATTCATTCTGTGGAAGACCCGGTACATAGGATTTCTGATCCAGACCTAGAAATTGTATTGAAGAAGATCAGGGAATCCATGGGAGATATAATTTTGAGTTCTGATCTGCAGGAAACCATTCCAGGCTTCCGCACGCAGAAAGGGATATACAAGCCGCAAAGCTCCCAATATGCACTCTGGATAAGGGAAACCGTAAAAGGGCCGTATCCAGATCAGGAACCGCTCTGGCTTCCAGATGGTTCATGGCTTTACAGGTATACACCAGAAGGAAGAAACGGGAAAACTGACCTCAATCTTGGAACAAACCAGGCGCTCATGAACTCTTTGGACAACAGAGTTCCCATAGGCGTCTTCCGGCAGAAGAACATTCCGGGTATGAAAAGGACGTATGAAGTAATGGGCCTTGCATACGTTGAAGGGTTCGATGGGACTCATTTCATAATACACGGGGAGTCAATCGAATCCACAGACGCCCCTATGAAACCTTCAAGCATAAAACCATTCCAGCCCTTTGAAGTTGTTGAGCTAAACAGGAGCGTTGCCAACCCAGTTGTAAGGCTCAGGGCTTTCCAGACTGCTGTGAGGAGAATATATCACGAAAGGTGCAGCCTGTGCGACCTAGGGTACCATTTCCAGGGACGGCCCATAGGGGTGGAGGCAGCTCATGTCATACCAGTGGAGGATCGTGGTACTTCAAGGGACATCAGGAATGGCATACTGTTATGCAAAAACCACCACGATCTATTTGATAGGTACCTGTGGACATTTGATGAAGATTACATGGTGCATGTATCCTATGATCCACTTTTCAGAAAATCTGCTTTAAAAAACCATATTCTGAGCGCAGAGGGAAAGAGGCTTCAGAATCTTCCGGACAGTGACTATGATCTACCAGCCATAGAAGCCATAAGGTTCAGGTTTGAGCGATTTAGCGACGTCCGTTGACAATGATAATTTCGGAAGTTTATTGTCGCTATCAAAAAACCATCAACTTAAATTAGTGGTAAAGAAATATGGGGTCATGAAGATCGTAGCAGTAGTCGATGAGGAAAACTTTGTCACGCCACTTGAATACGGAAATTCAATAATGGTAATTGACGACGAGACAAAGCAGATAACAGAATACGAGAACCCGGGCTTCGGCTCTCCCTATGGCGGCAAGGAAAGATGCATGGCAGGAATACTGTCCCTCAAGCCTGACGCAATTGTGGTAAAGGAAGGAGTTCTCTGCCCTGGCTCATACCATATGTCCCTTGGTAAGATGAAGTACATACCAGTTGAGGAAGAAAAGCTTGATGACGTTGTCAAGAACCTTGAGGGCATCAAGACAAACGCAGTGGATGAACTGGACTTCTTCATGTTCAAAGAGTGAAAGTTCGCCATTTTTCCATTTTTAACCCAATTTTCCAAAATTCTTTGCATTTAATGCTGCCCGCTGATGGCTGAATGCGCTGTTTTCGTTAATTTAAGAGGCTCTAAATCAGGGTTCGCCTGAGCCAGAACATCTCACACTTGAAGGACCCAATTACAATGAGGTCCTTTTCATGAACGAATGGTACAAGAACCATTTTTACCAATGAAGCCTATGATCTTCCATGAAAACTCCGGAAGATGCATACAAGCTGAAGCTCGTGTCAGACCCATTCGTATATGGGGAAACAGTATATTTTACACTGAACTGGATTGAGTCAGGCGAGTACAGATCTTCCATTTACCGTTTCAATGGGAAAGAAGCCACTAGGATCACATTCGGAGGGCATGAAAAGAATCCAAAGATCCACAATGGCGGGCTTTACTTCGTTTCGTACAACAAGGAGGAAGAAAGCCTCTTTGTTCAGGAAGAGCTTGCTGAGCCTAGGAAGCTCTTCACAAATAAATCCATCTCTAAGTACATTTTCCATAGGGACGGGGTTCTCGCAATAACTGTAGACAAGTCAGAAAAGGACAAGCCTTTCGTCACAAGCAGTGTGAAATACAGGTTTGACACAACCGGTTTCCTCAGGGAAAGGAAGAAACTTGTATCTGTTCTCGAGGAACCTCCAAGGGTATTGGCGTCAGGAGATTTTGATGTAATCGATGTGTCCTCAAACGGGCAAAGGGCCGTATTTGCAGCCGCTGTAGAGGACAATGACCGTGGCCTAGAGGATGTTTACGAGCTCGATGTCAAAGGAGGAAAATACAGGAAGGTTACAAGCGGGGAAGGAAAGGCAGGCACGGTATGCGTGGCCAGCGATGGCACCATAGCATACCTTGGCCACAGGAAGGGCCTCAAGCCCTGGGCATCCTCTAGCCTTATATTTCCGGAGGCTGGGAAGGAAGTAGAGGTTGGGAGGACTTCACACAACAAGGTAACAACTGACCTTTTCGTTTCGGCTTCAGAATCGCTGGTCTCAGACAACGGGGTTCTGTATCTTGAGGGCCAGGAGGGAGGTTTCGTATTCCTTTACTCTTATGATGGAACAAATGTGAAGAAGCTTACTGAACCGAATAGGGCTGTCCGTGCATTTCATGTAGCCGGCGGGAAGGTTGCATACGTGTATACCTCCCCCGAGAAGCCGTCTGTGCTGTCATTCAACGGAGAATACGACCCTAACCCCAATGTGATTGGCCATCCACTGGAGCGCATAGAAGTGGAAGGGAGGGAGGCCTGGCTCATTCTTTCATCAAAGGGAAGCCCCACAGTGCTCAATGTGCATGGCGGACCGCAGATGGCTTACGGCGAAGCTTACAGCATAGAGTTCAATTTCCTCGCTGATAACGGCTTCAATGTGCTGTTTGGCAATCCAAGGGGGAGCGATGGTTACGGAGAGGAATTTGCATACCGGTGTGTCGGCGACTGGGGAGGAGAAGATTTTCAGGATCTGATGAAATTCATGGATGCTGCAAAATCGATATACGGCCTTAAGGAAGAATTTGCCATTACTGGTGGTTCATATGGCGGTTTCATGACCAATGCGGCAATAACCCAGACAACACGATTCAAGTGCGCGGTTGCGGAGAGATGCGTCTCGAATCTAATGAGCATGTGTGGCACAAGTGATATTGGATTCTGGTTCAATGCCCTTGAATCTGGCGTTAAGGACCCATGGAGCCCTGAAGGTATGGAACAATTGCTCAGGATGTCCCCAATCACCAGGGTAAAGAGCGCAAGGACCCCTACCATGTTCATTCATGGAGAAGAAGACTACCGGTGCCCCATTGAACAGTCAGAGCAGATGTACACTGCCCTGCGGCTCAACGGCGTGGATGCTGTGCTAGCCAGGTATCCTGGTGACTCGCATGAGCATGCCAGGCGTGGAATTCCAAAGAACATGAATGACAGGCTTGCAAGGAAGCTGGAATGGTTCAGGAAATACATGCAGCAGTGAAATCAGACGTTTGGCGTATATTCCAAGCACAATAGATGCAGTAATTTTAATTGAAGGAATATGGAAATCTTTTCTTATTGCCAGCCTTCATTAAAATTTACTGGCAGTAATTCCCATAACTGAAATTATTCTTGATGATTATTAAGTATGACAAAATGAATTTATAAAATTCCCATCTCAACGGCTCAAACAATATAACAGAAGGGAGCCGTGAATAAAGTGTCCAGGAAAAGGGTTGCAATCATAGGGGCAAGTGGCCTAGTTGGCCAGAGATTCTGCCAGCTCCTGTCAAACCATCCGTTCTTTGATGAACCGGACCTTTATGCCTGGCAGCGCTCCGACAGCAGGAAACTGGAGGAAATCCTTAGGGTGCCTTCAAACACAATTTCAGATTCATTGCTTGAAAAGCGCCTTTCCATTTTGGATGCACGCAGGGTCATCTCTGAGAAATACGATGCTATCTTCAGCGCAATACCCACTTCCACGGACAACAATATTGAACTCCAACTGCAGAAGGCAGGAAACAGGATTTTCACAAATTCTGCCACTAACAGGATGCTGGAATCAGTCCCAATAGTGGTGCCTGAAATCAACAGTGACCACATGGAAATGTTCAGGGACCAGTGTGGCTATATCATTGCAAACGGCAACTGCAGCACAATAGGCCTTGCCATTCCGCTGAAACCCCTTATCCCGCTGGGACCTGATCACATTGAAGTTACAACTATGCAGGCGCTCAGCGGTGCAGGTTACCCGGGTGTTCCATCACTTGACGCAGTCTCAAACATTGTGCCGTTCATAGAAAGCGAGGAGGAAAAGATCCAGAGGGAAATGCCAAAGGTCTTTGGAACACTTGATGGAAAGAAGATAACTCCCAGGAATCTTGACCTGGGAATCACATGCACAAGGATTCCTGTGCGGGAAGGGCACACCGAGTCCGTAACGGTGAGATTTTCAGGAAACATAGAGGATGAGGACATCTCCGGCCTCCTGTCCGGATTCAGGGCTTATCCTCAGGCAAAGAATCTTCCTAGCGCTCCTGCCCAGCCCATAATAGTTACTGGGTCTGATTACAGGCCACAACCAGAACTCGACCTCTGGAATGGAACTCCTGAAAGGGCAAGGGGAATGGCTGTCACAGTGGGCAGGATAAGGAAAAATGGAAATTACCTTCGCTTTGTGACACTTTCACACAATACCATAAGAGGCGCTGCCGGGGCATCAGTCCTCAATGCGGAAATTGCACATTCTAAGGGGCTGCTCTAATGGGAACACAGTATGATGTGCTCAAGTTCGGCGGTTCCTGCCTCTCTTCCGCTGAAGACTTCTGCAGCGCCGCAAAGATAGTTTCTAGATACCAGAACCCGGTTGTTATTGTCAGCGCCATAAGCGGAGTAACCCAGAGCCTGATCGAACTCTGCAATTCAGGTGACGGGCCATCTGTAATGGAGAAGATCCATGAAATCCAGAAGATCCACCTTGATGCGATGTCTAAAATTACCAAGAAGAGGACAAGGGAGCCTTCCATGGAAGAGATAAGAAATCTGGTCCATGAACTCATAGGCATAGCCCATGACCATAATCTCAAGGATTCACCGGAAAGAAACACCATCATTATGTCTTACGGAGAAAGGTTTTCAGCAGTAATCATGAAATGGTACCTGCTTGGACAGAACTTTGGCGCTGAAGCAGTGCTATCCAGTGAGATCATCGTTGCAGAGGATGAAAATCTCCTTGAAGCAACTGTGGATGTCAACTGGTCCAGAGAACTGATCCTCCGCAGTGTAAGCAACCAGAAGAATGAAGGGAATATTCCCATAATCACGGGATTCTTCTGCCGCACCCCGTCTGGAAGGATTGCCATCCTGGGAAGGAATAGCAGCGATTATACGGCTGCGGTTGTGTCCAGCTCACTTAACGGTTCATGCCTCACGTTCTGGAAAGATGTGCCAGGCCTTATGACCGGCGATCCAAAATTCGTCAAGGAGTGCAGAGTCCTCAGGCAGATTGGATATGAGGATGCTGAGGGATACATAAGAAATGGAGCACGAATTCTCCACGGCAAGGTCATTTCAATTTCAAGGGAAAATGGAATCCCCATAAAAATCAAGGATTTCAGGAATCCCGATACCCCGGGCACCATAATAGGGAACCCGGCAGAATTTGAGAACTGCTGCAGCCAGAATCCCTAAAATGCCAAATTAGAACTTGTTTTCAATATAATACTTCACGATCTTCTTGGTCGCCCTCCTCAATACATCAGAGAGCGATGGAGTTGAAACCTTCATGATCTTTGCGATCTCTGTCATTGATATCCCCCTGTCCGGATCGAAATAACCATGGCGGAAGGCCATGTTCACCACTTCCTTCTCCCTCTCAGTGAGAATCTCAAGGCTTTCAAACTCGGTTTCCAGTATGTTCGGGTTTAGCCCCGCAGCTTCCAGGTCCTTTTCCAGTATCTTGAGCTTGGTTGGGTTCTGCACCAGGATCCTGTATAGGATCCTCCTGGCATCAATTGCCTTTGAACTGAGTACAACTACATGAGAACTGGCAAAAAACCTGCATGAGGAACAGGCATGTGATTCTGCCCAGTATCCGGTTTTCCCGACCCTTATGACGTTGTTTGAGCACTTCTGGAGGCCGGGGAGTAGATATTCCGGATCCGCATCTGTTTCAAGCCTGTGCAGCGTTTTGCTTTCGCCTATTCTCAGCCTGTCAACTCTTACTTCCTGGTTAAGGGTGTTAATGTAATTAGTAATCACGCAGTCTGATCTCGTTACCTCCACTAACGCTTCTAGTGCACCTTTATCTTTCTGGGACATTGGGAAACCTCAAAAGAACATCGTTTCCTCATGTAATTACTTTTTCATCACCCTAAGGTCTTAGGGTAAGTTTTCGCCATCCTAACCAAGTCTGCCTTTGCCATGTTTTTTGGCTGATTTTTGAAAATATGGCTGTGAAATCCAATCAAAAAAGGGGAATTCCAACAATCATTCCCTGTCCAGGGGTGATTGGATTGATGTAGCTATCATGTCGGCAATCCTTACCGGCTCAGGGACGTTTCCAACCATCATGCTGCGTTCCAGGACTTTCAGGGCTTCATCTTGGCCTAACCCGGCATAGTTCACGACAAATTCTGAACCATGGATACTGCACTTCACTGGATTTAGCCCCTTCAGTTTCCCGATCTTGAGTAATTCACCATGTTTGGTGAGAGCCGCTTCCATAGATTCCAGGTCTGCAGGTGAATGAGTTATGGAAACATATGGAATGCCCGTATCTTTGTAAACATTCTCTGGACTCACAATGTCAAATCCTGCAAAGGTCACACCATCAGACATGATGAGATTGATGTTGCCCGGCCCCATGGAGGCAGCCATCGCATAAATTGCCTTCTCAGCATAATCACCATCTATGGCCAGTTTTCCCACGCGTATTCCCTCTATTCGGCCATCCATCCTCATTAGCACGCCCACAAAGGGAGTGAATTTATCTTTGGGCCTAGAAAAAGGCCCATCGTCAATGCCAAGAATTCTGCCCTTGTCCTTCAATATCATGTATTTACGAAGAAGGTATTTAAAACAATCCGATCATTTGTAAAGCCTGTTTTATCTAGCGCCACTCATAATTTAAATTACCAAAATGCTTATATTTGGTCTAGCTATACACGGGATACGCACTTTGAATGCACCTCTTGAGGGAAATACTCAATAGGGAAGGGTTAGAGGTTCTTTAAAGAACCAATGAAGCCAGATTTCGTTTACAGTAAAATGGATTGTGTAAACTGCTAAACTGCTTGGGGGATGGTTTGGTTTGAGAGCTGATGAAGGACGTGCCA
>JAJZLU010000006.1 GCA_021850545.1 Thermoplasmata archaeon | reverse complement strand
GTTGTTTAAATTTCAAGATGTCCTTTCGATGCCAAATTCTGAAGTACTGTAATTTTCTGTACATAATGAACTCAAGAGTTTGATACAGTATTCGCTTAAAACTTTAATCAAATCCCGACCGGTCCACTAGTTGATTCTGGCAATAAAACCAAAGCCAACTCTACCTGTCAAAACTTGTCAGATTACATAAGAATTGTATATAACGATGGAATATTCTCTTTGTATGGTTTCAAGAAGCGATTTGCTGCTCTCTTTCATCTACGCGTGGGGAAAGTCAAAGAAGAACAATGAACCAATCCCATCAGTTACACATTTACAGAAAGAGATTTTCCTCCTCTGCAGAAGAACTCCGTTCGCTGAAATGAAAGATGTCTATCACTTCGAACCTCTCTGGTATGGTCCATTTTCCAAGGAACTTTCCGGTGACCTTACTGATTTCCAAGCAAGAGGAGTAATTTCATTTGATGAGCTGAGACTTACGAACGAAGGTTTTAAAATTGCAGCTTCTGTTTGGAATAATTTGACCGATTTTGAGAAGAAGCAAATATTTGAAGTGAAGGCCACCTTCAATTATATGAGTTTAACAGAATTGCTTGATACAATATATTCGAGGTATCCAAAATTCACTAAGAGATCTGCCCTTAAGAAAGAGGTGGTCGATAAGTACTTCGCTGATTTTCTGCAGGAAAATGAAATAACTGAAGAAGATGTTGTTTCTGCCGTCAACATGGCTAAGAAGGCTTTGAGACAATAAATGCAACTAATAATAGACACCAATGTCGTGTTGGCCTATCTGATATCCGGATCCACCCATTCCTCAAATGCGAAGGTGTGCAGGAGAGTAGTAAATGGCTCAGATAAGGCATTTACTTGTGATATACTCTACGGCGAGTTGAAAAGACTTCTTGATTTAGATCCGGATCTGATTGAGAAAATTTCACAGAGTGGAAAGAAGGAAGGAGATGTATTTCGCGCCTTAGATAATGTTAGAACTGAGTATTTGAACTCGAGACTCGACCCTTACGTTATGCAGCTGAATTTCGTAAAAACCGAGAATCTTACAATAGATCCTACGGCAATAAAAGATGTGGGAAACGATTGGTACATGATTTCTATTGCCAAATCTGTCAGTATCGACTACATTGTTACTTGGAACACCCAGGACGTTCTCAAGTACGCTGACGGAAATGGCATAGACGTAAATAGAATATTAGAGCCCCCAAAATACTTAGAATTATTGAAATGAAAGACAACATCTTTTAAGAACGTCTCGAAATGTAGTTTTCTACTGAGTATGTCATCTCTGCTTTTATGAGGATTTAGTATTCGCTTAAAATACTAATCAAATCCCGACCGGTCCATTCTGAATTTCTCTGATTCCGCATGCAAAAGGAAGGATGGGTTTTTGCTCCAAACTTTCAGGCAGGAGGTCATGAACTTTGAAAGATTAAGCCCATAAGCTCTGGCACGGTCTACAGTATCACTGTCAACGAATAGACTCACTCTCTTTTTGTGTGTCATTATACGCATAGATTTTATAAGATGAAAGTTTATATTTTATATGGAATTTAAGAGAATCCTTTCACTGTTGGTTATAAGTATCTTTGTTTTCTCAATTCTACTCTATTCACCGCCTGTGATGACATTCACCACATATCAGCACCTTAGGCCAGAAAAGCGTTCTCCCGTATACACTTTTGGAAACTTCCAGTCTGCAGCTATTGTTCCTCAGGAACCAACTCCTTGTTCAACCTGTGGAGGTGGTGGTGGAGGCAGCAGCCCACCACCTAGCGTATCATATCAGATTAATGTTTTCGGAGGGAATGCGAAAATACAGATTGACAGCAGCACTTATTCCAACGGACAACCCGTCACTCTTGACGCTTCCACAACCTATGAGATCCAGGCAGCTTCCATTGCCAGTGGTTATAAGTTCTTCCAGTGGGAAGCGAATTCGGGCAGTATTGATAATTACGAGGGTACACCAACTTATCTAAACACCGGCTCTAGTTCTGGGTCACTAGTTCTAGTTTTGAATGCCACCACGTCAAATTGGGCAGGTTTTGTTCAGTCCGGTTCAATCAATAAAGTAACGGGTGAATTCTACATTCCGAGTGCAAGCTATGTGAGCGGTGGCACCAATCCTAATGTCTTTGGCATGTGGGTTGGAATAGGGGGGTTTGGTCAGAGCACTTTATGGCAGTCAGGTGTAGCCGTGAATGTATCATCTAGTGGCGTTGAAACAGTAACTCCGTGGTATGAGGCGCTGCCAGCACTTCCAGTTTACAATAACAGTATGCATTTTAACCCCGGTGACCTGGTTCAGGTGTGGACAAATTACAGCAATGGGATTAGTACCTTTGAAATAAAGGATTATACGACAGGTCAATCTTGGGGAGGGAGTTTCAGCTATACTCCTGTCACAAATGCTGCTGAATGGATTGTGGAAAATATCGGAGATACTGTACCTAATTTCGGAGATGTAACGTGGACTGTTGCATCTTCGAATACGGGGAACTTAATTTCCCCGCTGTTGTCTTCATATCAATATGGGGATGGACCCCAAATAGGTGGGCAATTCAGCACCATGTACAATATCTATATTACTGAACCAGGCCAATTTGTGGTGAATTATGGTGGAAGCTGAACATAAACACAAGAAAACACACAAAGGCAGATGGATTAAAGTGGCAATAGCACTATTGCTCTTTGGTCTTACCTTTAACAGCATTCTATATTTTCAACTTACTTTCATGCTTTCCCTTCTACCAATAATGCATTACATGGGTAGCCCGGCTATTCCGGGGCCTTTTTTTTACGGGTTTGTTTTTCCCTCATCCTCATGGGCATTTCAATGGGACCTGGTAAATGGCTTGTGGCTCTTATTTTTCAATGAGAAATTTGTCATTCCCGTATTGGCAGTTCTATCATCGATATCACTCATCCAACTTTGGCGAAAACTATCGCCTGGAGGTAGGAAACGCTATAACCTCTCTGAATCGCAAATTATCTATGTGTTACTGAAGGAAAAATAACCATCTAAAACAGTAATTCCCTTATGCATGGAACCACAGGGCCATACCAATAATCTGCCTGTTTCACCTTGGAAAGATAATGCATTGACCCAACAGATTCTGGGGCTCTGCCCTCAATGAAATCCGCCACGGACTCAGGAACATTGTTCATTATGAGGAAGTTGTAGAACCATTTCCTGAGGTATTTGGGAGCTACTCCATACTGCCTTATTTCCCTTGACACCGTATCCTTGTTGATATAGAACCTGTGGAGCTTTAAGGACAGGTCAGAGGGCATGTAAACATACTGGGACCGCTTGTTTCCCCTGTTGAAGTTTAGGGGATACTTTGAGATCTTCCCCTTTTTTATCAATCTGGAAGTGTCAAATTCCTTTAGCATTTTTACAAGTTCAGTCGTCCTTATGCCAGAGAAGGCCAGGATCTCAAACAGAATGCGATCCTTCTCCTTCTTGATTTTCTGGTATGCATTCCTTACATCCTGGTCAGTTGGAACATATCCGTCAACTTTAGTTTTTCTTGAAGGCAATGCTTTTCTGAAGTATATGGCTGTTTCATCGCTGATTATCTCATGGTCCAGGAGAAAGTTGATGTAGGCCCTGGTAACGGTGAGGACCATATTTGACGAACTGGAGGCGATGATTTCCCTCAGTTCGGTAACACTTGAAACATCCCTATTTTCAAGAGGTTTCAGATAGGTAGCGATTTCTGACTTGTAACTTTCACTGAATTCCTTCTGAACCATCCATTTTTTCAATTCAGATTGGTATCTCGATACTCTGGGCAGCGTCTTGGGGCTTTGCAAGCAGGAGGCCTCGGGTTCAAATCCCGACCGGTCCATTCTGAGTTTTCCGTAGTTTGTAGAGGGTTTTCAAAACCATGCCTGAAAACATTGTCGAGTGCGTATTCAAGGAATTTAGAGATGTTGATTCCGTAATAGAGGAACCCTGAACAATGGTTAAATAGAATTATATCTTTAAATTTTTATGAAGGTACGTGAAAATAAAATTGCATTATTTGTCACAATAATTGTTGTGCGGGCATTATTATTTATCCCGTTCTCCCAAAGTTCCGGTAACATGACACATAGACTTGATAAAAGCTTCCAACCATCTCTTTCACCACAGATAGGGTTTAATTTCATTTTCAGTAACACATCAATGCAGAAAGACGTGAATGCGTTAAACAAAACTGCAAAAGTTCAGAATAAAGAGTTCGCTTCGTCAAAAGTATTGAACGAAATAGTCTCAGGTGCATCGGCGCTTTACCAAAATCATGGGTTTCAATCCTATTTGAATAAGTTTAGGGAGAGAAATTTGCAGTGGGGATTAATGTATAATTTTTCATCGGGTTCCCTAACTGTCTATGCCGATTTCGTCGAGGAAAATGCCACGTCACAGACATACTATACCTTCGGGGTAGATGGAAGCACCCGTCGTATCTCTGGGCCATCCATTAATAATCAACATATCGCTCATTCCAGTGCATACTACAATTCTCCGAACTGGGCTGGATATGAGCTGTATTTTTCTCCGCAGGAAATATATTCCAACTCAGCGACTTTAGGTGTCTCCAACATAGTATCTCCGCCTTCAAACCAAATTTCAGGGAAATTTATGTCAGCAACAATGTGGATAGGTCTCACAGAATACCCTGGTGGGCATTCCTCATCAGGAGTTCAAACTTTAGCGCAAACTGGTTATTCTAGGGCATACTACAAACAACCATACCAATTCTGGACAGGGCCCTACTGGCACAATTATCACATATGGTACGAAACCCTTTCACCTAACCATCCTGCTTCGCCATCTTATAATTACCCTGGAAGTCCAAATCTGTCGCCTGGGTGGCAGATCCAGTTCAATGTTTTTGATGGTTATCCCGACTTCACTTACTCTGCATACATTACCAATACCTCACAGAATTTCGTCGTTACTTCTACTCACGGCAATTTCCCGACGTACTACGCTCAGTATATCACTGAAGCTGAAAACATTACTTACACTAGCCAAATTGCTGAGTTCTATCCGTCAGTCCAGTTCCAGAACCCCCAGATAGAAGTTCAGGGCATTTCTGGGGAAGTTGGAATTAGTGGTCCATATCAAAGTGGATACTATAATGAATATTATCTGGAACAATCTCCCAACAATTTGAACATTGCAAACAGTTTCGGACCCCAAATGTTCTGGTCCAATTCATACTATGATTATAGTTATGTAAATGGATAGAGGGTGATACAAAATGAGGAAAGAGCTAATAAAAACGTTAGTATCAATAACTATAGGTGGTCTTTCACTATTTGTTTGGTTTTTTTATTTGAATTTCTACTACCAGCCTCCCATCTGGGTCGAGGGAACCACGAAAGGATATCTTTCATTCCCAAACAAGGGATTTTTCTTGGTGTACACTCCATTGATTGTGATTTTCTTGATAATAGCTTTAACAGGGGTTGTTTCAGCGTCAGTTTATTTGGTTACCGGAAAGAAATATCGACTAGAGGAGGAGAAGGGAAATAGTGAGACGTAATTCAGAGAGATACTAAAGGAAGCAACTAGCATCTAGGATTTGATATGATTCCTTCTGGAATGTAGGACAAACTCCGAGGAGGGCGAGTAAAAATCATCAACTGGCACCTTCTTGAATGGGAGACAGAAAAACAGGTCAAGAGGAAGAAACGTGTTGATAAGCGCGGTGTAAAGCTTATTAGGGAATCGCTAAGATGTGTAGGGGTTGGACCATTTAGAGCCGCACACGCTATGTCATGGTCAGCAATGAGTGATTTCCTTACTAACAAACTAGCATCCAAACTCAATAAAAGAGACGATGAAATCCGAGAACAATTTAATGATTATAGAGTGATAGAGCAGCTTAGGGTGAATGGAATAATTGACAAGAATTTAGAAAAAGCCCTGAAAGGTCTCCTTAACAAGAGAAACGAATGTAGCCACCCCAGTGACTACTTTCCCGAATTGAATCAAACACTGGCATATGTTGAAGAGATACTCGGGAGAATTAGATACACGCTTGAGAAGGCTATATGATTAAGCATTGTTAGCAGTATTCCCTCTCTTGGCTGCCAAGGGATAAAACATTCACTCCCTGCCAAAACCATAGCGCATGAATGGCTTCTCACGTTTTTCAGTATGATTTTCCCGTTTCTTCTCGGTAAGGCTTTGCAAATAGCTGTCAAACTCTCTCTGGAGCCTGAATAAATCCTTTGAATCCGTCCTTCTGGCAGGCACGATTTTGATCTTCATGGTGATGCATCTCCTTTGAGGCATAAATAATTACAGAGTTTTGTTTGACACGCCGAAAGATGCCATTTCTTATTTCTTTCCGGCAGGACCATCTTTTCCTGACGAAACCCCTGTGTATGAACGTGATGGGTGGAATGATTCTCGGCACAAATAACGCTTAATCATACACATTCTTCCTGTGACCCATTCCTAGTACGAGAATCATCAGTTCTTGCTTATCGATATCCACTATAACCCTGTAATCTCCCACCCTCAGTCTGTATCCTTCTTCCCCAACCAGTCTCTTGATGTAAGACTCAGGTCTTACCCTGATTCGTTCAATTGATGTAATTATTCTCTGCCTAGCTTCTCCATCAAGCTTTTTCAACTGTTTGAGGGCCAGGTCTGAAAACAGAACACGGTAGGTCAAAGTCCCAGTTCCTTCTTGACCTCTTCTAGAGTATGGTATCTGCCTTCCTTGATCTCCTGCCTGGCCTGAGCTATTTCCTTCTTGGTCTCTTCATCAAGTTCCTGGGAATCCTCCACAAGATCCCAGATGACTTCTTCGTAAGTTTCCTTTTCATACATCTTGCGCTTGGCTAATTCTTTTTGCAACTTCTCACTGACCTGTATCGTCGTAGGCATAAAGTGTCACTATAATAGACTATAATTAGCCATAGTATTTATAGCTTATGCTCCATGGGAGATGGGCTTTACGGATATTCTCTTAAGATTGATAGTATTCGCTTAAAACTTTAATCAAATCTCGACCGGTCCTTGCTGAATTTATCATTACGATAGGAATAGAAATTGTTGTTATGTTTGCCATCTTCTTTATGAAGAAAGGTTGGCCATTCCTGTTCAGATCTCTCGCGTTGAAACCTCTGCCACGCAATATCACCAATTTGCAGGTCGCTTCTTAAGTTGAATGTGGATTATCAAAGTTCCTGCATTCTTACTAAATCTTCCTTTCCACTGTATTCCCTGATGTTGTAATTTACCATGTCAGTGCACTTTCAGCCTGAAAAGAATCAAACCTGTGTTATAATAACAATTTGAGTTTAAATATTGACTATGTTCCTTTTTCCCATATGGTTCAACAATATTTCCGAATTTCGTAGGAATTCTACCTTGTTCGAAATTTATATGTTGCACGGGCAATATTTTTTTTGAACCAATAAAATGGGCAATAGAATGAACTATATCCAGATAAGACATGTAGTATCATGAAATCCGAAACTATGATGCGCCCAGGGGACGTTAGAAATATTATCGGATCGAGGATGCTGGCTGATGGCTTAGATATGGTCCTTGATCTGGAGAAGAGCAAAGGCGCCAGGCTGTATGACTCAGATAAGGATCGCTATTTATTGGATTTCTTCGGGTTTTTCGCTTCCAACCCTATTGGTGTTAATCACCCGGGACTCTCAGACCCGGAATTCCTGCAGGATCTTAAGATGGCGGCCCTTACAAAAGTCACAAATTCTGATATATATACAAGGCAAATGGCCGAATTTGTTGACACACTTTCCCGCGAAGCAACGCCAGATTACATGAAATATTTCTTCTTTGTTTCAGGAGGGGCACTAGCGGTAGAAAATGGCCTCAAGGCAGCCTTCGACTGGAAGGTACGGAAGAACCAGATGAACGGTGAAACAAAGGAACTTGGAATGAAGATAATGCACCTGAAAGAGGCATTCCATGGCAGGAGTGGATACACACTGAGCCTGACAAACACACATGATCCCAGGAAGACCATGTATTTCCCCAAGTTTGACTGGCCCAGGGTTACCAATCCAAAACTCAGGTTCCCCATTACGGACAAGGTACTGCAGGAAGTTGAGGAACTTGAAAAGCAGAGTCTGTCAGAGATGGAGCAGAATTTTGAGAAATACGGAAATGATATCGCAGCGTTTATAATGGAACCAATTCAGGGAGAAGGCGGAGACAACCATTTCAGGGAAGAATACTTCAGGAAAGTCGCCAAACTGGTCAGGGACAATGATGCACTCCTGATGGTGGACGAAGTCCAGTCAGGAATGGGAGTGACCGGCAAGTGGTGGGCACACCAGCACTATGGAGTCCAGCCCGATATAATGGCTTTCGGCAAGAAGTCACAGGTTTGCGGCATCATGGTCGGGAGCAAGATAGACGAGGTAAAGGATAACGTTTTCAAGGTCTCCAGCAGGATAAATTCAACCTGGGGAGGAAATCTCGTTGACATGGTTAGGGCAAAGAGATTCATCGAGATCATGGTTGAGGAATCTCTGGTTAAGAATGCAGAAAAGATGGGAAAAGTGATGGTTGATGAACTATCAAGCCTTAGCACTGAATTTCCCGGCCTGGTTTCCAATCCTAGAGGGAAAGGGCTTATGGACGCCTTCGACCTCAAGAGCGAGAAGATCAGGGATGAATTCTTCAACAGAATGTTCTCAAAGGGAGTGCTGCTCCTAAAGGCAGGGGAATTTACAATAAGGCTCAGGCCACCATTAATTATTTCCGAAGAGGAGATAAAGGAATTCTCAGGAAAAGCAAGAGAAGTCCTAAAGGAAATGAGCTGAAAGTAGTATAAGCAATACTACTTTTTTTCCTTATTTTAACCAGATGAGACATTTAACAACCCACGAAGTTTTTGGGATTTCCGCTTATTCTATTTCAGCTTGAAAACATGATTCTACCCTGCAATTGCGGCATCGTGTCCAGGAAGTGTTGCCCTGCCTCATTTCCAAGCCAGAATTGAAACGCTGCAGGCATATGTCCAGTTTTTATTCATGGTGGACTTATGGTTCCATATGGGAAAGTTGGCACATTCTTTCGAATTTGTGCTAAAGCCATTGCCACCATACAGCTTCAAACTGACAGTCAGAAAACCAGCAGGATGGAGCCTTTTCACGCCTTTCGAAATCTACGAGGGTGGTGCGTTGTGGACAGCTGCGCACCTAAATACCTCACTGTTTGGTATGAGGCTTGAATCAGTGGGAAATGTGGATGAATGTTCGATCAGGGCCAGAATATTTACGGATGTAGAATTGGAGCAACCCCGTCAAATGGAATTGAGAAGACTGGTTGGGATATCTCTTGGCGTGGATCAGGATTTGGCCCCCTTTTACGAGATGGCAATTAAAGATAGCATACTTTCACACACAATTCCAGATCTTTATGGCCTGCACGACACCTTTCCCATTGCACTCTTCCCTGAGGCGGTTCTTGCCATACTTCTTCAGATGGCACCTCTCAAGAGAAGCAATGAAATGATAGCGTCATTCATCAGGAACTACGGTGAAGTGGCGGAATTTGATGGAAAGCAGGTGTATGCCTGGCCAACTCAGGAGAGGTTGGCTGGCGTTTCTGAAAAAGAAATCTCAAGCAAGTGCAAGGTTGGATACAGGTCAAAACACATCGTCAAACTTGCGGGAAG
Organism: Thermoplasmata archaeon; assembly: GCA_021850545.1. GTDB lineage: Archaea > Thermoplasmatota > Thermoplasmata > Thermoplasmatales > Thermoplasmataceae > JAJZOM01. The sequence continues at coordinate 5,145 of JAJZLU010000006.1, read as the reverse complement.
GCTTGCTAAGGGGGACTTTCCCACTGCTCAGCAACTCATGGATATGGGCCCCGAGGAGGCAAAAAAGCTCCTGATTAGCCTGCCAGGCATAGGCGATTACTCTGCCGACATCATAAACCCGCATGGGGGCTTCCCCATAGATGCCTGGTCAGCCGAAGTCTTTGGGAAGCTGTTTTTCGGAAGGGAGCCTGAAAATAACCGGGAAGCAGTTGAAAAGGTCAAGTCGGAAGGCCTCAAGAGATGGGGCAAATGGGCCTGGATGGCGTTCTTCTATATAGCACAGGATTTGCCAAACCTGTCTGAGAAACTTGGAATCAGCCTCCGGCTTACCTGATCAGTACTGCATTTCCTTTTATTCAACCCAAACTCTTCGGAAACATGGCTCTAAAGGCATTTCCGTTTCAGGAAGCAAATTGGCCGTGCGGTGTTCAACCATATCTGAGTCACTCGCCTTTTGAGTCCTTACCTGAGGAATTGAAGTCTATGCCTTATTGAACACCAGCAAGAGCCTTTTCCGGCCGCCAAAATCGTCTATGAAAATCCTGTAATTCTCTATTCCTGCAAGTTTTACTAGCCTTTTCATGCTGCCTCTTGTGTGATTGTAACTTGGCATTGCCTCATGCCCGTCAATAACATTAGCCTCCACAAGCCCGCTTGACCTGTGGTTCCTGACCTCAACAAGGGCCTTGCCGCCCTTACTGAGTACCCTGTAAATCTCCATTAGCGTGCTTACCTGTTCCCTCTCGCTAGCAAGTTCACTGAAGGCATTCCACATGCAGATTACGGATAGGAACGAGTTGTCCTCGTAGGGAAGTGCTTCCATATTACCTATCCTGAAAGAGATCTTTAGGCCCCTTCTATTTGCCTCCTCTCTGGCTCTCTCTATAAAAGCCGGGGTTATGTCTAATCCTTCCACAAGATATCCATTTTCTGCCAGAGGAATTGAGAATCTCCCATATCCGCAGGCCAGGTCCAGGACCTTTCCTTCCTTTCCCAGAAATTGCATAACATATTTTAGTTCCTGAGTGGTTTGGCCATCGGCTTTTCTCTGGGAAAGCCATTCCGCCCCAAGTTCAGTGTAAAAATCCCGGGGAACTTTCGGCATGAGAATTTTATGCATAAGGTGTATTTAAAATAAATCCACCTTCTGTTCACCAATTCTGCGTCATAAAACCTGGTTTCTGGACAATATATCTGCTCCCATCAGATGGGCCCCTTAGGGGTGATCCATCCTTTTAATCATGCAGTACTGGACAGGAATGCAACTGCATCAGGCTCTCCAAACTAAAGGGATGTGAAAGCAATTATCCCTGCAGTGAGGAACAGGATTCCCGCCATTATGTAGTCTATATATCTGGGGGGTAGTTTCTCAAGTGCCTTTGAGAGCCCCCTTGTTGAAGCATATACCATGATGGCCAGGGAAACTGTGCTTATGAGGATAAATGCCACCAGTATCCATATTATGTTGATTGCTGACAGGGAAGATCCTGCCAGCATGATTGGTATAAGGGCGAAATCCGGAAATGCGCTGATTGCAAGTATTGATTTTATTGATGCGACTGCATATCCTGATTCTGGTTCTTCCTCCACGTATCCGTTGACAATGAAATAAATTCCAACTGCTATGAGAAGCAGAATGGATGCTATTTCCATGTAAGTGATGTACTCCCTCACGAGAAGGACTCCTATCAGCAGGGCTACGCCTGCAATGGCCTCAGAAGTCACGGCATGGAGCATTCCCAGCAGAGCAGCATAAGAGAGTGTTTTGCCCTTACGGTAATTCAACCTGTTTGAAACAACAGTAAGTGGGACCCAGTGGTCAGGTGCGATCATGTGCAAGCCTCCAAGGGCAAGAACCGTGCCTAGCAATATGGGAAACAGCGCCACTTTGTGCTGATATGGCATCTATACTTAATTATAGCGAAACCCGCAAGGGCTTCAGTAAAATATGACTGGGACTAATCCATGATAATTAGATCGATTTGCATGCCTAGAAAATCACCAAAGGCTGTTGAAGCTTTTTCCTGCTTAATGAATGTGCTCCAGGCCTCAAGCTCAGCAAATCAGAATCAACCATTCGAAAACCTTTCATCCACCTGATTTCGCTTCTTTTTCCGGATTGATAAAATATTGCATTCCCACATGCACCAGTTTCGGTAAATTAGGTTGCCATGTCAGGTATGCATTTTCAACCAGGAGATAATGGATTTCATTGCACCCTGATCGATCTGGGCCCCACCTGAATTATAATGTGAACTCACATAGTCGGCACTTAGGTTTTCCAGAGGCATCTCTTCGTGCTTGAGCACATGGTTGGCGTTCTCAGGGTAAGAGAAAGTGGCGTCACGATTCTGAGAAAGTGCTTCTTCAAGTACCTTTCCGTCCTCTTTCCAGCTCACCTGGATATCTTTCTTGCCAATGAGGACAAGAACCGGGACTTGGATTGAAGATGCATGCTCTGAAATGGAATATGCCCAGAGTTCCCTGGAGAATGGGAGGTTATGGGGGCTTTCCATGGCCCTAAGAAGAATCTTGACTCCTTCCGGAATGCCATTGTCAAATTCCATTGGAATTCCGTGAAGGAACTGTTCCACTGCTTCATCATATTTTGCCAGGATCAGATCTGCCCCCGGAATGTTTTTCCCCTGTTCCGAAAGTTGACTTCTAGCCACCTCCCCGACAGATCTTCCAGGCGCCCCTGTCATTATAAGGCCCCTGAACTTTGGATGTTTTTCTCCCAGCTGGTAATTCACCGCATGTATTGCCCCCTCGCTGCTTGTCAGGGCGAAAATCTGGTTCCTTGCGACATTCCTGCATGAATTTAAGGCCAAGGCTGCGCCTGCAACTTCATCAAGATGGGTTTCCATGCTGAGTTTTCCCGAGAATTTTGGAAGGTTCTCCATAACATTTGGGCCAGATGCCATCTTATCGTAACGAAGCGACACGTAACCTTCTCTGGCAAGGGCCTCAGCAAGCAGCCTCCCGCTCCCATTCTTTCCCGGAAGAATGGGGGAGCACCAGTCCCGGTCTGTTGGGCCACTCCCTGCAACCATGACTATTCCGGGATGGGCATTATCATCATCAGGGGCAACAATGGTCCCAAAGATATCAATTCCCATCACTTGCCATGAGACTTCTTCCTCCCTGATATTTCTGTCTTCCATAAGACATACCAACCTATTTTCTCTGAGACGGTTGTCTAGCGGAAAATGAGATATAAACCTTATACCGCAGGATGAACTGAATATTCCCGTTTCATAGGACATGAATTATCCTGGTTGCATGCAGCGTTACGTTAGTTCCAGAGGAAATATTGCAGGTTTCAAAAACTTTTTAATTTTGACGCAGTTGTATTCTTATGGCAGCGGACGCAAAGGAAGAAACCATTATTGAAACCTTCCTGAAAGCAGTGGAGAACACCAAGAGCACGACCGAGATGAAATTTGACAACCTGGAGCTGGGCATTCCCCAGATGAAGATCAAGTTTGTCCTGAATGGGAAGATCAGCCTGGATGTCCGGCCCCTCCATGACTAAGGAAGACGACAGGATACTATTTGAATTGCTGAAATCGCTGAGAGGAGGCAGTGCCACCATCCATTTCCTAAAGGGTGAAACCCTTGAGGTCACAGTCTCTGGGAATGACATTTCTGTCAACCTTGAAGAAGCTGGAATCCATCTGGAGCGCCTCATTCCAATTCGCAGCAGAATCAATGAGGCAAAGATTCTCAGGGGCCTTTCAAAATTGCTCCACGGATCATCAATTAGGCTGGAAATTTACCGGAACCGGAGAAAAATTGTTTCAATGGGGCGTGGAGTCCGTTCTCTCCTCGGAAATGAGAAAGTGCACTTCCTGAACATTGTGGGCTCCAGGAAATCATAAGTTTTGAACTTCCCGCCTCATCGTTGAAGAAAGCAGCGATCAGGCTGTGGGTATTCCTGTGGGTTCATAAAGGCAGAGTGGGTCCGATTCCATGAAGCTTCCCGTTTCCACAAAAGCCCTGGATCTTGAGCCTCCACAGAATCCCCTGTATTCACACCGCCCACATTTTCCCCTGAGCTTTCTTGCATCCCTGAGATCCATGAATGTACTGTTATTCCTGTAAACCTCAACAATGCTTTCCTCCGGGAATTTTCCAAGGTTTGCCTGCAGGAATCCGCTGGGGCTGATTTCTCCGTTGTATGAAACGAACATTACTCCCTTTCCATCCCCTGTTGAATTCAGGTGCTTCGGGACTTCCTTTGTGGGTTCACCGGCCAAGGCCCTGATCCTTTCAGTTAGCATATTGTAAAGAGGCCCGCCTCTTAACTTTCCGTTAACGGATTCCCTGAGGACCCTCCTGTACTGCGGCCCCTCCGAAGTCCTTACCGGGATGCCATATCCAGCAGCGAACACAAGGAACTTCATCACATCCTCAACTTCCTCCGGAGTGGGGTTTTCCAGTGCCGCCCCTCTTCCTGTCCGAACGAGGAAAAATACTTCCCAGGCAGCAACATGGTTCTTCAATGCCATATGAAAAAGGTCAGCGAGCTGGGCAAGGTTGCTTCTCATGACGGTTGAATTTATCTGTATCCTGAGGCCGACTTGGTTGGCCTCCTCAAGGACCTCCATGCTCCTCTTCCAGGTCCCCGGAACACCTCTCAGGCTGTCATGGGTCTCAGGATCCGCGCCGTCGATGCTGATGGACATTACGCCTACGTCAAGGTCCCTGAATTGCTTCATTGTTTCAATGTTCAGAAGGTCAGTGACGCTGGCAGCAACTGCCGTATATATGCCAAGGTCTCTTGCATGGGCTATTTGTTCCATGAGATCCTTCCTCATGAGCGGGTCCCCTCCGGTGAATAGCATTGCAGGGTAAGGCTCTCCAAATTCTAGTATCTGGTCTATGAGCCTCTTACCCTCATCGAGCGACAGTTCCCCTGGAAGTGCACGCTTGATTGCCCTGGCCCTGCAATGCCTGCAGGACAGGTTGCATGCCTTGGTCATTTCCCAGCAAACGAAAAGCGGCCTCTTGTCTGGATCCTTATATCCGAAAGCCCATGGCGGCGTTACCCTCCCCATACCGTTATCTCCTGAAGTGCCTGATTTACAGACTTTTCTTCAAGGGCTTTCAACATTTCAAATCACCACCTAAGATATTAGGAGC
>JAJZLU010000066.1 GCA_021850545.1 Thermoplasmata archaeon | reverse complement strand
AAGTTCTGGGTCAGATGCACTTGCCATGAAGACCAGGGCAGAAATGAAAGGAGAACATTATATCCTAACAGGGAGCAAGACCTTCATCACGAATGCTCCGTATGCCGACCTGGTTCTGGCTTATGCCAGGACAGGGGAAGAGTATACGGCCTTTGCTGTTCTGACTGATGAAGAAGGATTTTCCAGGGGAAAGAAATTTGATAAGATGGGAATGAGGGGTTCGCCCACCGGAGAGATATTCTTTGACTCCATGAAACTTGGGAAAGAAAGGGTGATCGGGGAAGCAGGGAAAGGAAAAAATATCATACTCAGCGGCCTTAATTCTGAGAGGGTCATTCTTTCATTCATCTTTGTTGGAGTATCCAGACGGGCGCTAGAACTGGCACTCAAATATGCAACCGAGAGAAAGCAGTATGGGAGATTCCTTTATGAATTCCAGCTGATAGAAGAAAAACTTGCATATATGTACACTAAGTACCAGACAAGCAAGCTCCTCGCGGAAAAGGCCCTGGACAACCTTGACAGGGATCCGTTCGACTCACTGGGGGCCGCTGCAGCCATTATGCATGCATCGGAAGCATCTGAATATATTGCTAGGGAGGCCATACAGATCCTTGGCGGAATAGGATATGTAAAAGATTCTGAGGTGGAACGCCTACTGAGGGATGCGATTCTGGGACAGATTGGCGCAGGAACTACCGAGATCAGGAAACACCTCATATCGGCAGCACTTGTTAAAAAGTTTAAGAGAGAGGATAAAATACCCAATTTATAATGAAATGCATCGTTTGCGGGAAGAGAGAAGCATCCATACATGGCCAATGCGAGGAATGCTTCCTCAATCATATCCAGGTGACCAGCACTGGTTCAATAGAGGTCACCATATGCCCTAAATGCGAAGCTTTCAAGATAGGCAATAACTGGTCCAAGGGGAAGATGGAACAGCAACTTTCCAGGAAGATCCTCTCGCACATAGAAACAAAGGACCCCAACTTAGAACTGGAAATTGAGAAGAATTCCGTTGTCCTGAAGAGGATAGAAGGAAAGATAGAATTTCTTTTCGACGTCAAGACTGAAGGGCAGAAAATGGGTGGATACCCCATGAGTGTCCCATCAAGGATACTCCTAAACAGCTGCCCTACTTGCAATAAAATCACCGGCTCTTATTACGAGTCAATTATTCAGCTTCGCACCCTCACTGCCGAATATTCGCCCATCATAGACAAGGTTCTGGACAACATCTCAGGAATGCTCCAGAAGATGCACAACAATGAGTCTGACTCATTTGTCTCCAAGATACAACCAATGAAGGAAGGCGTCGATATATACCTTGGAAAGAAGAATGACGGGATCAAGGTATCAAAATACATACATGACCATTTTTTCTCTGAAACCACTACCACCAAGAAACTTGCAGGCAGGAAGGAAGGGGGAGATTTCTACAGGTACACCTTCCTTGTAAGGCTATTCAACCTCAAACCAGGCACTGTCATTTGGGGGAAGGACAAGACATACATACTTGAAAAAGTGGGAGCTAATGCACTGACTGTGATCGACCCATCCAACGAGAAAAGGTATGATATCCTCCAGAACGACTTCAACAGCGGCTCTTATTCATACTCTCAGGAGAACGTTGAAAGCAGGAAATACATTGTTGTTTCAAATGAGAATAATGAAAGCACCATAATGGACAACGAAAGCTTTGCCCTGCATACAGTTAAGGGCAGCCACCATGGAGAGGTAAGGGCATTCAATTATAAGGGTAAGTACATAGTTTCATCAACCCAGTGATTTATGTTCTAGAATTTTCAAAGCATCTTCATTGGCTATACAGTAAACCGCAAGTTAATTGTCTTTTCAGCACATATTGGCCATGAGAGATATGGGAATTAAAGCTGAATGGCACAAGCTGAAAAAAGTTATGATGCACAGGCCGGGGACAGAGATTGACTATGCTATGCTGTCGCCAAGGCCATTTCTTTTCGAAAGGCCTTACAGAACAAGAATGGCTGTAGAGGAACACCAGGAACTGGAGAGGACCCTTAGGGAAAATGGAATCCATGTGGAGATACTCAGCGACTTCATAATGAAGAAAGCCGATTCGGACGATACTTTCAGGAAAGCTCTGGAACAGAAGGTGCTCTCACTAGTCAGGTTCTATGGGAACATTGAGTCTGCAGAAGCTGCACAGGCCGAACTTGAGAAGAACCTCTCTATTCTGGACTCTTCGACGCTTTTCAAGATCATGACCCTTGAACCAGCAATAGACCTAAAGCTGGACGTTGCGGAAGGGCTTGAGTATCCAACTGTCTACTCCAACCTCCCACTTGCAAACCTGTATTTCATGAGGGACCAGCAAGCTGTTGCCCCAGGCGGGGTACTTGTGGGAAATATGAAGAGAAAGCAGCGGATGCGCGAGCCAGAAATCACTGAGTTTGTCCTGAGGGAAGCATTCAAGGAAAAAAATCTGCACCGAATAACAGGAAATGGCATATTTGAGGGCGGGGATTACATGCCAGCCAATGATTTCTGCCTCATCGGCATTGGCTCAAGAACAAACCTTGATGGGGCACTGCAGGCACTGTCGTCAGGATACCTTGATTACGGTGAGGTGGCAATAGTGGAGAATCCCATTTACAATTTCATGGAGAATTTGCCCAAGGACCCAATGGTCAACATGCACCTCGACACTTATTTCAACATTGCCGGGGATGGCATTGCAGTGGGATCAGAAGAGCTGATGAAGAAAGCAAAGGTCAGCGTTTATCCTGGCAAGATGGAAGATGAGTTGAAACCTCTCCTGGAGACAACACTCTATGAGTATCTCAAGTCCAGAGATTTCAATTTCATCAACCTCGGCGTATCAGAGCAGTTGAGCTACTCTTCAAACTTCCTTACTGTGGCGGACAGGCGCATTGTAACAGTCAATGTGTCCAACGTGCTTCAAAGGCTCCTGAAAGAGCATGTCTTCCCTGATAATGTGGAAAGGGAAGTCGTTAAGGACATGGAGAAAAAAGGCAAGGAAAACTTGTTCCCCAACAGAAAGGAGATAAAGGATTTGGGAATTGAAAATATAACTGTAAACCTCAGCGAACTCACCGGAGGTTATGGTGGAGCACATTGCATGACTGCCGCACTGGAGAGATAACTTTAACTCAAGGCTATGGAAAAGGTTTAATTTAGAACAGGCATTACGTTGGCATTACGCTTAATTGCGCCACGTCATGAGGGATTTAATTGGCAAAGGATAGAGCACAAAAGAAAGGAAAGGACAAGTGGAAAGAGAAGAACTGGTACACCATAAACGCTCCTGAATATCTGGGAGGAAAAGAGATCAGCATGAGCATAGGCAACTCGCCTGATGCCATGGTGGGGAGGAAGATAGAGGTCCCAGTTTCAGATTTCACAGGAAACTTCAAGAGATCAAATGCCAAGATGATTTTCAAGGTCCTTTCCTGCCAGGGTTCAAAATGTACTGCATGGTTTGTCGGGCACAGCCTGAGCGACGACTACATCAGAAGAATGGTTAGAAGGAGAAAGGAAAGGCTCGACATGATAAAGGAAGTCACTACTTCCGACAATGTGAACATGGTGCTCAAGGTTGTTATTGTCACAGACGGAAAGCTCACCACCTCCAAGAGAGCAGATGTGAGGAAAACTGTTGAAAACTTCCTCTTCGAAAAGGCCGCAACAATGGCTTATGGCGAATTGGCCAAATACGTTATTGGCGACGAAATCTATGGCGATATAGTAAACGCCACCAAGGACATCTATCCAATCAAGAAGATTGAAATGAGGAAATCCGTGCTATCAGGTTCCTCACCGGTTCCTGAACAGCCCTCTTCCAAGGTGGAAGAGGAAAGCGTAGAACCATTGCCATAAACTCACCCTTTTTTCTGCCGGGGTGGCTTAGCTGGAGGAGCGCCGGACTCATAAGGATGTAATGTTCTGAGAAATCCGGAGGTCTCGGGTTCGAACCCCGATCCCGGCATACCAAACATGTTACTTACCGTTCTTAGAAATCTTATTATATTATTAGCAATATTCAATTGGTTTACAAATGGAACCACAGATAAAAGCTATTTATAAAAAAGGCCTCGTTAACATTTCAATCATTAAGGGAATGATTGTTGCTGATGTTATTGTAGTCCTCTTTATCGCCCTGATCAATTCAACATTAATCGACATCATTAATTCCACAGTTTTCTGGAGCCTTGTCATAACATTTTTTGTTTACAGGGAAAATTTTAGAAAGAAAATGAAAAATTTAGTTGGATTGCAAGATTGGGTTTCAATTGAGCAGATGTTTAAAGAACCAAATTAAAGCCTCATCTGGACTTGAAAGTAATCACATGAATGGACAGGAATGAGCTACTAATAGTGCCTGTATGACAAAGCAAGATTTTTAAAAACCCTCGAAACCATAAAATTGGCGGATAGAAAAAGAATTTGGAGGATATTCCTCTAAATATCAATAGCTGTACTTTACAGGCAACGGCATGCTTCTTGCATAATCTGACGATTCATTTTCGTTATGATTTCCAGCATTCCCACTCACGTGGAAAGACAATGAAGCAATGGCTACTGCATTTGATCCAGTATCACCGGATTCATTGTTCCCCTGGTTAATGTCATTCCCGGATTTGTTGTCCATGGATTGAATGGTGCCAATAGATGCAAAGTCTTGTGTATTATTATTTGAGCCTGTTTTCCCAAAATCATGCTCCCCTGATTCATTTTCCATTTCTGCAGGATGCAGGAAAAGGAATGGAATCTTTGTCTCATTCGCAGAGTGAACAATGTTCCTGACTTCAAAGCTTATTTTCACATTGAAACTATAGGTTCCATTGTTCAACTTTAAGGGGGTGTTGCCTGGTTCATTTGTTATGTTGTAAGTGTGGCCATCCACAGAGACTGATACCATGAATTTCGAAAAGACACTACCTATCAAGTCTCTCTTCTCCAAACCGATCTTGTAAGTTGTGGCATTTGTTACATGCACTGTTGCCGTTGTGGTTGCATTGCCAGCCTGGCCTGGGGAGAGCGTGCCAAGGTTAATGCTGCCCACTGCGGATGGGGTTAACATACCTGTGGCAGCAGCTGTCCCAAGACCTGCTACTGCAATTACAGCTATTATAGCCAATATTGAGTGAGCTACCATCCATACTATTTTGGAATCTTTTAATTTCAAGTTTATGGTACAAGAAAGTGTGAAGGCTCGACTAAACCTGCGTTTCATTGTTTTTGGTGTTAGGTGTCACAATGTCAGGTCGCGTTGAGTTCATTCTTCATTGATAAAATAGCTCTAGAAGGCTTGAAATGGTCTGTTGTGAAGTATCCTTCTGTGTATCGTGCCCTTCCCTTACAACTTGGACTGCCATTAAGCCAGCAATTCTGGCCGCATTTACTTCCTCGATTATATCGGAAAGGAAGAGAATCTTTCCAGGCGGAATCCCCAATTGCCTAGAAATGTTGCTGTAACTTCCAGGATCCCTTTTTTTTCCAATGCTGGTATCAAAGAAGCTTGAAAGATATACTGTCAAGTCCCCGTATTTGGTTGAACCAAAGATGAGCCTTTGTGCAAGGGCACTGCCTGATGAATAAATTGCCAATATAATTCCCTCACCCTGAAGCCTTTCCATTGCCTCTGGCACATCCGCATAAACTTCCCCTTGGAGCTGATGGTTCCTGTACCCTTCCTCCCATATGAGCCCCTGGAGTTCCTTGAGTGCTGGATCCTTGCTGTCTACGCTTATCAACCACTTAACGTACTGAGTTGCCGATTCGAGTCTTTGCGCTGTGCCAACATTCGACCATGTATGCGGAATTTTATGCCCGCTGGAATTCTCTTTGTAGGATAACTCTAGTTTGGAGAGGATGAGATCGACCTGTTGAGCCCCAAGATTCCTTTCCAGAAAACTCCCAGCGTGTTCCACTGCAAATGAAAATAAAGTCCTGTGGACAAAATCTATTGGAGTTGTTGTCCCCTCTATATCCATGACAACAGCTTTTATGCGGGAAAACTCAGGCTTCATGTGCTTCAAGGATTTAGTGCCTGATGTACGCTGGTCCAAAGCACATTGGCTGGTATTTCCTGTCCACTCCTTCGGGAACATAATATGGTGTCCAGCCAGACTTGTCCTGGAACAGCCTGATTGCCTTTATGTTCCTGTCTTCACAGAGGTCAAACCAGTGTTTTGTCCCCTTTGGCACCCTGAGAAGATCCCCTTCCGACACTTCGATGGATACCACAGGTGAGTTCTCTGGATGAATATGAAAAATTCCTCTTCCGGATATTGTAAACCTGACCTCATCCTCGCTGTGCCAGTGTTCCTTGTTAAATTTGTTCAGCATTTCGTCAAGGCCAGGGGTGTTCTCGTTGATGTTTATTACATCGGCAGTGGTGTATCCACCGCTCTTCTTCAGCTCTCCTATTTCCTTTGAGTATGCTGCAAGTATTTCATCCTGAGTGGATGATGCACTGACAGGGTTGTCGGTCCTCCACCTCTCGTAGATAATCCCAATGCTTGAGAGATATTCGGCGGCTTCCTCGGCATCTTCTATTTTTATGTTCTTATCCGGAATTCTTACTATCACCATATTTTTTCACTTCCTCATTGTTTTACTGATCATTACATTACTTTCAGTGAATCTATTCTGCCTTGGACTTCGAGAAGGAACTCGAGCCCCTCAACATGCCTTTTTGCTTCCTGTGGGTCCCTTCCCCATGTATAAAGCCCATGCCCACTAAGCATAAAACCATGAATATTTGGGTTTTCTTTTAGCAGTACTTTCAGCTCCCCAGCAAGTGCATTCATATCTTGTGAATTCTTAAGAATTGGAATCCATTCCCTATGTTCGTGGGATTTGACTCCATTGAGGGCCTTAAGCATCTCAAACCCTTCAATCCATATTCCGCTATCCTTTTCATGAACTTGGGAGATGATTGTTGACCATACAGAATGGGTGTGGAAAACGGCCCCGCATGACAATTCACTCACCAGCGCTATATGAAGTGCAGTTTCAGCCGAAGGCTTATATTCTCCACCTATAACCTTCATGCCTTCATCAATTACAATGACCTGTTCAGAGGAGAGGTGCCCTTTGTCAAGTCCGCTTCCAGTAATTGCAAGAAGCATGGGCTTATGGGAAATGACTGCACTCAGGTTGCCACTGGTCCCGAATAACCAGCCGTGCGAATAGAAGCTTTCTCCAGCTTGCGCGATCTCTGATGAAAGCATAAGGGTTCTTTCCTTAAGCCGCTGATTGCCGTTTATGCCCAGTTCCAATTCTAATCCTCCATGAGATGTTACTTGAGATTGCCCTATAGCCACCTTCAAAGCCGGGCTATTTTCATTTGCATTAATTTTTATTATTTCAAGATTGCGTGGGAAAGGTATCCGAAAAGCATGAATCAAATGGGCATTACCCGGCATAGACAAAAATAAAATACTACTGTACAGTGCGAGTCCGTGAAGATATTTTCCCGAACTGCGAATCTGAAGTCAGTGTTAGCTGCCTCAGCCATCATATCCTTTCTTTTAATTTCCCCCCTGGTTGTTGTAACCACAGGTTCCAGCAGTTATGTTGCCGCTTATCACGACAATGCCGTAGGAAAACACGTTGCCCGTATTGCTGAGAAACCAAGTAACGCATTCAGCCCGGTGGACCCCTATAGCTTATATGGATCTGAACCTGCCCCAATAGGCGTTGCAGATTATGGAATTGGGCCAAACAACTCACCCTATTCATATAACACAACTTCTTTTCTGGGAATCATAAAAATAGGTTCCCTGTCAGTAGTTAACAACAGTACTTCTAGCGATTCCCTTTCATTCCAACTCAACATTAACCTGGAGTTTACAGTTTCCGGCGTAACATACGTTTACTGGGCCCAGGATGTGTCATTCCTCAATACCACAACCAACAGTGTTAGCTTCATTGACAATATCTGGAACATGAGCTCTGCCCGAGCAAGCATGCATAACAGTACAGTGTCTGGAAACGGCGTGGTTTCCACTTCCGGCAGTACTAAATTTTACTATGATGTTGCTGATTCCAACCTGTCCGGGGCATTGTCCAACCTCATCAATCCCTCGACCATTGAACTTAAGGTCAATAGCATGGTTAATTCCAAAGGCTTCCCTGAACTTTCATTCCAGTATAGGGACGGTTTCGGATGGCAAACATATGATAATGTGAACTTCACTTTCGCAAGTTCTCTAACAGCAGATCATGGGTTCTTAGTGAGTGGCTATGGCTATGAACCAAACAATTACACCTTCTATGATGCAGAACTTATACTTGGGGGGCCAGGCGGAGGAGCCGCAACTACTGACCTCTCCTCCAATCTATCACTAGAGCTGCAATACTGGAATGGAAATAACTACCAAGAGATCCCAAATGCCTTCAATTTCGGTTCCAACACTGCTGAATCCATAAGCAACGCGATATCCGGAGCATATTATCATGCTACAAACGGAAGCTTATTTGAGAAGATAACAAACGGTCCGGGCTCCCTTGCTCAGGTATATAATTCCAACACTGTTTCGTCACTTGCCATCGTAGCACCTATCAATGGGGGGACCCTATCTATAAACGGAAGCATAACTCCATTCAAAGGAAACAGGATAAACATGACACTGGCACCGGGAAACTATTCCATAAGTCTGTATTCAGGTGCATTTCTTTATTACAAGTCAAATGTCACCATTTCAGCAGGCCAGGATTTATTGCTTCATCTGAATGAATACTTAGTAAAATTCAATGAATCTGGCCTCCCCTATGGTTCCAGATGGTGGGTGAATCTTTCTCAGAGTTCATATTCTTCAAGTTCAGGAAGCATAGAATTCTACCTATCAAATGGGTCTTACCATTTCAATGTCTCAGGGCCTAACGGCAACTATAAGCCTAACATAACTGCAGGAACATTCGAAGTTGCCGGTACCGAAGTAACTGTTGAAGTGGGATTTTCCCCGGCACTTTACAATGTAACCTTCAAAGAATTTGGGCCGCCGGCCGGGACCAAGTGGTCAATCTTACTAAACAATGCCACCTATAGCTCAGAAAATGATACTTTGACTATACAGGTCACCAATGGTTCTTATAATTTCATAGTGGTCAATCTCACCGACTACTACACACTCAATTACACTTATTCTCTCACCGTCAGCGGAAAGAACCTTTCCGAAGATGTGCTCTTCCATCAGTACGCAATAATTAGAGGCGCGATCTCACCTTCTGGCGCCTCGATCAGCATTAATGGAATACCGGTTCAAGTTGCAAATGGCAAGTTCAACTTTTCAGCTATTGCAGGAAACTATACTATATTAGTATCGTCCCCTGGATTCTATACTTACACAAAGAATGTGACACTGACATCTGGACAGAACATAACCCTGTCAATTAACCTGACAATGATACCCCAGCCAGAATCCAAATTGCCAGGTTATGAAGCCCTTGGTGCCCTTGCGGCCGCCCTTGCCGTTATTGGCGTTGGGGCAGCACTTGTGAGAAGGCGTTAAACACAGGCTTACTGCTCATTTTCTCATTTTTTTGTTTAATCCTAAACTTGAGATATAGAAAGCACATTTTTAGCCATGGTATTTCAGGATGTGCTCACACCAAGCCAGATCAATTACATTTCCAGGCTACAGAATAGCCCCATGGTGAGAATGGCCGTCAGGAACTTCCTAAGCGCGTGTGGGAAAGATTATACCAATGAACTCACCAGGAAAGAGGCATCTGACCTCATCTCACTGCTTCTACACGTCAAATCAGCCTGATTTTCATCAAACAATGATGAGTATCTCGTAAGGCATAACTGGAGTTGGGACTATATTGAAGTCAACAGGAAATTCCTCACCGATCTGACAAACCCCGTAGCAACTTCATCTCCTACAGTTTCGTTGCTCAGGTTTACACCTGGCTTGACCACTTCATCGGTGAACGGGTCCCCATCCATATGAGGGGCCATGTGAACGTGAAGGTGCGGGATGTGGTCGCCGTATATGTATACATAAACAAGCTTTGCTCCCGTTGCGGCCCTGAGGGCAGAAGTAATGTGTGAAAGGACTGAACCGAATTCATCGGCTTCGCGGCCATCAAGTTCTGTAATATACCTTATGTGGCGAATTGGTTCGAGGTAACAGAACCCAAACACGTCCTTAAAGGTACTGAAAGTGAGCCTCCAGCGATCGTTTCGCCAGAGCTCTTTCCTTGAAAATGTTTCGTCTGCACTTCCGTCACAGATCGAACAGTTTGTGACCATGTCCATGAAACCAAAACATGGTATAACATTGTTTTGCTGTAGAGTTCATTTTAATGGAAAGCCCAACTGATAGCCGATCTAAAAATGTAAATAAATCAAATTATTGCTATGCAATGAACAGGCACCTGGAAACTGCAGCCACTCTTGCACTTGTCGCAATTTTATTCGATGCGCTGGGCTTCCTGTTTGGGCTACTATTCCTGCCCCTAATAATACTTCCCCTGATATTTATGATCCTGAATTATGTGATGGTTTATGCCAGAATCAAGGAGGGGAAACCGCGCACGGCCCAGGATCCGTCACTGGTTTTGGGAATAGTTGAACTCATATTTGGAGGCATTGTTCCTGGAATATTACTGATCATATGCTATGTGAAAATAAACGACGGCTTGTCGGCAGAATCGGGAAAAACAATGGTCCAAATGTAAATTAAAGAGCTACTTTTTTCCGATGGAATATATTCAATTTATAATGGCAGGTTTCAGCACATTATACCTTAAATATGACGATGGAATTAACCAAACAGGATAAAACACAGAATAGAAAATAATTCTTAGTTTAGAACGCAAGAGTGTAAAAATGACGAGTTTCGATAGTTTTGGATTAAAAAGTGAAATTTTAGAAGCGCTTAATGAGATGAATTTTACAAACCCCACAGAAGTTCAGGAGAAAGCAATTCCCCTGGCAATGCAGGGAAATGACCTTATAGTAAGGTCAAAGACTGGAACTGGCAAGACAGGGGCATTCCTGGTGCCAATTCTTAATTCAACCCAGAGCAGCGAGAGAATGGCTGCATTGATTATACTGCCAACAAGGGAGCTTGCGCTGCAGGTTTTCAATGTGGCAAAGAACATGGCAGTCCACAGCAAAGTCAAAAGTGCCATAGTTTACGGTGGAGCAAGCATAGAGAACCAGATCAAAGAGCTGAGAAGAAACCCATCAATAGTCATCGGGACACCTGGGAGGATCATCGACCTCATGAAGAGGGGCGAACTTGACCTTTCAGGCATAAAGTTCCTGGTGTTAGATGAGGCTGATGTAATGCTTGATCTTGGCTTCATAGAGGATATTGAACTCATAGTTTCAAAGATACCCAAGAAAAAGCAGTCAATGCTATTTTCTGCCACAATACCTGATCAGATAATCAAGCTTACAAAGAAGTTCATGAAGAACCCGCAGTTCCTGAAGGTAGGAGCTGAGGAACAGATGACTGTGAACACCATATCCCACAGTTTTGCTGTTTCAAGCAGTTCTAGGAAAGTGCCCGCACTGATGGCATACATCAATGAGTACAACCCCGGAAAATCAATTATATTTGCAGAGACAAAAAGGGGAGCCGACAGGCTTTACAACGTCCTTGCAAGCCAGGGCCTCAATGCAACAGTAATACACGGTGACCTGACCCAGGCACAGAGGGAAAAAGCGCTCGCTGAGTTCAGAAATGGCAGCAGGTTCCTGATTGCAACCAATGTAGCTGCAAGAGGTCTCGACATAACAGATGTCACCGATGTAATCAACTTCGATCTGCCTGGTGAGCCCTTTGTATATGTGCACAGGGTAGGAAGATCAGCAAGGATGGGAAACGCTGGAAGTGCCTTTACCATCATACATGAGGACGAGATGGACGCCATCAAATCAATTGAAAGGGCCGTAAAAATCCACATGATGAGGATCGAACTCAACCAGGAACCATATCTCGAAGTAGGCCGGGACATTGGATATTCCCATTACCGGAACAGGGAAAGGCCCAACGGCGGCGGAGGAAACAGGAATTTTAACCGTTCTGGGGACAGAAGGCCTCCGAGAAGAAGCAACAACCAAGGTGGAAATAACAGAAGAAACGGCAATTACAGGCGAAATTGATCATTGGGATTACCAATGGTTTTCCTTTTTTATAGCAAAGAATCAGCCATTCTGAACGTTGGCAGTTAAGATCATGGATTGAACTGTTAGCCAAGCTAGAACAAAGTACGCGCTTTAGCGGTCCAGCACCATATATAATGGACAAATTTTATTTAATTTATCTTAAGCCATTAACTTAAACCAATTAAACATGGTCAAAAAAATGGAAAATTGTGCCAACAATAGTGGTGGAAAGTTAATTTCAGGTACCCATTCTCTCCCGAAGGCTATTCAACTCATCTTTGATTTCAGGCGGGAGGTCCTTTCCAAGGGACCTGATGAATTCCTCTATTTCAGAAATCTCTGAACTCCACTCCTCATAATCTATGTTAAACAGTTTTTCCTTCTGTTCCCTTGTTAATTTGAGGCCATTGAAATTGAACGAATCAGCATTCGGCATATATCCCAATGGTGTTTCTTCAGCAGGGACGGTACCCTCAGCTCTTCCAATAATCCACTCCAGTACCCTAATGTTATCCCCGAAGCCAGGCCAGATAAATTTGCCCTTTTCATCCTTTCTGAACCAGTTCACGTAGAAAATAAGCGGCAGTCTTGACGCTTTCTTCTCCATGGAGAGCCAGTGTTCAAAGTAATGAGAAATGTTGTAGCCGCAGAAAGGCCTCATAGCCATTGGGTCTCGCCTCACAACGCCAACCTGCCCTTCGGCTGCAGCAGTCTGCTCCACCCCCATTGTGGCGCCTAGAAAGACACCATGCTTCCAGTTTAAGGCTTCGTAGACCAAAGGTACCGTGTCACCCCTTCTTCCACCAAACAGAATGGCAGTCAGTGGAACCCCCCTAGGGTTCTCAAAATCGCCTGAGAGGCTAGGATACCTTTTCAGGGGAGTGGTGAACCTTGAATTGGGGTGTGCAGCTTTTTGCCTTGTAGAGGGGGAATGCAGTTTACCTGTCCAGTCAATGAGTTCTCCCTTTGGTGGAGGAAGGCCCTCCCACCATGGTTCATTATTCTCAGTAAGGGCAACATTAGTGAAGATCGTGTCTCTCCTGACGCTTTCCATCGCATTTGGATTTGTATTTTCATTTGTTCCCGGGACTACCCCAAAGAAACCGTTCTCTGGGTTAATCGCATAGAGCCTCCCATCTTCACCCACATGCATCCATGCTATGTCGTCCCCGATGAGCTTTGCCTTCCATCCCTGTTTTGCGTACTCTTCAGGAGGGCGTATCATGGCTAGGTTTGTCTTTCCACTGGCACTGGGAAAAGCCGCCGCGAAGTAGTACTTCTTTCCATCAGGGTTCTCTATCTCAAGAATGAGCATGTGCTCTGCCATCCATCCATCGTTTTTTGCTTCTACAGATGCTATTCTTAGGGCATGGCACTTTTTGCTGAGCAAAGCATTTCCTCCATACGCAGAGTTTATGCTTATTACATGGGCGTCTATTGCAAGTCTTTCCCAGGGAAAGTGCAGGATATACCTGTTGTCAGGGTCCAGAGTGCCTGAAATATGTATTGCCCGGACGAAATCCCCAGAACTCCGGATCTTTTCCATAGCCACATCCCCCATCCTTGTCATTATGTGCATGTTCACCACCACATATGGGTTGTCGGTGATCTCTACACCTGTTTCTGAGTTTGGCGAATCTGCAGGGCCCATTATATATGGGACAACGTACATAGTCTTGCCCTTCATGGAACCTTTCATCAGCTTTCCAACAATGGACTCTGCAGTTTTGAGTGTCATGTAATTATTCAGTGGGCCGACGAATGATTCGTCATCGGCACAGATAAAAGTTGATTTTTCCGTTCTAGCAACATCCCTGGGGTCACTTCTGGAAAGGTACCCTCCCGGGAACTTTTCCTGGTTCAGCCTGATAAGACTGCCATCAGAGACCATCTCTCCAATAATCCTTTCGTATTCGGCACGGCTGCCGTTGCAGTACACAATCTTTTCAGGTTCAGTTATTGCGGATACACTATCCACCCATTCTTCGACAGAATTTACCTCAGCTCTTTCCATTATATCCCTACCTTCATGGCACTGTTAGAGTGCCAGTCTGGAGCGCCAGTTTTCCCGGTTCGTGTTTAATACTGGACAATATTCATTATTTTTAGCCATATTTAATAGCTTCCATTAATGCCTATCACATGATACGTCAATTGCCTATCATATGCAGAAAACTACCTTAATTTGATATGTTCATTATAAATATATAGGAATAATTTGACAATGTGCAGAAAAATTAAAGTATGATGATTTTTCACGAGCAGACTCCATTAAACTTTACTCATGGGGTGGCCATAAACTCTTCGAGAGCTTTGTCATTTATTCTATGCTGGCTCCGCCTGGTTCCGAGAAGAACCAGTACAGCGGCTATCAGGCCTGTGGGTGTGAATAACAGAGACACTATGATCAAAACCAGGGCAAAGTCAAAGAATGATTCCTCAAACTTCGTGGCCAGCCTGTGCAGGCCCAACAGCACTCCAATAATATATCCTATGACAAGCAGAAGCAACCCGATGCCACCGATGAAAACACCTAAGAGAATTGCCCCGAGGGACCCAGGTAAAAAGGGAGTCTGCGTGGCACTGGAATTGCCGATTGAATTCAGAAGCGGGAAGATAAATGCAAGGGCAGCGCCTAACCCGATAATTGCCATGATTATGCCAACAATGAGCAGGGTGGTACCTGTCAATGGTGTGGAAAAGTTGAAGTCAAACTTTTTCAGTTTAGTGAACGAAGAACGCAAATAAATGAAGGAAACGCACTCTACAAAAAGGACCAAGACCGAAATAACTTCAATAATAAGAATGGTCACAGACAAACTTGAGGATATGGACGTAGGATTCAAGCCGTTTAGAATGGAAGTAAGCCCAAAGCCTAATCCGTGTCCAGGAAGGGAAGAACTTGCGATGTTTAAGGAAAATTCGGCTACAGATGCAATAGCCGTGATGAGGAAAATGATGCCGAAAACCCAGAGGTCCTTCAGGGACCGTTGTTCTTCCTGTGATATGAACTCAATGGAATTCTGGCAATGAGTGCATTTGATTGCGCCCAGGGAATTGTATGTGCCACAGATTGGACACCTTCTTGGCATATCACTACAAGGCATGGCCTATTTTATAAGTTTTGGGTACAGGTTGATGGCAGCGCCATAATATATTGGCAATTTGATCCTAAAAAGGCTTAAAGCAATGCACAAAATTTTAACGTGCAAAATGCTTCCCCACTACAAGGGTCTGTGGGGTAGCCTGGTATCCTTCCAGCTTCGGGAGTTGGAAACTCCGGTCCAAATCCGGGCAGACCCATTTTTTAGGTT
>JAJZLU010000047.1 GCA_021850545.1 Thermoplasmata archaeon | reverse complement strand
ACCAATATCTGGAGTCAACGTGCGGGCATCCGGGCCTGGCGGATATGTGGCGGGCACAACACTTACCAATGGCACTGGCACAGCCATGATATGGGTTACCCCTGGGATTTACAATATCACGGCATCAGGAAATGGTGTTAGCTCTTACAGCCAGGAGGTTTTCTTGCCAAACTGGAATTCTAACACAACCATACAAGTCGATCCTTTGCTTGCTTCACAGGTTTCCATAGGTGTCAAAGGTTATACTTCTGGTACCAGTGTGACGCTCTTAACAAATGGGTTGACGACCAATGGCATTGGATTGAACCTGAACAATGGAAGATTCACCGGATCGGTACCATATGGTGTATACACGATCTATGCAACCAATGGGCAGATGTCATACCTGAAGACTGTAGTGCTAAACGGAACCTATGCCTCAAACATTTCACTGGAGCCATCATCCAACATAACGATTACATCGAATCTGCCTGGGACATCAACATATTCCGGAACATATGAGATCCTTAACAGCACTGCTATGGTCTCATACGATTTTACTTCTAACCACAAATTCAACATGGAGATACCTGAAGGATCTTATTCAATCGCCGGGATAGGAACTTTCACAGGAGGGACATCTTCTGCGTATGAGAGCCTGGCTCTATTTGGCAACCAGAGCCTGAACCTTAGCTTGAGGTCCAATTACACGCTTTCAGCTTTGCTCTACAACAAGAACAGCGCAACTGGCTATAATGCAAACAGTGCCCTTTCCACGGGCATTGTAATACTTAAGTATGGCGGTTATCCTGTCTACTATGGCACTGTAAGCTCTTCTGGAGTTGCTAGGGTATACTATACATCAGGCTCCACAAGCATGCTTTCAATGACATTTGCTGGATCTTATTACGCAGGTTCAACAGTTTCAGTCAATGCCCAGCAGGTTACTATTCCCGTGTCGCCAGTTCAGAAAGCTTTCCAGGTTTCATTGAATTCCACTCCACTCAGTACATCCAGACAAACATTGACACTTGCTTCTTCTACGGGAACATACAACTTTACACTATTGAAAGGAAATGGTTCAGCCGAGGTTCCAATAGGCTTGTACAGTACTACTGTTAACCAGTCCGGAATAATTTCTGCAGTTACTCCCGGGTACACCACAGTTGGTACTTCGATGCCCTCATCTGTGGCTTTAAACCTAACCCAGTACGTTAATGTCAGTGTAAAGGATGCAAATCTGGCACAGTTGCTCTATTTGAATGGAACACCAGTTAAAGGCCTGGGCAATATCCAGACAGGCCCATATACCCTGTATGCATTCAACAATACAAATGGCGTAAGCCTTGGTGGGGTATACATAGCGTCAGGAGAAACCATATCCCCAAATTACGGACCATATTACGAACTTAACCTCACAAACAGTTATGGCCTGACTTCTGGCACCTATTCAATATCTTCTGGGAGCAACATTATTAACATAACTAGTGGAAACATAAGGCTCCCGCAAGGTGGCACCTATTCAATACATTACTTTAATAAGCAGTCAAACCAGACTGGTTCGTTCATATATTCTGGCTCATACAGCCTCACCCTAGATTCCAACAGCGCTGTGAACATACCAGTTTCTGAAAGCCAGAGTTACGCCACCGTGACTGGTACTGTTTCAGATGGAAACTTGAACGTTCAGAACACTTACATTGAATATGTCAATACAAACGGAAATGTTGCGGCCACTGGATTGACCAATTCCAGCGGTGGTTACAAGATTACTTCACCTACGGGCTCTTACACTGTTTACGCTGTTAACAACGGAAGCAGGCTTGCCTATCTAGGGGTCATCAATATCCCTGCTTTTGCTTCTTCAGAACAGCAGAATATCACTCTGAAAGTTGCATACTCGATTACATTCAGTGTGAATATTGCTGCACAGTCAATCAACAACCTCGTTAACATAACTTCTGGCAATGCACAGCTGAGCATACAATCCGGAGCGGGCCCAATCATTTTGCCAACCGGTGGATATGAATTTACATCCTCAATATCATCAACAGAACAGTCAACGGATGGAAGTTATCTTTCTGTTTCCTATTCCAGCACAGTTAACCAGGAGTTAACTTCAAGCGAGGTGGTGCCTCTGACCTTGTCGAAGGTAGTGGTACACTCATTCCAGGTTAAACTTCTTTCGAGCGTTGCAACGGTAGGCAAAGGTGGAAACCTCAGCTATGTATTCGAGCTTTTCAACAATGGCAACAGCAACGAGACAGTTACACTGGGATATACAAACGATATTTGGATTGAGAATTTCCCCGGCAACGTCACAGCTACAATTCCGATTGGTGGAAATGCCACTTTCACAATGAATGCCACGCTTTCAGGAAATCCTCAGTACGGGTCCGGATCAATACCATTCAATGTCAAGTATTCAGGCGGTTCCACCAGGCTTTCATTGCCAGTCAAAATCACGAAGAACCTGAATTACACGGTGAAACAGGTGGGTACTCCAATATACTTTGGAGGCAATATATTGATACCTATATTGTTGAATAATACTGGAAATGGCCAGGTCTCAGTTAACCTTTCATTTAATGAATCCGTTCTGAAAGAGAATGGGTGGACCGGCGTATTCAATGGAACCAGTTCCACAAATTACAGTGTGGTTCTGCCTTACAATTCCACCCTGACTGTGTACGTGAGTTTGAGCCCCAGGGTTGCTACTCCGCCTTATCCTGTGGCATTTGCGGTTAGCACAACATCACCGGGGCTGCAAAACAAAACAGCCGCACTTACCCTGGAATCTTCACAGACCGCTAGTATAACACCATATCCGAGCGGCCCTCTGGTTACATCCAACTACACGGGGACACCAACTGAAAGCCTCATAATCGGAATAGTGATAATAATCGTAGCAGTTGTTGCGGGCCTTGGGGTATCTGCATACAGGGGGAGAAGGTAATGAGGAGGTCAATATTAGTTGGCATCTTGGCCCTTTTCGTCCTCTCGTCTTTTGCAACTGTAGGGACTGCTTCTGCGTACAGCTATGTCCAGCCTTTCAACCAGTCAGTGGCTGTGCCCACATTTAGTTTTGTGGGACAGAACTTTACTGTTTACGTCAACGACTCCTATGGGTTCACAAATTATACTGTTACTGCGTACATTGCCGGCAATAACCTGACGGGCCTCTCTCCCTCCTCATCAGTGCATACTTTCCAGGCAAATAGCCCTGATTTCAAGTTCAACGTCAAGAGCCCCCTGACTTCACAGGCAATATACATAACAATCATATCTGCTGCACAATATGGCTCTGTTTCAGT
Organism: Thermoplasmata archaeon; assembly: GCA_021850545.1. Classification (GTDB taxonomy): domain Archaea; phylum Thermoplasmatota; class Thermoplasmata; order Thermoplasmatales; family Thermoplasmataceae; genus JAJZOM01. Next base: position 58,172 of record JAJZLU010000047.1, on the reverse strand, counting down.
CAAGACATCCAATACATACCAGGTTACTGTGGTAGATCCCATAGTATTCCATGCGGTTGTCCTTAATACCGGTGTAACGACGGTGAAAAACCTCACAGTGGACTTTTACCTTGACAATTCTGCGAACCCCATTGGAAATGTCACAGTGGGATCAATTGCACCTAACCAGGCAGTAAGTGTGAATTTCACATACCCACTTGACCCTGTAAAGTACCTCGGAACAGGTGAACACACTCTGAAGGTTTCCACAAGCAGTTCACTTATTAGCATAAACGGAAAGTCTGGCGCATCCATCACAACTTTCTATTACGGTACGCCCCCGAATTACAATTGGATCTATTATGTGGCTGCCATAGTTGTCATATTCATGGTATTCCTGTCACTTTCAGCTGGGAGAAAACCAGTTCCCGGAATGAGGGCACCGAAGTGGAGAAGACAGAAATAAAGGGCCCATTTAACCAATTAAACTTTTTAAAGTTACAAATTCTTTTTCGTAAGCTTCTTTTCTCTTGATATTCTGTGACTGAAGCTCTGGGGCTATTGTGTATTTGTGCTCAACCTGTGCGATTCTTGCAGCAGACAAGGCATTATCGTGAATCTTGTGGGGAAAGCTTGTATTCTGTTCATCAACTACCCTTATCCGCAATTCCATCGCCTTGAGTGTGTTTAGGATATAATCTCTGTTGGGAGCATCTCCATTTCCCAATTTTACCTGCAAGTCAGCATAAACATAGGAATCCACTATTGCAGCAACTTCTCCACCAATCTGGTGCAGTGAGGGGCATTCATAGGCTTCCATGAGCACATTATCCCCAAACACAGCAATTCCTGGATATGGGCCGGGATCAATTCCGATAACAACAGAATCAAATTTCTCTCTCATCAAGAGCTTTGCCAGAGATGTCCTGAGCCCCTGGAGGGGATTTTCAGACTTAACCTGGTTTGCAAGGCTGAACTCGTCCCGGGATGAACTCAAAACCACTGAAACATCTTCTGGAATGGATTCAGTGGACTCAATGCTCAGAAATGGCAGGTTCCACTCTTTGAGTAACTGTATTACATCCCTGTAAAATTTGAAATCAGATGTGAAGACTCCTATCCGAGCCATTCAATTCATAATTCGCAATAGACTTAAAGCTTTTCCTAATTAAAGCAACGTCTTCCCAAGTTGTTGCCCAATCAGCCTGTTTGCGGTTTCAACAAACTGTTTCTCCTTTCCCCTCGGAATGACTGCGCCAGCTGCAATATCATGTCCACCTCCGGACCCTCCAACTTCCCTGGCGCTCTCCCGCATGACAAGTGAAAGGTTCAGGCCTTTCTGAACCTGCCTGCGGGTTCCTCGGGATGAAACCTTTGTATCATTGTTCCCTACGTTGAAGCCTATAAGGGGTCTGTCCTGCTTCAGGAGATATAGCATCATTATTCCGCTTATGGCACCTGCCATTTCGGACTCAGGGGCATAAAAGTATCTTACATTCGGCTCCTCATAAACTTCCTTGAAAGCCCTGTAAGTATACTCTATCAGCTTAGTCTTGAAGATTCTCCAGTTGTTGACCATTTCTTCCTTTTCTGCCTGGCCGCCCAAAAAGTAGATAATGGGAACGGAATTCATTCCGACCTTGGCGTTCCCGTCAACAAGAGTGCTGATCTCTTTCGAGGTAAAACCAAGGTGGTCAAACAGTATCATATCATTTTCAAGGTACTTTATCGCCTCTGAACCACCATTCTGTTCAAGAAGCCTTGATGCCAGAAACTCCGTAAGGGTGCGTTTTTCATCCTCGGTAAGGTCGAAAATGCTTTTCTCTGAATTAATCCCAAGGCCCTCAAGTACCTTGCGCACGTTGTCAGGCTTCCCGCTCAGGTCCAGGAAGAAAGGGTCTGTGGAATATGTGATGCTATCAATAAGGTTCTGCCCTTCAAAATTAAGTGTCCTCACCGTCTTAAGATCTTTGCCGTAATGTTCCATCAAAGTCTGGTTTAGACCTGTGTATCCGCCTATATCCTGCTTGTCGGCTATCACTCCTGAGACCAGAAATGGCAAAAGGTCTGAGTTCTTCTCATCCATTGCAAGGGCCATGACAAAAGCCATTGTCGCCCCGCATGCTCCTCTTGTGCCATCTATCCCAAAATTCCTTGCATTGATGTTAAGGCCCTTGAAAGAATTCTCCTGAGAAAAATGGTGGTCCAGTATGCAGACATTCTCAAATTCCTCAATGAATCTTGCCTGGTCAGAGCCAGCATCCACAACAACTGTGAAAACGTCAGGAAATTCCGTGATTCTCTGCCTGAAGCTGTCTCCGTCAAGGCTCTTGATGAATCCAAGGTGGAACTTTATACCCACTCTCCTCAGGGCGGCAGTAAGAATAATTGCGGCGCTGCCCCCATCTCCGTCAAAGTGTGCAAGAACCCTGATGTAATTATTTTTAAGGATGCGTTCAGCACCCTCCTTAAGCAGTTTGTAAAAGTCTGGATCAATAATGTCCTTTAACATCTTTAGAGGACTTTGGAAAGATTCCATTCAGGCGTAAGCGACCCGGACCTCTTGTAATATTTTACAAGCCTGAGTATCTTTGCCATCAAGAGTGCCTGCCCTCTCTTGTTGCTCATGTCATTCCGGTTTGCATCCATATGCTTGGATGCGTTCCTGTATTTCTTAATGAGATTCATGAGGTCTTCCGGGACATCATCCTTGATGCCTGCTGATTGCAGCACCTTCCCCAGTTTCTTTCCCAGGACTGCCTTTGTGCCTGGAATTCCATACTGGTCCCTGAGCTTGACTCCAATGACTGAGTTGCTGGATCCTGCTTTCTTCAGGTCAACGATCATCTTCTCTACTTCTTCATTGGAAAACTGTATCCAGTCAGGTTTTTCCTGGCTGTAAATTCTTCTTGATTTTGATTTTCCTCTCTTTCTCGTGTGCATTCGCGCCATTTTGATCTTTACCCTTGAGTTGTCCTTAATCTATAAAGTATTAATTTACTTTTTTATCAGTCCAAGTCTGTAATCATCAGATAAATCCAAAGACTCTCTCATATTGGGCTATGGCTTCCATGGCCACCGACCAGATTGTCAATTCCTCCTCAAAAATTGAGAATGACTTTGCAATTCCGTAGACATCAGATATGAAATCCCCCTCGGAAAAGCCTCCGATGATGAATGTTGCATCTTCTGTCCCGGCACCCACCATTTCAGCTATTGAGGCTCTTTCTCCATCAGGGGAAAGTATCCTGATATTTTCTGAACCAGAAAGGGCAATCATCTTCTTGACGTCGCCTTCCTGGACTTTCAGGAGTGTCCTGTCCTCATACTTTATCTCGCCCTTTTCAAAGAGGTCTTCAAAGACGCCAACAAAGCGGTTGTAGGATTTGGGTAGCCTGGTTTCAGGGGACACTTCAATTACAAGATTGTTCCTTGTATGAATCCATACCCTTAATCCACCCTTCTTGTTCAGGATGCTTTCCATGGCTACTGCCAGCAGATGGTAAATTATGTCGGGCCTGCCACGCCGGTTGGATTCTCCAGGGTAATGCCTGTCAATTGCAGTGTGCATGTAATTGGAGTCCAGGAGGATTTTCTGTGCAGGCTTCTTCCTTTTCTTGGCATGGAGCCTGATTGAATAATCGTCGATCATCTCTTTGGGGATCAGTTCCAATTCAGCGTCGGCGATAAGTATCTTCAGCATTGTCCCTGTATTGAGTGCAACAATTAAAACTGTCTCCGGCATCACAAACCAAAAGTTACTGGGGATTACAATGTTCAGGTTAAGACAAGGGCTGGTAGAGGTATATACGGGAAATGGCAAGGGCAAAACTACAGCAGCGTTCGGGCTTGCTTTCAGGGCACTTGGCTGGGGGCTTAGGGTATATATCATCCAGTTCATGAAGCTGGGGACATACGGTGAGAATCGTTCCTCATCGCAGTTTCCTGACAGGCTCAGGGTTGAGTATGCAGGTATGCCATATTTTATCGCATGGGAAGAGGACATACCAGTGGAGGACAGGAAGAAGGTGGCAAACGTTGTCATGTGCCCAAGGGGAAAACCCCCCGAAGAATACAGGGAAAAGGTCAAGAATGCCTTCCAGCAAATGAAAGGGGAAGTGAAATCCGGAAACTGGGATATCATAATTCTGGATGAGGTCAACGTTGCAATCTATTACAATCTCCTGGAGTTGGAAGAACTCACCAGCTTCCTGGATAGCAGGGGGGACAAGGTTGAGGTTGTACTTACGGGGCGAAAAATGCCAGAAGAAATCCTTCAGAGGGCGGGCCTCATCACTGAGATGAAGGAAATCAGGCATCCGTACTCAGAAGGAATGCCAGCCAGGCGTGGCGTGGATTTCTAATCAATGGCAGCAAAATAATAAAAACATCCTCCCTCTTTATTTATACAGTGACTGACAGGATAATCGTAGCAAACCCCGGCACAGGGAAGACCACCGAAATTGTGGAAGAGGTTGCCAGGCTCCTGAAATCAGGCATCAAGGGTGAGGACATTGCATGTGTCACATTCACCAACAAGGCTGCTGACGAGATGAAAAAGAGGGTATTCCAGAAGATTCGGAAAGACCTTCCCAGCCTTATCAATGAAGCTTTCCAGATAGAAGTCTCCACTATACACGGATATGCCTTGGCCCACCTTCAGGCTGTTGGCAAAACTTCCGAAATCACCTCAAACACGACACTCAGGTTTGTTATATATCGGAGGCTACTCGAGCTTAACACTTTCAATTATGGGAGGGACTACCTTATGGAAAACCTGGTCCCGAAGTTCGAGAACTCAATACGGTACCTGAAGAGCTTTGGAATACTTCCCGGCAGAATCGATATAGCCCAGGTCACTAAGTTAACTCAAGAGAAGATGTCTTCTTCGAGGAACCTCTCCCTTTCAAAAGAAGCCACGGAAAGGTTAGTGAAAGACTTTGTGGACGTCTTTGCCACCTATGAAAAATACAAGGATGAGCATAATGTGGTGGATTTCAATGACCTGCTCCGGGACTTCAACAACCTGGAGAATTTCCCAAAAAGGTCGCATGTCCTCGTGGACGAGTTCCAGGACCTCAACAGGCTGCAAACCGACATTGTGAGCAGGATGGCCGATAACAGGTTCTTCGTTGGCGACAGAAAACAGTCTATATTCGGCTTCCAGGGAGGGAGCCTCATTTCATTCCACAGGTTCCTCAACGACTCCGGATTCGCTGTAGACGGACGGAACATGAACCACAGGAGCACCAATAACATACTGGACTTTGCAAAGAAATATTACATGACATACTCCATGGATGAAGGCTCAAGGAAAGAGGTTGAGAACCTGAACAACCCTGATAAGGGGGAAGGGGATAAAGTGAGCCTTATTGCATCCCCGGATCCGGAATCGAACGCTGTAGCCCTTGTAAGCAAGTTCCTGGCAGAAAACAAGGACCAATGCAATGACATTGCAGTGATAGCAAGGACCAACAGCCAGGTTGAAAAGATATCTGCCCAGCTTCAGTCATCCGGAATTGAATTTTCCTCTACAATCAAGAACAGGATCAACCAGAAGCAGATCAATGAGATCCTAGATTACATAAGGGGCCTTGTTTCCATAGATCAACTGGTAGTTTCGAAAGCACTGCTCACCCCATTTTCCGGCCTGACACTTCAGGAAGCGGTAAAAACCGGATCTCTGCTGGCAAAGGAAGGATTGAAAAGCGAGTTTCTACCAGAGAAATTCAGTTCATTAAGAAATCTGAAATTTGGAACAAATTTGATGGAAGAGGCATTTGAAACTGTGATTCTTCCAATATGTTCATCAATGTCGCAGGAATATGTTGCCTCTGCCCTATCGGTCCTCAATTCTTCCAGGGAATACCTGTCCAATTTCACAGAATTCACAATGGAGGGATTCACTGATTTCATGTCACTGGCAAGCGATTCAGCTGAGGAGGACCTGAAAAAATCAAGGGCGAATGTCCTGACAGTCCACAAGGCAAAGGGACTTGAATTCCATACGGTCATTTATGTCCCAACTGAGCCAAGGAAGAATCTCGAATTCATGGACAACCTGACCACTTCAATCATCTCGGCAACCACCGGGATTGATGTTATCAAGGACTTGGAGGAAGAACCAGTCAGGATAGATTTTGTTGCACTGACAAGGGCAAGGGAAAAACTCATTGTAATGGCTTCTGACAGGCTGGTTTCTAGGTACCAGGTTGGTGGAGACAATTATGATTACAAGGAGTCAGAATTTGAGAAATCCGCCTTTACCGGCAGGCGATACGATGAATCATACAATCTCTTCATCGCGGGGAGAAAAGAGGATGCCATGGCACTCATCAACAGGTCCAAAATATGGCTCCCGCAAAAGATCAGGGACTATTTCAGGTCCATAGGCCATCTGTCATATTCCACAATAACCTCCATTAATGATCCATACAGCTTCCTGAAGAACAATATCCTTGGAATAAAAGATTTCTCTCCCGCTGCCTCTTCGGGAAGCAACTTCCACATTTTGGCCCAGTCTTATGCCAATGGAACCCTGCCAGCAGACGCTATTCCAGAAGAACTTAAGGTGCATTTTAAGAACTTTGATCGGCTTCTGGACCAGATCAGGCCAGAATACCGGATCCCGCCAAAATACAGCGAGTATAAGATAGCCCTACCGCTGAACACAGTTTTCGAGGGTTCCGGAGTGCCTGAGGAGATCATGCTGGAGGGCCGGCTGGACGCAGTGTATGAAGGAAAAACAGGTAAATTCCTGGTCGCAGACTATAAGACTTCCAAGTCAACAGGTTCTGAGTACTGGCACCAACTTTGGCTTTATACAAGGATGTTCCAGAAAAAGTTCAGTGTGGAGCCGGAAAAAATCTCAGGGGCCATCATGTATGTGAGCCTCAGGGAACCGGTTGATACTGGAGGATTGGGATTAGAACTGGATGTGAGGGAATTCCAGAAGATCAGGACAGATGTTGTGGAAAGGCGCCTTTTTGAAATCCTGACGTACACTGATGACCCTGAAAGGTTCATCGAAAAACTGCTTTCAAAGAGTCCTGCCACTGAAATGGACATGAGGATACGCGACTCCCTTGAAAGAGCAGTCTGACACCCTATTCCGTAACACCCATTGCTTTAACACACCTATTGAACCTTTCATGCAGCTCAGGGCTCCCTTTCCACATAATTCCAGCAATGGATACTGATAAGAGCACCATGAGTCCCATAAGGAAAAGAAGGATCTTAACCCCTATGTAATCTATAGCCAGGATGCAGAATCCCATTATGAGAAGCCTTCCCACGATTGTAAGCAGGCTTACGGAACCGTTGAACCTACCCATCTCACCTAGAGGGATGGATCTCATGGTCATTGAGTTCCTCGCAATCCTCACGCCAGGGTTGCCAAAACCATGGAGCATCTGAAAAACCAGGAAAAGCTGCAGAATGGGCACTGCAGGGATCAGGATGCTCCCTGAGAAGAAGATCGCCGTGAAAACGTAAACACTTCTCATTTCCCCTATTTTTCTCATGAGCATTGGGGCCACAAACCCTGTAACAATTGCAAGGGTTGCATAGATCCCTTCAGATTCAGCAAGGAGAGGGGCATTTCCGTTGAGGAAGGATGCCAGGAAAATTGGCTTGAGCAGATTTCCGGCCACAATGGCCATGTAGGGGACATTCAGCAGGAATATGAAGAAAACGCTCCTGAGGTTCCCTTTCAGGTAGGATATGGATTCCTTCAGGGAATTCTTGGTTTCATTAGTGGCCTTAAGGCTAAACCTTTCTTCAATCCTTCTGAGTTCGTAGAGTGCGGAAAGATGCAATACAATTCCAATAACTATCAGACCCCTGAAACCTATGGCAAGGAAAATAATCGAAGAAGCAAAAGAGCCTAGGAGAACCGGGAGTTGCCCGAGAATTTCAGACAATCCGTTGTAGCGGGCGATGGCGCTATCTTTGACTATCTCTGCTGCCAGCGCCATGTAAGCTTGGTAAGCCACAAACAGGAACAACTCAACAGAGATAAGGGCAGAGAAATCAAGGAATACATTGCTGGCTCCCCAAATATATGTTGTTGCAAGTACGGCGAACAGGAAGGCAGAATTGCATGCCTCGTTGATCATCAGGACCTTCCTCCTGGAATTCGAATCAATCAGATGTGAAATTTTTGACTGCATCAAGAGTTCCACAAAGAGTGGCAAAACAAGCGACAGCCCGAGGTATCCATAGAAATTCCTGTTGTCTGCCATCTGGAACGATACATATATTTCGATTGGGACAAGCGAAACCAGACTGAGAAACCGTGCCAAGTTGAGCCTTGCGTACTGTTCCATTAAGGTTCGCTCCTTCTGCCAACGGCCCTTCCATCGAAAATGGGGTCAAGATCAAACTGTGCCTTCAAACGTTTAACTCTGTATGTCAATTCTAACATTTGCTTAGCCTGTCCCATTTTATAAAGAAAATAATTTATAAACTTTGTAAACGTGAATATTGCAAAACTTATATTCTTTGAAATATTGGCCATTCATGGACCGTTACCCATCAGAAACACGCATCATGCTTGCACTGAAGAAGAATGGAAAATTGAGCCTCAAGGAACTTTCTGAAGAAATAGGCATTTCCAAGATGGCTATCCTAAACCATATACAGAAGCTTGAGGGCAAGGGCCTGGTTGAACGATTTCTAGTTAAATCTGACGTTGGAAGGCCGTACTTCGTGTTCGCGGCAACTGAAACTTCAAGGGAGGGGATAGCCAACTCCACCGGGGAATTGTTAGAGGGGCTTCTCGAATTTCTCGAGAAGAGTGGAAACAGGGATCTTGTTGCAAGATTCCTCAATGAAAGGTATGGTGCAGTTCGGCTGGAGTATGAGAAAAGGCTTTCCCGTTATCCAAGGGAGGAGAAGGTAAAGGAACTGGCAAAAATCAGGGAGGAGGAGGATTATTACCCTGAGATCAAGGAAACAGGCAAAGGCAGTTATGAATTGCTTGAGTACAACTGCCCAATCTTTCAGGTGTCCAGGAAGTTCGGCATTGCTTGTTCCCTTGAATCCCAGCTTTTCTCATCTGTGCTGCAGATGGATGTAAACACCACCCACAGGCAGGTAAACGGCAGCGATGTCTGCAGGTTTCTTATCAGGCAACGGTCAATTTAAGCCTTTCCTAATATTTTCAAGCAACTGGATTCTCTTGGCAGGGTGAGGGTGTGAGCTGAAAATTGAGTGCAGAAATGAAACCTTCATTCCTCTCCATTTTTCGAGCAATGCGTTGACTCCTCCGTCCGCTTCGCTGTTCAGGTCGGAAAAAAGGAGCATGCTTGTAATGTTGTTTGTTGCCTCTGTCTTTTTCCTCCGAAACCTTGTCCCGCTGTAGGAGACGATTTTGGCAAGTGCAGTTTGCAGGTTGGCTGCCCCTCCGCTGGCATACTTTGTTGCGTTTATATCCGCATAGGTTTCCCTCATCCTGTTAATTCCAAGTATTACGAGGTTGAAAACAAAGCTGATGACCATGAGGGCCAGGGCGATGATGAAAGCATAACCTGACTGCTGCCTGTTGTTGCTGGAGAAGATAAGCCCATAGGCAACGTAGAATATGAGCGACGGTATCAGGCCTATTGCGAAGAGCAGCTCCACATCCCGGTGCTTCAGGTGGCCAAGTTCATGTGCAAGCACTGCCTCAAGTTCTGCCCTGTTTAAAATGCTGAACATCGGCCTAGTAATAGCGACCCTTTTTCCAGCAACTGGCGAAGAGTATGCAAAGGCGTTGGGGAAACCAACCTCTGCTATGTAGGCCTTTGGTGCCCTTATTCCACTCTGCTGTGCAATTCCCCTGACCATGTCTATGAGCCAAGAGTAATTCGGATCGTTTTCAGGAATCGGCGTAAGCCTGTAAGCGATTCCTATCAGGTATGGAGAGAAAAGCCATTGCAATATGTCTATGGCAAGAATGAACAGCAGGATCAGTGAAAGCATATAGAGGGAGAATCCCGTTCCGAAGGAGTACTGGACCACAGAAATAATGATTGCCGCAGCAACCAGTGCTATTGCTATTCCCCCAAGCAATGAAGCAATCCTCAGTTTTGCAGAAAGCAGGTCCATGTTTATCCATAAATGTGCGGGATATAAGCCCAACGACTAAACTCAACTATCCCCAGAGTTCCCGTACTGGATTGTGTAAAGGTGGTGGAACACCCCATCAGAATTAAGGAGATCCTGGAATTCACCTTCCTCAACAACAGTACCCTCGTTGAGCACAATTATCTTATCCACAAGGGCGGCCATAGAGAATCTGTGCGTGATTAGGACGAGTGTCTTGTCCTTGAGGAAATCAGAAAGGGATTCTATGATGAGTTTTTCAGAATATGGGTCGATCTGGGAAGTTGGTTCGTCCAGTATGAGGATTTCCGGATCCCTTATGAATGCCCTCAATATTGAAATGGCCTGCCTCTGGCCTTCAGACAGGTTCCTTCCCATTTCGCCGATGTTTGTCCTGAGCCCCTCCGGAAGGTTGCGGAAAATTTCTCCAAGGGAGAACCTTCCCACAAGTGCATCTATCTGTTCCCTGGTGGCGCCCGGGTTGGAAAAAAGAACATTGTCGTAAACGCTTCCCTTGAACATGAAAGGTTCCTGCAGCACTGGAGCTATGAGTTTCCTATATTCTCCGGTATTCACCTGGCTAAGGCTCTTTCCGTCAAGAAGTATCTCTCCATCAGTAGGTGAATAGAATTTCATTATGAGGTTGGAAAGAGTTGTTTTGCCTGCACCAGTGTGGCCAACAATCCCAATTTTCTCACCTTTCCTGATTGTGATGTTTATTCCGCTTAGGGCATCATCTTCTCCGTATGAGAAAGAGACGTCACGAAACTCTATGCGGTCGTGGAATTTTGCGGAGGACTCCGCGTTCTCGGTTGCAGATTGCTTTGGGAAATCTATGATGCCATAAATCCTTGCAACGCCGACCATGGATGACTGGTACGAATTGTAAAGCTGGGAAAGCTGGACTACGGGCTCAAAGAATTCCTGAACATAAAATACAAATGCAACCAGAATGCCAACGCTTGTGACTCCGGCCTTGAGTTGGAATGCACCCGCAATCAGTACAATGGCAATTCCAACTGCCTCGATGATCCTGATTATGGAACCATAGAAGGAAGCAAGAAGTGTGGCTTTCATATTTGCCTTGAAATTTGTTGTATTGAGGCCGTCAAAACGCTGTTCCATCTTCTCTTCCACATTGAAGGATTTGATGGTCCTGATGGCGTTTATATTCTCGCTTAGATTGCCCGTGATAGCTGCAATTGCCCTTCTTGTCCGGAGGTAGTTCCTCCTTACCTTGCTCTGAAGGGAAATGGTAAAACCCATCAGTACGGGAATCACAATGAGTGCGTACAGGGTGAGGTTGAAATCATAATGGAACATTATTGAAATGGAAACAATCACGGTTGCTATTCCGGATATAACCTGAGGTAACTGGAAAGTGAGGAATTCACTGAGTGTCTCCCCATCATTTGTTATTCTGCTTATGAGGTAGCCGGTCTTGACCCTGCCGAAGAACGTAACTGGTACGTACTGCAGGTTTTCAAAAGCCCTTTCCCTGAGGCTTTTAATTACTGATTGGGCTAGTATGGTTGAGCTTATGGTCCTTTCCCTGTTAGAAAAGAACTGCACGATGTAGAGCATGAAGAAAATGGCCGCATAAAAATACAGATTTGCCAGATTGCCCGCGATTACGCTGTTTATGGCAAATGCCAGTGCCAGGGGATAAAGGGTGGCCGCAATCGCAGTGGTGAGGACTGCTATGACTAGGATTGTGGAATCCCGCTTCATGGAAAAAATATCTTTCACAAGCCTTCTGAAGGCTTTGGAACCCTTCTGCATGGGGATGAATTTCTCTTCCTGTTCCTCGTACTCATATGCCATTAAGGCTCCTCCATGTTCTCTCCTTTAAGAAAGTCTCCAGATGCAACCGGTTCCTTTTCCCTGAACTCTCCTTCGGTTAACACTCCGTCATTGAGGCTGAAAACCCTGTCAGAGAATCTTAATGCCGATTCCCGATGGGTCACAGTTATCACCGTTGTGCCAGAGAGGTCCTTCCTTATCTCCCGGAGTATCTCAAGTTCAGTTTCAGGGTCAACGCTGGAAGTTGCATCATCAAGTATCAGTATTTCGGGTCTGGTGAGCAGGGCCCTGGCAATGGCCACTCTCTGCCTCTGGCCGCCGGAAAGTGTAATTCCCCTTTCTCCAACCATGGTTTCATACGAGTTCGGGAGTGATTCGATAAAATCTGAGATTCTTGCAATTCCAGCTGCCCATCTTATGGTTTCCAAACCGTCGTTGGAAGACCCGAAGGAGATATTCTCCTTTATGGTTCCTGAAATCAGGTTTATTTCCTGGGGGACAAACGCCACGCTCCTCCTAAGCATTGCGAGTGAAACCTTTCTGATGTCAGTAGCCCCTATTGTGATGGTTCCAGAGTCTGCATCATAAAATCTGGGAATCAGGTTCACCAAAGTGCTTTTTCCAGCTGCTGTCCTGCCTGTAAGGCCCACAAATTCACCAGCCTTTACCTCAAAGGAGATATTCTTCAGTATTTCTGTGTCCCCTCTCTTGAAGTCCACATCATGGAACTTCAAGTTGCCACGCAATCTCTGCTGGTCGCCTGATTCCAGGTTCTCATCCTGTACAGGATCAAGCACTGTCTGTATTCTCGATATGCCTGCCCTGGCATTTTCTGAGAAGACGATAAGCCTCCCAAGAAAGCTCACCGGGAAACTGATAAGGTTGAAGATATTCACTGCAGACACAAGTGGGCCAACAACGCTTGCACTTATTACGTCAGTATAGCCTCCGTAGAGCAGAATGCCTGTTGCCGCTGCACTGACAACCAGAGGCATGAGGTTGTTGTATTTTCCCCTTAGTTTTGCGACTATTATGTATTCGTCGTAATAGCTGCCGGTTGTTCCAGAGAATTTCTTCCTCTCCTGTTCCTCTGCTGAGAAGCCCCTGACAACACGGTTTCCAACGATATTTTCCTGGAGCTGCTCGTTCATCTGGCCATAATAGGTTCTTATCCTTCTCCAGTGTGTTCTCTGCTTCCTCTGGAAAATTATGCCTATAAATATGAGGATAGGCACTGCAATTGTGAATATGCCCGCAAAGTAGGGGTTAATAGTAAAGAGGAAAACGAATGCGAAAATTATGAGGAAAAGGGTTGGTATGAGCTGTGAAGCGGTGTTGAGAATGAAGTTCCGGGAGGCCTCAATATCCATGGTCGACCTCGAGAGAAGATCCCCGGAAGTCTGCTCTTCAAAAAAACCGAACTGTTTCCTCACGAGGTGTGAAAATACATCCTTCCTGAGATTGTAGGCATATGTCTGGCTTATGTATTGGGAGCCATAGTTCACTATGAACTGCACACCGCCGGATACGCTTGAAACAACAAATATGAGGATTGAGTAATATTCTACATTGGAAAACTGGACTTTCTCCACCGATGTGACTGCATCTCCAATGAAGATTGGGACTAGAAGCCTGAATAAGGTGGCGATTACAGAAGAAACTATGACTATGGCCAGAACCCATTTCCGCTCCCTGAGGTACCGGAGGCCAAAAGCCAGGGGCCCAAACACCGCGAAGATTTTCCCCAAACCTTTTGTTTCATCTGATAGATCAACCATAGAAATGTCCTGCAAATTTTTCGGTTTCTATGGCATAGCCGGTAATCATAGTTAAAATTGTTGCAGTTGTATATGATAAAAACCTTAGGATTTGTGCTGAAAAATAACAGTTTGGTGAATTATTTTGTTAGTGAAACATAAATGCTTTCAATGTCGTTGTACGGAGTGACCCATTTCACTTCCAGGCCATTCTTCCTGCAGTAATCTATGATCTCTGAGTTCTTCGCCCCTTCGGCCTTCTGAAGGTAAATTACATTGCCGTCTGCCTTCCACTGGTTTGCTATTTGCTTGGGGAAATCCACTGCACCTCCAGTTGACTCAAGTTCTATCTTGACATGGTCAGAGGTGTGGTTATTCAGGTCATATCCAATTTTACCCTTATTTACGATTATAATCCTGTCGCATACCTCCTGTGCTTCATAGATGAGGTGCGTGCTAAGTATGATTATCTTGTTTTTGCGGGCATTTATCTCCTTTATGATGTCTCTAATTCTCTTCATTCCGCTTGGATCAAGCCCAAATGTGGGCTCATCAAGTATGATAATGTCGGGGTCGCCTACCAGCGCAACCGCCAGCCCAAGTCTCTGTTTCATCCCCCGGGAAAGCTCTCCAGCTTTCCTGTCCAGATATCCACCAATGGAGGTAAGCTCGCTCACCCGCCTTATCTCTTCCTTCTCGTCCTTCACCATCTTGATCTTAACCACAAAGCTGAGGATTTCCCGGGCTGTGAGGTATGGGTAGAACTCAGGCTGTTCAACCAGGGCCCCGACCCTTGCAAGAGCCCTCTCAGGATATTCGGATACTGATATTCCATCCAGTGTGGCTATGCCCTTGGACGGTTTCACAATATTGGTCAGGATCTTGAGCATGGTTGTTTTCCCTGCCCCGTTTGGCCCAAGGATGCCTACGCATCCTGGCCCGTCAATGGTGAACGAAACTGCATCCAGGGCAGTCACACTGCCAAACCTTTTTGTTATGCCGTTCAAGCAGATTGAAGGCATTTACCTCACCTCTTTTCTTTCAAATATGATTAGTGATACTGCCATGGACACAATGGCATATATGGCCATCACAAGAACAGACTGGGCGATCTCGCCAAAGCCAACAGGATTAAGTGAAAAATTGAAATTGAAGGGGGACAGTGAAATATTTACGTAAACTTTCTCAATAATACCTGCCGCATTGTCAAGGAGGTAAAATGGCGTGGTTTTGTAAAGAAGTTCTGCTATGAACTGGTAAGCGGTGAATATGAGGAAATAGATGAGGAACACGGAAATGTAGGCGTAAGTGTTTTTATTGAAAATGCTGCTTAGCATAAAAGTGAAGGCTGTCATTGAAAAGATAAAGATTATGAGAAGTGCGACTGAGTAGAAAAATCCTGAAATCAGAGGAATCTGGAACACATAGATGAAAGTCGCCGCCTGCATTAAGATATATATCATGCTGATTACAACTGTAACCATAACAGCAGCAAGATACTTTGAAATCAGAAGGCTACTCCTGCTGATTGGCAGAGCGAAAATATGGAATGCAGTTCTGTTCTCTATCTCGCTGGATATTGCTGACGAACCAAAGAATACTGAGGAAAACACCGGGAGGTAAAGTAGAACATACGACCACAGAAACCCGAAGACCGATTCCTTTGTTGGCATACTGAGTGATGTAAGGTTCAGATTAGGCAGGAATCCGGTTAGGCTGTTAACATACCTGAGGGTAAAGAACATCATGAGGCCCGAGACTAACAGGGACATTGCCAGCATGAGGTAAAAGCTGCGTGACCTGTAGTAATTCCTGAAATAATATGATGTCGAAGCCGCAAATTTTGTCATTCCCGCATTCATGATAACTGCCCCGAGATTATCTGGGTCAGATTGTAAGATGCCAAATCATCTATAAGGTATTGGAGCAGATAGTAGTTTTCTATTCCGACTTCCATGGTACCGTTAACCCAATTTCCCTGGGTTGGGTTGAGGTAGAAATAGGTATAGTTCGTGGAAAGTGCATTAAGTGCACTTATGCCACGAGTTACATTTGTTGTGAGCTCCGTGCTGTTGAATTCAAGGCTGAATGTGGTCCTCTCGTCAAAAACGTTTACAATCGCCTGTCTGATAGGCAAGCTGGCTGAATTATAGTAAATTGAAATATTGGCCGTGCTGTTGAAATATGTGGATGAGAGTTGTGTGAACCAGTCCTTGTCTAGGAATGCGTTGATGGAAGTGATTACTGAATTATATGATCCAAGAGTAACAACGTTGGAAAAATCTGCAACGTAGATTGTGTTGTTCTGGACATACTTGGTGACATCCAGCGTCAGGTTGTATTTGGCGATCAGACCTGTTATGTTCTGTGGAATCAGCCCATCCAATGACACGTTTCTGACCTGATAGACATTATATCCTCTATAGGCGACGTAAAGCGAGGGCTCAATGGTGGGATGAACCCCTCCGCTCGTGTTTGATGCAATAGCTATCTGCTGGCTGAAGGCTGAAAGACTTACACCAAGCACAACACCGTTTGCACTTGATGAGTTGTAAATGTATCCAGGCGTGGTATTATAGGTGCCGGCAACAACAAGGGTAGAATTTCCAGGTACTAGCTGAGACATTGCAACATTAACCTGTTGAAAACTTTCAACCGCATAGTAACCCGCCGGAATAACAACTGCGACAGTGATGAGAGTGATAATTAAACCTTTAAACAGGGGCTTCATATCTTAATATTTTAAAAAGCTTAATAAACATTAATGCTAACTGGATAAGGGGCAGAATCCAATTTTAAGCCGCTACTTTACTGTATTTTCCCTGAATCTTTGAAGCCGGAATTTTGACTCCCGTGAAGAGCGAGCCAATGAAAAGTATTATTATGTAGAGAGTGCTAATGAGTGTCATGCCAAAAGAGGATGGTGATCTACTTTTTATCCTTTGAAACAGCACCTCAGTTGGATAAATTGAGAAAACGCCTTGAGAGGAACACTAGGAACCTCATCGCCTTATTCAGGGAAAGGGCGGAACTTGCAAGGGAAATAGGCCAGATCAAGGAAGCCAACTCAATTCCAATAAGAATAAGGGAAAGGGAGAGAGAAATCCTGGATTCGCTTCCAGATATAGATAGTCTATCGAAGGCCATAATTTCATCCCTTTTTGAATTTACAATAACTAACGAGCAAGTTCAGACTGGCAAAAAGCCCGGGTTAGTTCAGGAGAATCTGACCCTTTCCGGTGAACATGAACAGTTGCAACTCCTGTCGGGGTTGCTGATTTCAGCTCCAGGCGTTGAAGTATATTCAAAACTCCCCTTGCCCGGCCCGCTGGAGCTGGGAATACAGGCAAATGGTGGCCATGTAGTTCGTGAGGAGCTTCCTGAGCCAGATATGGTTGTCGGGCTCGATATAGATGAACCTTGTGGCATACTGGTCAGCTCAAAAGGAAACATTAGGATTAATATGGCCTGCCTCAAATCTCCCAGGGCGTTGAGAATACTGGTGAAGCAGGCTTGAGAATACTTGTTATCGGGAGCTCCGGAAATTTTGGGTCGACACTGGTTGCCTTCCTGAGAGGGAATGGCCATGAAGTTACGGGAATCGACAGGGATGATGAAATTCCAGGGCTTCTGAAGGATTATGAAGCCTGCTTTCTTGCAATTCCACTCAATGGCATAATGGAATATATTTCCAGGAATGAGCACCCAATGCTGGTGGAGATAAGTTCTGTCAAGACTCCCATGAAGAAATACTCAAACAGGGTGGTGAGCATTCATCCCTTGTTCGGACCAAGCAGCATAGGCAACCCCGAGTTCCGGAACATCTTATTCATCAATGACATTAGCCAACCACAATCACTGAAATCCATCGAATTTCTCTTTCCAGGTTTTGCCATCACGTCACTTACTGCAGACGAGCATGACAGGCTCATGGTGGAATTACTCGTGAGGCCTTATATCCTGTCAATTCTCTCGAGCAGGACTTCTTCTGGAACAACACGCAATGTCACATGTACTTCACACAGGAAACTACTAGACTTGTCGTCCATTTCAATGGCTGAATCCAGGGAAGTACTTCTTGACACTATCAGGCACAACCCTTACTCAAAAGAGGCACTAAAGAACCTTAGGGATGAGATGGATGGGCTTTTCAATGAGTTCTGATTGCAAAGTTATAAACCCGTTGGCTAAAAACCTATCACACTGAGGACAAATGCAGCAAGCATGGCAACCAGTACAGTTGCCCCCGCATTTCTGCTTTTGTATGCTACCAGAAGGGCTGGGGCTAGAGGGATAATAGAAACTGCTGTGAGCGACTGTATGTTTTCTATCATCAGGGATCCAAAGGCGGATATTGCAACATAGTCAAACAGGTGCGTGAGAAGGGCCTCTCCCCTGTGGTTCTTGTAAACTGCCCACGGAACCAGCCTCTGAAGGAGGCTCAGGGCACTGAGTAATGCCACTGTGAGGATTAGGATGTAACTCATTTGCCACCTCCTGCTTTAAGGGTGAGCATGCCTGCAAGTATCCCGCCCACAATGGAAATGAGTATGGAATATTCTGGAAAGCTGTATGCTTTAAGGAAAATGGCAATTGCAATGGAAACAGTTGCAGATGCCATTGTGCTTCTGCCCTTCACCCTGGGGACCATAAGCCCGAGGAATAGCGCGGGGAGGGCAAGAAATAATATTGGATATAGGAAGGATGGCAAACCTCCGGCAAAAGCAACACCAAATGTTGAACTCATGAACCAGCAGGCATAAGCGAAATACCCTAATTTTTTCACTTCCGGGACTTCCATGGGAGGGTCGCTCACCGATAGCGCATAGAGTTCGTCGGTGAGGAACGGCGCAATAGAGTACATGTCAGTGGAAGACATACCAGGGTAGTTCTCATCAAGATGGGGGCCATAGAATGTATGTCTGAGGTTTAGCAGGAAGGCGGTTACTATCAACGTAACTGGCTCGAATCCTATGGTCCAAAGGCCAACAAATGCAGACTGGACAGCGCCTGAATATACTGCCACGGAAAGTGCAATAGTATAATACCAGGGGATATGCACTGCAGTGGCGAGAGTACCGTAGGCAATCCCAGAGGGAACGTATGTGCTTAGAATTGCTATGATCCTGCTCAGGGAAGCCCGGTTCAATGTTAACAAGACTGGTTAGATGATCAAGGGTTTAAAGGCTACTGCAAACATTTTGCCGCCTTGGATAAAAATGCAAAAACATGGGAAGCCCCACTCATCTTAAAATATAGGTGGACAGTTCAGTCTGCGTTCCCATGCTCATGGTACTGGTTCAGGTGGACTTCGTCTCCAGCAAACCTGTGTGGCATGTTTCTAGAGCTGATGTAATTCATCAGGATCTCGTTAACCTGGTCTGCAGTGGTTATTCCCTCTCCCCTGAGCTGTTCAAATACATCCTTCTTTATGTGCACTTCTGGCATCAAATCAAAGAGCCAACTGTGATATTTATAATTTGCTTAAGTCGACTTCGGCAATTAACGAGTATACTGCAAATTAAGCGTTTTCGGGCTTTTGCATAATACATATAAAGCTGGTTATGCTGCAAATCACGCTCTACGGGGTGCCTGCACATTGAAAGCAATAGCCGAACTTTTATCAGTAAACTGTCCAGCCATTGTCCGCGACCAGCACTGCACCGTTCACGTAGCTTGAATCCCTGGATACAAGGAAGAGTGCAGCCTTGGCTATTTCAAGCGGTTCAGCAGGCCTTCCCATGCTGGCTGCAGTCTTCTCAAGGACTTTCAGGCCCAGTGTGCTGGGCTTGCTTGATCCGTAACCAATCTGTGTGTTTACAGCCCCGAGCGCCATAGCGTTGCAGCGTATCCCCTTTTCCCCGTAGTATGCAGCAACATGCTTGGTGAATCCAATGAGCCCATGCTTCGATACCGTATATGCAAGGCCAGCCCTGCCGCCATGAATCCCTGCGATTGAAGCTGTGTTGAGTATGGTTCCGCCTCCATTATGCATCATGTGTGGTATTGCCATCTTGGTGGTGAGATATGGGGCTTTCAGATTGATGTTCATCACTCTGTCCCACCAGTCTTCCTCTGTTTCTTCCAGGGAATAGAATCCATCCATTATGCCTGCATTGTTGCAGAGAATGTCTATGTGGTCGAATATCTTGACAGAGTCGTCCACAAGCTTCTTGATATCCTCTTTTTTCGTCAGATCAAGGGCCATTCCGTAGACAGTGCCATGCTTTGACCTTATTGCCGAAACTGTCTTGTCAACCCTTTCCGGGACCATATCAACAACAACAATTGTTGCACCTTCTGAACTGAAAAGCTTGGCCATTTCCTCTCCAATGCCGGATCCAGCACCAGTAATGATTGCGACTTTATGATCCAGTACCTTTGACATGCTTTAATCAGTCACTGAAATTATAATAAAACTGTACCTTATTGTTAAGCTAAAAAACAACATCTTGTGGGAAAATTATTAAAATTTTATGTGCAGATATTGGCTGTCAAAGCAGACTGAGAAGACCAGATTAATGATTTTTTGGGTCATACGTCAAAAGATTAAGGTTGAAATTCGCAATCTCGTCTATTGCTGACCTTTTGCATTCCCGGAAATTATGCTTCATTCACCCACTTAATGGGTCCGGGATTCAAGAAAATATTCATTAATAGAGGAATGCATGAAGTCATATGGAACCAGGTAACCCTGACATTCGTCAGGAAGTGGAGCGAAGCAGGGGGCTGTTGAAGAAGATTCAGCTTATGGTACCCCTGTTTAAGGGTTACAGGAAACTGGAGGACCTGAGGGAAGCAGACGAACTGCTGAGAAGGCAACTGTCGGACATTCTCCAGCAAACACTCAAAAACCTGCAGGACCAGAGGGTTAACCTGGTAAATAGTGGTGTTTTTGACCAGCTAACCCAAATTGCAGCGGTTATATCGAAGGCACAGGAACTTCAAGGAGATATCCTGCATGCGGCTCAGGGCTATTCCGGGATATCGCCTGCCATAAGTGTTGATGAGGGGACCCTCAACGCACTATATGAAAGTGATCTGAAATTCCTCGAGATCTGCCAGAATATAAAGAATTCAAGCTTTTCAAGTGATCATGCGCAAATTGCGTCAAGCCTTGCAAAACTCAATTCAGAAATTGACCTTGCAAAGGCTTCGTGGCAGGAAAGGCTGGAAAAAGTGCAGAATATTCTTCTGCAGAATGGGGGCGGCAATTAATGTTTGGGAAGAAATCATCAGGAATACCGGCTTCAGGAGGTAGCTTGTTTGGCTCTACAACAGTAACATGGGAAACCCAATATAAGGAAGGAAACTCCATGTGGAAAGTGCCCAGGCTCATCCGCCTCAACGACAACATAGTCGTGAGGGAAGACGAGTCTGCCATATTCATGAGGGATGGAAAAATACTTGCGGCCTTTGAACAGCCTGGCAGGTATGCCCTTACAGATATCAATGCGCCAATTGTAGGGCCACTGGTCAAAGCCCTGTCTGGAGTGCAGCAGCAGGCAGAGGTTTACTACCTGCAGAGAAGGTACCTTGATGGAAAGTTCGGGAGCCAGGAGCCATACCAGTTCACCGATCCCACATTTGGTGTTGTGAATCTCAGGGTCTTTGGGGAATATAGATGGAAAATTTCAGATGTCAATGTGTTCGTGAGCCAGTTTATCGGGACCTTCAGTGCAGAAACTTCAGATGATGTCGAGCAGAGGCTCAGGGAACAGATTGTAATACTGGTTTACAACGCCCTTGGCAAGATGAAGGAACAGGGGCTGAAAGTAACTGACCTCCCTGCAAACCTGACGACTATCGAGCAGGTAGTCATCACAACATCTCAGGACCATTTCAGGCAGTTCGGTGTAGAGATCAACAAGATACAGCAGCTCAACATTTCTCTTCCAGAAGAGGTCCAGAAAGCTGTGGATACTCGTTCTGAGATGTCTGTTCTGGGTGTAAATTATATCCAGTACCAGGCAGGACAGGCCATGGTGGATGCATCCAAGAATCCATCAGGCGTAGCAGGCGTAGGTGCTGGATTAGGCGTTGGCCTAGGCGCGGGGGCAGGCATGGGATACGCTTTCTCAAACCAGCTTACTGGCATGCAGCAACAGCAGGGCCGAAACTGCCCCAAATGTGGCACTCTTGTGCCACAGAACAGTAATTTCTGCCCAAATTGCGGCTTCAACATGCAGCAACAGCAGACCAGCATGGCAAAGTGCCCCAATTGCGGAACAGAAGTTCCTTCAGGCACAAAATTCTGCCCAAACTGCGGCAATTCCATGGTGACCAAGCAGCCCCAGACAACCAAGTGCTCGAAATGCGGAAATGACGTTGAACAAGGAGTAAAATTCTGCCCAAACTGCGGAAACAAGATGTGATAAGATGTTCTGTGAAAAATGTGGTTCAAACATACCGGACGATGCAATATTCTGTCCAAAATGCGGTGCTAAACAGGAAGTCAATGCAACAAGCCAGCCTAACCAGAAGCAGCCTCAGGCTGACTCTGGCAAAGTTCTGGCGGGATCCGGTGTAACAGAGCTGAAATGCCCTGGCTGTGGCGCACCAATCAAGCCCCAGTTCGGGGAAATGGTTATAACCTGCGAATACTGCGGCTCAAGCATTTCACTTGAAAATGCAGGATGGAAGAGTATATCCAAGCATACAATGTTGCCAATTGCACTGGCCACCAAAGACCAGGCAGTTGCAGACCTAAAGGACAAAATGGATCGTGGGCTTCTGCACAGGCATCTGCAGGAACAGTCGACTTTGGAGGAGCTTAACATAAGTTACATTCCATACTGGGTTGTTCCAGTATCTGCAAGAACCAACTATACCGCGGTGGACGCTGCAGCAGAAGTTGGAACTATTGCAGCAACTGCTGCAATAATGGGACTTGCTGGTGGCGCAATGGGCGGTAGAGGCATGGGCCGTGGAGGAATGGGCATTGGCCTCGTTGAAGGGACCATGATGGGCGGCATGATGATGGGAGGAATGGGCGGAGGCGGTACCATCAGGGCATACCAGCTTAACGATAACTACAATTATCCCGTGGTGGGAGTCAAGGCATTAACACAGTACCAGCCGAGGGATTATGCATTTGACCTTTCAAAGAGGGTGGATTTTGACACGTCCAAGATTCCAAAAGGCATCAAGATCCTGAATGGAGATGTTGGGGAAGACTCATCAGAGTATGAGGCAAAGACAAATGTAAGCCAGATCCAGTCAGCAAAGGCCCATGCCCAGCACCACATGATAAGGAGCATGAATACCGAGGCTGACACAGGGGAACCTGAACTTCTTCATGCCCCAATATGGTTTGCCAGGTACCAGCACAAAGGGAAGAACATTGTGCTTGTCCTTGATGCCAGTTCGGGTGGAGTCATCAACAGCATTGGGATAGATTAAAAGCAGCAACCCAATATATTCCTTTTAAACGGTAATAAGGAGTGGATAGGTTGGAACTGGAAGCAAAGGACCTCGACATCAACACCTGGAATGATTTTGAAGAACTGTTTCTGAAGTATGGCGGAGTGCAGGGTGGATGCTGGTGCATGTACTACCACAGGACAGGTGGTACTCCAGGAAAGACACAGGAAGAGAGAATCGGTAGGAACCATACTGACATACATGGCCTGGTATTGTCCGGAAGGAACAGAAGCGTGCTTATTTACCACAATGGAAAGGCAATTGCATCGGCACAGTACGGCACAAGCGATGAGCTGCCCCGACCCGGCAATGGCAGGAACTACAAGGCTCTGAATCTCCATGGGGCAAGGAAGAAACTCTGGAGGATCACCTGTTTCTTTGTGGACAAGGAGTACCGGAGAAAGGGAATATCCAAGTTTGCGCTTGACGAGATCCTCAAGAGGATCGAGGCTTCCGGAGGCGGTATCGTTGAGGCTTTTCCAGTGCGGGATTTCCGGGCACTAAACACTTGGTTCGGCTTAGTTTCCATGTACAGAAACAGAGGTTTTGTCACGGTGGCACAACTGGGCAGGAGCTCCTACCTCATGAGAAAGGAAATCTAAATCCTCCCACTTGTTTCCCAAACCATTATGCTAATATGGTTTGCTTTAATATTAAAAAGATTTAGTTGAAAGCAAGCGACCTTTTTGTAAAAGCCCTTGAAAATGAGGGTGTGAAATATATTTTTGGGCTTCCCGGAGAGGAAAATATCGACCTCCTGGATTCACTGACACGATCAAGGATTGAATTTATAACCACAAGGCACGAGCAAGGTGCCGCATTTATGGCTGACGTATATGGGCGCCTTACTGGGAAACCCGGTGTCTGCCTTTCCACTCTTGGGCCTGGTGCATCTAACCTTATTACTGGGGTGGCAAACGCTCACCTGGACAAGGTCCCCATAGTCGCCCTTACCGGCCAGACTGCAAGAAATAAGCTCCACAAGGAATCACACCAGAACGTTGACACACTGAAACTTTTCTCAGGAATCACGAAATACAACCAGCCAGTGATCCTGCCGGAGACTATCCCTGAGATTATCAGGAAATCCTTTGCAACATCCATGAGGGAAACTCCCGGGGCATCACACATCCAGCTTCCTCAAGATGTTGCCGCATCAGAAGTTGAAGCTCTCCAAATGATGGCAATTCCAGAAGAGTCTGAGCCACTGGTTTTAAAGCCCCTCATAGAGGAGGCTGCAGTGGCTATAAACAAGGCAAAGAACCCCATAATACTGGCAGGCAATGGGGTGATAAGGTCAAGGGCGTGGGATGAGCTTAAGGCATTTGTTGACAAAACTAACATCCCTATTGTGAGCACATTCATGGCCAAGGGGATAGTCCCATTCGATCACCCGAGGAATCTTTTCATCGTGGGTGGAAAGCCTTATCCGCCGGGAATGCGGCCGCTCCACTCTTCAGATCTTGTGATTGCAGTCGGGTTCGATCTAGTTGAATACGACCCAATAACCTGGAACAGGGATAGGGCAAGAAATATCATAAACATCCACAGTTGCAAGGCAGAACTTGACGAGCACTTTCCAGTAACCCTCGATCTGACGGGATCCATAATACATTCTGTCAAGGAGCTTGCAGAACATGTCAAAAGGAGATCTGACACTTCACTCCACGACGAAATCAGGGAAAGAAGGCTTGCTGAAATGACGGAGGTTAAGGACCAGGCTGAAAAGATGCCGAAGGCTGTTATGAGGGTACTGACAAAAGAGCTGCCGGAGAATACGGTTCTGATATCCGACGTGGGACTGCATAAGGTATGGGTCTCAAGGTGGTACCATCCTGCTAAGGCCGGCAAGACAATTGTATTCAACGGTTTTGCTTCCATGGGTGGCTCACTTCCTGGGGCCATTGCGGCAAAAATTGCATGCCCTGAAGATACTGTAGTATCGGTATGCGGCGATGGAGGCTTCCTGATGAATGTCCAGGAACTGGAAACTGCAGTGCGACTGGGGCTCAAGTTCGCAATCGTTGTATTCAATGACGGCAAGTATAGCCTCATTGAAAAAGAACAGATAGACAATGGGTTCAAACCATCGCACATTTCATTCACAAACCCTGATTTCGGACTTCTCGCCAAGAGTTTTGGACTGCATCATGTTAGGTGCGGGACTGAAGAAGAATTTGATGTTGCAATCAAGGATTTTCTGAAGGATGTGAAGCTGACTCTCATAGAGGTTATTCGCTAACCATCCCCACATCCATTTTTAGAATGCATATAAACAACAATTCAGGCAGGCTAACCTTAATAATGCATTATTCATAGCCCAGATCAGACTGATGACATACGATTATGATGCAATAGTTATAGGGGCTGGGACCGGAGGTCTCGCTGCCGGTATCGCCCTCAAGCAGGGCGGAAAGAAATACCTAATACTGGACAAGAAGGAAGAAGTGGGTTTGCCTGTGCGTTCAACTGGGGCAGTTTCCATGGAATGGGTCAAGAGAATAGGCATGCCTACCGATCCGAGCATCGTAAGGTCGATGATCAACTCAATCTGGTTCAGGACCGACACAGGGAAGAGCATATCACTGAAATATGGCCATCCTGTTGGCCTGGTTTACGATTTCACCACATACGAAAAGCATCTTTCAAGGGATTTCGCTGGCGACCTTAACATTCAGATGAAGACCAGAGTCACCTCCGTTGATGGCAATGAAGTCAGCACAGACGGCGAAACTCTTACCGCGAAGCAGATCGTCATGGCGGCAGGGCCGCAATCAACCTTTGGGGAGAAATTGTCAAGGGACAACGTGCTTGTGGCCTATGAGGAGGTTAGGGAGCTTCCGAAGAGGGACGATTATGAGATGATTCTCTGGTTCAGTGACAAGGCGCCTGGAGGATATTTCTGGGATTTCGCAGATACAGACAATACTAGGAAGATCGGCGTCTGCTATTACCCAAAATCACCGGCAAAACCCAAGGATGTTCTTGCAGACTTCACCAAACAATTCCCCGAAGTTGATGGGAAACTTGTCAGCACTATAGCCCACCAGATACCCCTTGGTGCACCGCTTGATACAGTGGTGAAAGAGAACCGCCTGTATGTCGGCGATATGGTTAATGCAGTCCTCAACACAACAGCTGGGGGGCTACAAGGGGCATTCTGGAGCGGAATATCCGCCGGAAGGGCAATTGTAAAGGATAACCTTTCACTTTACCAGAACACTTGGGACAGTGAGATTAAGCCATGGCTCTTGAAGCATCATGAACTGCACAGGCGCATGAATAAGAATGGCGCCAAATCCATCGGGCGCCTTATGACAATGGCAAAATTCATGCCTAAGTCCATGCAGAAAAAGATATTTGGCGGGTTATAGCCCCCAATGGCCAAATTAAAATTTATAGGAGAAATAAATAATTCAGGCGATCCCAAGGGTTGAATCGGTTATTTTTATGGAATCTTCCTTAGGGACATTGCCTGTCATTGCCCTGATGGCATCCACATTTTCAGGTACAACAATGCTCTCCTGGTGGACCGCCTGAATGTAGGAAAGTGTACCATTATTGACGTGTGCGCTGTCTTTCCAAATGGCAAGCTCAAACAGGTCTGATCTTTCTCTGCCTATTTCTCTGGCAAAATCCATGATTTGTGCGGTGGACTTGAACCCATCTTTTGAATTGAAAAGCTTTATCCTCCTGTATTTTTCCCATAGCTCAATAACTTCTTTGGAAGTTGCCTGTTTTGCCAGGTCCACAAGAACGACATGCGTGTGCATTAAGGTCGTTGGAACCTTCAAAGCCATGGAATCAATGTTCAAGTCCCTGATTATGGTCTTTGCGTCAATTGCATGATGTGATGGGAATGAAAAGCTTGGCTCTATAGCATTCATTGGTCCTTTTTTGTGGTCATTTGGATCCGTGCCTCTTCTCACAAGAGTTGCATTGACTTTCTTGATGCCGAGTTCGCTGTATATGGGAAAGAGGCTCCTCATAAGGGCTGTAGTGTTGCAGGAAACAACTCTAACAAAGCTCTTCCCTCTCGCCTCGTCATAATTTGCATAGGCGTTGAAGCTTGCCTCAGCCACAGTATCCTTTTCTCCGCCCTGGAAAACCGCCTTGACATTATGCTTCCTGTAAAGCTCCTTGTTCTGGTCCCCCATCCCTTCTGGGGTGGCATCAACAACTATATCGCAGCCATTGAGCAAATCCTTAACAGTTCCATGGATCCTGATTCCGCTATCTTCGAAAGGTTTGACGCCACTATCATCAGAAACGTAAAGTTTGTGTTTCTGTGCAGCTATTCTTGATAAGTAATCCGGTGTTCTCTTCACGACACCGACAATCTGCATGTCTTTCTGCTTTGAAACAGCGTCCGCCACTCTTTTCCCAATGGTTCCGTATCCGTTAATGGCCACTTTAATCATGTAGAACGTTTGTTAAATCGTGCGGGAAGAAATATTACTTTCCATTAAAACGCAAAGATAAAACATTGAGATGTCCAATGGATATATGAAGTGGCATTGCCTTCAGATTCTTGACATTGAAAAAAATAGGAATTTACCCTTGCCCTCTCTAAGTTGCACTGAGAATTTCGTAAGCTGGGAGGCAGAACTCCTTCTTGAGTATCAATATAGTCTCATTGGAGCAGGATATCAACTGTAGGATGTTGATGCCCCTTGCATAAAGTTTGTGTGTTATTCTCATTATGAAGCCTGGCGTGGATTCAATTTCACTTGGTGAGTATATATGAATCATGCTGACATGGCTGTCCACGTTGACTTCTTCATTCTCCTGCGGGAGTTTCTGTTCCATCTCATCCACTATGTAAACCACGCTGCCCTCTAGAAAGGTGGCAGAAATATATTTCAGGTGAAACGGTTTCTTTGCATTTATCACACTGATCTTGTCCTGCAATGAAATTTTGCTTCTCCTTAAGAGTTCGTCAGCCTTGTTTTTTGTTCTGACTCCTATTTTCCGCTCCCTCATCCTAATAAGGGCAGCTCTGACTGAAATGGGGTTCAATTGCCTGTTTTCTTCAGTGATGTTCTTGGAGAGCTTGCTTATGTTCAGCAAGTTCTGCTCCAATGCCATGAATATCTCGGGATTTTCCATAAGGTAAATCTGAACAGCTTTTTCCACATCTTTTGGGGTCTTTCCCATTTTTGCCACAAAAATGTTAATCTTAATGGTTAAATTAACATTACTATGTTCAAAATAACATATTTAATGTTAAAAACATAAAAATTGAGGCTTTTCTTTAAATCTAATCCGCCCTGAAGGCGAAGCATGGAGAAAAAGGCACTTCTGCTTTACTCAGGTGGCTTAGACACTTCGGTTATGATTAAGTGGCTACAGGAAAGGCTTGGGTATGAAGTTTCAACACTGACTCTGGATGTTGGACAGGAGAAAAACAATCTTAAACAGATTGCTGACAAGGCCAGGCGCCTAGGTGCAGTCGAGACAATCACAAAAGATGTTACCAGCACTTTTGCTGAAGATTACGTTTCACTTGGAATCTTAGGGGATGCTCTTTATGAGGGCTCTTACCCGCTTTCAACGAGCCTGGCAAGACCACTGATGGCAAAGGAGGCTGTTGAGGTCGCCCACTTGCTGGATTGTGACACCATAGTTCATGGAAGCACTGGCAAGGGAAATGACCAGGTAAGGTTTGAAGTTTCCATACGTGCACTTGATGAGACCCTGAGGGTCATAGCACCTGTAAGGGACATGAATATGGACCGTGATGAGGAAATTGAATACGCCAAGACCCATGGGATTGAGGTTCCATTTGGAGGGAAATATTCAGTTGACGAAAATCTCTGGGGCAGGTCAGTGGAAGGTTCTACCATAGAGCACATCTCTGAGCCGGTACCCCAAGATGCCTACCTTTGGGTTACATATCCGGAAAATGCAAAGGAAACCCCGGACATTGTCAGGATAGATTTCGAACAGGGGCTTCCTGTCGCACTCAATGGTATCTCTCTGTCCCTCCGTGACATAATCATTTCACTGAACACCATTGCAGGCTCAAATGGCATAGGAGCCATTGAGGTGATAGAGAACAGGGTGGTTGGAATTAAGAGCCATGAATTCTACGAATGCCCCGCGGCAATAACTATACTCAAGGGACACAAGTACATTGAATCTGCAGTCCTAAACAAGAAGGAACTCAACCTCAAATCCTATATTGACAACCAGCTCTCTGAGTATATTTACTCGGGCCTATGGTTTGATCCGGTGATGGACCATATCTTGTCAATGGAGAAAAGCCTGAATGAATACGTCAGCGGAACAGTCAATCTCAAGCTGTACAAGGGGAGTGTAACGCCAATGGGTATAAAGAGCAAGTCAGCAGTGTATGACATTTCTCTCTCCAGCTATGGAAAAGGCCAGACATTTGATCAGGCAAAATCTCCCGGCTACATCTATGTCTTCGGTAATGAGACAATCCTCACAAGGAAAGCCAGATCCAACATAAAAGAACAGCCAGAGATCCGGATTGAATAGTTATGGCGAGAATTTGGGGAGGAGGCCTTTCAGATGACGATAACCCGCACCTGGAAGACCTGATGCTAACAGAGGACAATAAGGCAGATTCATATCTGATCGGGTATGAAATACTTGGCCTCATCTCATATCATATAGAACTCTCCAAAAACAACATCATCCCGAGACAGGAATCTGAGGAACTGTTGAGTGCACTCCTTAACCTATATGATAACATTCCGACAAGCGTGAAGGGCTTTGAGGATGTGCATTCCTTGGTCGATTTTAAAATTAATAGTGCAACCAGCTTTGGCAGCGACCTCAGAATTTTCCTGTCAAGGAATGACCAGAGTCACCTTGACATCAGATCTTTCTACCTTGACAGGCTACTCGTTCTGGGCCAGAGTCTGGTAGAAATTTCCAGCACAATCAAAAGACGGTTTGAAAATGCAGAAGGATTTATGGCTGGCTACACACACTACAGACAGG
Source organism: Thermoplasmata archaeon (assembly GCA_021850545.1). Taxonomy (GTDB): domain Archaea; phylum Thermoplasmatota; class Thermoplasmata; order Thermoplasmatales; family Thermoplasmataceae; genus JAJZOM01. The sequence goes on along the minus strand of JAJZLU010000047.1, from coordinate 28,152 downwards.
CAATGCCTGTTTCTTTCAAGACTTATTTCGACTATCTCTCTGGAATATTCGCGGATCTTGCAGAAGACTGCCTTCTTTTATATGGTAAACTTTCGATATCTTCACCTCTAGGTTATGGTTCAGGGTATGGTTCACCGGTAACGGTAGACATGTCACAGGTTGGGAAGTCTCTTGGATACAAGGGTAACTTTGGAAACCCATTGAATGGATCATTTTACAGAGGTCTCGATGACGTTGAAGTTGCCTTTTTGATATCAAAAATTATGCTTGCAATTTCTAGAATTTCCCAGGATCTCATTATGTACAGTTCTGATGAATTTAACTTTCTGGAGTTGCCAAAGGGATACACGACTGGCAGCTCCCTTATGCCAAACAAAAGGAACCCAGATTTCTTGGAGATGCTTCAGGGATATGCCGCTGAAGCATCTGGAACATTGTTTACTACTTTTTCAGTACTATTTAACAAAGGTTCTGGTTACCATCGGGAATTTCAACTTTCCAAGGATAAAACTATGGCATTCACCTTAAGGGCAATTAAGATCCTGAAAGCTCTTCTCCCCTTATTCGCAGGAATTAAGATAGATGGTGTCAAGGCGAAGTCATTGATGAAAAATCCAACATACGCTACAATGGCTGCTTATGAAAAGTTCAGAGAGGAAGGAAAGTGGAAAGATGCCTATCGTTACATCGGAACCAAGTTGAAGGCCAGGGAACCAGTGTCAGAATACTACCCGGATTCTTACTTTGGAACAAACCTAAAGGAACTCCACAATTTGCAGGAAAAAATAGATGCCTTAATTCAAACAAAAAGGAACATAGAGTCTGAATTAATTAAAACTACAAGGGAATTTATAAAGCAAAAGAAAAGCTTGAATATTAATTGATATGTGTACTCCAGTGGCCATTGTACCTTAATGTGCCATTTTATTACAAAAATTGTATCAATGTTTCAATTCTTTAACATTACTATTTTAAATGCGTGAGAGTTATTGTATCGCACTATCTATTGATAGTGACAGGAAGCAAAAAAATGAAAATATCGAAAATTTCTGTGATTGCCGTGGCCGTTATTTTTATGGCAACATCAGGCACGCTATTGTTGAACAGCTCTGCGCAAGGCACTGGAGCCAATGCACAGACTGCGGTTCCCATTGGAAGCACGACCCAGTCACATGTTATAAATGCCCTAAGTGATCCGACTCTACCTAGCAGGTTCCCTCCTGCGAATTTTACCAATCCACAAGGGTCTCAGCCTCCTGCAGTGCCGGATACAACACCAGTTGTTATACCGATCACAGCATTCGGGAACGTCTCCATACCAAACGGAACATGGGAAACTGCCATACTCAATGTTACTGGATATGATGCAGGCACCGCATACGACTACTTCAACAGTTTCAATGTCAACGGAGCAACAGTATGGCTAGGGGTTAATCCTGAGGCTGGTAGCTGGGCTGTGAATGTGAACATAAGCCTCTTTATGAGCTTCTTTGACGGAAAGAATTCTATTTCGGTATCTGGGACAACTTTGGGGCTTCACCAGAATTTCCGGGGAATCCAGTACAATAATTACACATTGTTGCTCTATCCGGTCCCTGCAGGCCACTCTCCACCAACATATCCATCAAAGGTCATCTCGTTGGGAAAGGGAACTAATTACGTCAATATACCCACTGATACAGTGGCCGCCAATGTGCAGTCCATTGTGATAGACAATGAATTCCAGTACACACTGAATCCAGCCTGGGCAGCTTACACCTGGTCATTAAACGGCACAAAGCTTGCAGACTCGTTCATATTTCCATGGATCAATTCAGGAGGCATAGATCTGTTCTCTTGGAGGCCTGTATATCCTCCGTACATGTTGAACCACCAGTGGAATGTAGTAAATCTTACTGATGCGCTTGGAATGATCGAAGGCAACAATGTGCCTTTACAGGTAAGCGGTGCCTCAGAAGGTCCTGGTATTGGCCTTTTCGTTGGTAACCTCTTCCTCTACACTCAGAACAATGTCCTTGGCGCTAAGCAGCTTGGTTACGGCTTTCACGAAGGAAAACTAGTGAATGTTACCCAAACTACAAACGGGCTTGTAAATGAAAACGGGAACAACTACAGCCTTTACAATACATACCGGAACATATTCTACGGCGGAGCTTCACTCATTAAGACAAAACAGGGCTCAATCAGGGTATCGTCTTTCACCAGCATGAACTTCACAAACCTCCAGACCTTGCCCAATTCTGTTTGGCAGAATTTATCCCAGGATGAGACCACAGTAACACACACCCAGACTGTGTACAATGAAAAGGAGATACATGGTGTTGTTATGAGCACAACTTCGGCAGTTATGCCGGTTGCCTTTGACTATGGTGCAGTACTGAACTACATGTACAGCAGTGGGCAACTCTCATTCTACAACTACACAAGCTACTTCGAGAATGTCATGGAAGCCTACAATGTCAGCACATTTGCCGTCTCAAATGTCAATGGGCACCATTCAATGAACTTCGCTTCAACAAGCAACATGATTTACGACACCAACGGGATCTTTTCCAGTGTGCTTGAGTTTGGGCCAGGATATGCAGTTATATTGAATGTAACCTACACATACCACGACACAAAGAAAGTGTTTACTTCTGTCAACACAGAACTGTCACACCATGGTTTTACAACCACAGTCTGGACACATAAAATGGCTGCACTGGGAACTGACCCTAATCTGTTCTATGTACAGAGCACAATGTACCAGAATGTCATAACATCCAACACCTACAACCACTACACTGATTTTAATGGATTTAACCGGGACGACAGGTAAATTATTTATTAAACACCATTTTAATTTTTTAAATTTTTATTTTTTTTACGATTAAAAAAAGTACTCGAACACAGTGTTAAGGTCATTTTACAAGTTCTAAAGTAGCACAAGATAAAGGATGGATGGGGAGTCTCTTAATTAATTAAGTAGATAAGTGCCATAAGTCACCATATATACTTATAATGAACTGTGGTAAGCTTTAACTGTTTTTGAATAATTATCCAAATATGGAAACAACAATTCAGATCAAAATGGACCTAAAGGATAAGCTAAATGCACTACGATTGTACCCAAATGAGTCCTACGACTCAGTGATAAGAAGGCTATCCAAACTGGCAGAAGACGAAGAACCTCTTTCCAAAGAGACTATTCAAAGGATAGAAACCTCTCTGAAGGATATCAAGGAAGGGAGAGTCTATACCACCGATGAAGTCAAAAAGAGGCTAAAGATTGCCTGATTACGAGGTTAAGTGGACTGCATCGTCAGTCAAAACCCTGGAAGAATTAACCAAAGTCGACTTTGAAAGTATTCTGGAGAAAGTAGGGGATGTCAGTAAAAATCCGTTTCATTATGTCAAGCGGCTCAAAGGAGTTCCGCTTTACAGCCTGAGAACCGGAAAATACAGGATAATCATGGGTATAGAACGAGAACACCTTGTGATCCTCGTAGTTGATATTGGAAACAGAAACAATGTTTATGACGACCTGTAAAGCCAAAATGTGCGCATTCAGACTAGCTTCAACATCTTGGTACAGTTCTTAGAATTTTTTCCCGCAAAACAACAAAAGGATTGGTATGTATTCTGCATTAAAGATGATTCAATTATATTTGATTATTTAACAAAATATGACAAATTGAGGTAGTATTATTAATATAAAACGTTATTTACAGCCAAATAAAGACAAGATCGTGCCTAATTCGAAAACCAAGTAAAATTATGGGGAAAAAACGTCTTTTGCGTTAAACAATTCCGCCATTTTGTTTATCAAATTTGGAATTGGCAGAGAACCAAATTCTCTTTTGGCTGCCTTTTCTAATGATAAGTAGAAACAGAAAAAGTGAATTTGGGTTATAGGAACAGTGCCACGCCTACCAACTTTATGTAATTCATAAGTAGAGCTGTGTGCGATGTCACCATGCTTGGTGGTCAGGACTTGAACCAAGTCTATCCCTTTTTTGGAGGATTTTATGGTATTTCTAATACCACTAAATTCAGCATGAGGTGTCTTTCTATCATGGTCAAACAGAACAACCAGTTTAGGCATCTCCTTTGCCATTGTTACGTTTATGCATACACTGTTCAAAAGTTGCAGGACAGTTTTCTTGCTTGTTTCCTCTTTAACTAGGGCAGAATATGGAGACCATGACTCCAAGAAACTGCGAATTTCTCTAGTTTCTCCATCTCTTTTCAAAGTTCTTGATCCAGAGTTATTGAAAATTCGTATCTCGTTTGGATTAAACACCGCGTCTCTTGTCAAAATCCTATATAGAAATTTGCTGTCATGGAGCCCTTCGACCAGATATAGGTTCTTCAATCAGATTCCCCGCAAGTCGATTGATAATTCATTAATATTCTCAACCGCTTGTTTGAAACCTTCCTCTTCAATAATTGTTCCAGCCTCAGTTCTTGAGAGCCTAAATACGGCCAATTCAGATTTCAAAAACTTTTGACTCTCTTTTGAGAGGTAGTCGACTTCTAAAAAGTTCTGTATAAGGTCTATGCTATGGGTGGAGATGAATAATTGAATTTTGTGTGTTCTTGAAAAATCGACAAGATAAGTTGTAAGCTCTCTCATGTACCCAGGGTGCATATGTACTTCGGGTTCTTCCAAAAGTAAAATGCTACTATCGGGTTGAACCATTAAACTTCCAATTAACCCTATTAAAACCTTGAAACCATCACCCATACTCTCCATTTGAACATCTGTTTTAGTATCAGCAAACACAAGGCTGTCAAAGTTGAATCTCTCTAGACCTGGTACCAATCTATCATCCTTAATGATCTGTTCTATTCTGAATGCAATAGTTTGATTGATTTCTTTGTCGTTTTGAATTTCGCGTATTTGTAATTGAGGATCTGATATTAATATGGGTAGATTCGCGCTAGGTTTCTTTTTCTGTTCACGTTCAGAATGTTCATTGAAATCTGAGACATAATAGTCTAAAGTTGCCCGTTCAAGAAAGAAATGTGATAAATCTTCCATAGTCTCCCTTTTACCTTTAGGTAATTTAGATAAGACTTCATTGATCAACTCTCTTTTGAGACTTCTGTATTGTTCGCCGTAAAATCTTCGTGTAAGACTATTACGAGTTAGCTCAAGACTCTCCTCTATTACTCGCTGAAGTTTTTGTGGGGTTAGGAGTGATTTAAAGACATCCTCAGTAAACAAAGGTGTTGTAGCTTCTGCTGTCTTTCCTTTGTTATTCTTGACCCGAGTCAGTGTTCCAGAACTTCGGTGATATCTTTCAGCAAGTTTCTCTAATTCTTTCAGATCTTTTTTGACATTTTCTATGAGTGATGAAATTATATCTTCTTTACTCGGTCTTCCAAAATTCACCAGATACTCTGATTGCTCCCCAAAACTCGTTTTAATTGAGACATATCCAGTTGTACCGTGGTAATTTATTATAGAAGACGGTTTACTGCGTCGGCCATTGAATTTCTGTCGTATCAATTCATCACTAAATGCAAGTGTAATTGCCTCTAATAACGAAGTTTTTCCAGTGTTATTCCTGCCAATTAGTATGTTTATCATCTTGGGCTGAAATTCAAGTGAGTCTATTGCTTTGAAATTCTCAATTGAAATTTCGTCGAGCTTCATCTATAGCTCATAATGACTTGCATCTATAAAGTCATGCTTAATGAGTTAGTCTGACAAATTGACATTAACTCTTCTATCTGAAAGTTTTTTAGTTGTGTCTGCAAGCTAGTTACTAATAGTACAATACGGTGGTAACAAATATATATATCCTATCTCTATAAATTTAATGGTTACGCTGCTTTCAACCTTTTTGTTGCCTAAGAGTTTTTTGTGCCGAGTGGTATGATTCATAAAAATATAAGGGAAATGGATATTCGAATCTTTTTACACCAACTTTGATAAAGGATAGGTAGGGATTCGAACCCTAATAGATGGGATCTGCAGTCCCACGCATAACCGCTCTGCCACCTATCCAAGCATCCCTGTAGTCATTTTCTGCACTTTAAATTTTGCAGGTTTTTTGACTTGGGGGAAATTTAGCAACTCTATTATTTCATGTTATTATAATGCAGAAAGCCAAAATGAATTACGATGCTCAATGTCCAAGATATCTCTGCTTTGTTGACTCTGTAGATGATATCAAACTGGAAACTCTGAAATCAAAAGGTCTATTTAATCTAATAATAAGGAAACATTCCGAATCCATTGAACTTGACTTCAGATACAAGGAGGATTTGGGAAAAACAGGAATCTTGTCTATAATTGAAAATGGTGAGGTGCAAATGGTTGAGGACGATTTTTCTTCTCTTTCTTCCTCTGAAATTCTATTCAAAACTAATGATCTCATCAAAGAAGAAAGATACTGGGAATGCCATAATTATCTCGAAGAACTCTGGAAAAGATATTCTGGGCACAAGAAGGGGATGGTCCACGACTTAATAGGGATAATAGTCTCTCAGATCAAAGCGCAAATGGATCAGTGGGAAGTCGGGAAGAGAGTTTATGAACGTTCCTACAAAGCTTTGAAGGTGCACACAGTGCCAGCATTATCCCTGCAACTTCCATCTGAATTCAGATATCCCCTCAAAATTTCCCTGGATGTTATTTCCTCCTCCCTTGAAGATTGATTATCTTATAAGTTTCCAGTGCACGGAATGCGGTCCACCATGTAAGGTTATTATAACTAAGTGCTATGAATCTTAAATGAGCCAGATCAAAGAGGTCAGCGCAGATTCCTTGGATGGGAAAGAAGTATCTGTTCGAGGATGGGTGTACAGGATCAGGAGCAGTGGCAAACTTACTTTCATTGTTCTGCGGGATTCCACAGGCATTATCCAGATGCTTTCCAGCACCAGATCACTGAGTGAGGAGCAACACAAGGAGCTTTCATCCCTAACAATTGAAAGCAGCCTTGAGGCAACAGGCATTTTACACAAGGACCAAAGGGCCGCAACAGGGTACGAAATCGAGATCAAGAATTTCAGGATATACCAGAGAAACGACAACTTCCCCGTATCGAAAGACCTTGGAGAGGAATTCATGCTCGACAACCGGCACCTCTGGCTTAGAAGCAGGGAATTCACCGCTATGATGAAAATCCGCTCTACGATTTTCAATGCCTTTGCTGAATTCTACAACATGAATGGATATTATCAGGTACAGCCCCCAATAATGGTGTCAACGGCGACAGAAGGCGGCTCGACACTGTTTAAGGTGCCTTTCTTTGGGGAAGAAGTTTCACTTTCACAGAGTTCACAATTCTATCTTGAGACTTTCATCTTCAGCCTAGAGAAGGTCTACACCATATCTCCCAGTTTCAGGGCGGAAAAGTCAAGGACATTCAGGCACCTGACAGAATACTGGCACGCAGAGGCTGAAGTAGCCTGGATCCACAACGAGGAAATGATGGACATCGAGGAACAGATGGTCGAATACATCGTTGGAAAGGTTGTGAAAAACAATGAGGAAGAACTCAAGATACTTGGAAGAGACATCGAAGTTCTTAAAAATATCAAGGCGCCATTCCCAAGGATAAGGTATGCAAAACTCATGGAGATGGCCAAGAACGAGTGGGGGCTCGACCTCAAGTACGGAGACGACCTCGGTGCAGACGAGGAAAGGGCCATAACTGTCCACTTCGACAAGCCGGTATTTGTGACACACTTTCCCACAGAACTGAAGACTTTCTACCATCTCCCGGATCCTGAGAACCCTTCAGAGATACTGTGCCACGACCTGCTCGCTCCCGAGGGTTACGGTGAGATCATAGGGGGAGGGGAAAGGATCTGGGACCTTAATCTCCTGGAGAAAAGAATGGAGGAATACAATCTTCCAAAAGATGATTATTACTGGTACCTGGACCTGAGAAAATATGGAAGTGTCCCCCACAGTGGCTTCGGTCTTGGGCTCGACAGGCTTTGCATGTGGATCATGAAGCTGTCAAATATAAAGGAAGCAATCCCCTATCCCAGGACAGTAAGAAGAACTAGGCCATGAAACAATGGGCGAAAATGCTCATTTTAATAATTTTTATTAATGGGAAAGCATTGTTTAGTGGTTGAACCGGTCATTTTTTCTGGTTGGGGTTGCATTTATCATCCTCGGCATTATAGCAGTATTGTTGCACCAGGCCGCAAGCAGCATTATCGCATTTATAATTGGTGCAGGCTTAGCAATATATGCAGTTTTCATACCCAGCGATAGGCAGATAACAAACAAGGTACAGAAGGGAATGTCAACTGCCCTCATAGATCTTGCCCAGAAGAAAATAAACAATGGAAGCCTGCGGGCAGACATGGGGAAGTTCAGGGAAATTATCAACCGAATGGAACCAGTGCTGCCTAAAATATCTGCAATGCCTGAAATTGGATTTGACAGCCTTTACATACATTTCTCAAAGGAATCGGAGGCGGAAGATATGATTTCCAAGCTTAGGGAACTAGATCTAAGTGTCAATGTTGTCCAGAATAAAACAGACTGGGCCGTAAAGATAGAGATTGTCTGATTTGCCGGCTCTTCGAATTCTGGAAACATTCATAATTTCTTCAAAGATATAGCAAGATGAACAATTTTCTGGCCGCCCTGAATGGGGAACAACATGAATCCACGCCAGTGTGGTTCATGAGGCAGGCTGGCCGGTACCTTAAAGGCTACAGGGAATTGCGGACCAAATATACTATCAAAGAAATATGCCGGGACCCCGATCTCACCGTCAAAGTCACTGAAGAACCTGTAGGGCTTCTTGGTGTGGACGCAGCCATCATTTTTTCTGACATTACAATCCCGCTTGAGGCAATGGGCTTTTCCCTGGATTTCAAGGAAAATGTCGGCCCTGTTATTGCCAACCCTTTCAATGCTAACAGAGAACTTAAGGGGATATGGGAATTTTCACCGTCTGAAATGAAATATGGGACATACAGGGCCATTGCAAAATTCAGGGAAAAATATCATGATACTCCTGTTATTGGCTTCTCCGGAGGGCCATTGACCATTGTCTCATACCTGACCCTAGGGCACCCCGACAAAGACCTGGCCGCAACAAAGACCCTCTTGTACAAGGGTGACACTGCTATGAGGAGAATGCTGGAAATGATCAGGGAAATGGTTATTTCAAATTGCAGGGAGCAGGTAAGGTCAGGCGCTGGAGCAATCCAGATCTTTGACAGTTGGGCAGGTTTCCTTCCAACATCAATGTTCAGGTGGTACAGGGATAATTTCCTCTCCCCCATATCTGCCGAAATTTCTGCATTCACTAAGGGCATATATTTCAGCACCCAAACAGGAGGCATGCTTGAAGAGCTGGAAAAAACAGGCTTTGACTTTCTCAGCCTGGACTGGAGGGTCAACCTGCCTGAGGCAACAAAGAAGCTTAAGGATGAGACCGGTATGCAGGGAAATATAGATCCACTTATGGTTTCCCGTTCACCGGATCGTGCCGTAGCTGAATCCGAGAAACTTGCGGCAGAAATGAAATTCAAAGGTAACTATATCTTCAACCTTGGCCACGGGGTTCTGCCCGATACGGATCCGGATACCCTAAGGGAAATTGTAAGAACTGTGCACCAATCAGGGGTAGTCACATGATCACAGTTATCCTGATGGCTTATGGCAGCCCTACCAGAATGGAGGACGTGCTTCCATACCTGGAAGGCATCTATGAGGGAAAGCCGGTCCCGGATTACGCATTAAAAGAGAACACAGAAAAGTATGCTATGGCAAACGGTGTTTCCCCATCAAATGCGATTATAGAAAGAATTGTGGAAAAACTCCAGAAGGAACTTTCGAAGTCTGGGGAGTTTGAAGTTATACTTGGAAACAAGCACTGGAAGCCGACTCTGAAAGAAGCGCTTGAAAAGGCAAAAGAATCCCGCTCGGAAAAGATAATCGCCATTCCGCTTTTCCCATTCCAGTCCACCAATGTCAGGAATTCATACCTGGAACCATCCATAGAGGCAATGAAAAACATGTCCTTTGAGTCTGAGATCAGCTTTGTGAATGGGTTTGACCTCAATATGCTATCTGAAGCGTGGGCGGATCTTATGATACAATATCCTATTGATGAGGAGACCGCAGTATTGTTTGACGCTCACAGCCTGCCACTTTTCAGGGGGCCGGAAAAGGAATATGATGGCGATTTCAGGAAAGCATCTGAACTCATCGCGGGCAAACTTGGCTTGAAGGAATATTTTGTGGGTTACCAGAGCAGGGGAAAATATGGCAAGACATGGCTGGAACCATCAGTCTTTGATATTCTAGACAGAATAAAGTCCAGGGGATACAGGGATGTGCTTGCAGTTCCCATAGGTTTCATCTACGAGCATCTTGAGATTCTGTACGACCTTGACCACGAGTTTGGCGGGAAAGTCAGGGAAAATGGCATGATATACGTAAGATCGGAACTGCCAAATGATTCCAAACAGATGGTTTCATTATTGCAGCAACATATACTCAGAGAAGCAGGGGTGTTAAATGAATAGCCTGAATGCGTTTGCTTATGATATCGGAGATTTCCTGAAAACAGTATCAAAGAAAGCCACGGAGAGTGATATTACACTTTACAACAGGAAAGACGGGGAGAATATCTACACTTTCCTGACTCCAACACGATTCCCCGACAAGATCTCATCTCTGACAGACTGCATTTATCCTGCAGATATTGCACTTGTCAATGGCAACAACCTTACAAAAGAGCTTGGTGAAGCCATAATTGCCTTGGACCTGATGGGCATGAAGCGTGGTTACTTCCTTGTAGATGACGAGAGCAAGATCGACCAGCTTAAGCCCATAATATCCAAAACCTCACTGAAAGACTTCAAGTTTTACTCAGGAAACCACATGGAGTTTCTTGACATCCTTTCCAGGGAGAAGCACCTGCCTAGATTCAGCAAACCAACAATAGTGGTTGACCATTTCTTCAAGGTAAAGAGTGTTGGAACCGTTGCCCTTGGTTTTGTCCTCGGGGGCAGGGTGGAGAAGCACCAGAAGCTCATGTGTTCATATGCCAACAAGGAAGCCCAGATCAGGTCTATCCAGGTGCAGGATGAGGACCAGGATTCAGTGGAGAGCGGAACAAGGGTGGGGCTCGCACTTAAGAACATTGATGCAGAAGAGATCGAGAGGGGAATGTTCATGTCAGAAGGTCCATTTGAATACCTCACAGAATTCCAGGGCAAATTTGAGTTCCACCCTGCGGTTAAGGGTCTCAGTGATTCCAGCTTTGAAATATTTGTGTCAGACCAGATGAGATACCAAAGAGGAGTGGCTGACAAGGATAAATTCACCCTGGAGAAGCCTATTGTAAAGGTCAAGAATGAACTTGTCGTGGCAACTCCAAACAAGTCTCCAAGAATACAGGGGAAGATCAGGCTCTACTGAAATTCCTCATCTTTTCTTCCATCATCTGCCTTGAGCCAATGTCATGCCTCAAGTAATATTCGCCTCTTATGAACTTAAGGTTCTGTTCCACCCTCTCAGATGCCTCCTCAATTGTGGGTGCAATTCCCACAAGGGCCAAAGACCTTGAGGTAGACATCTCGACTTTCTCCTTCGTGCCGGAAACCGCTGCATAATATAGCATGATATCCGGTGCAATTGACTTGAGGTCGATCTCCAGAGTGCCTGCAACCGGCTTGGTGCCGTATCCTTTCGGCACAACATATTTCAGCACGCTTGCAGATTGTTCAAAGTCGAAATTGGTTTTCAGGTTCCCCTCTGCCATGGAGAAAAGGAGTTCCACAAAGTCCCCCTTGAAAAGGCTCAGTATATTCAGGCTCTCAGGATCGGCAAATCTTGCGTTGACCTCAACAACCTTCGGGCCATCAGTGGTTTCCATGAACTGACCGTACATGATGCCCCTGAAAGGGTTCCCGTCTGTTTTCATTGAAGCAGCAATCTTCTGCATAACAAGGAGGGCGAAATCAAAACTCTTCTGCGGGATGAAGGGGAGTAGGCCATTGCTGTCAGTTATGGACCCCATGCCCCCAGTGTTGGGGCCCTCATCATGCTCATAAGCTCTCTTGAAATCCTGGGCAAGCGGAGTGGGAGCAATCCTGTTTCCATCTGTGAAAACCTGGAGTGAAAACTCCTCTCCCTGGATCCTCTCCTCAAGAAGGACCTCCCCATCTTTCTCAAGGATTTCTTTCCCGTAATCCAGTGCCTGTGAAACATTCTGGAGGTGTACTCCCATTACCTTGACACCCTTGCCTCCCGTGAGTCCGATTGGCTTGACAGCAAATTCCCTATTTTCCTTTGAGAGAAAAGATTCAAGCTCTGCCTTTTCCCTGAACAGCCTTGAGAAGATATTTCCCGGGATGCTGTGCCTTGTGAGGAGGTCCCTCATATAGGACTTCGAGGTCTCGAGCCTCGCAGCTGATCTGGAGGGGGACGCCACTAGGATGCCTTTGGACGATAGTTCTTCTGCAAGCGGTGTATCCAGCACTGGATCCGGGCCTATGAATGCAAGGTCTACCTTGTTTTTCACAGCAAAATCGGTAATTTTTGAATGGTCCAACTCATCAACAATGAAGTGGGACTTGCTCATTCCGATAATAGAGGGGTTCCGGTTCTTGAGGGCAGAAAAGAGTTCACCGCCGCTCTCCAGGATCCTTCTGGCAACGGCATCTTCCCTGCCACCTCCTCCCACAAGCAGGATTCTACTCAACGTTCTCAGCCTCTTCGGAATTTTTTACCTTTGATTCCAATTCACTCTTGTTTATGTTGAAATACCTGTAAAATTCCCGGGTAACGCTGTAGAGTTCAGTATTCCTGTATTTCCTCGCAGAGAGGAATTTTCTGTGCACAAGCCCTTCAAGCGGCGCTCTGCCCCTGTCACCAAAATGCTGAACAATATCTCCCCTCATGCACTGTGGATTTGCAGCGACAAATCCAAGTATCCTAAGCTCCAGGTTTGATATCTCCCTCTTTGAAACAGGAGTAACAAGGTCGGAAAACTCGTTCTTAAGTTGCATTTTATACCTGATTCCATTCCTCACTATGTCCAGTGAGGTAGGGCGTTTCCTGTAATCTTTTATAAGTGCCTTGAGCGCCTTCATCACCTCATCCTTGTTTTCACTAAGGACAGTTGCGATGTCTGCAATGGAAAGGGGGTTTTCAGATGCATAGAGGATTGCTTCCACCTTTTCCTCAAGGCTCATGATATGTGATCTGCATTCAATATAAGTTAAGTTCTGTCTTTTAGGTCAATCGACTGCGGAGAGCTGATGGAACAGATTAAAGTATAGAGCACAAATCACAGTCCGATGGTTGGCGAACAACAGTTCGGTAATAATCCAGGCGATTCATCTGCTGGGACGGTCCAGAAGGGCTCTGCCATATTACAGAAACCCTTCAGCCTTTTTTATATATGGTTTGCTGCCAACCTGACCATCGGCGATTTTGCAATAGGCTTCATCCCAATTTCCCTTGGCCAGCCCCTGAACCTTACAATTATAGCCCTAATCGTCGGAAACATTACTGGCGGTTCACTTCTCGGTGTTATGAGCGTCATCGGCGTGGTGGCGAGAAAACCACAAATGGAACTCAGCCATGGGCCATTTGGCCGAATCGGCTCATCAGTCATGGCGCTGCTCCAGTGGGGCAACACTCTTGGCTGGCTAACAGTTAACCTTGTGCTGGCGTCATTTGCGCTTGAGATAATCATCAAGGGCACTTACTACATCTTCCTGTTGCTGATTGTGGCCGCCATTGTCCTTCTTCTTGCTTATTACGGCCATGAGGCCATAAGGCGCTTTGAACTTGCCATGTCAGTTGTTCTGGGAATACTGTTCCTGGTAATCACCGTTAGGTCATTGCTGGATATCCGCAACGGCATCCCCTATGTGCCGTTTTATAAGATCCCGGTATATGCTGGATTCGGAATAACACTGGCTGCATCATTCTCATATATCATGGCATGGGGGCCATATGCCTCTGACTATTCCAGGTTTGTGGGAGGCAAGAGGGAAAAGCCACGTTCCTTTTCTTTTGCATTTTTGGGAGGTGCAATTGCATCCTTCTGGATAGAGGTCCTTGGAATTATGGTGGCGATATTTACCCCTAACTATATTTCAAATCCTGCCACTGCACTTGCACATTACATGGGCCAGTTTTTCATAGCAGGAATGGTTGCACTGTTCCTTGGCGGCATTGCCGCAAATGCAATAAACCTCTACTCAAATGGCCTTTCGCTCAATACGGCACTGAAAAGAAAAGGAAGGAAGCTACCCATCCTCCTAGGCACCGCAATATCAGTCTCCCTTGGAATAGTTGGCTATGGCAATTTCTATGGGTATTATGAGAATTTTCTCTTTATCCTGGATTATTGGATCACCCCATGGCTGGGCATACTGGTTGCCCATTATTTCATTGTCGGCCCCAGGTTAAATGGTTCTGGAAGACTGCCGAGGTTATACTCAGGCGCAATCGCCTATTCTGCAGCAATTCTCATATCAATTCCTTTCATGTATCCCCCTGCCTATTTTCAGGGCCCTATCGGCGCAATGCTCAATGGGGTCGATATAAGCTATTACATCTCCTTTGTGCTTGCGATGTTATTCTATACTGCAATCAATAGGATTTCAGAGACGGGGCATAAAGAACAATTATCTCCTGTGCCTTAGGGTAGTGATGGCGACTTTAAGTGACAGGGAAATAATTGCGCTTTCAAGGAAGGGAGAGCTTGTTGCAGAGGAATTCATGGACGGATCTGTGACCCCCAACGGCTATGACCTCAGGGCTGCCATTCTCAGAATAGACGGACAGGATCTGGAGGGTGGGACGGTGCCTCCCAAAACGCATTTCCTTGTGGGCACTCTTGAGTACCTCAAACTGCCTGACGACGTAATGGGGCAGATATGGGTAAGATCATCATATGCAAGGCGGGGAGTTTTGGGGTCATTCGGTGCTGTTGATGCCGGCTACCATGGGACTCTCACTCTTTCATTCTTCCATTCCGGATCAGAGGAATTCCAGATTAACAAAGGAGACAGAATAGCGCAGATTGTGTTCCACAGAATGGAATCAGTGCCTGAAAAGACATATTCCCAGAGGTCTGGGAACTATCAGGGGTCAAGAGGGATAACGGTTAAGGGAAGTAACTGATATCTATATAGGTAAGGGCATGATAGGGGCCGTAAAATTTACTGTTTCTGCCGAAACCACCGCATCCTCAGAAGATGTCATTGATGTCATATCCCAGTGGAAGAGCCTGCCGGATTACTGGCATGGCATGAGGGAAATCTCACCTTCCAGAGGTGGCATGCTGAAAGTTCGGTTTGCCTTCCCCGGAGAAGGAAAGATGTCTTATTTCTGTGACCAGGAGTCCATGTATTGCACTGAGAATTACCACAGCGGCCCTTTTACTGGCTTCAAGAGGATTGAGATTTCTGAAAACGGCAATGGATCAACCATCACCGTAAAATGGGATGTGCACCTGTCACTGAAGCTGATTATCCTCAAAAGGTTCATAACAAGCCATTTTCAACAGGGAACTGAAAACGCACTTTCCAGAATAATCAGTGAAGCTGAATCCAGGGTTAAGGTCACCCAGTAGCCACTAATTTTCACGCCTCACAGGTATTTCATATTCCATAAGTTCTTTGCTGGCTACTGAATTTGGAAAGATCGCGGTTGCTTCATTAACCAGGCTTTCTATGCTGTCATACCTTGGGCTGTAATGGTAAAGGAAAAACCTGTCAACCTCTGCCTTCTTTGCTATTTCAGCAGCCTGCCTCGCAGAGGTATGGCCAAATTCGTTCACTTTCGGTTCCAGTGTTGAATCAGTAGATGTCTCATGTATGAGAACATCGGCGCCCCTAGCAAAATCCGCCATGCCTTCGAGGGGCCGGGTATCTCCCGTATAAACGATTCTTCTGCCCTTTCTGATGCCGGCAGTTACTTGGTTAATGGTGTATGTGTTCCCATCAAAGTGGAGGACTCCATTGCTCCTGAGCTCCTCAAGCTTTCTTGAAGGTATTTTAAGTGCATCAGCCTTTTCCTTGTCTATTTTAACCATGTCCGGCTCTTCGATCCTGTAAGACATGGCAGGAACAGTGTGGTCATTCTTCAATGTAGAAATGCGGAACTTTCCGAAGTCATAAGTCCTGTCAGCTTCAAGCTCCCCTACGCGAATCTCAAACTTTGGCCTGTAGTATCCCACATTAAGGGCTGAGCTCAGGATCCTGATTGCGCCCTTTGGGCCATATATGTGAAGAGGTTTTTCCCTGTTGTTGAAGGACATGCTCTGTACCATCCCTAGAAGGCCCAGAAAATGGTCTCCATGAAAGTGGGTGATGAAAACGTTGTCGATGGCCATGAATGAAATGCCGCTTTTCATAAGCTGCTTCTGCGAGCCCTCTCCACAATCGAAGAGGTTTATGATCTCATCAATCTGGACAGCAACAGCTGGGAGGCTTCGACCAGGGCTAGGCCATGAGCCCCCTGTGCCAATGAATGTGATCTTGATGTTGGACGCCATTTCCCAGTAATCAGCAGTTGTTATAAAAAGTTGGACTGGGAAGTGGCGCTTTGCTCAGAAATTCCACTTTCTCTTGATGTTCTCACGGTCAATGGCATTATGTTCCATGTCTGCAATGATCCTTTGGACAGCGAAGGGGAGTTCCTCAACTGTTCTGATGGGAACGTATCTTCTCAATGTATCCCACAGGTCAGTGTCAACATGGCAGCCCAGCCCCATCATGTAACGCTGGAGATTTTCCTTGATTTCAACCCCTTTCCGGTCAAAATCAGTGAGGATTATCACTTCATCGTTGGATTCAGCAACGTTTTCCGAGAAGTTCACAAGGCTGTTTCCACTGTTGAGTATTATAATATTGCCTTCAAAATCAAGTGACCTCAGGCATCCAAGATCATTCTTGCCCTCTACTATTATGGGCACGTCCTGGTTCTTGATCCTGTATTTCTCAAGAGTCTTAAGAACACGATTTTCAGGCATGGCAATTTGACAACTAATTGGAAACTTAAAGATATCGTTCTAATCCCAATAACGTTTACTTTTAGCGTAATCCATTTCTCCTGCAAGGATTGCCCTGATGAAGTCGTCCTCATTATGGTATGTCACCACAAGGAGCCTCGAGGCAGTTTCAGGGCCAATTCCCCTTGCAGCAAGGGCCATGATGGCCTGCATTCCCCTTTCCCTTACCAGGTGCGCATTCTTGACCAGCCTCTTCCTGATCTTCATCCCCTCAGGGGTGTCTTCACGTGCCTCATTCAGGAGGTTCTTCTCGAATGGAGAAAGTGAAGCCACAAGAGAACTGCCGCATTGTGGGCATCGTACTGAATTGATGTCCCTTATCTTTATGGTTCTGACATGCTGGCATGATGTGCAGAACAGTGTCACTTCCTCGTTTATGAGCCTCTTCTTCACAGCTTCAAGTATTGTCTTAGTGGGCTTGAGGGGGGCGACCCTCTCGGAATAATGGGATATAAAAACATCTGAACTCTCTGAAATGTCATCATTCATGGCAAATGCCATCGTTTGGTCCTGCACTTTTCTGAGATAATGCTTCAGGCTCTCAATGTCCATGTAGTCTGAGATAAGCTTCCTTATGGAATCCGAATAGAGGGGGGTATCCCTGTATGAATCTATGATCTTCTCAAGCCTGATCCTCCCCATGTCGGCATTGTTGCTGATGACTCCAAATTTCCTTGCCTCATAGAGGAAAACTGAGTTGAAAAACCTTGATCTCCTGGCGGACCCTGCAATGTACTGCTGTATCTTGTCGGGCTCAATGCTCAGGATAATTCGCCTGACATCCCTGGCAGGTATCCTTCTTGAAGCCCTGACATAAATATGGTAAGGGGAGTAGTCCATTTCTACGCTTTCGCCTGTAATGCCGGCGAGGAGGCTTGAGAAAATTTCTGCCAGTGCGAAATTTCCCCTAGTTCCCAGCATTACCTGTATTATGATTTCGCTTCCCTTACTCTCAATGATTGTCCTGTCAAGAGTGGCAGTATCCTTTCTATACCATTCCTGCAGTTCCTCCTTTGAGTGTTCCTCGACAAATGGGGGCACTATCTTCTTTTCCCTGTTTTCAGACACTTTCCCAGTCACATCAATAAGGACTGGTATGTCTTCCCCGGACCATTTAGGTGCAATAGCTGCTGTCGGGAACGGTTCAACCAGGATCTTTTCACCCTCAATCCTGATAATTCTCCAGGTAGACCCTTTTATGACGAAGTAGCTGCCAGCCTCAAGTTCATTGACAACATAACGCTCATCAAGGGTCCCGATGAACTTCTTGTTCACCATGTCTATGACCTTGAAGTTCTTCTCGCTAGGTATCATTGAAATGTTTTCGATGTAGTAGTTTAAGACACCCCTCCTTTTGCCGGCAAAATTATCTTCTTTCCACAGCTTGCGTGTTGAAACCAGAAAATCCACTACCTGGTCATATTCCTCCCTGCTTAGGCCCCTGAAAGGATATGAGGCAGAGACCACTTTATAATACTGGTCAAGGTCTATCCTCTGGAAGAATTTGGACTGAAGCAAAAGCTGGTTCGCAAGGGTCGCCAGCGAATTCTTTCTTATGAGGATATCTTCCAGGTGCCCTGTAAGAATATGGGAAACAATCGCCGTGGCCTCCTCAAGTTCAATTATGTCGCTGCAAACTATTTTACCAAGTGATATTTTCTCTATCCAGTGCCCTGATCTGCCCACCCTCTGGATGAGCTTGTTGATCTGCCTGGGCGAATTCAGCTGCAATACCAGGTCTGCAGAACCGATGTCGATTCCAAGCTCCAGGGATGAAGTGCATATGAGCGCCTTGATCTTGCCCGTTTTGAAGTCAGATTCAGCGGTTTCCCTCGTCTCTCTTGAGAGCGAACCATGGTGCACCTGAACCGATGGATCATCGATGTAAAGCCTGAGCCTGAAGGCAATATCCTCAGCTGCACTTCTTGTGTTAACGAAAACAAGAGTTCCCTTGTGTTTCTGGATGAGGTCCCACATGTACAGGATTGCTCCTGCATATCCCTCGTCACACCCCATGGCTTCTGCAACTTCCTCAGGTGCCTTTGGTGGGATTCCAACTGCAATCTCCATCTTTTTTCTTAGGCTGGACCTTACTATGGTTACGTCCTTGGAAGGAGACAGGTAATGGGAAAGTTCCTTGGCGTTTCCAACAGTTGCGGACAGTCCAATCCTCTGGAAGTCCCCTGCCAGTTCCTTCAGCCTTTCAATTGCTATGGCAAACTGAGAACCACGTTCATTCTGGGCTGCTTCATGCAGTTCGTCCACAACCACATACTTCACATTCTTGATTATTTCCCGGAGCCTCTTCCCGTTCAACATTATCTGAAGCGATTCCGGTGTTGTGATTAGGATGTCGCCGGGATGGTTCACAATTTCCCTCCTTGCCGACTCAGAAATATCGCTGTGCCTTACCTGGACCCTAATGCCCAAGTCCTTGCCATACCTGATGAGCCTGTCAAGCATATCCCTGTTCAGGGCCCTCAGTGGAGTTATAAATAAAGTGGATACGGGATCTGGATGGTTGGTGAGAATCTTGTGGAATATCGGGAAAATTGCCGCTTCAGTTTTACCCGTGCCTGTTGGGGAGAGCAGAAGAACGTCCTTTCCCTCAAGGATAGTGGGTATGACCTTTGCCTGAGGCTCAGTTGGCTCAAGTATGCCCCTCTCCCTGAGCAGGCTGCAAATCTGCGGATGCAGCAGATCAAATACAGTTGAACTTTCTGATGCTTTTTCCAAGTAAGCCTAAATGTGTTTTATGATAAAAACTAAATCTTTGTTTGGGGGGAGGTTGAAGATGTGATAAAAAAATTGATTTAGAAATTAAGAGTCATCGTCATCGTCTTCATTGTCTTCATCATCGTCGTAGTCACGTCTTTTAATGAAGCTGAGCAACGTGGGGCACCTCCACGGATGGTTAAGATTTTTCTACTATTTATACTTTTTATACCGAATATTTTTCTACAACATACATAAAGATCGGAGGGAGAAAGATATCACTATCTTATAATGCATCATCGTGGAAAATAAAAGAAATAATTTTATTAAAAAATAAGGGGAAGTATCTGGATTACTTCCTTTTTCTTACTGCAAGGCCTACGCCAATCAGTGCAATCACTACAATCACACCGGCTATCACATACATTGTGCCATTACCAGACAGGTTTGGAAGTCCTGGCTGTGAACTAGCTGTTGATATCTGTATGGTGTGGTTTGAGAAGTGCGGCACATGTATTATGATCAGTGTGCCCCCGTTCACGTTTACCTTATAAACAGAAGCCTGGGTGCTGCTGGTTGCGTTAATCACAGAAGAGATGTTGCTCACAGTGACCGTGTCCTTGGAGTCAAAAGTCACAACGATCTTTGAGTTGTTTGCAATGACTCCGTTCGGCACAAAGACGCCAAAGTTGGTTCCCTCGTGTGACGAGGTTGAAGCAACTTTTATGGTGACGCTGTTTGTGTTGACATTCTGTATGTTGATTGCCATGGAACTGTTGTAGTTCACTGACATGTTCGTGTTGTTGCTTCCCGGGGCTCCAAGGACTACCAATGCAGCTAGTTTTCCATGTTCAACCGCGTACTGGATTGCTCTGGCGAGAGGGTGGCTGATCTGTTGCAAGCCTGGGGGGGCTACAAAGCTGATCTTTGCATTCTGTTCAGTGGTAATGGAGATCATTCCGGTGGTGTTGTTGACAGAGACCGTGGCATGGTGTGCAAAGATCGATGCCCTGAAAGTACTGTTGTGCAGAAGCACAATTGTGGATGAGGCTTCAACTTCAAACTGGTCACCCAGGCCAACGCCGGTGTAGTTCAGGTTACCTGAAAGGTTCTGGTGCATAACATCGGATACAGATGGCCTGTAAACTGATATGTTGATTCCCTTGGCAACTTTTAGATCAAGGGTTCCGTTGCTCAGGAGAATGTTGCTGACCAGCGAAGGGTTGTCATGCATCTGGTAAACGACTGTGTTGTTACCATAGAAGAACAGGCTTCCCGCAAGTATAGGACTCACTGTGGGAAACAGTGGATTGGGGCTGTTGAGGCCGATGGTGCCGTTTCCTGATGCTTCTATGGAGGTGAATACTGTAGCGTGGCTAATGTTTGAAGTGTAGTTTGTGAAAACTCCGCTTGAATCATTGAAGTTGAATGACACGAACCTGCCTGACGCTGCTCCGGTTGTATTGTTGTAAGTGAAAGCATTGCTTCGGTCTCCGATTTCCTTCTCGAACATATCTTTCAGCGCAACTGCAGGAGTCATACCTACCAGAACACTGCCGGAAAGTGCATTTCCGCTGTATGTTAACGTGGAATTAGAGTTGGAAAGCTTGGCGTTAACATTGGAGAAAATCAGGAATGACATTCCGCCAATCTCGAGGTTGTAGATGTTGTTGGCATAGATGGACGAAGCCATTGAGCCACTGTGCTCAGAGAGGTAGCTGGTCTGCTTTGAGTTAAGATGTACCTGGCTGACAGGTGCAGATAGGTTAAGGGTTATGGAAGGATTTGCACCCACGGTTAAGGGTGTTTGGGTTTCAGCTATCAGGGTACTTTCACCTCCAAGGTTGAACACAGTCATGTTCCCTAAGGGGAACATATTGTCCACGTTGAGCTTGCTTATTGCCGTGCCGGAGATCGTTTGCCCAGTGGCATTTATTGAATTTGCCACCAAAATATGGGCATTATCATTAACGTAGCTCAAATTGTAAGAGCCGCTTTTTGTTGCGTTTTGCAGAAGGTAATTCCCAACTTTCACATGATTGGATGTGGTTGTGGAAATACCATCTGCAGTTGCTATGGAAACAGCCGAGAGGACTATTACCAATGCAACTGCCGCCATTGCTAATTGTTTTAGCATAACATTCGGATTTTAATTAGTATATAGAGATTTATTGGTACAATGCTTACACAGTTACGTCATAAATTGGCTATTCAAGCTGATTTTCATCAACATTTATTTAAATCTAGATTTGGTTTCCAATACAATTTTCCTATGAAATCATGTGAGTGACCGAAGCACGAAACACCACTTGGAAATTTAAATGGTTCCTAATTGATATTAAACAAATCTAAAAAAGCAAGGTAAAAATAAGAGTCGAAACATGGGTGAAAACTCAATGTTCAGATGCTTCAAAGGTGCAGGGATAGCAAATAACTATAATATCCAAACAAATTAAGGGTAGATATCATGGGTGAAAAACTGGCAGAGGTTGAAATTTCCAAGGATGGGGAAATGTATTACGCTAAGATAGTCCTTCCCTCTGGGGAAGTTGTTACTCTAGAAAATGAGGATTTTGAAGAGGTTCTTGAGCAAGTTGCAAACGACCTCCAGGATCGCTTCACCGCATGAGCGGGGATGGCCCAGCGGTACGGCGGCAGCCTGCTAAGCTGTTTCTCTTATGAGAGCGAGGGTTCGAGTCCCTCTCCCCGCGTACCCCTAAAAGTTCGATACGCACAACTTCAAATTGGCACTTTTTGGTTAGTCATTTATATACTCACTCAAGGGTTTTTATAATATATTTTAACCTGAATTTTAAAAAATAGTTTATCCTTACTCAGATCCATTTTAACAAATGAAGGGAGCTAGCCTTAAAACCATTATCGATTAATTTTCGGAGATTCTTTCGCAAGGCTTCTTTCCTTTCATCAGGCAGTTTGATTATTCCCCTTTCCAGTTCATAAAAATAACCCAGGAAGAGATTATAGCCATACAAGGTATCAATTGAAGACATGATGTTTTTCACTGAAAGATATTTTTCTGGAATATTCATTTTTATCTGGCCGGATAAGAAGGGAGACCCCATAAGCACATAGGCGATATAATCGGAAAAAAGAGCGGATTCCCAATACTGATCATTATCAGTATCCCTGACCGTAAAGCCATAGCCCATTAATCGGGCTTTTATGCCCTTATTTTCTATCTGCCTTTCAGTTCCGGTTATTTCTCTAATCAAATCAACTGGTAAAACGTAATCCCCTGTATCACCGTCAGAATAAAGGATTTTTACTTTACTGACCTTATCACCATGCATTCCTGATAGACTAAGAATGTACTCTGTTAATGTCCTTGACTCCCAGAGCCTTCTTAATGGCATAGAAGAGCCTTTGCCATATAGGTTATCGAAATCTTCAAGGACTGATTCAAAGAATTTCTTACTTGCATTATCATTGATATTCAGAGAGAACCTTTCAGCCAGCAGTGTAATTTCTTCTTGAAGGATAGGACTGGCCGGAATTGTAGAAGGAACATGGCCATTGAAACAAGCGTACATTCCCCTGATTCGTTTTAACTGATTTCTGCCATTTATCTTTGAATAAAGTGCTTTCATTGGCTCATTGCATGCAGGGCAAGAGGGAGAGCCAGGATAACCTAGCCCCATATCTGCAAATTCGATTTTATCCATATTTGGTAGTTTGTGAATCGGGCATGACCATCCCACAGATACCCATGTTTTTACCCCAGGCTTCAGGCAGTATATTCTATTCATTTTAGATTCGCAATACGCACATACAGGGGATTTAACACGCATAGGTTATACTAAATTGATGATAACCAGCTTTAAATAACTTTGTGTGTTTTTTTTGATTATGGCATTTATAACGATAAGCGTGAAACCAGATGACCGTGCAAAAATAAGAGAAATGACCGAATTTGACGGCCTAAATTTATCGGCTTTTGTGAGGGCCAAAATTAGGGAAAGATACAAGGACTACAAGCGAGGGAGAAGCAGGCAATGACAGACCAGCAATATTTCAGCGATGCGCGCCGGCTTTTCAAATTGTGGAAAGAGTACAGCGGCGAAGATTTGCTTAAGGATATTGAAAAACCTGCACAGGAGCGATTGAAAAAATGAGGGAATTACTGTCAATAATTCCCAGGATGGTAGTATGCAAGTTAGTAATTCAAATACACAAATAAGGTTATTCGCTTCAGAGGTACGTTTTAAATCGATTTATCAGGCAGCTAAGTTCTACGTGTCTCTAGGATTCAATGTCATCCCGATAAGGCGACTTGGCAACACTCCGATCACGGAACATGGGCTGCTGGATGCGTCAAGCCATGTCGCGTTCATTGAAAAATATTTTTCGCGTTCAACAATTCAAGTAACCCCGCAAGTGAATATTGCGACAGTATCGCGGCCAGGCTCTAACCTTTTTACAGTTGATGTTGACCTTCATGGCGACACAAACGGCATGGAATCATGGCGGACTCTGACAAAAAGCAACGCCGTGCCAAGAACAACGGCGGAATTAACACAGCGGAAAGGGCTGCACCTCGATTTTCTGGCCCCGTTTGCAGTTCGAACTAAAACCGGAATACTCCCAGGCATCGACATAATCGGACAGGCTCATTATTGCATTCGCGCGCCAAGTGTCAGGGAGCATGGAAAATACAGATTATTTTATTCGCCGATTGCGGAAGCTCCACATTGGTTGGTTGACCTGATAGAAAAAGATAAGGAGACCAAGCGAGAGCATCCCGCAATTTTCAATTACAAACCGACAGGCGAGATAGATACACAGAGGGCGATAGCAAAGATGCTGCCTTATTGGAGCAAGGCCCCGTCAGGCCGCAGTTATCGTTTCCGCATGGCCGCTGCAATATCTGGGCATTTGCTAAGAAAAGGATGCAAGACCGATGACGTGAAATACATAATCTCGGAGCTTGGCCGACTGTCAGGGCATGCCGATCATTCAAGAGTTGTCGATTACACACTCACGAAATTGGAAGGGAGAGATGCCAGGAATCTAGCGACTGGCGAACCAACGCTTTACGCACTCATGGAGGAAATCAAAAATGTCAGAACTTAACCCAGAGCAAGACCTAAATGACTTTAACGGGGCAATCAAAAAACCAACGCCAGATAATGACCTGAATCCCGATTCATGGTTTATTCCATCCAAGAAGGGCCCGAAATTCAACCCGCACAAGTGTGCGACCGATTATCTAAGGATGTACCCGCATGTCATCACGGAATACGTCAGCGGCCAGGGAACGCCTAGCCAGTTTGTGGGAGACCACTGGCTGAAGGATGCGGAGGGAATCATAAAGACCACGCTTGAGAAAACCGGAAAAATAACGCCTCCACAAATCAGATCAGCGGTTGAAAGCATCGAAAATATCACAAGGATGGTTGACCCCAGAAAGATTGGTTTGCCGCTTGACCAGATCATGCCGCTCCCTCCTCACACAATCCCGATTGAAGCGGGACTTTTCAATATACAGACAAAGACCGTAATGCAGCATTCGCCTGACTATTATTATACGGAGTGTTTGCCCAGAAAATACATTCCAGGGGCCAAACCTGAAGCGTTTATTGAATTTCTTGACGCAGTATTCCAGGGAGACCCAGACGCGGAACTAAAGAAGGTGCAGATTTTTGAGATTATCGCATGGACACTCATGAGAAATTATGACATCCAGGGAGCGGTTATTCTCTATGGACAAGGAGGAGAAGGAAAATCGATCATTCATTCGACTATTGGTGATCTCCTTGTCCACACTTCGTCGATTACGCTTGATGAACTGGAGAATGACAAATTCAAGCGGGCTGAACTGTATGGCTCATGGGCTAACCTGATTTCTGAAAGCACCACAGAGATCATAACGTCAGAGTGGTTTAAGCGGCTTACCGACGGCACACAGATAACAGTTGACCGTAAGAACGGACATCCCTTCAGGATGTCAAGCCATGCCAAGATGTTAATTGACACCAATGAGCTGCCGACAAAGGAGAATGAGCTGAGGGCATTTTACAGGCGTGTTATTGCGATAATCGATTTTCCAAACATGCTGGAAGATATATTGACACCTGAGCAGATCCGCGACACTATTGTAAAACTGAAATCACCTGAAGAACTTGATGCGATCTTTTCATACGTGGTCGATAATTTTTATGGCCCGCTTGTACAGCGGATGAAATTCACCGGGCATATGAATATTAGCCAGGCAGAACAGGCATGGGAGGAGCGATCCAATCCCGCTGGTGCATACATCAGATCAAAGGAGGCCGCTGGCCAGATAATCACCGACGTTGAAGATGCCAAGGTCATGCTCATAGAAGCTGGTGCAGACGAAAGAAAATTACAAAGGGGCATCACTAGGGAGCAAAGCGGGCTGGAAGAATACCTGACAACTGTCAAGCAAGACGTTATCACGGAAGCCGTAAAATGGGCCACTGAAAAGGGATTTCCAGCAAAGAACATTCACGCTGGAACACTAGGAAAGGCGTTAACGTCATGCGGCTATCCTAACTTTACAGTCCCGAAAAAGCTAGGAAAAGGCAACATTGTAAAGGCTTGGCGCGACATTCTGGTTATGACAGGTAACGGTTTTACGCCTAAAAATGAAAGTGAGCCGTTACCCGAAAAAGTTCAGTCAGAGATTAGCCCAGACGATTTAGGTAACGGATCACCTCCAGATCATGAGGGGCAGAGTGCACAAGGTAACGGTAACGGTTTTCCTATTCCGCCAAAAATTTCTAAAAATTTGAGAAATATTAGGAGGGATAGGGAAAACGTTACCTCCATGAAACAGAGGTCATCCGTTACCTCCTCGGACTTTCCCCTAGGCAATAGCGAGAAAAAACAGGTAACGGGTGATCTGAAAAAAATCGTTACCGATCCGTTACCTCAAACCACAAAATCGCAACGGGCGCCCCTAAAATCCGACACCCAGAGCGAATTTTCACAGGACATGATTGATGGCTTGATTGCAGAACTGTTGAAGGATGGTTATCAAGTGCAGCCGGATCACAGTATTTCAACGGTTGGGACAGCCTATCATATCCGCATCCTGAAGGCCGGAGTTGGTGAACGTTTCGATGATCTGAAGGCAAAGCTGCACAAGTTTGGCTTTGAATATGTGAACTTCCAGGAACCTTATGGTTACCTCTTTGCCAGGGAACTCAAAGGGAGCGATGCACCATGACAGTACCCAGGCTTACTGAAAGGCAATATCAGGCAATCAAGAACCTGATGTTTTCAGCTAAGAATATAAGGGATGTTGTTGACTTCCTGGAATTTCACGGTAAATCATACTTGAAAGAGCTATCCATAGGTGAAGCGAAACAGTTGATTTCTGAATTGGTGGAAGGTGAAAAAACACGAAAGCAAGTGAATTGAAAAATGAAATGGAACGGAGACTTCCAGAATTTTTGAAGAAGTATCTGCACAAGATAGTAAGGAGAGTGAGATAAATGCAGTGGAATGACTACGAACCAATCGAAATTGAAAGATGCCTGGATTGTGGGTATGAGTTAGAGTTATGCGATCCCTTTGACGTTATGACCCTTGAAGACATGGGCATAAATTCAGATGCCGATCTGGAGATGTATGTGTTTAAGGAGAGACTAAACCACAGTGACACGGTTAAGCGAAAGTGCGTAAGGTGTGGCAGTGCCAATCTCCTAATCTTCCAGGTAAGGAGAGTAAGGCCATGATAACCCTTGATGAATACGCCGGACTGAATGAGCAACAGCAGAGACAGGTAAAGCAGTTCATTGATAACATGAAGGAACAGGAACAGAGACCTTACGAATCATGCCCGTTCTATGATAGATGCGAATCTCAGCTTTGCCCTCTAGATCCATCTAAAGGTCAGAGGATATGGTACACTGAAGAAGGGCCATGCATTAACCCAGAGTACAGGGATGAACTTTCAGTTATCAACCAGAAAAAACTTTCAAAGAAGCATGCCCAGGGATATTTCATCTTTGACATGCTCAATCGTGATATAATCATAAGAAGGGGAATCCAGGGCATTGATCCAGATATGCCTGAATCAGTCGATAGGAGAGGGCAAAGGGCAGTTGATTCTTTGTACAGGGAAAGGGAGCTTTCATGGTTATCGGATCATCCTGAACTCACCAAAGAGCAGAGGGAAAAAATGAAGCTCAGGGCATCCAAAGGAATCGAAGCATTGAACAGGTACAGGGAAGGCGATCTAAAATGATGCCCTTCTCTTATGATTTCAATTCAAAAAGTGGTTTTGTAGTTCAATTTTCAGGGATGAACTCAAAGGGTAGTGTAATTACACCTTACCTTGTCGAATCAAGCCCATTCATACCTGAAAGGAAACATCCTTTCATGCCTGAGGACAACCGAGGGCCAATAGATGAACCGTACTTACCACTAGACCCAGGGGATG
>JAJZLU010000048.1 GCA_021850545.1 Thermoplasmata archaeon | reverse complement strand
GGTTTCAAGGAAAGTGGCTCCTGAAATCAGCATGGATGCAGTGGATCAGAAAGCCTGAGAGCCTACCGAAAGGAGTACCCCAATGAGGAAAATGAAACCGATGAATGTGTTGGAGTTCTGGAATGATACCTTGATGCTTCTGGGGTCATCCGGGTTTACGATATAATGCTGGTAGAAGATCAGGATTGATATTGGTATTAAAGACAGGAAGTAAAATACGGACTTAAGGTAGAAGCCCAGTATGAGAAAGAATGTAAAGGTAAGCGCGTGGACCAGGTTGGAAAGGAGCAAGCCCCTCTTTATTCCGAAGTCTGTCATTACAGTTCTCAGACCTAGGGTCCTGTCATGTTCCATGTCAGGAATAGTATAGATCATGTCAAAGCCTGCAATCCATAGCGATGATGCAAGGAATATCAGGTAAAGTGGCCAGGCGTGAGGGAACGCGGGTGTGATTGCAAGGTATCCTGCGAGCACGCCAACTCCTATGGTAAGGCCCATGTAAATGTGCCTCCACGGGGTTATCCTCTTAAGGAAAGGATCTGTGACAAACAGGAACAGGACTATGGGTGAAAGCAGGAACACGAACGAGTTGAGCAGGTAGGCTGATATTTCAAATATGGACCCAAACACTAGGGTCAGGGTGACTGCTGTGCTGACCTTCATCCTGCCCGTGACGAGTAACCATTCCTTTTTCCTCGGGTTCAACCTGTCAAATTTAAGGCCCTCAATCCTGTTCACCGACATTGCAGTTGCCCTTGCAAAGGTAGTTGCCACCAGAATGAGAAGAAGCTTGAGGTAATCGTAATGCCCGGCTGAAGCAAGAACGGCTCCGCTGAATACAAAGGGCAGATCAAAAACGGTATGTTCTAGCTTGATGTAATCTACAATTTCCTTCAGTTTCATAGTCCGTACTCTCTCCATCTCTTGCTGACTGTTTCTTTAACTTCTTCTGGGACGTCCATTACTTCAGGCCAATTCCTGGTGAAGCCTTCAGCCTCGCCCTTTCTAGTTGCGTCAATACCCATTTTAGAACCGTAATTAAACTGTTGCGATGCATGGTCCAGGCTGTCTGTAACGGTGCCTGGAACTACAAATACATCCCTCTGCGGGTCAATTCTTGTGCTGAGAGCCCAGATGACCTGCTTCCTGTCATGGACATCTATGTCAGAATCAACCACCACTATGATCTTCGAAAACATGAGTTGCCCAAGGCCCCAGAGCGCAAACATGACTTTCTTTGCCTGGCCCGGGTATCTCTTCTTTATTGAAACAATTACCATGTTATGGAAAACGGCCTCTTCCATTGTATTCATGTCAACTATCTCAGGAATCTGGAACTTGATAATTGGGAGAAACATCCTTTCTATGGCTTTCCCGATGATAACGTCCTCATGCCAGAGTTTCCCAACAATGCTAGTTGGATAGATTGGGTTCTTCTTTTCAATTACTCTCTTCACATGGAAGACAGGAAACTGTTCTTCCAGTGAATAGTAGCCGGTGTGGTCGCCAAATGGGCCTTCAAGCCTTGTTTCGGACGGGTCCACATAGCCTTCCAGGACGATTTCAGCGTTCCTTGGGTACTGAAGGTCAACGGTCTGCCCCTGGGCAAGTTCCATCTTTTTCCTGGAAACCAGGCCTGCAAAGGAAAATTCATCAAGCCCGTTTGGAAGTGGAGCAACTGCTGAAAATATTGTGAGTGGATCAGTTCCAAGGACTACGGCCACATCCATGCGCCTCTTATTTTCTGCGTAGCCATGATAATGCTCTGCGCCACCTTTGTGGATCTGCCAGTGCATTCCCAGCGTCTCGTCATCGAATACCTGGAGCCTGTACATTCCAACGTTGCGATGTCCCGTAGTTGGGTCCCTGGATACAACAACGGGCAGAGTGATGAATTTTCCTGCATCTCCTGGCCAGGTCTTGCAGATGGGATATTTAGAAAGTTCTGGCTTGTCAATAACTGTGTGCGAGGAGCCCATGGAAGAGGAAACCTTTGGCTTGATGCCACCCAGTTCCTTCATCATCTGCAGCCCCTTGGAAATAAGTGAATCAGTATCGCTTGGTACCTGAACAAGCCCAAGGAGCCTGTTGCCAATGTTTTCAGGCTCATCCCCAAGGACCATCTTCATTCTTGCCCAGTCTGAGAAAAGGTTTCCAACTGCCCGGATATCCGACCCCTTGACGCTGTCAAAGAGAAGCGTCATCTTTTTCCCTATTCGCTGCTCCTCACTAAGTATGTGGGTCAGTTCCAGTTCAGGGTCTACCTGCACATTCACTTCCCTGAGCAGTGATTTGGATCTAAGGGTGTCTAGGTACTCTCCAAGGTCAGCAAAAACCATGATGGGACCTCATTGCAACTTTAAATATCATCTTTTGCGCTTATTCATCTATATAAGAGAAAAAGTAGGGGCAGCAGACACCATCTGGAGCCCCTGGAATGAACTCTTTGCCGAAATCAGCTCTTCTTGCCGAGGATTGCTGCCCTTGCTGCGGAAAGCCTTGCAATAGGTATCCTGTAAGGAGATGCGGAAACGTAGTTGAGACCAATTCTGTGGCAGAAGTTGATTGTGGATGGGTCTCCGCCCTGTTCACCGCAGATTCCAACCTCAAGTTTCCGGTTTGTCTTCCTTCCCTTTTCTACGGCCATCTTCATGAGCTCCCCAACTCCTTCTTCATCCACTGTTGCAAAGGGATCGGTTGGCAGTATGCCCTCCTCAACATAGCTTGCAAGGAATTTCCCCTCTGCATCGTCCCTGCTGTATCCGAAGGTCATCTGCGTCAGGTCATTGGTCCCGAATGAAAAGAAGTCCGCAAATTCGGCAATCTTGTCTGCAGTCAGGCATGCCCTCGGTATCTCAATCATTGTTCCGAACATGTATTCAACGCCATTCTCGCCTGCTGCCTTCTTTGCAACTTCTTCAAGCCTCTCCCTGAGGCGTTTCAGCTCATTGGGGTGTCCCACGAGTGGTATCATAATTTCCGGGAGTATTGTGTGACCCTGCTCCTTTACCTTAATGGCGGCAGTTATGATGGCCTTCACCTGCATCTCATATATTTCCGGATAGCTCAGGCCAAGCCTGCAGCCCCTGAATCCCAGCATTGGGTTGAATTCTTCAAGGTTCTTGACAGTCTGCAGGAGTTCCCTCAGCTCTGCAAGCTTTCCTATTATATCATCAAGTTCCTTTGAATCCTTGGTGTTTCCAAGCTTGAGCTTGAGGTCGAATATTTCTGTGAGAATTTCTTCCTTGTCTGGAAGGAATTCATGCAGTGGCGGGTCAAGCAGCCTTATGATGACAGGATAACCGTCCATGGTTCTAAGGAATTCAGTGAAATCTGCGACCTGCATGGGCAATAGCTGGTCCAGGTACTTCAGGCGATCAGCCAGTGATGTGCTCATGATCATGGCTCTCATAATGGGGATTCTCTCATTTCCCAGGAACATCCTCTCAGTCCTTGCCAGTCCAATTCCCTCGGCGCCGTTTTCCCTGGCAATTCTCGCTTCCAGTGGGGTGTTTGCATTTGCCCTTACTCCGAGTTTCCTGTAAGAGTCACACCACTTAAGCAGAACCTGAGCTTCGGGGGTTATGGACGCAGTTTCCAGGGAGGCTTCTCCTAGGAGGAACTGCCCGTTGGTTCCATCCACTGTGATGGTATCGCCTTCCCTGAACACCTCATCGCCTATCCTCAGGGTCTGTTCCCTGAGATTTACGGTCATGCTTTCCACCCCAACTACCGCAGGTTTGCCCATTGCCCTGGCAACCACTGCTGCGTGGGATGTCATTCCTCCTTTCTGCGTGAGGAAACCCTGTGAAACCGACATTCCTCTCACGTCGTCGGCGGTTGTTTCAGGTCGAACAAGCACAAGCTTCTTTTTCTCCTTGGCAAGCTCCACGGCCTTCTCAGATGAGAACACTATTGTTCCATATGCTGCTCCAGGAGATGCGGCCAGCCCTTTTCCCAGTACTTTTTCCGTCCCGTTGTACTTGACCTGCGGGTGGAGAAGGGTGTCAAGAACTTGCGGTGTAACCCTCAATATGGCCTCCTTGTCATCGATCAACCCTTCGTTGACAAGGTCAACTGCCATTTTTACAGCGGCTTTTGCGCTTCTTTTGCCGTTTCGCGTCTGAAGAAGGTAGAATTTCCCTTTCTCTATGGTGAATTCAATATCCTGCATATCCCTGTAGTGTTTCTCAAGGGTCTCAGCAGACCTAATGAGGTCATCGTATGCCTTAGGCATCTCCTTCTGGAGGTCCTTGATTTCCCTAGGGGTCCTGATTCCTGCAACGACATCCTCCCCCTGTGCGTTTGTGAGGTATTCCGCAAAAATCCTCTTGTCACCGTTGTTTGGGTCCCTCGTAAATGCAACTCCAGTGGCGGAATCGTCGCCCATGTTGCCAAACACCATTGATACAACACTCACGGCAGTTCCAAGTGTCTCCGGTATGTCATTGAGCTGCCTGTATGTCTTGGCCCTCTCTGCATTCCATGACTTGAATACGGCCTCCACGGCGACCCTAAGCTGCATAAGGGGATCCTGCGGGAATTTCTGCTTGAACTTTCCGTACACCACAATATATTCTTTTATAACAGCCTTAAGGGCATCTGCGTTGAGTTCATTGTCACCTTTTACGCCATTGTGCCTCTTGATCTCGGAGAGCCTTTCCTCGAATTCCTCATGGGGGATGCTGAGGACGACCTCCCCGAACATTTGGATAAGCCTTCTGTATGAATCGTATGCAAACCTCTCATTCTTGGTAAGTTCTGAAAGGGCCTTGACCGTTTCATCATTGAGCCCCACGTTGAGTATAGTATCCATCATTCCAGGCATGCTTATTGCAGCACCTGACCTGACGGATACCAGGAGCGGGTTCTGTTTGCCGCCGAATTTTTTGCCGGAAGTTTTCTCCAGGGTGGACAGGTGCTCCAGTATTTCCCTCCAGAGCGAATCCTTGACTTCGCCAGTATTCAGGTATTCCACACAAGCCTCAGTGGAGACCGTGAATCCCGGGGGCACAACGAGTCCAATTCTGGCCATCTCAGCAAGCCCGGCGCCCTTTCCTCCGAGGATATCTACCATTTCTCGGTTTCCTTCGCTAAAATCATACACCAATTTTCTGGGGCTGTTCACGTTCTTTTATTTGGGGGCTTTAAAAAGGTTTTACCAGACTTCATGTTAATTTGTGCCGAAATTCGTATCTTATTGCCAAATGATCGTATAACTTTGGATCAAGCCATTAGCTTAGGTCCTATTTTGCGATAAAGTATAAATAGGCTGAGCTCGTATAACGGGGAAAATATGTTTAATATATAAAACCAAGAAATTTACTATGCTTTACCGAGGCGATTTTTATTAGAAAAGTTGGCATTGCCGATTAACATGGAACGGTCTGTTATCCAACTCTCCAGTGGCAAAGTCTCTTATCTTGAACGCGAAGGGGTTTATCCGGTAGTATTCCTGCATGGGCTTGGGGGTTCAGGAAACAACTGGCTGAGGCTTGCAGGCCAGCTCCCGAAGCATATCCGGATGATCATGCCGGACCTATGCGGCCACGGCCGGACGGAGATCCCCATGAAAGATTTCTCAATTGCGGAACAGGTTCTGGCATTAAAGGAACTCATATTGAAATTGGGCCTGGAAAGGTTTTCAATGGTAGGCAATTCATATGGAGGATGGGTCTCCATGAGGTTTTGTGCCTCGGGTGGGAATCCAGAAAGCCTCGTTCTTATGGACTCGGCAGGAATTAACCCTACTGTCGGAGAAGAGTCCCCGGATAATGAGGAGAAGTTTGTCCAGAGGGTGATGGCAATGAATCCAAGGAACAATGTAGAATATATAAGAAAATTCGTAAGGGTCAACGCAACCGGAAGGGAGAAAGTCACTAATGAGGAATTGAATTCCATCAGAGCCCGGACACTTATCATCTGGGGAAGGAAGGATCGGCTAATACCGGTGAAATATGCAGAAGAACTCCACAGAAACATACAGGGAAGCAAATTGGAAATTCTGGAAGATGCAGGGCACATACCACACTCAACAAATCCGGAAGAAGTAGGAAAGCTTCTGGCCAAATTCCTGCCTGAATGATCCTGCCACTTACCTTGAATTCAGTTTATATGAACCGGGATCTTCAGCTTGGCGCGCAGTTATAAATTCGCTCATTTCTTCAGGATTTGTCTCAACAATCTGCGCCTCATGCTTTCCGATGATTTCCCATTCAAGGAATATCCCGCCATTTCTCGGCTTCATTCTTGTAATGATTGACCCTCCAAGGAATGGTTCAGATATGGAGTTTACAGAAACTACGGGAAGCCTTGTTTCAAGAGATCTTCCCTTAACATAGATGTGCCACATTTCCATGAATTCTGCAGTTATAAGTGATGGGTTCACAATAAGGCTCGCACCGTTGGCAACCGCCATCTTGGCAAAATATGGGAAGTCAAGGTCGTAGCACACAGCTACGGCAACCTTCATGTTGCCTGCACTGAAAATCTTAACATCGTTTCCCCTTGCATACCTGCCATTCTCAAGCTTGAACAATGATATCTTGTCCTGGAACCCCTTTAATTTCCCGCCATGTATGAATGGAGAGGAATTGTAAAGCTCTCCGTTGCGTTCCATTGAGAAGCTTCCGGGCACGACGGTGCATCCATGCAAGCTTGAAAAATCCTGGAAATAGTCTAAGATCTCCTGAAGTGTGGAATCGGTTTCTGGCAAAGCATTTGTCACCCACTTTTCAGGAAAGGCAACCAACTGGAATTCATGTTCGCTGAACCTGCCCAGCACTTTTCTTAGGTATGGCATGGCTTCATTGGCCTGCAGCCTAGGGGCCTGAACGCAAAGAACTTTCAAGCTTTACCATTCCTTAATTTTTCAGAGAGAAGTATCATCAGGTTCAATGCCATTTTCGGCTTGAACAAGTGGCCCGCCCTTACTGCATCATTTCTTGTGATGAATGTATATTCATTCTTCACCGGGCCGAATGGCAGTTTTTCATCGGTGAATGGATTGAAAACAATGATGTCAGGATCGATGTCACTGAAGCTTTTCCGGATCACTTCAGGTTCCGTTTCCCTGGAAAGCTTGAATATTGCAAGCAATCCTTTATGGTGCTTCCTTATGGTGTGGTTTAGCTTTTTGCTTGTGATAAGTTTCAGTTCCACTGGGGCAGAGCTGTCAAGCTTGTCCCTGAAAGCTTTTTCCAGCCTGTAATCGGGCAGTGAGGCAGAATTCACAACCAGGTCAAATTTACTCCTGGAGAAAGCCTCTTCTGTGCCCTTCTCAAACTCTTGCATGGTTTCGGCCGGAAAGAACTCTACGTAATCCGGGACACCCTGATGGGCATTCCCTATGAAAACAACCTTTTCAGCACCCAGGCGGAACGCGCTCCTCACAAGCCACCAAGCTGTGGTGCCAGTTCCTGAGTTTGTAATGCTTCTCACTGGGTCAATTCTCTCCTCCCCCTTTCCCCCTATTATGAGGGCTTTCCTTCCAGAGAGCTGGTGATGGCTCAGTGACCTGACTGCATAGTCAACCAGTTTATCGATTTCAGAGATCTTTGCCTTTTCAGAGTGCATTTTTGGGGGAACTATGGCAACGCCAGCTTCCCCAAGCTTTTTGAGGTTAGCGCTGTTGATCGGGTTGACCATCATGCCTTCATGCATAACAGGTGCAATGAGAACAGGATTCCCATTTCCAAGGGCAAAGGAAAAGAAAAGCGACGGCACATCGTCTGAGATGCCGGAGGCTGCCTTCCCTATGAAGTTATAGGAAGCCGGGCATACCATAAGCAGAGTGTTCTTGGGGTTTCCTTCAAAACAGCTGATATGTTCTATGAAACCGGTAATTTCCGTTACCACTTCCCTTTCGGACGCCCATTCCATTACGTTTGGATTTACCATAGAAGCTGCTTCCCTGGACATTCCAACAGTCACTTCAGCGCCTTCCCTTCTCAGGTCCCTGATCAGGTCGGGGATCCTGTAAATTGAAATGCTGGCAGTTATGGCAAGTACAACTTTCTTTCCCGAAAGGGCACCTGCAAACCTTGTCTCGTCTATATCTATCATAAGTCCTCAGGCTTCACAATGAACCAGGAGCCGGTTGCTTCAGCGCACAGTTTCCCGTCCCCGTCCAGTAGTTCGATCTTGCTGAACGTTATATTTCTTCCCCTCTTGGTGATTTTTGCTGTTACAGTCAATGGGCCTTTGCGCACTGCACGCAGGAAGTTGGTGTTCATGTTTATTGTGACCTCGTTTGCAACATCGCCATAGGTCATGACGCACAATCCACCGGCTGCATCTAGGACAGTCATGATCGCACCGCCGTTCATGATTTCCCCAGGCCTGAGGAGACTCTGTCCAAGTGGCAGGGAAAGCTCAAGCAATCCAGGTTCCACCCTGACGATTGTGAAATCTATGTTTTTAAGGAAGTTGTCTGATTTCAGAAGGCTGAGAATAGGCTCTTTCATGCAATATGGGTATGGGCCAGTTATTAAAATAATCCATGAAATATGTCAATAACAATCACTTTAATAGTTATGGCAGCAACAAATTTATCAAATTTGAGTAGATTAATATTTTACATTAACACTGAAAATCATTGTCTTAAAAGTCATATCTACCAAAGAAAATCATATAAACAATCAAGATATTATTAGCTATGGAAGCTAATGCTGAGCAACTCAGCAAAATAGCAGAAATGCTAAAGCTCCTTGGCCTTTCATCCTATGAGGCCCAGGGCTTTGTTGCACTTGTGTACCACGGTGTTGCC
This sequence comes from Thermoplasmata archaeon, assembly GCA_021850545.1. Classification (GTDB taxonomy): domain Archaea; phylum Thermoplasmatota; class Thermoplasmata; order Thermoplasmatales; family Thermoplasmataceae; genus JAJZOM01. The sequence continues at coordinate 7,265 of JAJZLU010000048.1, read as the reverse complement.
AACGCTGACACTGTTGCGGATACTGCAAACATACCGAGGACATCCGCATACAAGGTCATGGAGTCCCTGGTACAGAAGGGGTTTGCCAAGGAAACAGACGGCAGGCCAAGAATGTTCAAGCCTGACGACATGAACCGCATCAGGTCAGAATTCCAGGAAAAATTTGACAAGCTTTTCAGGAGCCTGAAGGACCTTCAGGACATGCTACCATCAAAGGGCGAACCGCAGCTTGTATACACCATTTACGGGAACCAGCAGGTCATGAGCAAGCTCGCTGAGATGGTAAACCTTACCGAAAAGGAACTCATCATATGCACCCCTAAGGTCAAGGAAATCAGGACCGACCTCAAGAAATACATAGACAATGCAATCAAGAGGGGTGTCAAGGTTACTTTTGTCACCCCACCTAACAAGAGGATTCCGCCAAACACCCAGGTGTTCAGAAAGGAAGGCCTCATTGCAACCGATGTTGTGAGCGACCAGATAAGGGCCATGATAGCTGGTCCTGAGATGGATGCATGCGGTTACACAGACAACCCTGCGCTAGCTTTGCACGTTTATCAGTTTATCAACATGATAATTGAGAGCGAGAAGTCAGCTTAACGTGGTGGGATTGGGAGTTACGGAAAAGATGCTTATCGGAGGACACATATCAACTGCAGGCGGGATATACCTTTCACCGGAGAGGGCAGCAAAATTCTCATTCAGAACATTCCAGATATTTTCTAAGAACCAGATGCAATGGAAGGCAAAACCTCTCCTCAAGGAGGATGTTGAAAAGTTCCAGAATGAGGTCAAATCAAGAGGGATGAAGGGAATCATGGTACACGCTTCCTACCTGCTGAACATGGCAACTCCAGACTTGGAATTGCGGTCAAAGGTTATTGAGGCGTTTGGGGAGGAAATCAGGCGCGCCGACATTCTGGGTATAGATTACTTGACTTTCCATCCCGGATCATCCAATGGCACTTCAGAGAAGGAAGCCCTGAAGAACATTGCAGACAACCTGAACCAGCTTATCAAAAGCGGGCAAAAATGCACCATTCTGCTGGAAACATCAGCCGGGCAGGGGAAAACTGTCGGTCATACGTTTGAACAGCTTGCCGAAATATTGGACCAGATCCAGATTAAGGGCAAGGTCGGCATTTGTTTTGACACATGCCACGTTTTTGCTGCGGGCTATGACATTAAGAGCAAATCGGGATACGCTGAAACAATGGACCGTTTCAACTCAACCATTGGGCTGGACAAACTTAAGGGATTTCACCTGAACGATTCAAAGAAAGGCATTAATAGCAGAGTGGACCGGCACGAGCAGATTGGCGACGGGATGCTCGGCATTGACGGAATATCAAATTTCATCAATGACATGAGGTTCGCAGACACGCCCATGAACCTTGAGACACCACTTGGAGAGGGCGGTTATGAGAAGGACCTCGCAGCAATGAATGCAGCACTGAAAGAGGATTGAACAAGTGATCATCAAGCCCTTTCAACCACTAGTGTTCCGCCGAGACTTAAAGAATGTTACCTCGCCACCATTCGATGTGATAACAAAGGAACAGGAGTCGCTTCTTAAAGAGAGCCGGTACAATATAACCCACATTACATTACCTGAACTGGGAGGGCCTTCAAGGTCAAGGGACCTTCTATCCCAATGGGTGAACGAGGGAATTATCTCCAAAGAAAAAGAATCCTGCCTACTCATTATCACCCAGGATTTCCGGGCCAACGGCAAAGACTTCAGCAGGATTGGGCTGATTGCTCCTGTCGAGACTTCACCGCCTGCAGGAATTGTAATACCCCATGAGGACACATTTGAATGGGCTGTGAAGGAAAGGCGCAGCCTTATGGAGACTACAGGATGCCAGCTCGAACCAATATTCCTGGCGGTAAACGGGGTGAGCTTTGAAAGGATGCTCAGGTCAGCAATAAGGGGAATGGAGCCATTCAGGAAATTCGAGGAGCCATCCGGCGTAATCAATTCCTGTTTTATTGTAAGAGACGGGCACTCCATAGATTCAATTACTAAGGCCATAGGCAGGGACACGGCCGTGGTTGCCGACGGCCACCATCGCTTGAAGGCCACAACGCAAATCTTCAAGGATTCTGAAGAGGGAGAGAGGGAATTCTGGAGATACAGCTTTTCTTATATTACATCGCTACAGCAGGAGTCCCTGATGATATCCGGGATCCATAGGCTGGTAAACAATGGCCACTCCTTTTCAAATTACAGGGGGGCCATTGAAAGATATTTCACCATAGAGGAAGCCGGGCTAAACGATTTCTCCAGCAAGATAACAATCTATGACGGAAGTTACCACATCCTGGAACCAAAGGAAAATGCATTTGAGGAATTGGGGGAATTCGGCAATTTCAGGTTCAATGCCGATCCAGCGCTGGTGAACCACCTGATTTTCAATAAAATAATGGGGATGTCAATCGATGAGGTTGCCTCCAAGGTAACTTATACGCAAAGCGTTCCCTTCGCAGCAGAAGAAGTTGACAAAGGCAGAACTGGCTTTGCAATACTAATGCCGGAATGGGACAAGAGCATATTCCTTTCAATGATAGAAAAAGGCCGCATTATGCCACAGAAATCAACATACTTTTATCCAAAAATTCCATCTGGGATTGCCATTTATTGCAAAGATTTCCTATAAAGCCAACATTTTTTAAAACCCATCTTTATGCTTATACCAAATTATGTCTGCCCTTCCTGTAAACGTTCCTTCTCTTGAAGCTCTGTTCTATTCATTCCTGTTCACATACAAGATCGAATTCTTTGCAGCATTCGTGGCAGTCTTCGTTGGAAGAAGGGTATTCAGGGCAACTGCGGGAGGGAAATATACCAGGTCAGGGCTTGTACTCTCGCCTCTTATGTATCTTGCCTTTACGGCCTCCACATTCATCGATCTGAGCCTTGAGGGCCTGTTGATCTGTTCTGTATTCTTCGCCATAGGAATTGGCCTTTCAGGCCCATTGAGGGGACAGCTGAAGTTCTTTGAGAAAGGTGGCCAACTCCACTATAGAAGGTCTCTGTGGATAACAATGGGTTGGACAGTAGCATATGTCCTCAGGTTGTATATGCTCATTTTCATAGATATCACCGTTGGGCTGGTGCTCAGTGCCATTCTTTCTTACATCACCGGCCTTATTATCGGTGAAGCTTTCCAGATTGCAGTGCAAAAAAGGATGTTCGACTTTAACAAGAAACATATGGAAGAGAAAAGGGAACCAAAAGATGAACTGGACGTCTTCTGAAGATGCTTTTATTAGTAAGCCAAATATCACAAACCTCATAGAGCTAAATCATGCCACTGTAGCTCAGCAGGTAGAGCAGCTGATTCGTAATCAGCAGGTCGGGGGTTCAAATCCCTCCAGTGGCTTATCTTGCATAATTGTGAATTTTTGATGTACCAATAACTGACTGATAGATGTGGTTTAGACTGTACCCAGGAAAATTCTTGTGATATATTGGATCCTTACAAGCCCATCATTTTGGTATTTCCCGAATGCATCTTTCTTTTCAGTGACCATGGACTCGTATTCAGATTCTTCAGGACCTATTGCGTAAGATGTTGAAGCGTATCTCCCCATTACTCCTTCCAAAGTGAGATCCAAGTAGTTTTCGAGTTCCAATATCTTGTATCTTCCCTCAAAGAATTTGTCCAGGACATCATGGTCAATCAAAGTACTTCCACTGCTGTTATATTTCGGTCTAAATCTTTTGTATCTCCTGCAAATAAATTCATAATCCGAATTGAAGCTGTTCTCTCCTTGGTTTTGTCATTCCAGATAAGCACCACATACCGCTGAGCACTGAGGATTCTCTGGAATTCTTTTCTGGATAAATCAGGATTGAGCCAGTGAAAAGACTGTGCACACACCACAAGGTCAATACTTTTCTCCTTCAATCCTGTATTTTCACCAGTGCCCTTCATTGAGTGGAAGCCTGGATAGGCTTGAAAGCTTATAGATGAGTATTGGCGCATTTCATCATTTGATTCCACTCCGTAACCTGTATTTCCGTTTTCTAAGAAAAGCCTCGAACATATTCCAGTCCCCGATCCAATATCTGCAACAACTGTAACTGGAGTGAGATCAATATTTTCCTCCATCAGTCTTAAAAGAGTTTAGGTATAGCTTGGTCTTTATTTCGAATAATTAGAAAATTTGCTTGAGAAGAGGTCATAGTTGTTATCCACATATGGGCATATATAATCAAGTTAAAAAGCCTCTACAAAATTAAAACATTTTGAAAAGAGATTACTTGGGTAACCAATTGAAAACTAGGGCCAGGGTCATTCAGTGGCTTCACATTGGAAATAGTAGAGTTCTAAAGTATTTTGAAGTGTTTGATTTCAATTAGAATTGAATTCAACCTTCTTGTAAGTTAATACGATTGAAGTATTGCGATTCTCCTTAATTTTTCAGATTTTCTTACACATCCTTCGCTGCGATTTCTCGCCTACCTAATCTTACATATGTTTGACGAGGCAAATTTGCTGGGAATTGAATCACGCAATAGATGACAATTACTGGTAGTCTGATTTGTCATCAGACAAATCAATCTGTTCAAGGCCCAATTTCCTGTAAATTCTGTCTGAGCTAATTATTTTCCCATTTGAGTGAACAGCGTGAAAGGAATCAAAAACTCCCACATTTTGTGTTATTAGTTCAGCTGCCGCTTGGTACTCACCATTCTTCTCGTTGCAGATTGCCATAACATCAATCGCAATTCTCACTGGATCAAGTCCGTATCTTTTGGCTAATAGCATAAGTTCAATGTAGGTGGTCTCTGAAGTGTAAATTTTGCCTTGCTCTTCTTCCAAAATCCTTCTTGCATTGTTTCTTAGCCAATCAGTTGGCTTAAGCAGGGCTAAAAAGAAATCAGTGTCAGCGTATGTCATTGTAAGCCTCTTCCAGAATTTCTTTCCTCAACTCTTTCAAGGTCTTATCGGGGATACTTTTCCCTATTTCTTCAAGGTCCTTTATTGGATCTTCTGGAATACTGGTAAGGATTAACTTATCTCCAAGTCTAGTTATAATAAATCTAGGTCCAAGATCATCCTTGAGCGAAGTTGGAATATGAATTCTTCCACCTTTGTCCATTTTAACTATAGTTGCACCCATTATTTACATAATTTGGATAATTACTTAAACATTCCCATTAATTGTATCTATTTGGGAGGACAATAATATTTCCCCATATTACGTTATTGGCCATTTGAAAGGGAGAAGGAATTCCTAATAGTTCCACCGTATCTAAAGAGATGCGAGAAGTCAGAGATTTTGGTTAATTCTTTTTATTCAGACTTTTGGAGTTATTAGGCCCAAAAACATTGTGGACATTACAGGAAATTAAGTGATTTTCAACCACAATTTTTCTTGAATATTGAGCCATTTAAGTGTGATTCGTAATCAGCAGGTCGGGGGTTCAAATCCCTCCAGTGGCTCATTGTACAAAATAGTGAATTTTTGACGGATTTTGAGGTGTTGTTTTTCAACCATTAATGATTTTTACTTTCCTGCAAGTTTACACTTGCGATATCATTCATTTCTTTACTATTTTCAAGTTTTAATCGTTATTCTATCGCCTTGATTTCTGTTAATCCGTTAAATCCGTGAAAGCATAAAAAACAAACGTATATAAGTTCAATTACAATTACGTAATTGTAATGGGTAAAGAAACAATACAGATAAGAATTGATGAAGACACCTCAAAGTTCGTTGAGGGTTTGCTTCGGTCAGGTCTCTTCAAAACCAAGAGTGATGCAATCAGGCACCTCTTATCCAAAGGAATGAGGGCCTCTGTTGAATTTTCAGAGATAGCTGAAAAAGTGAACAAGCTTAAATCACTTGAGAAGTCCACTGGAAAGCCTCCCATCGAACTGACAGGCAGTCTTGAAGAACTTCTAGTAAACAGAGACAGATTCTATTGAGATACATTGATACCAGTGTAATAGTCTCTGCACTTGATCCTGCTGATCCATCCCGGCCGAGTTCCACGGAAACTCTCAAGAAACCTGGTAAGGTTGTTTCAGAATTGGTTGTAACTGAGCTTAGCTCTGTCCTACTAAGGAGCAAGAATTTTGTGAGCTTGATGGATCAGCTTTCAGGCGACAGGACTTCAAGCTCTTACGCAGCGATTATCTACACTCTAGAAAAATTTGATCTGATGTATCTGCCCACGCAGATTACCCAAATTGAAACTCCCATTGGAAGATATAACAGTGTCATGGACTTCGCTATTGGGATAGCAAATAAAGTGCCCATGAGGACACTGGATCTGATGCACCTCTCCTATGCCTATTCGTTTTCTAATTTAACAAGGTCTAAGATAGAGTTTGTTACACGAGATAGGGAGTTCAAATTTTACAATAGGGAAATACTTGATGCTGTGGCAATCGAAATTTCATACATTGAATGATTTGCAAAATTACCCGTGATTTTTTCAATTCAACAAGCCTTAAGTTCTAACGCCCTATTGAGAAATCTTGCTGAATTATTAAATCACCACACATTTTAGGACTATTATTTCTAATTTCAGCTATATCTTATTTCCCTTGGGTTCAGTAACTGTTAATCTATTAGGCCTTTTGCTTGAAGTGGTGTAAATTATTCTGGCTGCCATACAGAAGAAAAAGAGAGGAAGAAGTCCGTAGTCGCAATCCGGGTACTGGGTCCTCCGGCTTGAAAGGAAGATGCCCAGCATCAGAGATACGCCCCCTATCATTGCAAACCCTAACACCAAGCTCCTTTTGATTTCCATGGCATCTCAGAGTATAATTGTTGAACATTTATTATAAAATATTCTAAATATTTTAGTTAGCCTATAGGGCTGGTTTATGTGGAATCATAGAGCCCGTCACCCCTTTGTTTACGAATTTACCTTATATTAGTAGAAGCCCAGCCCGGTGTCAAACGACACCAGATACAAGAAGCTACACTTCTATTCTGCCATCAAATGAAGAAAAGAGCAATTCTATGAAATTCACCTGAGTTGAAAATAAAAATTTCAAGACAAATAGTTTTAACAGTATAGATAAGCATCCTGGCGTGATCGTAGTCAGCAGGTCGGGGGATCGACACCCCCCAGTGGCTTATATTACAAAATAGTGAGTTTTTGGCTCTTCTTGTAGTGCTATTTTTGTTGGGTTTCAATATTTTACTTTCCTAATTTATTTCATTGCTTATATCATCTATTTTTGCTTTACTTTCAATAACTTTTCAAATGTTCATTAAAGTGATTTTGTTTATCT
>JAJZLU010000001.1 GCA_021850545.1 Thermoplasmata archaeon | reverse complement strand
ACCCGAGATACAACAGGATCCGGTCCTTCCAGGACAGGAGTTATTGGCAAAATTTATTCCAGTGAAACTCACAGGGCTGAACTTCACGATGCAGTCATGAAATTCGATATAGGCAGAGGCTCTTCGAAAAAGGAACTTACTGCTGTAGACCATGTGAACATCAACATCGAATCTGGCAGGATCTCAGCAGTTGTGGGTGCTTCCGGAAGTGGAAAAACAACTGTGGGAAAGCTGTTTCTTTTTGATGAAATTCCAACAGAGGGAAAATATACATTCAATGGAAAGGACCTGACAAAAGCATCAGGAAAACAGGTAAAGGAATACAGAAGGCTGGTTCAGATGATTTTTCAGGACCCATTCTCATCCCTCAGCCCTATCCACAAGATAGGATATCAGATTGAAAGACCACTTCTTATAAATAAGATCAGCACCAGAGAGGGCGTACATGATGATGTTCTCACTATGCTCAATCTGGTAGGTTTGCGTCCTGCCCAGAACTTTGTTGACAAGTTTCCCTTTGAGCTCTCAGGTGGTCAGAGACAGAGAGTCTGCGTTGCCAAAGCGCTATCAGTTGGCGCAAAATTGCTTGTGGCTGACGAACCAGTTTCCATGCTGGACGCATCAGTGAGAGCAGAGATCCTCAATCTCCTCGTGGACCTTAGAAGTGAATTGAATTTAGGCATACTGTATATAACACATGATCTCTCAACAGTCCGGTATGTGGCAGATGACGTTTACGTAATGAACCAGGGAAAAATAGTGGAATATGGTGAAGGAGCCTCGCTGTTCTCATCTCCGAAGGATGAGTACACCAGGACCCTTCTTGATTCCATTGTCTGATTATTTTATTTGAGAGGTTATTTTCGCTTTCCTATTGTTCCTCTCTTTCTTCTTATTCTGCTTATACACTCTCAGGCTCGGGTTTGCAATGGTATCCAATCCAAGGCTGATGAGGCCGAAGCCCACTCCTATAACTGCAATGGTCAGGCCTGGAGGAATGAACCACCACCATTCGCCAAGCAAAATGCCTGAGTAGGTGTTTGCGAAGTAAAGAATGGACCCGAGTGAAATAACGGTCTCGTTGCCAAGACCCAGGAAAAGCAGGCTCGTTTCCAGCAGAATAGCCATAATGAAGAGGTTTGTGAACACATATCCGATGTAAGAAAGCAATGAAGGCAGAATTTCCCGGAATATGATGCTGAAGTCTGATTCTCCCGTGTGCTTAATGAATCTGATATAATCCCTTGATGAAATGGACAGTGCCTGCGCCCTTATGGTTCTAGCACCGTATGCCCAGCCCGTAATCACTATGACTGCAACCAGCGAAAGGACCCCAAGGTTAGCGTTAGATGCCTGAAGATCAGATGATATGACAATAGCAAGGGGCAAACCAGGGATCAAAAGGAATACATTAATGAAAAAGGAGAGAAGGTCGTTCTTCAGGCCTTTGTAATAGCCACTAAATAGGCCTATAACAACTGCAACAACAAGAGCAAGGCCAGCTCCAAGGAATGACACCTCAATGGACGGCCAGATGCTCACAAGGAACTGTGACCAGATATCGTTACCAAAGAAATTAGTCCCAAGGAAATGTGCACTTGATGGTGCAGTATCGCTGGCAAAAGTTCTGTAAGGATTGTAAGGGTGTACAAACAAGCCAACAATTGCGAGGACAACAACTCCAATGACAATAATGAGCCCTGAGAGCAGATATTTGTTCTGGATGAGCATCTTCGCAGTTCCCCTGAAACTCAATTTCTTCCTGTTAGAAACACTGGATTTGGCAAATTCCTCGCTCATAGTGCTTAAATCCATGTTTTTATACCTCCCTTATCCTGGGGTCAAGCCTGTAATACAGGAGATCCATAACATAGTTGGCTATCAGAACAGAAATAATGATCAGCAGGAACGCAGTTTCGAGAACGGGAAAATCTTCGTTTATGACCGCGTTGTATATGTCAAATCCAAGTCCGGGATACGCAAAAACCATTTCCACTAGTATTCCGCCGCTTATAATGTTCCCAAGGCTCATTGCAAAACCTGTGAGGTTTGGAAGTATGGCATTCTTTTTCGAGTAAGCTTCAATTGTGCTTCTTCTCAATCCTGCAATTTCTGCATATTTCAGGTAATCCTCGTTCAGTGTGGTGATTGTGTTGTTCCTCATTCCAAGGTACCAGGTACCATATGATGCAAGGATCAAAGTTCCCAGCGGTAGAATCATGTGTGTAATAATGGAAAACAAGTAAGTTCCAGACATGTACTGTGCCCTGATGTCAAATGCACCAGCCTCAGGGAATATGTGGTACTGAATGGCAAACAGGAACAGGAAAATGAGGGCCATCCAGAAATACGGGAAAGAATAGAGGAACATGGATATGACTGAAGTAATTGCATCCTTTGCGCTTCCTCTCTTGTGCGCTGCCCTGAGTCCAAGGGAGTTGCCTATAATGAAACTTATTATGAGGGCGAGGCCAAACAGGAGAATTGTCCATGAAAGGCTCTGTGAAATGATCCCCCAGGCACT
>JAJZLU010000043.1:1508-2527 GCA_021850545.1 Thermoplasmata archaeon | reverse complement strand
CTTGCTGGTATCTGCTGCAGGGAATTTTCTGGCAATATCGTTATCGTTGCACTATTGTTCCCTGTAGTTATGTTGCCATGTTGCCAGAGGTATCCGTTCAGGTTAGGCATTGAAGACATAGGAACAATTCTGTAAAGTACCTGTCCATATGACAAATTGCCATTTTCCACCCACAGGCTTAAAGAGATTGCAGTTACGTTGCCGTTGCCCGTGGATGCAATACTGATGTTCTTCATGCCGATATCACCAGTAACAGGATGCAGGGCTTGAATTCCAAGAGGTACTCCCAGAAGCAGCACTGCAATGGTCAGGGCTATTACCTTTTCTTTTCCATGGAAACTTATTTTTTTGTGCTGCACGATAATTGCTTCGTCTCTCTCTGTTCTCATCAGAGCGGGGATTGCGAGCGCGATTATGGGCCAGAAAATCACGTAATCAAGAAGAAACCGGTAGTTGAAAAGAAATATAATTAAGGGAAATGCAAGAAAAGCGAATCTTAACTTCTCATAATATGAGATGTAAATGATCATAAATGAGATTCCCAAGCATGCGACCATTGCTGTAAAGAACTCTCTTGAGAGCGGCATGATCCCAAGAAAACCCAGTTGTGAAGGGCCAAATCCTATGCCAATAAGCGGAAGAAGTCCGGGTGATGCCAGTGCCTGGAAAAACGAAGATGGATCGCTGAGAATAAATGGCAAATTTGGCAAAAAGAAGGCTGCAGCCGCAACAGAAGTCCATACAATTCCAGCCTTTCTGCCTGTTTCCCTGAAAATAAAAATGAGAAAAAACGGGAAAGCTATCCACGGAATTTGCTTCACTGCGAGAGCTAACCCCATGGAAAGCCCTGAAACAACAGGTTTTTTATAAGTTGAAATGGAAATGAGCATCAGAATTGCCCACAAGATGTCCGGGTATCCAAGTCCGGTTTGTATGAGGTATGAAGGGTTTAGAAGAAGGATAAACACTGGAGAGAGTGATAGAAGCCTGAATTTTATGTCAGAGTAAAGGGAGAAAAT
>JAJZLU010000043.1:0-1498 GCA_021850545.1 Thermoplasmata archaeon | reverse complement strand
ACGGCGTACCAATGCTCAGAGGAAAACCGGGAATGGATGAATGAATGAAACCAAAAACTCCAGCGGTATTTGTCACAACATAGGGATTTGCTCCTTGAAGTGCGAGGTGCGCAGAGTAGTAGTCCAGCAGCATTTCATCGGTTGGGTATTTAGGAGAACCTGCCCAGAAAGCAAATGCCCAGGTAAGGGCCAGTACAGCTATGGGCACATAAAACAACCTCGTAAGATTTCTTGACATTTTAGTTTCAAGCTTATGGAGGAATACCAGTATTGCCAGAGATGCCAGTGTGAATATCACCAGCAATGCCTCGTAATTTGAGGGTACAGAATTGTAGTGTTCCACGCCAGACAGAAAAACGGGAACTATTAGATACAAAGCATAAGTCAATAATCCAAAAGCGGCGAGTTTTACCGGAAGTTTTCCCGCAGATGCCCATGTCTCAATCCTTGCCCATATCTTCTGAGTGAAATTTAATACGGGCCCAGGAAAATGAGTTGTCAATCCACAAAGAAGAAACAGGAAACCGAGGAAAATGAAAGACGACTCACTAACAATAAGGAAAAGGCCCTGATAACCAAACTCACTCCAGAGTATTTGGGGTATGGCAATTAGTGCAGAACTAATTGATATGCAGACTAGCCTGATAACGAGAATTGAATTTTCCTGGCTTTCATTCACTTCTCACTTTCCCTCCAAACATAGAATGTGGAGGAGAGATAAGTTACCAGGAATGCACAGACTATTCCAACAAAATCAGCAATACCAATGCCTACTATGCTGCCTTTGCTTGCAAACCCGCTCTTCAGCATCTCTGAGTAAAGCCCGTAAAAGACGACGGAGTTAACGCCTAAACCCAGAAGGCTGAATAAGTTAAATCTAGCCAGCCTAAAAAGGAATGTAGATGAAGTTTTTGTAGCCCTTTTCCTGAAAGTGAACCTGTCATTGAGGACAAAGTTAGAAACAACACTGGCCTCAACTGCCAGAGGGGTTGCCGGAAATCCCATATAACCATAGAGCAGCGTCAGGATAAGGAAGTTGACAAGTATACCGGATAACCCTACGATTACATACCTTCCAATATTTCCCTTCCCGAAAATTAATGAGACAAAACTCTGAATATCGTCAAATTTCAGTTTGCTTTTTCCCTGGGACCTCTTTACGAATTTTATTGGATGTTCATACACTCTGAAACCACTTCCAATTAGCCGCCTCATAATGTCAATCTGGCCAGCATATGATGGACTAATTGGTTCCTCAAGATTTGAGTCAAGCAGGAATTCCATTGCCTGTGCAGAATAAACTCTGAAACCACTTGTGGCATCCTTTACCCTTGCGGAAAATGTTGATCTGAAAGCTATGTTTCCTCCGAGACTGATTATCCTTCTCGTGACCGCATCTCCATTTTTTCCACCTGGGACATATCGGGAGCCTACCACAAGATCAGCCTGCTTATCTATTGCAGACCTCAATAGATCTGGAATGTATGAGGGGTTGTGA
>JAJZLU010000058.1 GCA_021850545.1 Thermoplasmata archaeon | reverse complement strand
AGCCAACACGATTCCGGTACCATAAGATGCACTGGAAGGGGCCGTAGCTTAGCATGGTTTGAGCACCCGGCTGATAACCGGGAGGCCACCGGTTCAAATCCGGTCGGCCCCACTCAGTTCTAATCCATCCTTCCTGCACTTCTAAAACTTCTATTTTTCCTTTCATATGGCTATTGCCTCCTCATATTCGAAAAAATCATGTTCCCGAACCCCTGAATACAAATCATATATTTCCCCCTGTACGTCTGAACTCAACATATGCGTGTATCTCTGAGTGCTCTTTATGGAACCATGGCCAAGATGGATCTGCACCTTTCTCATGTCCACGCCCATTTTAAGCAGTCTAGTTGCACAGTAGTGCCTCATGGCATGTGGATGCAGTTGTGCCACTCCAGCAGCAATGCCCGCCTCCTTTACCAGTTTCCTGATCACGGCGGGCTTTAATCTTCCATATTCCCCGGTCCAGAGTGCCTTCATATCTGTGTTTTCCCTGAATTCTTTGACATACCTGTCAATCATTTCCAGTGTAGACGGGGATAATGCTACAAATCTGTCCTTTTCACCCTTTGATGATCGAATGAAGTATCCCTTTTCTCTTCTTTCGTCAAGGTTCATTTTGAGCAATTCGGATACCCTCATTCCACCTTCTGCAAGGACCCTGATAATCAATGCAGTCTTGAACCACTTCCTCCGATGAGCTGGTTCCCTAAGATAGTCTCTTAAACTCTCTTTGAACTTCAAACTGCAAGTTCTCAGGACTTCCTTGTATTCCTGCTCACTTGGAAACCATGGATCCTGTTCTGCCTCTCTCTTGAACTTTGGTATCCTGACTGTTTGACCGGTAAAATCTACCCATCTGGCAAGATCATTCATCTCAATTCTCATACTATTCTTCTTCTTTGAGGCTTCAAGCTGAGACGCACAATACTCCCAAAGCCAGGTTTCATCGATATTGAAAGGGTCCATGCCCCTTCTTGCGAACATTGCAACCCTTGAAACATTTCTTCTTATGGTTTCAGGTGAGTTTGTTGGTAGAAGCTGTACCTTGAACTCACGCAATGCCTTGATAAGCTTTTCTTCATCCACTATCAATTTCCGCCGTACCTCCTTTTAGTTCGGTCTTTTAACTTGTTTTGAATGAACTCCCTGTCTGCCTCAATGTCCAGCTGATATCTTGGGCATTCACATTGATAGCATTGGCCAGTTAGAAGGTGTTCTGCCTTGACATGTTCACAGATGCAGGGTCATTTCTTGGCCCTCCTGACAGAGAAATGATTCTCCAGGATGTATAAGAAGAGAAGATAGCCAAGACCAAGGAGAATGGAGCCTTCTATTGCCGAAAATAGGCTGAAATTTAGTGTTTCACTGAGGGATAGGGGCTGGTTGGTTATGGTGATGCCCGAACCCAATATACCTCCAATAACAATGATTGCCCAGAGTTTTCTGAGATGTATTACTGGCCTCATTTCTTCAACCCATTCCATTTAGGCCTGAATACACCCTTCTGTTCAAGAAATTCATAATTCAGGTTCAGCATTCTTGCTTTGAGGTCCTGTAACTGGGCTGAGCTGATTGGACTTCCAATCCTTATGAGTGGACCTTCCCTTTGAAGAGAGAAATCGGAAATCAGATCATCTAGGGTTTCATCCTGGTTTTCTGAATCACTGGTATCAGTTTCTGCTTTGATTCCCGGTTTATCCTTCATCCAGTATATCAATGGAGAATGTGCGTCCTTGTAGACCAACTCAAAGAACCAGCCCGGCGGTGATTGCCCCATGATCGAAGTGAGATCTTCATAAAGCCAGTTCTTGAGATTCACTGAATACTGGGAGTATTCTTTCAGTAGCTTCCTGAATTCTTCCAAAGAAGATGGCTGCTCTATGGACATCATTCTGTGACCTCCAGAACTATCTCAATATATTCTGGTGATTCCTGGTTCTTCTTTTCCCAAGGCTCAAGATTGTAAAATCCCAACGGCGTATGCCCACAGTCTGGGCATCCCTGATAGTTTGCCTTAAGCTCTTCATCCTTAAGGACTGCTTCAAATTCACAGAATCTGCACTGGCAGTTCAGGACTTCAAAACATTCTGAACACATCAAGCATCAACCTCCAGATCGATCCTGTGGCCAGGATCTCTGTTGTATGCCTCAATGAGGTCCTTTCTCCTGTTATTCAGGTGAATAGAGATTTGTGCGATAGAAGGCCTGCTTTTCGTGGAAACAGATTTCTTCTGATGTGATCCTCCCCTCTTTCCGTTTCCAAGCCTTTCACGCTTCACAGAAAGTGATTTGCACTTATTGCAGTACTTCGCTCTGTCAGGTCTTGCTCTTGCTTTCGAGATGTTACCGCAGTTCCTGCATTCGAACCTGTACCAGAATCTGGGATCTGGCCTGCTGGTTTTTACTAGCCCAAGTGCTTCCCTTTCGTTTTCAGTGATAATGGGATTTCCCAAGGAATCAAACTTCATTGGGATTTTGATGTTTATATCCCGGAGCTTCATTGTGCCGGCTCCACGATTTCAAAGGGAAATTCACCGTATATCTTCTGATACCTGGCTAATAGCTTGTTCTGAAGCTTCAGTGAATACCTTATGATAGTTTCAGTCCAGTTGTTGTCCCGATTGCTTTTCTTTAGAGCCATCAGGTATCTTATCGATTCCTGAATGTCAAGGATCTCCTTCCTGAGTTTGCTCTTATTCCTGTAGGAATCAAAGAAAATCCTTTTTAGCCGTCTGTAAATTATAGATAGGTTTGCGAAACCACCATTCATTTTTTTATAATTCAATTTTAAGCCTCCAAACTAAAATGATTTCTCCTCAACTTCCTTGGATATCGATTCTAAGTCATTCTCCGAAAGAGAAGAGCGGCCGTTCTTCATCATATGACTTATGGCTTGACTGAAGACTCCAGACCTGTTTATTTCTGGGTGTTTTTCTAACCATATGTGTTGTTCATCTGGATATGATAGGGTTATTTTCTTCATATTACTTGAGAAGTGAAATTCATTATTAATACATTTCACATGATAAGTAAATAATACAATTTAAGTGTCAAGCAATCATTATTTTTAAATGCCTAGCAAATTTGATGATCTTTATAAGAGAACTCCGTTAAGAGCGCTAGAGGGGCAGGCAGGCATTCTCCAGACTTTGATATTTCTGGAAAAAAAAGGAGAAGTAAATTTTCAGAAGATAGTCGAGGATGCCGGAATAACGGGAAGATCTCTATACGGATCCCTTGAAAAATTAGGCAAATTGGGTTTGATTAAACAGAGAACTGATAGTACATCGTATCCTCCTAAGAATATGATTACCTTAACCGAAAAAGGAAGGAAAATAACAATTAAACTTATAGATATAGAAACTGTATTGAGGGATAGCAATGATTAATGATGCGAATGAACTATCAACCGGAAAAGTGAATGTAAAAATAACTGAGATCGGGCCCATAAAGACATTTTCAGCTAATTTAAGTAACTTGACAGTATTATTGGGTAAACCAAACTCTGGGAAATCCTATGCTTTAAGGTCAATATACTGGTTTCTTCAAGCCCTAGACCAAAAGGCTGTTAATAGGTTGAGGAACAAATTAAATAGCACTGAACATGATTGGCATGAGCTATTGAGTATTAGCAACTCGTCAGAATTTTCAGTAAATTTAAAGAATTATATACTTGACTTAATAGACCAAATAATGAACGCTTTCACAGATTCAAATTCAACACGAAGAAAAAAAGCAGAAAGAATTCGTGAATCAGACGACTTGGATGACGTTGGTGTACTTAGAGAATTCAATGGCGAATTTGACCTTAAATTAAACTTGAATAAGCAACTTTTCACAGAAGATTTCACAGATATTTTTAGAACCTACTTTCGTGAATCTGTAAATTCTGATCTAGTTGAAAACACAAAGGTCAATGGAAAGAACATATTGACCATTTTAGAGGATGCGGTTAATTCTATCTTATTACCAATAAAAACTAATTTGGAGGTGAGCGATGGAAGATATTCTCTTCCAATAATTGTTGAGAATTTGAATGATGAAACTGCTTATACTTTTAGAAGAATTCTTAGGGACATTAGGATCAGACTTTCATTAATTATGAAGATTAATGAAGTAAACGACTCAATACTGGCAGTGAACGTTAAGGCAACCCTTAAACCTGACTTTGGAGTTTTATTCAGGCGTTTTGATAGATACGCAGGGCTCCCAAGGTCGTTCATAGAAGCTTTAAAGCAATACAGAGAAAACATGGAAATCATGGGGACACAAGGAATCCTTGGCGAAAGAAGGCAAAACCTTAGAACGCTAGGGGGGATTATAAATTCGATTATTAAAAAGCTTGACAATAATTTTTTAGAAATGGTTCTAAACGAATTCAAGTTCACTCTTCAAAGCCTTACGAATTTAGGTTCAGTCAAATTCATTCCCTATGGAAGAAATGCTATAATTCAGATGAATAATCTTGTAAGTGCTAGTACACCAATTGAAGAATTATATAATTTGGGAGAGGAATTGGAGAGCATAAAGGGCATACCATACGCGAGTTATTTTGACTGGTTAAATGAAGGCAAATTAAAACTTAAGTCCGGGGGTGAGGAATTACAGAAATTATTCATTCCAATTATGGGGGGCAAAATCACATTTCTACCTGATCAAGAAACCCTTGGTTATGGCTTTAAAGGTGGTAAAATATTAGATTTGGGCCTATCTTCTGCAATGGTAGAAGAGTTAACCGGCCTATTGCTACCAATACTCTCTAGCAGTGAAGGAGAATTACTAATTGTTGAAGAACCAGAAGCACAGTTACATGTTAGCATCCAGATACTCATGGGGCTATTGCTTATAGCAATTGCAAAAACAAAGAAAGTTAGAATACTATTTTCAACTCATAGCGATTTAATCGCTTTAGCGATCCATTATATACTAGACTTAAAACCAGACACGAAGAGTTTAGTAACTCTAATGGAGAATTTATTGCCAGATTTGAAGGGTGAACATGATAATCTTGTCTCACTTGCAGAGGCCATACAATCTGGTGAAGAGTCACTGACATCTACTATCTTCTACATGAATCGTGATGGTATTTCACAGGAAATAATAGGGGATGATTTAGAAAGGGATGTGCCAGGTATTTCAAACACGGTTGAGACTTTCTTCAAATGGGTTGTTTCAGAAATTAAGAGAAGCAGAGAAAAAAAGTCTAGAACGGTTGATGGAGAAAGAAGGTGATCACATGCCAAGATTAACAAGCGAAATTGGCCAAGATGGAATCTATTATTACGATAATAGAGAAAATTGTAAGGTTGAGCTTCCAAGAATAGATGTACATGCAATCTTAAATGCGGAATTATTGAATTATCAGGGTGACAAGCATTGTGATTTAATTTTTATTGGCTCCGATGGAACATCCCCTTGCGCTTATTTAGTTGAGTTAAGAGATATTAATACTTTGGATGAAGATAAGATAGAAGAAAGGATATCACCGGAGTTGATATCTAAAAAAGCGGAAGGTTCTCTCTCGATGTTAGAAAGTGAGGTCTTCAAGCTTTACCCAAGTTTTAGGCTAAAGAACGGTTCAATAAGAGTGACTTTTGTTATGATTATAGGGTTATCAGCCATAGAATATCTTGCTAAGACTGAGGGCCTATTCAATAGAATTCAAGCAAGATTTTTGTTTCTTTTCAAAAAAGGAATGGATGCTGGAAGAATTCAGATTTGTGGAAGTGGTGTGCATCACGTTGACGGCCTAAGTTTTGAGTTGGGATAGAAAAAGGAATAAATAGAATCATTGGTGAACCTAAAGCAATTCTATCTCTTCCATCAATTCATTGGCCCTCGCAAGTGCAACTGGAACGTATTTTTTAAATGAATAGTAAGGTTTCTATACAAGTAGACCTTATCATATATAAAGAGGGATCAAATTGACAACGTTTGAAATAGTTCTCGTTTGGTATTCAGTATTCACGTTTGCTTCAATCATTGCCATTTTCAGCATTTTGTGGTTCGGAAGGCTACTGGAAATAACGAAGTCACAACTGAAGTTAGCAATGGGAATTAGTATCATATTGGCGTTCAGTGCCTCTGTTTATGCGTTCATTAGCACGACTAGCCAGCCAATCCCATACCCTCCCATTTACGTGGGGTTTAAGACATATTTCTATGCTGTAGCTTCATTCGTGTTTATATGTCTACCCTATTTCCTTATAGCAGGGAGAAGGAACATGATTGAAAAATACAACATAGATATAAGAAACAAATGGCCTTGGCAGATAAAAAAGTTAAAAAATTCACTGAGATAAGTTTAGTCCCAGTAAGTAACCTTGCCAATATTAGTGTAATGGCAAGATCGCAATTATTTTTATTGAATGATATTAAAATAAAGGCGGCTTAATAGTCAAAAAACATCCAATGTTTGTTAGATTAGTGGCATTGTTGTGAAATTACCTTCATCAGAATGCATTTTTATTCGGTGAATAAAAGTTATATAGTCGTATATAGTGTATAAATTATGAAACCTAAAATAATAATTGCCATTGCTATGGCAACATTGATGGTTTTACTGGCGTTTAGTAGCGTCATAGGGGAACAGCAAAATTCCTCCAACGTTTCAGGGACTCAAACCTTGAACAACGTTTCTGTGGGGAAAGCTATAAAGACACAGGCTTTGACGATTCAAGAACTCCAAGCCTTACAGGAATTCGAAGTCTATAACATCTTGAATTATGGT
The DNA here is from genome assembly GCA_021850545.1 of Thermoplasmata archaeon. GTDB lineage: Archaea > Thermoplasmatota > Thermoplasmata > Thermoplasmatales > Thermoplasmataceae > JAJZOM01. Next base: position 9,875 of record JAJZLU010000058.1, on the reverse strand, counting down.
ATTCATTCTAACAATTTATCGAAACTAGAGTACAAGGCCAACTTAAATTTCATTTCTTGGTATTGGACTAACTATACTCAGATTCCTGTCTCCCATAGGGAAATTAGTAAGCAAAATGCTAGTGTTATTCTTTCTATATGGGAAAACAACAGCCCAGAAGCAAAAGCTGATGTCCAAGCGGTTGCAGATTACGAACTTGCACAAAACACTGTTAAAAATCAATTGAATACCACCTACATTGTAGATAATCACCTCGGAACTGTCGTTTCTATAAAGAATACATACTACAATAATAAAACCACAAATCTTATGACATATGAGTATACAAAAAACAACAACACTCTGATTTACTCACTTGTCAATGAGAATGGCAAATTTGTCCCTGTAGATCCATACATAAGACTTAATGCATTCACCATTCATTGGGGATGGTTGGGCCTAATATCTGGGACTAGCTATAACATATATTTTACTTTCACTAACTACAACAACGCACTGAGTTTTAAGAATTTCCTTTCATCTGCACTGACTGTGGAAGCATCTGTGGATACAGCAATGACTATCATAGGTTGGGTAATAACCGGAGCTCTCGCGGGAAGTGTCGTTCCTGCACTGGGTACTGTAGTTGGTGCAATCGTTGGACTAATTGGCGGAATTATAACAGTTTTACAGGATAATACAAATCCGACAACCGTTGCCAGCACAATAAATGGCTTGTTCACTAACCAAGAAGACTACAATGGACAGTTCGAGATTGTGTACACACTAAACGCATGGGAATCTGGCCTTGTTCCAGAATTTTCTTGGTGGGGATACTATGAACCGGGAAATGTCTTAACGCAAGTTTACAAGAACGTGGGCCTGGCTTCAAGTGCGGAAGGTAATTTCATAACTGTTTACAACTACCTTGATGGTCAGTATGGGACAAATGTGCAGACATATTTCTCAGCTCCCTCGTCCTGGTCAATTGCCACATATTTGTAAAGGGAGAAAAATAATAATTTCTCATTTTTTATTTTTTTAATATTTCATGTATTTTGCATTAACTTACACATTCTGTTTTTGACCACTTTTAAATTTACTTTTTTATTCAAATAGAGTATTAACTGGCCGACCCATTACTTGCTTTTGATGAAAGAGTTCACCGATTCAAATCCGGTCCCCCTCCCCCCCATATCCAAAGATCAGATTTCCTTTTCGGTAAACTGGCTTGAATTATCATTTATGGCAACCAATAAATTTTATCCCGTCTGAAATAGTAATTCTTCAAGATACTCTTTAATAAAATCGCTCCATACCTGATGCGAACCGTAAATGATGCGAGGATTTGATTCCAATCATAAAAGAATGATCGGCGCCGTTGCCATTATTGAAGTAATGAGGATGTTTGGCATCTTCCTCGTAATTCCTGTTTTCACGTTATATGGCAATGAATTTACCTCATCATCCCTGCTCATAGGCATCGCCCTGGGAGCTTACGGATTGACCATGGCACTATTCCAGGCACCATTTGGCATAATCTCTGACAGGTTTGGCAGAAAAAACGTCATCATGCTTGGAATGATTCCATATATTGTTGGAAATCTCATTGCCTGGCATCCATTCACAATTTACGGCCTAATAATAGGTCGTCTTGTGGCCGGAGCAGGTGCCATCACTTCCTCTGGAATGGCAATGGTTCAGGAGAGCGTGCCACCCGAGAGAAGAAATATCGCAATGGCCCTCCTTGGAATACCCATAGGATTTGCATTCATGGCTGGCATAATTCTTGGCCCCATTATATCAAATTACCTTGGAACAGACAGCCTGTTCCTGCTCTCTGCAATACTTGGTGCACTTTCACTGCTACCCTTTTCAAGGATCAGGTACAAGAGGCCAACATATACAAAGGAGGAGAGAAAGAAAGCCGGCAAAATCGAAACAAAGGCCTTCTTTGTTGGAGGAGTTGGTTTCCTTATATCATTATACATGATGGTTTTCTTCTTTTATCTCCCTGTTTACGGAACAAAAGCATTCGGAGTTAACGGATATGAGTTCCTTCTGCTGCTTCCTGTGATCATTGGCGGCATAGTTGCAGTTGCTGCTTCAGGATTTGCTGACAGGAACCACAGCACACTGTTTTCCGTCCTGTCTTTGGTAATCATGCTTGCAGCAGTGCCATTTATGTTCCTCTTCCCCACTTCAACGGGAAGCAAGGAACTCTTCACAATAGGAACTGTGATCTTCTTTGCAGGCTATTCCATATATGAGATTGTTTTCACCCCCCTTCTTTCAAAGATGTCCAGAAAAGACAGTTATGGGGCAAACATCGGGATATACAACACAATGCAGTTCTTTGGACAGTTCGTAGGCGGAATCGCAGGAGGGGTCCTTGTTACACTGAAGCTTGATCAGGCTGCAGTATTCAGAACCACAGTATTCCTTACAATACTGGTAATAATCTCCCTGGTCCTTCTGTATATACCGACAAAATTCAGGGAAATAAAGAGGCAGCCAGCTACTGCCTGAAAATCATATTTTTCTCATGAATATTTCTTTCACGGAATGATCCTTTTCCTTGCTAAGTATGAGATGGGCATGGAATTTGGATGGTTCTATGTTCTGCTTCAGGTTTGGACCATTAATTTCATTCCATATCCCTGCTGCAGTCTCCACAGCCTTGTCAACGGGCAGATCCCCGTACTTCCTGAAAAATGACCTGTTGTCCCTGAATGCTGTCTCCCTGAAGATGAGGAAACGGTCAATGTACCACTGCATTATGTCTTTTTCCAGTGCATCAACATATATTGAGAAATCAAAGAAATCAGAAACAAGAAGTTCTCCGGTTGGGGGAAGTGTGTCCATTCTTCTTGTCTGGAGCACATTGAGGCCTTCCAGGATGAGCACATCGGGATTCTCAACAGTTTCATGCTCGTTGGGAACAATATCGTAGATGAGATGCGAATAAAGCGGAATATCGATGCTTTTCTTGCCTGATTTCAGCTCATAAAGGAACCTTATGAGTGCTTTAAGGTCATAACTTTCCGGAAAACCTTTCCTGTTCATGAGGTTTCTTTCTTCCAGTATCCTGTTTGGATAGAGGAAACCATCAGTGGCTATGAGTTCCACCCTTGGGTTTTCAGGCCATCTTGAAATAAGCGTTTTCAGTACCCTTGCAGTGGTGCTCTTGCCGACTGCGACGCTTCCTGCAATACCTATGACATAGGGAACCTTCTGCCCGTGTACACCAAGAAAGGTGCGTCTTGCATTGTAAAGGCCTTTTGCAGCAGAATAATAAAGGTTAAGAAGCCTTGAAAGTGGCAGATATACTTCTTCGATCTCATTTATGGATATTTTCTCGTTGATACCCCTTATTGTTGCGAGATCCTCCTCGTTGATTGTCATTGGCGTGGAGTTTCTCAGCTTGCTCCATTCTTCCCGGTTAAACGATATGTAGGGCGAAACGGAGCTGTCATCAAGTGCTTTCAGCAATTTATTTCCCTTCATCATGGAAGCATACAGAATGTAGTTCTGCCGCTACCCCGTTCAATTGCTATATCAATTATAACTCTTTTTATGTCCTTCTTCAGTAGTGGAAGTGTTCCATATTTCTTTAGGAATCAGGTTAATAGACTGAAATCGACTGATTAAAAGGGGATATGTCTGGATCTGAACAATTCTTTTGTTAATTTCACCGACAGCTGCATTGAACTGGAAGGTATCCAAAAAAGCTTCGGGGAAACCGAGGCCCTAAGAAACCTTACATTCAGGATCAGGTGCGGGGAAAAGGTATCACTCCTTGGCCCAAACGGGGCAGGCAAATCCACAACGCTGAAAATCCTGGCCGGCCTCCTGAGGCAGGATAGTGGAAATGTATACATCAAGGGCTATTCACCAAACAGCATAGATGCGAAAAAGCTCATAGGATATCTCCCTGAGGATCCCAGCCCATACATCAGTTTATCCGTTCAGGAAAATCTTGAATACATAGGCAGTGTGAGGGGAACGCCTAATCTTGAGGACAGGGTTGAATACCTTATCAACCTGCTTGAACTGAACAGCTACAGGAAATTCAGGACAAACAACCTCTCCCGTGGAAACCGGCAGAAACTTGCCCTGGCCCTGTCCCTCATCCACTACCCGAAAATCCTCATAATGGATGAACCGCTCAATTATCTCGACATACCATCACAGGAAAGGGTTATGGAACTTCTCAACGACATGAATGCGACGTTTCTTGTTTCGACGCATATCATGTCCATAGCGGAACGGCTGACAGAAAAGGTGGTTATGATCTCTAAAGGACACCACATCTGGGAAGGTACCATTGAGGAACTCAGGGAAAGAGGTACCCAGAGTGAACCTATTGAATCCATCGTGTCGAGGCTGATGAAAAGTGCACCGTAGCCTGCAGATGCTTTTGATTCGGACCAGATTCACCTGGTACTACATACTCATCATAGTGCTTATTGCAACTTATTCCCTGTATGCAATCCCCTACCAGATTGAAGGCCAGCCTTATGCTTATGCAACCCTGTATTTCAGTGGAATTGTGGGAGGTTACTCCATTATAACTGCTGTAGCTGGAGGGATATCAGTCTCAAAATCCGATCAGGAATTTCTTCTTGTATCTCCAGTTGAAAGGAGGGATCTGATCACTTCTCTTCTCGTAGTTCAGGCCATAGGGACTGGACTGGTTCTCATAGCAGTAAGCCTCTTCGTGCTTGCCATGGTGCATTATGGCCCTGTTGAAATGGCCCTTGCCGTCCTTAATATGATACTCCTGGATCTTTTCCTCATAACTGTGGGTATTGGAACATTTCACCTGAAGAAAACATACCGGGTTGCCATCGCCGCAGCTATTGGGCTCTGGGTGGTTTCATACTTCCTGGGATTCCCATATTCGCCACAGGCATTCATTAATGGTAACCCTGTTGATTCTCTCGTGCTAACTGCACCAGTTGCCGTTATTTCACTTCTTGGGGCTGTGAAATCTCTTTCCAGTGAGGATCTCCCCATAAGGATATCAACCTCAAAGGAGAAGAAAAAAGAGTACCGCTCCATTGTAAGATATATTAATTACAGCCCAGAAAAATCAGTATTCCTCAACGGTTTTACAAATCTATCATACAGCACCAATTCCATGATGGCCGGGGGGATCAAGACCATGACTTCCAGGATAAGGCTGAGAACATACTACATGATTATCATAATTATTGCTGTTATCTATGGTTTTCTTGCATATTTCCTCATAGATTTTGGCATCCAGTCTCAGGGATTCAATCTGGTTGTTCTGCTCGGTTCAATATATGTGGGCGTCATCCCCCAGTTTGTCTTCAACTCAGGCGTAATGACTTATGAGAGGGCCTGGCTTTCCTTCACATCAATGGAGCCATGGAAGTACATTTCTATTATAATCGGATCAAAAGTGGCCCAGTCTGTCATAACAAGCATTCCTTTTGTTACTGTGAGCCTCATTGATGCTTATCTTGGTGTCATGAATTCGATGGAGGCAATACTTGTATTCCTGATTCTTGACCCTCTGCTCATAGGCCTTTACCTGCTCATTGTGTTTTCAGCTAGCTACTACCAGATTACCGATGAAGGATTCATTAGCTCCAGGATGAGTGCAGTACAGTTTGTTCCTGCACTCCCACTGATACTTTTCATGGTCATAGTTATAATTTCAATAATTATCCCGCAGCTGATCATTTTCACTTCTGTTTTCACTGCACTTATAGTTGTTTTTCTCGCAACGAGAAAGAAATTCTGGGAAAGACGCGTGAACAAGCTTGTCCAGAAGGGTTATGTGTAACAGGGACTTTAAGGGTCATCCAGGCAGCGGGATTTGAGTTAAGTATTTGCAGCATAATTACCTGAGCAATAATGGAAAACATCACTAGGGACCCGTTGAATCCATTCCCCTGGTACGATCTTATGAGAAAGAACCGGCCTGTTTTCTATGATGAAAGAAATGGCATATGGCATGTGTTCAGATACACAGATGTGAAGAAAGTTCTCTCTGATCATTCATCCTTTTCCTCATCAGAAGGAAGAGTTGAATCATCCAGCAATCCTATTGGCTCGAGCATAATTTCAACAGATCCGCCAAGGCACACCCGTCTCAGATCACTGGTCAGCAAGGCTTTCACTCCAAAAAGAGTACAGGAAATGGCACCAAGGATAAGGGAAATTGCGGAGGAACTGGCACAAAAAATTGCCGACAATGACGAGTGTGACCTTGTAGAGGATTATTCCGGACCCCTTCCGGTAATAGTTATTGCAGAGCTGCTCGGCATTCCTCCGGGAGACAGGAAAAAGTTCAAGAAATGGTCTGAAGCACTTGTGTCCGGAACCAGCGAAGGCATGGATGATACCAGCACTGAATATTTTGATCCTCAGACTGCAATGGCAGGATATTTCCGTGAAGTGATAGAAATGAAACGCAAAAATCCAGGCAATGATCTTATAAGCTCACTTCTGGAGGCCGAGCTGGACGGCGAAAAGCTGTCGGAATTTGATCTTCTTGGTTTCTGTGTTCTCCTTCTTGTTGCTGGAAACGAAACCACGACCAACCTCATCACCAATGCCCTGCTAACACTTTCCGGCAATCCGGAAGAGTATGGGAAAATACTCAATGACCGTACACTCATCCCGGCCATGATAGAAGAGGTCCTCAGGTTCAGGTCACCTGTCCAGTCAATGTTCAGGACATGTATCAGGGACACAGAACTTGGTGGATTCACCATCCACAATGGGGAACCTGTTCTTGCATGGATTGGATCTGCCAACCATGATGATGAGGAGTTCACCGAATCGGAGAAATTTATCATGGAAAGGTCACCAAACAGGCATATTGCATTTGGAGAAGGTGTTCACTTCTGTCTTGGAGCACCACTGGCAAGACTTGAGGCAAAAATAGCCATGGAAACCCTCCTTGAAAAAGCTGGAAGAGTGACCGTAAGGAAAGACGCAAAACTGGAACCTCTCGGTGGTGTAATTGTGTTTGGGGTGCAGCACCTTCCCGTAAAAACAGAAAAGTAAATTGGTAAAAATTTTAAAAAAATGGGAGTGCTTACTCTCCCAGTGCCACTGATCTGTAAAGTTTCAGGTTTGCGGCAGCTATGAGAAGCACAATTCCTATACCCAGTCCAAACAGGGCCTCCTGGAATGTTGACGTTGCACTGAATGGCTGAATTACAGTCACTATAATGAATGCAGCAAGTGTGAACACTCCACCAAGTATGTTCCTGGACATTCTTGACATGGGCCTGGAAGGTTTCTTTTCAGCCTCATGCTTGGAGTGCCAGAATGTGTATGCCACAAGGGTTGCTATGAGAGCAATGACTATTGCCATAATCACTGTAGGTACATCATATATCGGGTTTCCAGTCCTGATAAGTGCATCGAGAAGCATGCCTATTCCAAAGGCAGAAAGCCCAAACAGACTCATGGATATTGCAAACAACGCAAAGTGTGTTGCATCCATCCCCGATTTCTTATAGTTCCTTGACAGATAGTACACGAGAGGCATAATTATGACAATTGGCACCAGGAAGAATGCCAGTACTTCAGGTGTCGGTATTGCTACTCCCGGAGTCAGTGCACCCCATACGGAGAGGCTAATGTAGAATATGATTCCCAGAATGGCCAGACCAAATGTGATTGGCCTGTCTGTGAGTTTCAGGCTTGAAGAGCTGTCCACGAAGGGAAGAATGAGCAGGTATACAATGGGTATGCCGGCAAATATTAGGGTAGCCACAAATGGTCCAGGAACCGACATCATGCTGAAATCCACTGCCTTATAAACGAAAAGCAGGAACCAGGGCGGATATGCCGGAACACTTGAAGCAAGCGGACTCGAAGGCGAAACCTGGGGGAATGGCGAAAAAAGAGCGGGAACGGATGAACCCAGTGCAGCAGCTATTGACGTTATGATGAGAATAGCCGAAAGCGTAAGCATACCGATTTCAAGCATGTAGAACAGGTTATGTGGATACCATGGCTTGTAAGTGGGTTTTTCCTCGTCTATTGCAGGAGCCCTGTAATTTGCTTCCTTGTGGGACGGCATGATTGAATTGTACTCTGCTATGAGGAAATGCCCCAGGAACAGTATTCCGACACCTGCGGCCAGGACTATGTGCCAGCCAAGCATTCTGTGAAACAGGGAAGTTGGTGTTCCGTCACCGAAAAATATCAGTGAAAGGTAATTTCCGATAAATGGTATTCCTCTTGCAATACCGGTACCTACATCAGTTGCATCAGCTGATAGTACATCACCGCTCATTGAGTACCCAAAGAACCCTATTCCCAGTGTAAGGGCAACCAGTATGATGCCTGTGAGCCACTGGATCATCCTTGGCTTCTTGTAAGCTGCAACAAACAGGTTTCTCAACAGGTGAATATACACCAGTATAATCATCATATAGGCGCCATAGAGATGGGTGGTAAGAATCAGGGAACCAAATGGAACCGAATGCACAAAGTTTTCAGTGCTTGTGTAGGCATTTGATGGCTGGTAATACATCAGTATTACAAGACCGGTTATGACCTCATAAAGGAAAGCCGCAGTTACCATTGCACCTGTCCAGTACCAGGCCCCGCCCTTCCTTCTCATGTAGTCGGGAACCCTTCTTGGAATGGGCTTTGGTTCATTGAACAGTTTTACCATTGTGGATGTTTCTTGTTGTTTATTGCTCATATTTCATTCACCTTATGAGGACTGGGTTGTAACCTCAGCCTGTGTATTTGACGAGAGCGGATTCCCTCCGGATAGATCGCTGCTGTGCCCGTAGATCGTGGGGCCGACCATTGATAATGTGTAATACTGGTCCTTGGATTTGTCGTATTTCAGTGAAACGTTTGGGAGCGGATTCTGTGTAGGCCCCGTTACAATGCCAAATCCCTTCAGCGGATCATAAGTGCTGCCGTGGCAGTTGCAGTGAATAAGGCCGTTTGTGTTCTGTGAACCTGATGGTCCGTTGGGAATGCTTGTACCGGGCTTGTAGAAGTGGATGATTGGAGGGATGCATCCAAGATGCTGACAGATTGCACTTGATGCAACCACAGATTCATACGGCCCCACGCCTCCGGGAGACTGGAATGTCTTTCCGGATGCTGGAATCTTGACGCTTACTGAACTTACCTTCACGTCGCTTCCACTTGAATCGCCCAACCTCAGGAGGAAATTTGGTTCTCCCTGAAGAGGGTAATCGAACGTGACAATTGCACTGTTGTTGACTTTGAGATCGGGTGTGGTTATTGCCTTTCCCGTGGCTGAATCAACCAGAAGAAGCTGGGGAAAGCCGGTTATTCCTGCGCTTTTTGGAATAATGTTCTGGATCGTGGCTCTCAGTGCCCCTGCAGAGGCAGCTGCGAATGCGGCAATTGTCATATATTTAAGGAAAGTCCTTCGTTTCGGATCTTCCACTTCACCTGTTTCGGTTCTTATTTCCTCATTCATTTTTAAACCTCAAAAAAAAGGATTACTGATCAATGATCAGTAAACGTAAACCGATCCCATCATCCATCCAACTGTAGCCATGGCGCCTTCCATTCCGTTGGCACCAAAACCACACTCATCCCAGCAAGCCCAGTTGAATGTGCCTGTCTGGTTTATGTAGAAGGATGTTGACACCGTTGCGCTGTCAGGAACTGGAATATTTATTGTTGAACCGGAACCCAGTGCAATTGTGAATGTGTGGGATATCTGATACAGGGGGATATCAGCCAGAAGTGCCCCACCCTTGACCGAAATACCGGTTGGGCTTGCCTGGCTCCCTGTGATTGTTGAGTTGACTGTGCTGTCATTCAGGTAAAAGATCTTTCCCCCAACCGTTCCTGTTACATTCGCGTAAGAGTTCTGAGAAAGCGGCCCTGCCGTGTCAAAGTTGAAA
>JAJZLU010000039.1 GCA_021850545.1 Thermoplasmata archaeon | reverse complement strand
GTGGGTTATTCTTTGCAGGGTAGAAATAAGTGTAAGTGAATCCGTTGTATGAAATATTTTTCACTTCACTGTATATTTTAGGATTCAGTCCAGTTGATGTAGCAAATGTAGAGTTGTCGTACTTGTCTAGTGCTTGTGAGGTGTTATTCAACTTATATACAATTATGTCTAGATAAATAGGTGAGTTTCTTACAGGATAGAGATTTTCATATTCGGAGATAGTAATTCCTCGATAAGTGGCTTCTCCGCTTTCTGAATAATTGAAAGTCTCGTTAGTGAACTGAGACGCTCTACCTGAGGAAAGCAGCCCAAATTCAGGATTGTGTGGAGTTCCGTATCCAGATTCGATTATAATGACAAATGCAGATAATACTATTATAACAGAAAATATGGTCGCGACCACAGTTTTAGTTTTCATTATCTGTCCTCATTTGTAAAACATGCAACAATAAATCGTAAGTGATTCCGTTAGGCAATTGTTTCATTGCCCTCAAGCGGCACACCCTTGACCAAATTGAGGGCAACAACCGTAGGTACAACAATCTCCAGTACAGAAACAAGTAGAACAATCACTATCGTCCGAACAACCCACCCCACAAAAATTACCTTCGACATTCATGCAGTATACCACATCGTAATTCCCGCAACCAGATTGACAAGTGGCAACACAAAGAGGTTGATCTACGCCATTGATGGTGGTCGTCATACAAGTGCAACAATAATAAAGGCCACTACATGTGCAGGCTTCTACAACACAATCAGGATCATTAATAGTTACGTGATTGGGGAGCGGATTGCCTTTTTCAATCTCTCGGGAGATGGCGTCAGCGACCCTCTTTTTGTTTTCAGGTGACATAACTCTTTTTCCAGGTATTTGTATTTCCCCCCCCACCACTCGTTGTTATGAAAGGTATTCTGGGGAGAAAAAGCAGAAGAGGAGCAAGAACAATGTATTTCGCAAACTTACGACGTTCTAAATCAACGTCTCCTGATGCAATAAATCTATTTCTCGTACCTTTCCTTCTTTGCATTACTTCATGCCTAACAAAAGCACCAAGTACATAAAACGACACTCGTAATGGGAGAATAGTTAGCAATTTCAAAGCTGCCATAATGCCTTTGTAACTTTTATTCGAACTCTTAGAATCATCTATGACGTAGAATGTGAACTTAAACCCATTGGGGTATATCTCTCTTAATAGACCAACTGCCCTTTCACTTTGTAATGGTAATATTTCTATTATCTTTGAAGAACTACTAATTTTGTTAGCCAAAGCACTGCAAAATCCACAGCTTCCATTAAATAACAATATCACTAATTTAAATTAAATATTTAAAAATACTTAAATTTATGTCATTTCCAAATATTGCTATCAGAATGCCGTTCTCAAAATGTTGTGCAATATTATGCATAACCTTTGTTCGGAACGTATGCCATCTCAGTCCAGCCTGCTCCATGAATCTCAGGCCGATTCCTGGTGTACAGGTATTCATCCATCATGGATAGCAAAGAGGTTACCGCATTCAGGGGGAACGGGTCTCCGCAAAGATCAAGGCCACGGAGGGTTATGGCCAGTGAGGCTAACCTGTCCCTGTCGTAGTCCCGATCACAAGTTTCACATCTCGATATCTTCCAGGTTGGGTGCTTCACCTTACCACCACATACGGGACACCCGGATGAGGTCCCTCCCGGATTCACCTTTATCACTTCGTTTGGTGACTTGTATTCCAGCATTCTCAGGAATTCTGCATATGGCCATCTGTTGAGGTATGTTATGAGTTTCCTGCTCTGAGGTTTTGAAGTTTTTCTGATGTTTCTCAGGTTGATCTGCTCCAGACATTATTTACCACTATTCACCAAAAAAAATATTGCAAGGGGAGTTAATCCTATTTTCTCCCACAATGCAAATTGAGAGAAAGATCATTTTCTCATCCTTCAACAAAATTTAGCATCTTTCATATATTGCAGGTTAATCCCTAATAACAACGCGGAGGTTGTCGAGCTAGGTTAAAGGCGATGGATTTAGGGTCCATTCCCGTAGGGGTCCGTGGGTTCGAATCCCATCCTCCGCATTTTGTAATCAGGTTTAAACCAAGATTATGGCGCTTCTTGTATAAATAGAAGCAAATTCAGAAGTTAAAATATATGTCTTCCAATCTGATATAATTTCCATATCATCTATTCTCGTTACTCTTGCAAAATTTGCCTCGAATATTTTAGGTTATGTATAGTATTATAAAATCTAACATAGAAAAGCCGAATGGGACAGTTGGAGCATAATTCAGGAATTGAGCACTTCCACTTCTAATCCAGCGATCTTTCCAACATTATTCTCGATATTACCTGCCAGATCCTACCCGAAAGAATACGCCGATCCTTGAATCAGGCCTTCCACAATCTTTTATAGTAATCGTGGCCAAAACAGAAATACTTCGTATCTTTGGCCAGGGTTTTTGCTTCCAGCAAGTGGAAAAAATGTCGCTGGATCACTATCCTCGATTAATCAAATTTCATGGAAACGTGATTGCCGCATTTAGAACATTGAATAAAGACGTCGTTGCTGATCAATTCATTATACAGGGGACTTTCAGTCGAGTTTTCATCTTCGTCATAGCTAACAACAACGTTTTCTGGGTCCTTTATCTTAATATCATCTGATCCACACTTGGAGCATTTGAGATCAAATTTCCCGTTCAGTTCCGGATGCATTGTAAGTAATATTCTTAATCGCTTAATAAATTTGTCAAAAACTGCATTTTCAATTAGTCGAATTTAGAGAGGAATTAATTCTATGCCCTTGTTCAAGGACATCAGGACTGCCGTTAGTTAATATGCAATTTGAACTTAAATTAGATATTGTGAATTGTCACTCAATAAAAAAGGCAATGTGGACAGGGCCTAGAGCCTGTTGTCCACATATGTCTTGATCATTTTCTTTGTGCCTCTCCTCAGTACATCAGAAAGTGAAGGGGTTGACACATTCATGATGTGGGCCACCTCTGTCATGGATATCTCACGCTCTGGCTCAAAATATCCATGGCCGTAAGCAACCTTCACAACTTCCTTTTCCCTGTCTGTGAGTAGGGAATGATTTTCATATTCTGTCTCTAGTATCCTTGGCCTCAGGCCTGCTGATTCAAGGTTCTTTTCAAGTACATTGAGCCTGGACTCGTTCTGGATCATAATCCTGTACAAAATGCGCTTCGAGTCCAGGTTCCTGGAGGAAAGAATGACGACATTGCTTGAGGATAAGATGGAGCATGTGGAACAGCTTGGGCTTTCAATCCAGAAGCCGTTCTTGCCTACCCTCATAACGTTGTGGGAGATCTTCTGCAACTTGGGAAGAACTTCCTGAGCATCCTGTGTTGTCTCTATTCTGTGGAGGGTCTTGTCCTCCCCAATTCTTAGCTGCTCTACCTTGGAGACTCCCCCAATTGAGGAAGCAAGGTTAGTTACCGGGCAATTACCTCTGGAAATTTCCAGCAGTGCAATAAGTGCACCCCTATCCTTCTGTGACATCTAGTTCACAAATAAAATACCGCATGAGTATGCTATAATATTGTGGTACAAAGTAGCTTAATAATTAGGCACTTCTAACTTTGCTTTTGTGGGACTGTGCAATATAGGAATTCCTGCACGATCATTTGCCAACTTTATCCGGGTGTAAGGTACATATTAGAAAAAACTGGAATTTAAAGTGCTTTCCAATGATTCACTTTCCTATGAAGGATATAACTCTGCCCTCAGGGTCTATAATGTTCAGCTTATGCCTCGTGCCCAAATCTTCCACATTGTAATCCACACTGAGTTTGTGCAGGACTTCCAGTATCTCATTAAGGTTCTTCACGGTGAAAGTTATTTCAAAGGTCCTGCCAAAATCATCTGATAAATCGCCCAGATCATCCCTCGCGATCATTAGAAGGATATTTCCAAGATCGAATGTTACAGACACTCCCGGTTCGTCCTCAATTACTTTCAGGGAAAGTACTGCCTTGTAAAAACTTCTGACCTCTTCATAGTTCTTAACTTTAAGGGTAATGATCCTGGGTTCCCAGAAGAGAGGCATGATATAGTTGACATATCTCAAATCTTAAAATTTTCGCAGACTCCTAAAATCCATTATTTTCTTTGACTTATTTTGCCGCTGAAACTTAAAAAAATCAATGGTCTTTTGACTAATTTCGCATGAAGATGGCAAGCAAACCATCTCATGCAGGTAATATCTGTAGACGTTGAGAGGAAACAAGCCGATGATCATGGCAACGGTTCCAATGCAGACTCTATGAAAGATGGTTTCAGGCCGGAGGAAATCTTTTCAACTATCTCCCTTGCAGCACCATGATACTCAGGAATTTGAAGTATAAATTCCTCGGGCAACCCTTGGGCGCATCTGTTGCATATTTTACCATGTATTCTAAGTCCCATCTGCCTGAAGTCTTCCTCTATTTCCTTAGCCTGCAGGACACTTAGCTCATCGTTAGTTGTCACCAGGAAGAATGAAGTTTGTTCGAGCTTTTCCCAGATCTTTTTCGCAAGATCCTTCCATTCCTCTAGAAGTTTTATGACTTTTTCTGTATGGAACCTGTCCCTAACCTTCAGGAACAGCATCACATCCCTGTCCAGGTGTTCATAAAATTCCTTCTCAAGCATCAGCAGGTGCATGGTCGAGGAAGAAGCTGCAGTGTCCCACACCACGTAGTCGTACTCCCCTGAGTTTTCCTGGTCAATAATGGTTGAAATCATGAATTCCTCCGCCACTCCAGGGCTTTCAGCAATGTGGTCTATTATCCACGGGTCCACGTTGAAAAACTGCTTCAGGACAGTGTTCACTTCTTTTCCGTATCTCTCTTTCCACTTTTCCGCAACCTCATTTTCCTTCATTTCCATAACTTTGAGGCCAACGGGGTCGCTGGGAAAGATGTGCCTCAGGGAAGACATAAAATCGCTGGAGACTATCGCGGTTTTTCCTTTCTTCGCTAACTCAAGGGCAAGGGCTGAAGAGACTGTAGTTTTGCCAACTCCCCCCTTTCCCACCAAAGCAATCAGCATATTCGTCAGTTATTAATTCATGCATCAAATTAAACAGTCATTCCTAAGCTTATGCGGTATTGTTCCTTTGATGCAATCATTTGAAAATATCAAAGTTGAAATAGTAAATTCCTGTTAGTTTATGCATGCAGGAAGGGAGATGCGAATACTGTTCTGAAATTGGAAAATGCGCAGTCTGCGGTTCGGCCATAGAATCATTCAGGCATGTGGGAGTCAGGGGATCAGGCAAGATACACTCTGCTATTTGGCATTATGCCTACCCTTGTGGGCACAGGATCGATGTAGGCAAAGAACAGCCAGCAAAGCCCCAGGCATCATCAAATCTAGCTGTCTACAATGGAGGGCCCTTGTGGAAGGATGGCTATGAATGGGTCAACATATTCTGGGGCACCTACTGGAACAACCAGCCCTGGGTGCAGTTTATAGACAGGGCGGTTGAGGACATAGAAAAAAATGCGAGCTATTCAGGAGGGCTAAACCAGTACAATGTTGGAAAAGGCTCACTGAAATCTCACGTGATAATCCAGGATGATCCCCCTTCAACAATAAGCAACCAGGCCATTGGAAGTTCCCTTGTTTCATGGATAAATTCAGGAACCATACCAGACCTGGGCGGAAAGGGTGCCTACAATGTATTCCTTCCGCCGGGAATAACGGCAACATTGGGCACGGACACCTCCTGTTCTGTATTTTGCGATTACCATGATAGCGCAAGCGGAAACAAGGGGCCATACTTTACCTGTGAGCCATATCCATGCACTACCGGCTGCAATCAGTGCACCTCAAGCGCATTCGACACAATGACTCAGGGCCTCTCAGAGGAAATGACAGAACTCAAAACAGACATGAACCCCGGCACAGGCTGGGTAATCGGAAATGAGGAAATCTGCGACTACTGCGACGCACATTTCGTATGCAACAGGATCAGCACCGGAGAATACGTCAACGCATGGTATAGCAATGCTGCCGGTGCCTGCTGGAAGCCCTGACTGCAAGTTATCACAAGTAAGGTAATATCTTACAAATTGCTGAACCATTGAATGAGTTCCAGAGAAATTCTTGTGGCCCGGCATGGGGAGACCCAGTGGAACAGGCTGAGAAAATGGCAGGGCATATCGGATATACCACTGAACGAGACAGGAGTCATGCAGGCAAGAGAACTGGGGCAATCACTAGTCGGCGAAGGGATTGCCAGAGTGTACTGCAGTGATCTCCAGAGGGCTGTTTCCACCGCAAAGATTGTCTCTGAGATCATAAGGGCCGGGCAGGTAACTGTTGACCAGAGGATAAGGGAGCGTAGCCTTGGCAGGTTTGAAGGATGGCAGTCAGGTGAGGTTGCAATATTCCTGGGATTGCCTGAGAGCAAGGCCTACATACTGGAAACGGATGAACTCAGTATTGAAAATGGCCCAGAAGTTGAGCCCTGGGCGGCATTTGTGGAAAGAGTCTGGAATTTCCTTCAAGACATTTCTACTTCTCCAGAAAAGGGAAAGACGCTTGTAGTCGCACATGGAGGAGTAATGAGGGCCATCAACCACGCCCTCACACATGAGGGGTTCGGGATGCCAGAATTCCGAAATGGAGAGTATATAAGATTGAAGGTAGACGAAAACAATTGGGAAATAATCTGAAAGATTAGCCATTAAAATGGCTTCCTCTTTCAAAAAATTGATATTTTAAGGAAACTCTCGCCCACCTTTTACCTTCCATTTCTTTAGCCTCTCTTCGTACGCATCAAAGATAGAAGAAAGGCCCTTGCCGTAATTCCAGTGATGATAATCCACATTCATGTTGAGGGGTTCGGCAATAATCTTCGTTCTTATGGAGTATTTAACTTTGCCCTCAGATCTGTATTTTGCCACATGTATGTTGAATTTGCCGTGCTTTATTCCGGTCATTCTTGATACCCTCTGCAGGAACTTGCTCGCCATGCTGTATGTTATGTCATAAATATCACGCTCGTCAGGCTCAACACCTGAAACAATGACAAGAATGCCCTCCTTTTCTCTCTGGTCAAGTGAATCTATGATGTCTGAAACTCCCACTATTCCCTGGAGGTGCATTTCGTGATCAACCACTGGAACGACGTGAAGACGCCTAAGGCTCATTATCTTTGCAGCGGCAATTATCGAATCCTCAGGAAACACCCATTCAGCATTGTCCATGAGAGAAGAACTCTTGATAACAACTTTGATCTTGTCGCCTGCCCTGTCGCCGTTTGCGCCTTCCCTTCCCTGTATTTTTTGCTTCTTCCTCTTAAATGTGTCTGCAGCTATATCGTCAAGCCTGAGGATCCCGCTAAGTTTTCCCGACGGGTCAAGTACAGGAATTTCTGTTTCATCAAGGCCTCTCATCTTCACTGCAGCTTCATCAACACTATCCTCTTCGTATACTGAAACGGGATCGGTTGACATAATCTGCCTGTTCCTGATTTCCTGTCCTCCAAGGACTTCTTCAAGGTGGCGGATTATGTCACTTCTGGATACTATCCCTGAGAGCTTTTTCTTTTCAAGAACAGGAAATGCTGAAAGTCCTGTATCCACAAGCAGTTGAATGACTTCCGTTATCTCAGTATCCGGTGTCAGTTCAGGAGTGCTTATGACATAATTCTGTGCTTTGGATGAAAGTTGAAGGCTCCTTCTCCTCATTATTTCTCTGTAATTGAGCATTCCGACGTATTTCCTGCCATTCACGGCAGGGACCTGATGCACATCCACTCCTCGCATTTTCTCCATTGCTTCAGAAATTGTCGCTTCGCGCACATCAATCAAAACTGGCTCCCTTGTCATAATATCTTTAACAAACATATGGAACCCATTGAAATTATGCAGTTCTAGAATAAAAGGAATATTCCTCTTAACTGAAAGAGCCAAATTTTTTAATCCCTGATGTACTGATTTCAAACATGAAGTTTGGAGTTGCAGGGCTGGGCAACCATGCCATAAACAGGGTAATGCCAGTTTTCAGGGAAGCCGGGCAGGAAATTAATGCAGTATACAGCAGAAGCATTGACAAGGCAAGAAAGGAGGGCATGAAATACAACGCCAAGCCATTTGACAACCTTGACTCCTTCTTCGAGAGCGGCGATTTCGAGGCAGTATACATCGCGTCACCCAACTTTCTCCATTATGGCCAGGCTAAGCTCGCCCTGGAACACGGAAAGCATGTCCTGCTGGAAAAGCAGATGACCCTAAAAACAGAGGAAGCGGAAGAGCTTGTTGAGCTCGCAGGCCAGAAGCACCTGGTATTGGCCCTTGGCTTCCATATGAGATTTCACCCTGCAATCAGGGAAATCCACAGGATAGTCAGGAGCGGAGAACTGGGAGATATTTCGTATATCACCGGAATGTGGGCATCACTATCCGCAAGGAGCTATGATAACCCGGATGTGAAGTGGTGGAGAGAGGACGACAAGGTTGGAGGAGGTGCTGTCATGGGCACAGGTGTTCATGTCATGGACACTATGAATTACATATTGGGAAAATATCCGGACCGCCTGAGCTCTTTCAGGGAACCGCTGGGCCACGTCATAGAGACCACTGAGCATGTTACCTTGCAGTATGGGCCAACCATTGTTGATGTTGTTGCTTCAAGGGCAATGAAGAACCCCATGAATAACCTGACACTGTACGGCACTGATGGCACTCTGGTTGCCACTGGGGTCTTTTCAACATCGGTTGAATCCTCACTACTCATGGATGGAAAGAAAATCAAGGATTTCCGGGGAGTGAATGTATACAAGGAGGAAGTAAGGGCATTCGCAGATTTGGTTCAGGGAAAGGAGAGCCATATTGCCACCGGCAGAGATGGCGCCATGGTGGTAAAGATGGTCAACATGGCATTCGAAGCTGACAGGGACACCAAGGCTTTCAAGCTTTGAATTCCTGTGCTGTGATCATCTGCAGTTCCTCTTGTTACAGAGGCCGCGAAAATAGTTTCTAATAGTTCCCGTGAAATAACTTGGGGGAGAATATGTGCGCAGACTGCATGGAGAAGGGATGCGATTGCGAACATTGCAGGTCTTACAGGTATTCCAGCATGTGCCCCAGATGCGGTTGCATCCTGGAAATGCAATGCTGCCTCGGTTATTGATAATCTCTTCATTTTAATCATTATTTCAGGTGGACCCTAACATCTTAGGATAGGGTCAAATAACCATCTGCCCCATTTTTCTCCAATGTTAAGAGAGAAGTTAAAAGGAAAGTCCATTGCTTTCTATATCCTTCCAATTATTTCAGGGCTTTTTCTGGCTTACCTTTTCCTGTCCGATTTCTCCGAATTCAACATGCCCTACAGGGTTGTGAAACCCTTTTACATTTATACTCTACTCCTCATCATAGTATCAATTGCGGCACTCTTGGCCGCAAAGCATCTCGACAGCGGGCTTCCAGCAAAAAAATCTGCCCTTTGGAATTATTTGAGGATAGTGCTAGGGTCCCTGTGGCTTCTGGACGGAATACTCCAGATCCAGCCTGAGATGTCATTTGGCTTTGCACCATTTGTGCTTATCCCGGCATTGAAGTCATTGCCCGGTGTGGTTCAGCCATTGGCCCAGCCAATCATATTGGCATGGACCTCCAACCAGAGCCTTATGGATGCCATTTCCGCGGTTTTTCAGGTCTTCCTTGGGATAGGGTTCCTAACCATGAGATCCAGAAAAATTGTCTCAGCAATTGCAATTTTTTCATTTGCCTGGGCCATAGCCATATGGATATTCGGGGAAAGCTTCGGGTCTCCCGGCGTTGGCATGAGCATCCTGACAGGCTTTCCGGGCGCAGCCCTGCTATACGCAGCAGCCTCCATAATCATTGCATTTAATTTCACGCAGAAAGCAGAAATCAGCATTCTCCGTTATATTCTGGCTTCTCTTTTCCTTGTCTCAGCTATTCTGCAAGCAGTTCCTGCAAACGGATACTGGAATGCAGGAAGCATAGCATCCGTTACGGGGCCCTATGCATTCATATTTGAGCCGAGGGCACTTTCATATATTCTCTACAACATAGCAGTGACTCTTTCCAATAATAATGTGCCTTGGAATCTTATGCTCACAATATCTCTTCTTGCAATAGGATCGTTGTTGCTCTTTAGGCCTAAAGCCGCATCCATTGCCAGCATTTTCCTATCTGCACTCATATGGGTGGTAGGTCAGGATTTTGGCGTTTTTGGGGGATATGGGACAGATCCAAATACAGGTCTTGTGCTGGTACTCCTGTCAATCGCCATGTATTTCTCTTACAGGGGTTCAGTTGTAAACGATCCAAATCTGCAGGACAGCTATGGTGCCCCGGTGGGCCAGTAAATTCTCTTCAAATGGATAAGATGGCAGAGGGATATTCAACAATTTAGGAAAAATCACACCTTGTGCCTGATTCCAGGGCGGATGTGGTCAACAAGGTCGAAAAGGAGCCTCAACCCAAATGTCATTAGTACGAGGCCAGCCGCCATCAGGATAATGGTAAGGTAATAGTTGAATGTGGAAGCGTAGGCTCCTGCTATGAAAACCTCGGCTCCAACTCCAAGGATCACAAGGCCGATGATCATAACGATGATGTTTCCAAAAAATTCGCTGTTCAGTACTTCCATTTCATGTTATTTATTGAATCACGAATGATATATTTTATGGAACAAAAAAATTGGGGAATTAAGTGGATTGCTTCAATCCTGGTCTGCTACCACAATGCCCCGTGCAATCTCCCCAAGTGCATTCTCGTCTGAACCAAAGAACAAATGCCTTGTCTGTGTGTATTCCATTATTCCATCCAGCCCGAGTTCCCTTCCTATTCCACTTTCTTTGAAGCCTCCTCTGGGAGCCGCCGCTGAAATCATGTGGTAATCATTGATCCAGACGGTACCGGAATCTATGAGGTCTGCAAGGTTTGTTGCTCTCTTTGTGTTGGCAGACCATACGCCCGCAGCAAGGCCATATTTCGAGTTGTTGGCAATCTCTGCAGCGTCTTCGTCTGAACTGAAGTCAGTAACGGTTAGAACTGGCCCGAATATCTCTTCCTGCGCTATCTCCATTGCGTTGCTCACCTCAGAAAGAACTGTTGGGGGGAAATAAAAGCCCTTTTCAGGGACGCTTGAACTGAGAGCGTGGGAAAAATATACCTTTGCGCCCTCGTCAAGTCCTTTGTTGTAGAGGGCCTCTATCTTGTTCCTCTGTTCCATGGTGGTGATAGCGCCAATATCGGTTTCCATATTTAGTGGGTTGCCGGACTTCATCCTCTCCATGTAAAACTTGATTCTGTTGAGAAGCTTGTCTTTCATATCTTCCTGGACAAGCAATCGGCTTCCGCTTTCGCAGAGCTGGCCTGCATGAAGGAATATTCCAAAAAGTACACCTTTCGCAGTCTTGTCTACATCCGCATCATTAAGCACGATGTTTGGAGACTTTCCGCCCAATTCCATCAGCATTTTCTTGAGCGTTCCGCCAGCTTCCCTGGAGACCCTCTTTCCCGTTGAAGTTGAGCCTGTAAAGCTTAATGCCCTGATCTTCTCGCTCTTTGACAGGGTTGTGCCTACAACTGAACCTTCTCCCGTAACTACGTTAAGGACTCCTGGGGGGAGCCCTGCAGAGCTCAGATCCTTGGCAAGCTCAAACGCAGTGGCTGGAGTGTAATGGCTCGGCTTGAGAACAACAGTGTTTCCTGTCAGGAGTGCAGGCATGATCTTCCAAACTGCCATAAGTAGCGGGACATTCCATGGGGCAACACCGCCAACAACTCCCATTGGCCGGTATTGCACAATCCCCTTCGTGCCGGGATACTCAGGGTGTTCTATCTCTCTGGATTCAACGAACTCTTTCGTTGTTGCAAAATACCTGATATGCTCGATGGCAATGGTAACATCCATGAATGTGCTTTGCCGGATGGTCCTGCCGGTGTTTGCGCTTTCAAGCCAGGCATACCTGTCCGCTTTCTCCTCCACTAATCCGAGCAACTTTGACAGGATTTCCTGCCTCTGTTTCAAAGTGCTCCTGGACCACTTCCTGAATGCAGTTTCCGCGCTGTCAATTGCCTCCCTGGTTTTCTCCTCGTCCGCAAGGTAAAGCTTTCCAAATTCTGATCCATCAATCGGAGAGAGTAGAGTTGTCTCTTCACCTTCCTTGTCTATCTTTCCATCAATATAATTGCCAAAAACTTCCATTTTCCGCACCTTTACATAACATTCTCGAACAGTTCCCTCAACTCTGATGATGAGGCTTCCCTAGGGTTTGTGACGCAGCCGGTTGATTCCTCGGCAAGCGCAACCAGGGATTCCAGCCTTCCACTGTATTCTTTCCGGTCAATCCCGCAGTCCTTAACATTCAGCGGCTGGCCAATCTCAGAGAAAAATGCCCTTAAGGAATCCGCAAGATTTCCTTTTCTGAATTTTTCAGGCATTTTATTCATCAGGCTGAGGTAGCTCTCCCTTGCATCAGGTTCACTGAATTCCACAACCTGCGGCAGGTACAGGGCAACAGTAATACCATGCGGGATCCTGAAATGTGCGCCCAGTGAGTGCCCCATTGCGTGCGCAAGGCCAACCTGTGAGTTGGAAAAAGCTATGCCGGCCATGGATGCGCCAATATGCACCTCTTCTCTTGCCCTGATGTTTTCCGGGTCCTTTATGACGATGGGAAGGTTTTGTGTGATCAGTTCCATGGCCTTCTCAGCAAATATGTCTGAATAGTAATTGCGCCACTGGCTGCTACGTGCTTCCACCGCGTGGGTTATGGCATCAACTGCAGTGTTTCTGGTAATTCCGGGAGGAAGCCTTAACACCAGTGCAGGGTCAAGAATAGCAAAGTCAGCTATGATCTCGGTGGAAGCCAGTTCATTCTTGCGAGAGTGGTCCTCGTCGCTTAGAACCGCGGCCCAGGTGCACTCAGATCCGGTTCCGCTTGTTGTTGGGACGAGTATGAGTTTCGCCTTGCTCCTGAGATTTAGCTTCACGAGGGGAGTTATGTCATAGATGTCGAGGTCCGGGCGTTCATAGATGGCAAAGATTGCCTTTGCAGCATCCATGCTGGAACCCCCGCCAAGCCCTATAATGAGGTCAGGTGCAAATTCACTCACGGCATTTAGCCTCTTCTTTATGTCTGCAAGGGTGGGTTCCTCCGGGATATCTGAAACAACAAGGGAACTGGAACCCTCAGGAAGGCTCCTTTGGACCATGGAGGCAAGTCCAGACTTCTTTATGTTCTCATCAGTTATAATTACAATTTTCCTGAAATCCAGCCCATTCAGGAACGATAGGGCATCCTCGCCGAACACGATCTCCGGCGACCTGAAAAACCACATGATGGTTTCACTCAGTATTAACTGTGGAGGCTGTGCTTACCATCTCTTTCGCGGCTTTTGTAAATTTCATGATTTTCATCATGGAACCCTCAAGCTTGAATTTGCCAGTGAGGATTCCCTGTATCGGATCGATTTCCTTGTTGATGAGCCTGATCCAGTTGGTGTATTTTCCAATGTACTTGAATTCGGACTGGGGAATTTCACTCGAGTCCACTGTGAACTTTGAACCTCTGCATTCACCATGGTGGAGGTCGAGGTACAGGAAGGCATCCTTGTCAAAGGAATCATCGCTCTTGATAACAAATGTGATGTCACCTTCCCAGTTCTTCCCTGCATCCTTGTATGCTGGATTGCTGTTCAGTTTCTCTACATATTCTGAAGCCCATTCTTCGGTGGGGAATTTTGGCATGAGTTAATCAACTGATAACGGTAGATAAATTTTTCCTGAACTACGGTAAACGCAAGGCTTGGGGTGCAAAAATCAGAAACTTTCAGGCGTAAGCTCTTCGAATGCCGTTATTTTCAGCCCTTTCAAGCCAGTTTCATCTGCAACCCTGAAAATTGCCTCTAAAAGCTGGTCTGCTATGAAGCTTGGCACAAAAAAGTGGTTTGAAACCTCAGACTTAGTAAATTTGCCGATAAGGGACGCCACCGGTATTTTTTCTTTCCTTACCTCACTCATGAGCTTGCTCATGTATTTGGTTGAGAACTTAGTCTCGTGGATCCCTTCCTGTGAATCAACTGTCAGGGCATTTCCTGAGACCTTTGAAGAATAAAGCACAGCTTCATATTCTGTTTCCATCCCGCTTGAGAAGAGCTTTGCCTCTGCCATGGGCTGCCCTTCAACCACTTCTCCCGGAAGATAGCCCTCTTCCGTACTGTATGAGAAAGAAACATTTGTTATTGGGATTCTTGAGCTTATCCCCTTGAGGGTTTCCTCAAGCCCCGGGGAAGGGGAGAGTTTCGCCAGGTGTATCCTGTTCTTTGCTTCCGTTATTTTCCTCACAACGTCGCTTACTTTCTGCAGTGATGAATGGTGGAACCTGAAATCGGCATATACCCACCCCTCCCTTAGGAAGAATCCTCCAGGCACTACTGACGGGATCTTCATGATGTCCCTGAACATCTGGAATTCAAACATTAGCTCTTCAGCACGCAGGTTCAGGATGTCGAATTTTCCCATAGACGTCTGGGTGAATTTGCCAAAAGAAGGGTCAAATTTCTTCCTTAAATCCTCGCTAAGAAAAAGGCTTATCTCCGCAGAGTCATCGTTTAGGGTCGCATATAGGGGAATCGGATCTTCTATTTTCGCAAAGAAAAGGCCCATCTCCTGGCTTAGACTCAGTGAAATCCGAATGTTGAAGTCTAATTTGTCACTGATTAGCCCAATGCCCTTCATGACCAAAATTATGTTATTACCAGCCGTACTTAAATTTTTGTAAGGCAATAACGAAATTTTGCCTTTGATTCAGGCCCCCTCCGAATGCGGGAATTTCAGGTTTTAATATTTGAATGGGCAATGGAAAGAAAATACCGGGTTTTTATATTTCATATTAATGAATTTTTAATATGCATGTTCCCAAAGAACATATAAATATTTGATAATTCATTATATTTTGTGAAGATTTTAATAGTTTTGCCGCCATTTTTCCCTGCCACAGATGTAGGTGCAACAATAAAGCAGATACTCCCTGATGCTGAGATAACCACGAGCACCGGCTTTGAGCAGAGCAGTGCTGAAGTGCTGGTGGCCACAACATTCACCAAGGTGGATGAAGAACTGGTTTCGAAGTTCCCCAGCCTGAAATTTGTGCAGATCGCCAGCACTGGTTACGACAACGTCGATACTGAAGCCCTAAGAAAAAGAGGCGTGAAGCTTTCCAACATCCCCACTGCAAACAAGGAAAGCGTTGCTGAACATGTGATCACTGTTGCACTTGCGCAACTCAAGAACCTGCTCTACTTCCATAATGAAATCGTGAGCGGAAACTGGCCATTTCTTACCAATTCAACCGAGCTAATGGGAAAGACGTTTGGGATAGTTGGCATGGGGGCAATTGGCAAGAGGCTGGCTGAAAGGCTCCTTTATTTTGGGGCCAACACGATCTATTTTGATCCGGTTAAAATACCGGAGGAAGAGGAGGAGAACCTTGGCATATCATACTCTGACATGAATAGCCTTCTCAGCAAATCCGATATAATATCGCTTCATGTTCCGCTGACAAAGGAAACTGACAGGTTCATCGGCGAGAAGGAGTTTGAAATGATGAAGAATGCGGCTATATTCATAAACACTTCAAGGGGAGAGGTTGTGGATGAGCCAGCCCTGGTTAAGGCAATCCGGTCAAAGGGAATTAGGGCCTGCATCGATGTTTATTCCCATGAGCCTCCTGACCCAGAGAGCGACCTTTTCAAGGCCCCAAATGTCATTTTCTCACCACACATTGCAGGTGTTACAGTGGAAAGCCAGCAGCGTTTTATAACAGATACAATCGCAAATGTCCTGAAGTATGTCCAGGGCCTTGAGCCATCATACCAGGTGCTCAGATGAAAGGATATGAAATCTTCAACAGGACAGTAAAGGACCTAGGCTTCGGCCCACTGTTCGGGAATCCTGGCTCAACAGAAATCCCCATGCTGAGGGGAACTACAGATTACGTACTGACCCTCCACGACTCCATATCCGTCGGGATGGCGGATGGATATGCCCAATTCTCTGGCAGGCCATCAATTGTTAACCTCCACACACTTCCTGGAGTGGCCAATTCCATGGCTTTTATCCACACTGCAAGGCTAAACAGGTCTCCTGTAGTGATAACATCGGGGCAGCAGGACAGCAGGCATGTATTCTACGAGCCTTTGCTGTGGCATGACCTCGAAGGTCTTCTTGGTTCTGCAGTAAAATATGCTTATGAGGTCAGGAGCTCAGATGACATCGAAAGGGCATTGAAACGCGCATATTCCGTGAGCATGGAGCCACCGTCGGGGCCGGTGTTTGTTTCCTTTCCCATGGAGGTAATGGATCAGGAGAGTGATTACAGAGACGTCGATTATGCCATTCCAAACACAAACCTTATTGACACTTCGGAAGTGGCAAGGGTTTCAGACATGATCCGAAATGCTAGAAATCCTGCATTTGTAGCTGGATCCGAACTTGACCAGTATGGTGCCATCGGAGAACTGGAGCAGTTGGCCGGGAAACTTGGGGTGCCAGTGTTTTCGGAGCCTCTTGCCAGCAGGGCAACATTCAACAGCGCCAGCGAATATTTCGCTGGGGAACTTCCGCCAGCTACCACTGCCATAAACATGGCTCTTCTCCAGCACGATCTTGTTGTGAACTTTGGAGGGGATTTCACTATATACCCATACCTGCCTTCACCCTTGCTCCCCGGGAAGAAGATTGTAACTGTGACAATGACCCCATCATTCAAGTACGGGGAATATGTGGTAAGCAACCCAAAAATCTTCCTTCAGGGCCTCCTGAATGTTGCCGAAGGCAAGTGGAATTTCAGGAGACAGGAGGAACAGGGCAATGCCGGGCTTATTGCCCGTGAAAAGAAGGTCATGGGCGTCAATTACGTTCTTCAGAAGGCGAAAAAGATATTCTCTGGTTATACAATAGTTGACGAGGCCATATCCTCGTCTCTTCTGGTCAGAAAGAATATGGGCTACAGCGCCAAATCC
>JAJZLU010000030.1 GCA_021850545.1 Thermoplasmata archaeon | reverse complement strand
CCTTGGCCTGGGTGCGCTCATTGGAGGCGTTGTTGTTGGGTCAGCCTGGTACTTCAGGAGAAAAGCCTCCTGAGACTCCTTTTTATGAGATATAAGGGATCAGGGATTTAACCGGCATATAACTGGTAATTTCATGGAAAGCACAGATGAAGGCAAAGAGTACAGGGAAGATTTCCTCCCTTCAAGGATAATGGTATGCTTTGATGGGTCAACCCATTCTCTGAGGGCACTCAATGCCGGAATATCAATAGCTTCTAGGTATCAGGCTCTCCTGATCGCGGCGTATGCAATTCCACTTCCGCTAAACGGATTCGGGCTGGGAGAGCCATATTATGAATGGGACCAGTTCGAAAAAGCTGCAAGCGGGAAAATTGAAAAGCTCCTCAAGCCCTACTCGAAGAAGGCAACGGCCGCAAATGTTACCCTGGATATCAAGTACCTCGGAGGAACAGTTTCAGTACCGGAATCACTGCTCAATGCAGCCAAAGATTCTGCCTGTGACCTCATAATAATGGGCTCCCGTGGGCTTGGCGGATTCCGGGGTATGATGCTGGGAAGCGTGTCCCAGGCCATGGTTACAAACTCAAAGGTTCCTGTCCTGATAGTAAAATGAACATGAAAAGGACTTTTCTCACATTTCAATATTTTACCCGGAGATTGCAGCGTCAGCTACACCTCCGGCCATTCCTTTCTTAAGAAATTAAAAAGAGGAGGGAATTATTCACTTCTCACAAGGCCCTGTTCCTTCGCCATCCTCATTGATTTCACATATCCTACGAGCCCGATCACAACAACCACTATCACAACAAGGAAGAACCCTATACCAAGGGAATCGAGGTTGTGTATCTTGATGCCTGTAATGATGCTGATGCTGTCAAGGTTGGGGAACGCAAGCACCAGGAAACCCGCGAACAGGAAAGCCAGCCCACCATAAGTCAGGACATACTTTGTTATGCCGCGGGAAACAACCTGGAGGCCTTTCGCAGTGAGATTCTTGCTCTTGGTCAGCCATGAGCCGAAGCCTGCGCCGAGAATAACCTGCATTGTCATTGTTCCCAGCCCGAACAGGAGGCCGGGCACGAAGCCAAGCCACGGGGACGGCATTGCTGGCGCAAGCACGGTGTACAGTATGAGGGCAAAGGCTCCGAATCCGAATCCTGCAATGAGCCCATGGACGAAGGCAAGCCTGAGTGGTATTGGCCTTCCTTCGTCATCTATCACGGGGTTTGACATGTGGGAAAGTTCCTCTTCTTCCCTGTGTTCCTTGTGCCTGTGTATTCCAAACACCCTGTAAAGGCTCTTTTCAAGGATATGCCAGTGAGCAACCCTTCCCTTCTTTGAGATATAGAATCCGGCAAATGCCATCCCAATTCCTACTGCAATGTAACTGATCCCATCCACTGATGCGGACATGAATATGCCAGCAAGTGCGAAAAATGCAATTTCAGACAGTAATGCCCTCTGAAGGGTGAAGCCTCCCGAGAATGTCAGGCCGGCTTTCATTCCCCGCTTTGAACTGTAACTTCCAATTGCATATGAGAATGTGATTGGCCATGTGTGCTCATCCGGGGTAATCCCGTGGACTATGCCCAGCAGATAGGATGTGAGCACTATTACAAGAAAGCCTGTATCAGACGGGTTCCATAGGTTTATGAAAGACACTTCTTCACATCCTTATTGGCTTTCCATGAGGGCAGGAGGAGGGGTTGTCTATCCTCTTGAGCACTTTCATTGCGTTT
Source organism: Thermoplasmata archaeon (assembly GCA_021850545.1). Classification (GTDB taxonomy): domain Archaea; phylum Thermoplasmatota; class Thermoplasmata; order Thermoplasmatales; family Thermoplasmataceae; genus JAJZOM01. The sequence continues at coordinate 920 of JAJZLU010000030.1, read as the reverse complement.
TCCCCGTTTATGAGGAAGTCGATCTCGCTGGCTTCGCTGCAAGCCCTTGATTCCGGAACGCCGCTCTGGCAGAAAAGGGACTCAAATGTCCTGTGAACCATAAGTATGGTCTTTGAAAGCCTGTCACCCACATCAGTGAGCTTTATCATACCATCCTGTGTTTCAACGAATCCCTTGGACTTGAGCCTCCGGATTATATTGAGCGCCGTGGGTGGCTTGATATGCATAGTGGAGGCAATTTCATGGAGCCTCATGGGGAAATCGCCCCTGGACTCCTCCTTCAGGAGTACGAGGCAGTCTCTTTCCCTCTTACTCACAGCATTAGTAAGTTCAGTCATACGTTAGTATAGTACTAACGTTCTTAAAGGTTGCTAAAATTTATTTTAATAGATAAAAAAGAAAGAAGCTTGAAAAAATGGAAAAAAGTTTTCTGTAAAGCAACGGAATTTATTGTATGTGCGCTTCCAGGAACCAGAGGGCCTTGTCTGTTGCCCTTGATATCTCCGTGTAAAGGTCGGATGTGGAAATGTCACCCAGGTCTGCTGCCCTGTCAATCATTTCCCTGGTTCTCCGGGCAAAGATGGCATACCTCTCAGCCAGCATTTTCACGTGGTCAGCCCCTTTCCCTGAGTGGCAGCTGTATTCTGGCAGGTAGGATTCCTCTGATGCCATCCTGACGGTGCCAAGGGCATAACCGCCAAGCGCTGTCACCCTCTCCGCAAGGTTGTCCACCGCCTCTTCAACGCCATCAGCGAGTTCATCGAAGAGTTCATGGAGCTGGTAGAAGTTCTCCCCCTTCACGTTCCAGTGCGCCTGTTTTGTCTGCGAGTACAGGTCAGATGCTGCCGCCAGGTCCCTGTTGAGATTGGATATGATTTCAGATCTTGCTTTCTCCGGTATATCTATGCTTGTGTGGAATT
>JAJZLU010000033.1 GCA_021850545.1 Thermoplasmata archaeon | reverse complement strand
TCTTGATGTCCTTTATTTTCATGAATAGGAAATACTTTCAAGATATTAAGAAATTTTGTATTCAAGATACCCTAAAATATATGTCAAAACTAAAGTTTAATATTCACAAGAATATAATGATATGATAGAAATGCCGGATAATATTGCTGGAGGAAGAAATTCACAAATTGCAACCAAGGATGTAATAAATCCTTCAACCATGGAAGTGGTCGGCAGTGTACCAATGATGACCTTGGATGAAGTCAGGGAAAGCATCGACAGGGCACATGAAACTTTTCAAACTTATTCCAGGCTGCCATCGAGCAAAAGGAGAAGCTTCTTTAAAAAAGCGGCAGAACTCATAGATATGGATCTGGAAAGGTTAGCCCAGCTCATGTCCGCAGAAATAGGGCGGCCTATCAAGAGTGCAAGGGGAGAGGTAAAGCGTGCAGGCTTTATCCTGGAATCCTGCGCAAACGAGATTGAAAACATATCCAAGGGTTCATTCGTTCCCCTTGATATTTATGAATATCCTGGTGGCAATGACAACAGATTCGCAATCACAGTAAGGGAACCTATGGGCGTGATTGCATCCATTACTCCCTTCAATTTTCCAGCCGTAAGCTTTACCCATAAAGTTGGGGCAGCCCTTGCCGTGGGGAACACAGTTGTGCACAAACCTACAATATCTGCACCACTGACACAGATTGAAATTGCGAAACTTATGCTCAGGAGCGGATTCCCAGAAGGAACAATCAATGTTCTTACTGGCAACTCAAGCATGATCGGAAAGGAACTCACTGAGAACGGGAAGATTCGACTCATTAGCTTCACCGGTTCGTCGAATGTGGGACTTGAAATTGCATCCAAAGCAATGCTCAGGGGAATAAGGGCTATTATGGAACTCGGAGGCAGTGATGCCGAGATTATCTTGGATGATGCGGACCTGGAGAAAGCTGTTGACTCAGCAGTATTCGGCAGGTATGACTATGCTGGCCAATTCTGCAATTCCACAAAGAGGCTCATTGTAAACAGGAAGGTCGCAGATAAAGTTGAATCCATGCTCATGGAAAGAATAAAGAAACTGAAAGTGGGGAATGCAAAGGAGGAAGCCACTGATGTGGGTCCCCTGATAAACAGGGATTCAGTTGCCAAAATGCATGATTTCGTGCAGGACTCCATTTCCAAGGGAGGCAGGCTACTATTCCAGGGTGAAGCTCCGAAAACAGGAACTTTCTTCCCACCTACTCTTATTCAGACGGTCAATGATGATCCAAAAATCCTTACAGACGAGGTTTTCGGCCCTGTTCTGCCTATCAGGGTTGTCAATGACGACGCGGAGGCCATGAAAATCGTGAACAGCTCGAGATACGGCCTTAATGCTTCCATCTACTCATCAGACTTTTCAAGGGCCTACAGACTCGCAAGGTCTCTTGAAGTGGGGACAGTAGTTATAAATGATACAACCAGGCTCAGGTGGGACAATCTTCCCTTTGGAGGGCCTAAATTAAGTGGAATAGGAAGAGAGTCAGTTCATGATACGATGACGGAAATGACAGAGGCGAAAGTGATAAGTTACACTTTGGGCAGAAAAAATTAGGCCAGAGGTTGGAATTAATATGACACTTGAAGGAAAAACAGTAATCATAACAGGCGGAACCCATGGAATCGGGGAAGAAACAGCTATTTTATTTGCTTCCAGGGGAGCAAGGGTTGCCATAATCGGCAGAGACGAGAAGAAAGCTTCAGAGATAGTAAAGCAGTCAAAGGGAAACATAGAGTTCCTCAGATGTGATTTGAGTGACAGAAACCAGCTTCTGGGTCTTTGCAAGACTATAGAAGCCAAATACGATCGTGTCGACGTACTCATAAACAATGCTTCCAGGAACTCAAGGTTCAACGTTCTGAATCTTGAGGCTGATGAGTGGGATAGAATGATTGAACTCAACATGACATCGGTTTTCCTTCTCACCAAGACAGTCGCAGGTAAAATGGTTAAGAAGGGAACCAAGGGCAAAATAATCAACATAGGGGCTGTACAGTCATTCTTCCCTCTCGATTCGTCATTTTCATATTCAAGTGTAAAGGGGGCACTGCGGTCAATGACTAAGAGCATGGCCGTTGATCTTTCTCCCCATGGGATACTTGTAACACTGGTAATGCCCGGCCCGATTTATGCCAAAGCTGACAGTGATGAACCCGGTGGAGACCTCGATTCACGGGCAGCGACACTGGTTGGGAGGATGGGGCGCAAGTCTGAGGTCGCGGAGCTGCTTGAATTCCTCTCTTCAGACAGGAACACCTTCATGACGGGCAACGAGATCGTAATTGACGGAGGTAGAACTATCTCTAGAAAGCCGGATCCATCTGAAATCAGGGAGGATATCATTTAATCTTGCATTCTCTCAGCTTTTATCTTGTAAATGGCCCTGAGAATAAATTCTATGTGTGCCTTGAAAGCTGATCGGCACTCAATAGCAAAGAGGGCATTAATTTGGTAATAGATCAGAATGCCAGTAAAGCAAATAACTATTGACTGTAATTTAGATTGGATATCATGCGCAAGAAACTGGCAGGAGACCGAGACGGGAACCCTGCCCTTTAAAGTGATAAAATAAGGAGTTAGAATAGAGTTGGTCAAAAAGGAAGACACAATACTGAAAATAAAGGACCTCTCCCTGGGATACAGCGGAGAAAAGGGAATGGT
>JAJZLU010000042.1 GCA_021850545.1 Thermoplasmata archaeon | reverse complement strand
TGCAAAACACTTGAATCCGAACCAGATTTGATGAAAAATCTTCAACTCTCAGAAAGTTCAGGATTATTTCTAAGTAAGATAGTAAATGCAAGCTTCATGAATATCTTTTTCTCATACCGAATGAGCCTTTATAGCGTTCTCCTCGGAATACAAAGAATTCCTGAAATGATAGAAGCTTTCCTTATTGACCCCTTGAAAAACCAATGTGATTATTTTAAAATAAATATGGAAAGAATCATGTATATCAGCGAGAATTTAAGTGAATTGCTTAATGAGGAAAGGCTGATGGATAGAACACCAAAATAACATTGTTAGTATCCTTCTCTGTGCAGGTACCAATAATCGCATGGGGTATTGACAAAAATCCTATCATAGTCGATTAGAGAAATTAGAAATGTAACCTTCTTAAATATTAACAGATCTATTTCGAGGGCCCAAAGTCAATTCCTTTTACTTCCAGAATCTTCTTCCTGGATTTCAGCCCCATCTTTATGCTTACGCTGGCGACCGGAATGTGGTAAAATTTTGCGGCCTGACTGATTACATCCCTGTTGGCCATTCCCTTCTCGGGTTTTTCAGTTGTGTGAATCACCAGTGTGTCTCCGTCGAAATGTGGCTTTCCAGCACCGAAGATAACCCTGACCTTGATGAGCAATGATAGGCAAAGGGAAATAGAATGCTTAAAAGTGCTTCCTTTAAATCTCTATCTGGCCACATCTGCATAGGGCCAAAAAAAGCAAAATAATGTATTCTCCCCCTTCACTTTAACGAGGCTTTGAGGGAAATTTTTACGTTGCCCTTAAGTGCATTTGAGATCGGACAGCCTTTCTCAGCGTTTTCAGCCTGCTGCAGAAAAGATTCCCTGGTGGCTCCGGGAACCTCCCCTATAACCTCGAGATGCATCTCTGTGACTCTCCAGGCATCACCGATCTTGTCCAGCACACAGGTTGCACTGACATTCAGTTCCTTAGGCGGAGTCCTCGCCCTTGCAAGGCCTGCTGACAGGGCCATTGAAAAGCAGGATGCATGTGCTGCAGCAAGAAGCTCCTCCGGGCTTGTCTTGCCTCCAGGCTCCTCAGTCCTTGATGCCCAGGTAACCGGAGATTCTTGTATGGCTCCAGAATTGAAGTGTATATTCCCCGACCCTCTCAGAAGGTCGCCAGTCCATTTCACATTAGCTTTTCTTTCAACTGCCATTTTTCTCAGCCCGCTGGTTCCTTTGGAACCTTACTTCAACAGTGCGTTCAGCGTTATTTACTTGATGTTCAGTTCTGAAGATTGGCCTTTTCTTCAGTCTGATGCCTGGCTGATCTCGGTGGGAATTGGGTGTTGGATTGCATACACAGCAGGGCATTTCTTCCAGGCCCTCTTTATCTGCCCGTCAAGGTTTTTGCTAGAAATAATTTCAAGCTTCAGGCCCTTTATTATTGGGATATCTGATTCTATGACTGCTGGGCCCAGGTCGTATATCAGTTTTCCCCTGACTTTCAGGTCCCTCAGTTCCATGCCCTCATCTGCGCACTGTGCAGCTAACGATGACCCATAGCATGCCATGACGCCGTAGAGAAGGTATGTGAGTGGAGTGGGATGCACTCCAGGTCCTCCGAGTACACTGGGCTCGTCGCAGCCCAGATCAAACTTCGTGAACTGGGTAGGTACCTGTGCAGAGAATTGCGGGCTTCCGGATAGGTTGAACACCCCATTGATCGTCTTTTCTGATGGTATTGAGTTGTTATTTTCACGGGCTTTCTCTATTGTGCTCTCGTGAAGTTCCATATTGATGTTGTTGACTACCTTTGCCATGCATCCATATGGGAGACGCCGGTAATGTTATTTTCCCATCTCTCCCGAATATATTTTAGGAATTAGAGTGAGGACAGTATATCCTCAGTGGACCTGACCTTTCCCATTCTCTTCAGGACGAATTCGACCGCTACCTTGTGGGATTCCTCTGCCAGATCGGTCATTGCATCCTCAGCAAAAACCTGGTTGAACCCGTATTCATAAGCAAACCTTGCGGTGCTCTCCACCCCATATGTGGTTGCGATTCCCCCTAGGACTATGGTGTCAATCTTCCTTCTTCTGAGCTGCTGTTCAAGGTCTGTGCCGTAAAATGCCCCCCACTGCCTCTTGGTAATAACTATGTCATCCTGGGCAACGCCTAGCTCATCCGAAAATTCTGCCCAGTTTGGGGGAGGAGTGGCAGCACTTATTGATGAATCCGACTCCACCTTAAGGGGCACTGCATTCCTGAAATCCACGTGCACAAAGAATATGGGCATTCCGTTTTCCCTGAATTTTTTCACCAGTTTCACTGCATTGGACAGGACTTCCGCCGCCTTGTAGGGCCTTGTATCCCTTCCAACAATCCCCTTCTGGAGGTCAATAAGTACAAGCGCAGTGCTGTTCTTGTTTATGGATAAGCCATTTCCAGCCATTTTTGCAGATTTTGGTATCATTAATAACTTTAACTGGGAGTTCCATGAATGCGCAACGTTTCTGACTTATGCGCTCACAAAAATAAATTAATATTGGGGGAAAATAACTCACCGGTTCAAAGATGAATCAGCATGTCAGAAATCAATGATAATACTGCCTCTAACGCAAATACGAAGGCTCCTGCAATAAAGGGACATGCATGGTTTGCAAGTTATCTTTTCTCCAACGTGTCCAGTGGCCTTACCTCACCACTCATCCCCCTATTCGTGGTGCTATACCTTCACGGCAGCATTTTTGACGTTGGCCTTATTTCATCAGTTGCCTCAGCAGCCTCCGTTCCC
>JAJZLU010000068.1 GCA_021850545.1 Thermoplasmata archaeon | reverse complement strand
GACCTCGTAAACCTTCGATCTGAAGGGACAGAACGTCATTGATTCCACAGGGCCTGACAGAAGTCTGGTTGACCTCAACAGGCCGTCACCCCCGCATATAGACTTCGGGTAACAGAGAGCGCCTAACTCTCCGGCCAAGTCCGGCTGCTTGAGATAGGTATCTTATTATAAAACATTTTCAAAGGGGCGCTTTTCTGAATTTATTGTTTGAACCTCAAGCCATGGTGCTTTAAATCTAAAACTGCATACCTTAACACCTGTGCCAATAGACTCCAATACCCTTGAAGTAGTTAGAGCCCTTTTCCCTGGGGAAGCAATTAAGGAACTCACGACGATATCCGTTGGTTGGAATAGCAATGTCTATATCCTTAACGAAAAGTTTGCAATAAAGATACCTAAGACAAAAAGCGCTACTAAGGGCATAGAAAAGGAGTTGGCATTGACTGAAGCCATAAGGCGCTACATTCCAGTGGAGTTGCCAACGCCCATATCGAGAGTCATAGTCGACGGCATTTATGGATTTTCCTACAAGCTCATCAAAGGCAAGATGATGACTACTAGGCCACTGCCTGGAAGCGGAAACAATTTTGACCCGACAAAAATCATTGACTCCAACCTTTACATGTCAATTCAGAAGCAACTGGCAGAGATACTTTCCTCCATACACAGGATTGACCCACAGGTAGTGCAAGGGATTCTTATCCAGTTTGAAGATGAAAACTGGGCTGGCACTTACGCAAGGCTCGGAAAGAAATGGGGTGCAATCCTCCGTAAGACTTTTGCTGGAAATGAGTTGATTAAAGCCAAAATACTGCTGGAAGAAACCATTGATGGAATCGCTGCATGCCATTTCCAGCAGAAGTTTATCCATGGAGATTTTGGCGGCTGGAATATTATATACGATGAAAAGAGGAAAGGAATAACCGGCATACTTGACTGGGCAGACAGTTGCATAGGGGATCCTGCAGTGGATTTCAGTGAGCTGATATACGACTACGGTGAACAGTATGCAGCGGAAGTGCTTGCCTTTTATGACAAAGAATCAGATAGCAGTTTAATGGACAGGGCGAAATTATACCTGAGGCTTGAAGGTTTCAGGGACCTGCATTATGGCGTCGTTTCAGATTCAAGTGAATTTGTAGAAAAAGGCAGGAAAAATATTGAGAAAATGATAAGGCAAACGGGAAATTGATTTGGAGGCTATGCCTTCTTGACCTGAAAATCAAGGTCAAGGTTCTTCGTTTCTACCCCGGCAATGAACCAGATTATGGCCCCAATAAGGCCAATCCCCCAAAGCACAACATTACTGAGAATCTGCTGCTGCAGAGAGAAGTTGGCAAAGAGGTAAATGGTCAGTGGATATGCAACCATTGGGGCAAGCCTTACCAGCCCGATGGCCTTACCCCGGTTCCTTGTGGAAAACAGCTCCGGTTCAAGTGTGGTCCGTGAGGCCCATGCAAACTCGCTGAACGCCATGTTAATGAACAGGAGCGGGACAAACACCAACAGGTTGCCCAGATCTTTTACTACCATGAAAATAGCCAGTACTGTCAGGAATCCACCACCATAGGCAAAAACAGAGTAATTCTTTCTCCCCCTTGATATCAGCTTAGCGGCAATGGGCCCTGCGATTGAAGAGCCAAGGAGGCCGAAGAAAACTAGGATTTCCACAACACCAGGCCTGAATTCATAGTAAGGGACAATGTAAACCATAAGCCCAAAAGTCAGGTACTGCGAGAGTGCTAGAAATGCCAGGACTAAGTAGCTTAATGCCGGGTTTATTTTTCTTGACGGGTTTTCACCCTGAAAATTTGTTTCCAGACCTAAGTCTGCAACCTCCTTATCAGCCTCTTCCTTCCTGCCCCTGGAATCAAGCCATCTGTATGATTCTGGCAGGCTTAACCTGGCGTAAACCATTATGCCAATCAGAATGATCGATGGAATCAGTATTGCAAGCCTCTGGACCAGAATGGTGGAGTGGCTTACGTTGACGAGAATGAGAACGCCTGCAATAAAAGCCCCTCCCACATTGCTGAAGTTCATTCCTTTTGTTATCAGGGAACTCATTTTCTTTCTTGGTGTATCTTCTGCTAACAGGGCAATTGTGGGGATTTCCTCCCCTGCGATGCCGAATTCGGATAGTGCAATCCCAGCCAGAAGAGAAATTACGCTGAAGGAGAATGAAATTATTACGATCCCAACGATATATAGGGCCATCGTAAGGATGAAAACTTTCTTTCTTCCGACCCAGTCAGACACAAATCCCATTGACACATTCCCCATCAGTGCGAGGATCGGGCCAGTGAGAACTAGCAGAACTGTGTAGAATCCCGATAAATTGTCAGCAAATGGCCACGATTGGGACAGAGGGGCAATGGACGCCAGTATGCCCCACAGAAACATACCACTGAAAGTGGACATCATTAGTGATGTCTTGGAACTCCTCATTGCCCCGCAAGTCTCCCTATGACAATGTCATAAACCAATGGCAAGGCAATTCTCTTTTCGAAACACGAAGAATATTCTTTCATCTCTTCCCTCCGCCAGCATTACCTGGATCAGGTTCCAAGGGTCGACCCACAGTGGGTCCTCTCAGCCTTTTCGGCTCCCCGAACTTGTTATCCAACATTCTTTGCGAATAAATAACTTTTTTGTGTGGGCCTGGAAAAACTTCCACAGGAAGAAGTTTAAGAAGTTTAATATATTGAAGTCAATTTCACTTTATTGAAGTTCACTTCATGGTGAAACATCCCCAATGTTTCCTCGATGAAGAAAAAAGGTGAATAAAAGAATGAATCAAAAACTGAAAATTATCGTCGCGGTTGCAATTGTAGTTGTCGTTGCTGCCTCCGCCTTCGGAGTAAATTATTACCTCCACAAGGGGAAATTAGAGCCCGTGTACAACATGAAGATCATGGAAGCCAATGGAACTGTTGATGCCTTCAATCTCAGTACTGTAGGTGGGTATGCCTATTTTCCTGCTCAGCAGAACAACACATGGTACCTTAGCCACCCCCTATCCAGAATTGTGACGCTTATTCCATCAGTTACAGCCACACTTTATGCGCTTCATGCATACAATGATGTGGTAGGGGTCGACCAGTATTCCATTTATCCAACACCGGGAAAGAATGTCACTGTCTTCGACCTTAATGTCGGCAGCCTGCCCATTGAATCAATTGCGAACCTCACGCCTGATGTGGTCATAACAACAGCAGGGGGCTTTTCAAACCAGCAAATAAACCAAATGGTCAATGTTCTCCACATACCATATCTTGTCCTGGATCCAGGAAGCATTTCACAGATAGAGAATCAAAACAATTTGCTTGGGTTATTGACTGGAACCTCAAGCAATGCTGGAATCATAAACAGCTGGATGAATTCCAACCTCCAGAACCTCTCTAAGGATCTAGGTAACATTTCTGCCGGTGCCGAGAAGAGCGTATTCTATTACCTTTACCCTGCTTCCGGAGGCATTTACACAGTAGGGCCCGGGAGTTTTGTTAACCAGGAACTGAACATCGCCCACCTGAAGAATATAGTCAACATAAGCGGCTACCCTACTGTTAGCACTTCTTATGTCATAAATGCGACTCCAGAATATGTGCTCCTTGACCAGTATGTGAACCAGACCACCCTTAACCAGAGCCTGCCAGGCCTTAACGCAGTGAAAGAACATCACGTGGTGGCTGTTGCAAACGATACATTCTTCACAGAACCAAACTTCAGGATAATATATTCAATCTACTGGCTCGCGCAACAGTTCTACCCCAGCAATGTGAATCTTTCGGATGTATCAAGCTTCAACAGTTACACTCACTTGAATCTTGCGCAGAACCCTGAAACAGGAGTGAACTCATAATGGTGGATGCGGAAATTACCGAGAAAGGGCACCGGAGAATTTCGCTGTTTTTCACAAAGGCAGTGATTCTCGCAGCCTTTCTGGCAATTTCCATTATCTATTCAACTTTCATTGGCTCTGTCAATATACCGGTTTCGAGCATAACTGCCATTTATCTGAGGCAGTTGCCGTTTATTGGAGGATACGCCGCGTCAGGATACACTGCGACACAGTATGAGATCATTGTGCTTGTTAGAGAGCCTGAAGTCATTGGTGCAGTGATGGTAGGAGCAGCCCTAGCCCTTGGGGGAACATCTGTGCAGAGCGTATTCCGGAACCCCATAACTGAGCCCTACATTATAGGAATTTCAAGTGGGGCCACACTTGGGGCAGTAATTGCGCTCTCCACGAATACATCAATCTTTGGGGCATATTCTGTCCAGATTCTGGCTTTCATCACTTCACTCGCAGTTGTGCTGGGAGTATATTTCCTCTCATTCAGGACTGGTAGGGTGCCGCCAATATATCTTCTTCTTACGGGAATCGCCATTTCTCTTTTCATTTCGGCAATAGTTGGCCTCATTCTGTTCTCGAACCTGAGGCTGCAGAATGAGACTTTTGCCTGGCTTTTGGGATCACTGAGCGGTATAACCTGGCAGGAATTGGGATTGGTTTCATTACTGGTGATTTTGTCAGGATTTATCCTCAGCACACTGTGGAGGGAATTGGATGCGCTCCAGATGGGTGAGCCACACGCAAGGTCCATAGGTGTGAACGTTGAGAGGACAAAACTTCTGGCGCTCATAATTACAACCGTAGGAGTTTCGGCAGCAGTTTCAATCAGCGGCCTGATAGGATTTGTTGGGCTAGTGATTCCCCATTTAGGGAGGATGCTTTTTGGAGGTTCAAATAGGAAAGTTATTCCCATGTCCGCCATTCTGGGTGGGATATTTCTCCTTCTATCTGACGACCTTGCAAGGACCATGGTGCATAATGAAGTCCTGCCTGTGGGAATAATAACCGGGCTCATAGGCGTCCCGTTCTTCATGTACATGCTTTCAAGGATTTCTAGAGGTAGCTATGTCTCTTGAGGTGAAACGCCTTGAGTTCAGCAGGGGAACTTTTTCTCTCAAGGGCATAGACATCACAGTTCCTGATGGCTCAATACTTGGGATTGGTGGACAGAATGGATCCGGAAAATCCACCCTCATGAAGCTTTTGTATGGGTTTTACAGGCCAGATGTTGGCAACGTATACCATAATGGCATTTCACTCTCAGAATTACACCCTAGGGATATTTCAAGGAAAATTGCTGTTGTGAGCCAGGAAATTTCAGAGCCATTCAACTTCACAGCCCTGGAGGTTGTTAGGCTATCTGGTTACTCGAAGGAAAACGAAAGCATTTCTCCTCATGAAGCAATGGAAACCTGTGGGATCTCTCATCTCGCCAACAGGAACTTTTCGGAGTTAAGCGGCGGCGAAAAGAGGCTCGTGCTTATTGCAGCTGCAGTTTACCAGGATGCCAGCACCATTCTCATGGACGAGCCCACCGCTTTCCTAGATGTTGACAAGGAGCAGAAAGTTAAAAAGATAATTCAAGACTTAAATGGGTTGGGAAGGACACTGGTTCTTGTACTCCACGACATAAACCTTCTGAACAGCCTCTGCACTCACGTAGTTCTTCTCAGGGATGGGGCAATAATAGCTTCTGGGGAAAAGGAAGAAGTTCTGTCGCTTGAAAATCTTGAGAAAGCATACACTTTAAAATTCAGAATATTGGAAGATGCGGGGCCCTACAAATTTGCCCCTGCGGAAATCTAGATCAGGCAGACTGTTCGCTTGGAAGGGGGAATGTCTGCTGGTCTGTCAGGTATCGCTCCATGATTTCATTTGGAGTTGTGACCCTGTTGTCCATCCTGTTAATGATTGGCCTGTTGTTGTACCAGTACATGAAATTGTCAGCGCTGCTGAAAGTCCACCTGAACTTGTCATAGTTTTGCCACAGCCTTGACAGTGCAAGATGTACCCTGTTGCCATGCTTGTCTGCCTCCACGTTCTCGATGCCAAGCTTCTTCATGTGGTACCTGAGATCTGTTGCACCGTATAGGATGCTTAGAACACCGCTTCTCAAGTGCATATTCTGTACCTTGAGGTTGGTGTCCCTGGTGAAGCGGGACATTGAATCGACAAGAGATTCCACTATTTCCTTGGTAATCTTCCTGGACTCCACTATTGAAAGGATCTTTTTTGTGGCCATGTCTACGCACACGACGGCGTATGGGTGGTCCATTGCTGACTGGTGGTAATCCATGTATATGGTAGAGAGGGGTTCGTCATGCATCTGGCCACGCCCATTCTCCATGGAGTTTCGCTTTGACCTGATCATGTTGTGGTTTCGCATGAAGTTGTAGATCTGGTAATAGGACACATTCTTCCCCTTGCTCTTCATGAGGTAGTATATTGTCCTAGAACCTATCTTGTAATTTACCCACAGGTTCTCTATCTCCTTAGCCTCTTCCTGCGTGAGGGAGGAGAATTTTCGCCGGCCGTTGTCTCCGCTAACATCTTCCTTCAATATCTGCTGTACCCTTCTGGGCGTAACATTGAACATCTTAGCGAGATCACTGACCTTGTATCCGTTTTCGACACTCTTTATTATGAATCTCTTGTCGTCAGTGCTTAGCATTGATATCAAGTTATCATGCCATATGTTGTCTTTATGCGTTTTCTGTACAGGATTAGACTGGTTTTGCTGTACATAATATGTCCATGTTTGTGTAGGTTTAAATGCGAAGGTATTTAAGCAAATGCGAAATATTTTCGTTCCCAGCGTTAACCCGTTTATATACAAACATAAGGATATACATAAGCTGGTACAGGCATACAAATGGGGTTAATGTAATGACAATAAAGAGAAGTCTGTTTAGCCTTGCGAGATCTGTCAAGAGGCAGTTCAGTCTCAAGGCTGATGTAAAGGCAGAGTCGGGAATAGGCGTCCTGATCATCTTTATAGCCCTTGTACTGGTTGCTGCCGTTGCTGCTTCAGTGCTGATCCATACCGCAGGTATACTTCAGCAAAGGGCACAGAGCACGGGAACTTCCACGATTAGCCAGGTGTCTACAGGATTAGTTGTTAACGAAATAGTTGGTTATGATAGTGCTTCTCCTGCTGAATCTGGTGGGATCAAGTACTTGGCCATCATGATTAGTGACAATGCTGGAGGAAATCCGGTTGATCTGGGGAACACCACGCTGACCCTGACTATCAACGGAGTGACCTCTGTGCTCGTATATAACACTTCAATATTCAGCAATGTGGCTTCACAGGGGTCAAGGAACCTCTTTGGCGTCAGCCAGTGGGGACTCCTTGGCAGTTCACACAATGACCCTACCAACTTTGGGGTTTTGGGGATTGCTGACCCACAGCATGCCCTAAACAGCAATTACCCGGTAATAACCCCGGGTGCTGAAGCCGCAATAATGGTGAACATCACCAACTCGTTCGGGACAAACCTGACACAGAATACACAGGTAACGGGCCAGTTGACTCCGGAAACCGGAGTTGCCACGACCATAAATTTCGTGGCACCTGAGGCATTCAACACCAATGCTATCACGCTGACGTAGACACCTCGCTGCCTCCCATTGGCCGATGGGAGGCGCAACCTCAATTTTATGAGCAGTTAAATACACATTCTACATTCTGTTTTCACCTATGGCAATCCAGATTAGGAACAGGAACCTTGATGCAGCCGTGGTTTCTGCCGTTGGCGGCATTGTTATTTTTTATGTAGGCCTTGTTGGACTCAGGCTTGTATTCCTTGGTAGCGATACAGCACCTGCAGACCTTGCGGAAGTATTTGCCGGAACATTATGGGGAATCCTTATCCTGATCTTCAGCGCACTGCTCTTTCTTGACTACAGGAGAAGCAAGATTTACGGGGCTGCGATCATTATCCTATCCTTTGCAAGCTGGTATGGCACTTCAGGCGGCCTCTTTTTCGGGTTTGTTATAACACTGCTTGGCGGAATTATGGGATTTGTGTGGAAAGAAAAGCCTCCCACGCCTCACAGGCCCTTGCAAAGCTGATCCTTATTTATTACCCTCTGCAATAGAAGCCATTTTCTCATTTTGCAAACCAGCCAATGCAAGTTAGATACAATATCAACAATTGCCCCTTATGAGAGTATTCAATGCCAGGAGAAATGACGGCACAAGCCTTGAAAACCTTTACCTGCAAGGTTACCGGAAAGGAAGGAGAGAACAGCTTGAACACGATGTTTCAATGCTGGAGAACCTTATTGAAATGAGCCAGGATTGCAATGAATTCATGAAGGGGCTTACAGAAGAATTGAAGCGGATCAGCAGGGGGGTGGAGAAACAGATCTAATGTTTTGCTTCAAGGGCTTTTCAAATACATTTCAATCATGCAATAGTGAATTTCATGATAAACTCATTTTCCAGTATATCTACTTCAGCTTTTACACCAGTTATTGATTCCAGCAGGTCTGAATAAAGCTCGCTGAGGTAAAATGAGACTTTCGGGCCCATCTTGTGCAGCAAGCTTGCCCTGTGAAAGGGGCCATCATTTCTCACTTCCCAGTCTCCAATCCGGGAATACCTTGCAAAGCCCTGTATGAATTCCAAAAACGAATTTGGGCCCTTTATTTCCCAGCAGAATAGGGCAAATTCCTTCAGAACTGTTGATGAGACTGATTTTGCAAGTGTTGACAGGTCTGATTCTTCCATATGCGAAGCCATTGCCTGAAACGTTTCACGGGAAAGACCCATAAAGCCAAATTTCTCAGCATATCTGTCCCATTCCAGATGCCTGAAAAGTATGGTGTTGATTATTGTGTTTACGCTAACATGGCTGGATTCTGATTCCTTCTCAAGTTCAGCAATGAGGCCAACGGGCATCCTCACTGACCGTATACTGGTTTGGCCTTTCTTCTCCTCCATTTAAACTTTAAAGTATCAATAGTACATAAATCTAGGTAATTTACCCATAATTGGGCAATGTTATGCTCTTTTAATTGTTGCACTTATGAGATTGATTACTTTGTATGACATTGTAAACTTACAGGTTTTATTATTTCCTGATTTCCGACTTAATAGGAGAGTGGAGCTAATCAACAGCTATACCTATTGGCCAACTTCAAACAGAGACCTGATGAATGAACTGCTGAAAAGCCCAGTTGCTAAGCTTATTGAAGGGATGCAGAAGGGCACTAAACTTCTTGTTGTGCCCCTTAGTGTCAACAATGGAGATGATATAACCGCCATCGGAACAAACTGCTCCTTCCTCGGAGAATCATTCGTTGAACTGAATGAGCCGTTCCAGGGGTACCTGGAGGAATTTGACGGGGAAACACTAAGAATTAGGAACGAGCAATACTGCAACCTGAAAGTCTCAGTTGCTGACATAAAGAGCGCGATGGAGTTGTCAGCTGGCATAGGATATGACGGACAGATTCAGTAGTTCAACTTAGGTTGGCATTCCCGAAAGGAGAGTTATAAATTTACTCCTACCAGAATTTATCAATAGAAATATTGCCATCGTTTTCGCTGCAAAATATAGTATTAGAATCCTTGGTTAGCCTGATTGTTTCTGCAATTTTCGTTTGAAGTGGTATGCGGAAAGAAGTGTCGAGGGAGAGAGAGCATTATATCAATTATTAGCCTATTTCTATCCATACCTGCGTTAAGATAAAACCTACAATTAGTAAATAGATCAATTGCAGACCTGTGAAAAAGGCTGCGATATGTGATTTCTTGCTGATAATCTGACCTGTTTGTCCATTATTATATAATTTATTAATTGCTATTCTATTCCAAAATGAGAATTTGTATTTCGCCCGAATCAGTTCAGAAAGGAAAAAATTGTTAAATACCCATGAATGTCCAAACACCAATGGACGAATACAAGTTAGTCAGCAAGATTTCAAAGATAAGAAAAGGCAGCAAAGTTGCAATAGTCACAAGGCAGGGAGGCAATTACTCCGCCGTTGCATATAATTGTTCTTCACCAGAAGGTTTTTCAGTTGAACTGAAAGGAGCTTTCGAAGCAGTGCTTGAAGAGTTTGACGGAGACATAATGAAGCTGACAACTGCTTCCTTCCCCTGCCTTAAAATTTCTGTCCAGGACGTTGGAGACGTTTTGGACATTACGAGAATGGAAGAACTTGAAAAAGAAAGGGAAGAAGATTTAACAGATTGAAAAAGTAATAATTACATTGTCGTGGATGAGAATTTTATTCTCCTGGAAGTTTTTCCAGAATTACCTTTCCATCCTCATGGGCAAACATCAGGATGTTGTCCTCAGTGGTGAGGCCCATTATTTCAACAACTTTCCTTGGTAGGGTGATCCTGAAAGAGTTTCCAGTTCTTGTGGAAACGTGCGTTACATCTATGATTGATTTTTTGCTGGCCATATTATCAATTGTGGATATTTTCCCCTGTTAACAAATCTCCTCAAAAGATTTTTTACATTTTTGCAATACAGGCAGCGCAATATTTAATTCGTCATGTATCCAACTTTAAAAATTTTAATTAAATATGAAAGAACTTGGGATAATCGCTCGTTGATAATTAGAACCCACTACTGATCGATCTGTATCGATCCAATCTATTGTTTGCATTTGCAATGTAGAATTTTTCACTACGCATCGGATTCTTCTAATTCTGAGAATACTCTCTTTTCCAACTTCCTAATCTTGTATGTTAAGGTAGAGCGCGGCACTTTGATAATTTTACTTAGCTCGCTGAGGTTTGATTGCCTTGGCCAGTCATAGTATCCCGCCTTGAGTGCTTCTGAAATAATCTCATAGGCGTCGCCGCCGGTCTCGCTGTCTATCTTCATTTTCCAGATAGAGTTAAACAGCTTGATGTAAGTGTTTATGAACTCATTTGTTGTGAGCTTTTTTATTGTGATCAGTTTTGTCACATGGTCATTAAGCAGGGTCTTTCCTCTCGAAAGGAGGTCATTGGCATCTGAAATGAAGAACCATCTTTCCTGCCCGTTCCTGATCACCACAGGGTGCATTCTGAATCCTAGTTTCTCCACGTTCCGGAAAGCTGATGTTTTTGGAAAGCTGTAAATGAGGGACATCATATTTTCCTTCCTGCCCAACAGATCGAGGCCCTTGATATTAGGATAATTTTTCAACCTGTCAAGCGCCTCCTTCAGGTCTTCTTTTCTCTTTGAGATAAAAATGCTAAATGTCTTCTGGTAATTGTTTTCATCGTCACTGGTATTCATTACATAGATAACCAGGCCCGGAACTTGGCTAGTTATAAGGGTGTGCGGGCAATCATCCTGCCCGATTAGGATGTTATAAACGTTTACCACAGTACAACAACATACTGATTCCCCTTATATCAACATTAGTGCATTAATTCCGAAGAATCTGCGATGCAGTTGCAGAATTAATATAATATCTATTATGTTTAATAATTTGGTTGATTCCTCATAATGGCTGACAAATATAAAAACTGGCTAAAGGGCCCCCACAGATACTCCATCTCCCCTCGGGTCAGAACCGCCTACAACTACGCCGTACCTGTTTCTCTGCACGATCTGTGCATGCCCGAACTGTGAAGACATGTCCTCAACTTCCCGCAACCTGAAAGGAAGGCCCTTCAATCCAGAAATTTCCCTGTACAGACTTGATTCGGCTTTCAGGTCTCCTGGCTTCTCGTAAATCGTAAATGGAAAAGCCCATCTTGGACCGTCAAGCACAAGCTGTGGGTCCATTCCTGCATCTATGAGGGCCGTGATCATCTGGAAATGAATTTGAGGCTGGATATCCCCTCCCATTGTTCCTGCTGAGAACTGGAATTCCCCATCCTTTTCCGCCATTGCCGCACAGAGAGTGTGAAATGTCCTTTTGCCGGGTTTGAGGGCATTGTGGTGTTCGGCGTCCAGGCTGAAATAAGCCCCCCTGTTCTGGAGCACAAATCCAGTTCCTTCAGGCATTATGCCAGATCCAAAACCCATGTAGTTGCTCTGTATAACAGACAAAGAGTTTCCGTCTCCATCGGCCAGGTTGAAGTATGTTGTATCTCCAGGGTCATTTCTCTGTCCAGACATAATTGCATTGGAATCCGATGAGCCAAGCAACTCCTCTGCATAAGGGATTGAACAGAAACCATCTGGCAATGGGTGTTCCATAGGATCGGTAATGTGCAGATTCCTCTGCGAATACGCCAGAAGCCCTGTTTCCAAGGCTTTCCTGTACCACTCTTCAGAACCATGGTTGCTCCCATCATGTACAAGCTGGAATAGATTGAGCCAGAGTATGGCTGTAGCCCCCTGGCTGTTCGGAGAAGTCTCGTAAATGTCAAAACCGCGGTAAGTGGTGTGAAGGGGCTTCCCTACTGTGGTTGTATGGCCATTCAGGTCATGGGAATCCAGCAAGACGCCTGATCCGTCAAGCCCTTTGATTATCTTTTCGGCGAGATGCCCTGAGTAGAACGATTCCGGCCCATCGGAAGCAATTACTGAGAGAGTGTTTGCAAGATCTTTCTGTTTGAATAATGAACCCACATCGGGAATTTTTCCACCTGGAGCAAAATTTTCTCCCCAAGCGTACGTACCTAATGACGGCAAGGTCGCCTTTATTGATCCATGGTAATGGTTGGTAACAGGAAAGCCGCCATTTGCAAGGTTTATTGCAGGGTCAAGCAGTTCCTTGAACTCCATGGTTCCAAAGTTCTTATTGATTATCCGCCACGCATCAACTATGCCCGGCACAGTCAGGGCAGCATATTCTCCTTTTGCAGGCAAGTGCTTCATTCCCTTGTTCCTGAAGTAATCGATACTTGCATTCCTGGAAGCCCTTCCACTCCCATTTATGTCAACTATGGGTTTCCCGTTCATTCGAATCAGGGCAAACAGGTCACCACCAAGGCCGCAAAGATTGTTTTGAGTAACACACAGAACTGCACTTGTAGCTATCGCGGCGTCGGCAACATTGCCTCCTTTCTCGAGAATTTTTGAACCTACAACTGAAGACTGTATACTGGAAGATGAGACCACTCCCTTCGATGAAAAAGCATTGGGTCTTGTTCGCACAACTGGAGATCGGAGGGGTAACATATTAGCATGAGTTGACATTGTTCAAACTTTATTTTTAAATCATAAGGATTATGATCCATTTCTCATCCCCCCCTAAACCATAGGTTTTTTGTCCTTAGATAGCCCGAATTTAGCTTGATAACCGAAGGTAAAAATTGGTAAGCTTATTACACGTCGACTGCCTTTTCATCAATTATTAACCACCTGGGCGGACCTTAGTAAACTTATGTACTTCAGGTTTTACTCTCTTCTAACTTACCAAACGAAAATTGATTGGCAAAGTAATATTCATGGCTTGGCAGAAAGCACCCTAAAAATCATTGGATAAATTTCAGGATGCATATCTTTAAGCTTCCAAAGTTCACTTCTCTGCCTCCAGACTTTCTTACCAAATGATCTTGGCCAAATCTTCACCAAGAACTCTTGTTAATCCTTTCAACTCTCAGTTTTATCTGCATATTGCCAACAATATAATTAACAGCAAATGTATTGTGCAAAAATCATGAAATGGGTGACAAGAGAAAAAGCTAAAGTGGACAGAATTGCGTGCCCCTGGGTTATTTCAAGATTTGTGGACAAAGATCCTGTATTTCTTTTTGTGCCCAAAGAAAAGGTTCTAGACGTGGCCAAAGCAGAAAATGCAATACCTTTCGACACTCCTGGAGCGGAATTGTTTCACTATGAGGAAAATGGAAAAGAATACGTTAGCTTCGATGCTGTAATCAGGAAATACAACCTTCAAGATCCCGCACTTCTTGAATTTGCGAAAATAGTTCGAGGTGCCGACGCAAACAACCCAGATGCCCCACCAGAGTCAGCAGGCCTTGAAGCGGCAGCCCTTGGTTTCAGGGAAATAGCAAAGGATGACCATGAAAACATGAAGCTGCAGCTCCCATTCTATGACGCTATGTATGCATACGTGAAAGGGAAAATGGATGGAAAGGCGAAACTTGAACACGCCAATAAATGAGTTTCGGCATACTTGAAGAGGTAGAAGCAATATTGTTAGTTTTTAAAGGAAAAAAAGAACTTCCAACGGAAGCGGAATGCGAATTTGACCACGCGGATGTGGATCAAGCGACAGGGATGGTCTTTGTTGCACATACAAGTTCGGGAACTGTAGAAGTTTTCGACGAAAAAGAAGAAAAGTGGATCAAGTCTATATCTGACTGCACTGGCGGAAGCGGTGTAGTATTTGATCCTATCACCAAAAAAGTCTTTGCGGCTTCGAGGGCTGATGGCCATATACTTGCCATAGACCCAGCCTCGTTAAGTGTATTGATTAAATTTAAAACTGGAAGCAGACCAAATGGCCTTGCAGTTGACAGTTCAAGAGGGATTCTCATGACTGCGGACGTTGGAGACAACCAGGCAAGATTTCACCACCAGAAAACTGGTGAAATGATAGCTACAGTTGGACTCATAGGAAGGCCTAGATGGTGCACGTATAGCAGTGACAGCGATGAGTATATGGTCAACATAATGGATCCGCCAGGCATTGAATTCATCTCCGGAAAGGACTTCACCCAGACAAGATTTTTCAATGTAAATAAAAAAGGGCCACATGGGCTTGTGATTGAAGGCATTACGGCTTACATTGCCTGTGATGATGCCACACTTGTCACCATTGACCTCAAGCAAATGAAACCTGTGCTAGAAGCAAAATTAGCAGGCCCTCCAGATGTCCTCTGGTATAATAGAAAACTGAATCATGTTTACTGCAGCATTGGGGAGCCAGGCGTCGTTCAGGTTTTTGATGGGAAGTCCCTTCAATTGATTCAGCAGATTGATACAGAGCACGGAAGCCATACACTGACATTCGATGAAAAGCTACAGAAACTCTATACCTTCCTTCCGGAAAGCCATTCTGTTGGAATTTATAGGGCCTGATGTTTAATCTATAAATCAAAAATGTCTAAAACAATTTATCCATCTTTATTTTTCAATATTGAATAATTTGAGTAGTGGTCCCTTTACATAAAAACCAATACAATTCTTAGAAAGAACATGCACAATTTATCCAGAAGTTTCACAAGTTTTCCGACTTATAACAAAATATGCTTCTAGAATTATTTTTAACAGATCTGTCCAATGATTTTTTGTATGCAAAGATTCCCTTATTAATTAAATAAATGCCTGGATTTCAAATAAATTCAAGAAAGCTGATTGAAAAAAACAGTTTGTTGTTGGATCCCGCAAATCTACAAGACATAATTTACTTTAGAAAACCACAAATTCGGTTGAATTGGAATAAACATCGCCTTCATAAACGTCATAGTTCATCGGATCATTTGGTTTTTGAAACAAAACTGAAACCCTTAAAACCTTATTCTTAAAAAAAACTTAAGCGCGGGGAGAGAGTATCGAACCTAAAGTTCGAATCGCTACGTTAAAATATATAGACTCTATATCTATTCATGGAAGTTTCAGAAAATCAAACGGGAATTTACAAGAGAACCGTTAAAATAGAGCTTGAGAGAACCAAGAACCTTCTAGGCCCTGGGGCTGCCTTTGATGCCATTAAAAAATTTTCAACCGATCTTAAAGTGCAGGATGGACTTTCAGACCATCGGATTATATTCTACTTTGCCAAGTTGCGGCCAATTGCAAAGTTGCTAGGTGCAAACTTCATGAATCCCAGTGAGGATGATCTAAAATCCATGATTGAGCAGTTATCACACTCAAGAATTAGCCCAAGAAGTGTTGAGGACTACAAGCAGACCTTAAAGAAATTTTATTCATGGCTGCTGCCAAAGGCAAAATACAACAAGGCATGCGGCTGGATCAAGATTAAAAATAATGTGGACCGGCTGAAGAAATCTGAGGACATGCTCACAGAGGATGAGGTTAATAGGATAATTGGGAGCTGCAAAAACCTCAGAGATAAGGCTTTAGTTTCACTGGCTTATGATTCGGGTTGCAGAGTTGGGGAGCTTCTAACTGTAAGGCTTCGCGACTTAGAGCTTGACGACAAAGGTTTAACTCTGCATGTATCGGGAAAAACAGGGGAAAGGACTGTTTATGTCATTGGGGATTCGATCGCGTATGTAAGGGAATGGCGCAAGATTCACCCTGACAATTCCAAACCGGATGCCCTTCTATTTGTTGATCTGGTATCAGGCAAGCCAATGAACTATGATTCTGCAAGAATAACAATTCAAAAGGCAGTAAAAAGAGCGAAAATCAATAAGCGGGTACATCTGCACTTATTCAGGCATTCTTATGCTACAAGGTACAGTGAAGTATTATCAGAATCAGTATTAAAGGCTCAACTAGGCTGGACTGCTTCTTCTAAGATGGCTCAAAAGTATGTGCATCTATCCGGCCAGCAACAAAAGAATGCGATTCTCAAGGCTAATGGCTTTGAGCCAGAAGTAAAGACCATCAAGAAGGTGCAGCTGAGAGCATGCCAGAGGTGCGGGGAAAAGAACCCCAGTACTGCATCTTACTGCCTGAAATGCTGGTTTCCATTAACTACTGAGGCAGCCATAGAGCTTAAGGACAAACAAGACCACATACAACAGGCCATGACTGATCGTAAATTGATTAGCCCTCAGGTACAAGCAATACTAAAAGCAATGCCGGAACATGAAAAGGCCGGAATATTGGCAACACTCCTTGAGCAATTAATCAAGGAGCAAAACCAATCTTAATTTTTAAGGATGCTGATTACTTAGACTTAATCTGTTTCGGTAAGTTTCGGTAAAAATCACTCAAAAAAGCCATTTTTCTGTTAATTATGTTTCGGCATCTTTCGTTTTTCTATATTACTATGAATAATCATATTACCACAAAAAAATTACTTGTGGTAATTTATGGGTTTGTGGTATGGAATCCCATACAATGGGGAACTCTTACGGTAAACCCGTATGTTCCTGAATAAGTGAGTAAAACCTTTGAAATTCGGCAACTGGTGAATATGACTAACGGTAATTGACGGAATGAGAATTATTACTGAAAGTAATTTATCGCCTTAAAATGTACACTTACGGAATGAGCGTTTTAAAGGGTTAGGAATGTCCGATTTAGGACAAAAATATAGCGATTTGCTCATAACTATATAGAAATAGTAAATTTTTGCAAATGCAGATTAATGTTTATCGGCATGGCATGGACACTCACAATATACACGCCTGGTCTTGCCTGTTGGCATTTTTCCGATCAGGCGATCCCACTTGTAGAGTTTCCTTACTTCCATGCCTGTGCATCGGTCATGAAATTCTATCAGGCAATATTCCAACAGATTTCGTTCTTCCTGTAATTCAGTCATCGGGTTCATCCCCTGGGTCTAGTGGTAAGTACGGTTCATCTATTGGCCCTCGGTTGTCCTCAGGCATGAAAGGATGTTTCCTTTCAGGTATTATGTTCATTGCTTCCCGTCTCCCTGAAAGGTCTCTAATGTAATTGGTCGCTTCATGCCTGTTAAGACGGAATCTGGGTTATTCTGCTCTACTTTATGCCGTTTAATACTCTTGAATTGGGTCTTGCTTCCAATGACTTTGGCAAGTTCCGGTTTACCTGATAATCCCCTTTTGCGTACGAAAGGCACTATACGGGCTATCTCTTTGAATTTGGAAACCGGGAATCTTAGTACTAATTCATTGTCGGTTATGTCAATATCTTCATTGAGCAATTCACCTAGAGTTCGCCAAATGTTCTTTTTGTCCTTCATGTATAAGCACAATTCAGTTTCGCTGAATTTGTATAAGTGAGATTCCACCATGTAAGCTGGTTCTTCAATTCTAGACCCTTTCACTCTTATGATCTCACAATACGATTTATCAAATGGACACTGATCGTAATCCTCTGTTCTTTCGATTCTGTAATTGCCTAGCTGGGATAGTTCAAACGTCATGGCCTTACTCTCCCTGCTAACTTTGCTATACTTACTATCTTGTGCAGATACTTCTTCAAAAAATCTGGAAGTCTCCGTTCTATTTCATTTTTCAATTCACTTGCTTTCGTGTTTTTCACCTTCCACCAATTCAGAAATCAACTGTTTCGCTTCACCTATGGATAGCTCTTTCAAGTATGATTTACCGTGAAATTCCAGGAAGTCAACAACATCCCTTATATTCTT
>JAJZLU010000074.1 GCA_021850545.1 Thermoplasmata archaeon | reverse complement strand
GCCCCTGCTCTTGTAACCGGCTGAGGTAAGCCCTCTGTATACTCTTCCGGTATTCTGGGGCTCAGCAATCCAGGATATTGTGGGGTCGTGGGTAATTTCAGGCTGGTTCTTGTCCACAAGGATTACCTCGTAATACTTGTAATAACCATCCTCGCCAACGTAGTATGAATTAAGGACTTCCATGTTCGGGTACTTATCAGCGGTTCTTTCCTCGGCAATCCACTGAATGCTCTTCTTGGGGGTGAGTTTTGAAATACCCTTTCTCCTTGGTCTCCTTCCTCCCATGATATGCTCCTTGTTCCTGCCTCCGCGCCTGACCTTTGCCCTTACAATGACGAAACCTTTCTTGGATTTGTATCCGAGGGCCCTTGCCCTGTCAATCCTTGTGGGGAATTCAACTCTTTCAAGAGCAGGTCCGTTTCTCCAGGAGATCATCCTCTGCTTGTGAAGATTGTAAATTTCAGACTTTTTGAGACTTTTCCATGCGTCTCTTACTAATGTGGTGGTGCTCTGTATTTCTGGCATCTAAATCTAACCTCTGTCTATCGTGAATGATGCTGTAGACTAACTGTCTATAAATATCTTAGCAGAAACCATGTGAAGAAGGTTTCAACAGTATTTCACGATACATTGCCAAATGTTGTAATTCTATGCCAGATGCACAGTGGCGATACATAGATTAGGATGTTTCCAATTCAATCTGGTTGAAAGGCTCAGAGATCAGGAAGAGGTACATTGTTCTCTATTCCCCGAAATTGCAGCCAATGCTTCAATCCCTGGACAGAGACCTTTCGAAGCTTTTCAGGGCGAAGAGAAAGCACATCAACGGACCCTATGCAATATATCTGACCAGCCAGTTCCAGAAAGACCAGTTGATTTCATACGTGAAGGAGAATTACAGCCAAGTCAAACCACTGATTACGAGCGGGACAATCAGAAAGTGCAAGAAGTTCATTGTTGGCCACAGCGACTCCCCAGAAAAAGAGGAAAAAGAGATATCAGCGCTTTTTTAGGACGTTGATCTCTTTCTCAGAAAGATCAAGCCTGTCGGTAAGGTCCTCCAGGTTCTCCTTGCCTTTTATGAGCCCGGCAAAGAACCAGAGGTTGTCATTGGTTCTCTTCTTTCCGCTGTGGGTGAGTTTTGATATCTTTGTAGTGACTGATTTCCTTGCCTCGCGCGTTTCCCTCATTCTCGACATCTTCATTATGTATGACGGGAATTCGTACTTTACATAGCTCTGGTTCTGGTTTTCCAATCGCGTGTATATCCCGGCGGCAATCTCCTCAGCATATCCCTTGAAGGCATAGTGCTGTTTCTTGATCACCCGGCCAATGAACCTGTCAGATTGGGAAAGGAGATCATATGCTTCTGAAAGGTCCTTCAAATCGGGTGCTTCCGCTGGCAGGTTCTTGTCAAGCCACATGAGGTAGTCTTCTGTTGTGAAATCCTTGTCCATGAGCTCTGAAAGTGTCTTGTCGTAAATGCGGTCCTTGAATGTTGTATGAATTGTATTGTATATGTTGGTCTGGACATCCCTGTAAGTGAGTTCCACGGCCAGCTCAGGCTCATCTGCGAAACTGAATGCCGCCAAGGAATCGTTTATGGTCCCCCTGATATCGTCCGAGTTCTTCTCCATGATCCTGTCAACAAGATCCTGGGAATATTTCAGCCCCTCCCTGGAGGCGATGTCCCTTATGCGCTGGGAGAGCCTGGTCCTGAACATCTTATAGTCACTGTCCCCGCGTCTCTTGTACTGCTTGTATTCAAGGACCAGGGAATTGTTTATTATGTCACGTGAGGCGGATTTCCTCCTGAATGCATAGAAGTCATTCATGGTGAGGATTATGGGGTTTCGCGTCCGGTTGACAATCTTGGAAAGTTCTGTAATGCCTCCGGAGTCCCCTCCGGTTGCCCTGCTTCTTCCCTCAAAGATATTGTCTGCCTCATCGATGAGAATGATCTTTTCGAAACCAGTGTCATTTTCTCTGCCAATGTTCATCAGGTCCCCATATTGCGAAGCCATCAATGCTACTCGTTTCATGGCATCCGCATTTCTCTCATCAGAAGCATTCATCTCAACCAGGGGCACACCTGCCTCATTGGCCAGGACAGTTGCCGTGGTTGTTTTCCCCGATCCAGGAGGGCCATAGAGGATGAGCGCTTTCTTCACAGGCGTGCCCTCTTTCCATAGGTTTATCCAGTTCCTTATCTCCTGGATTATCCGTTGGCTCACTATGAGTTCGGAGATGTTCCTTGGCCTGTATTTTTCAATAATTGCAGTCATTTCAAGATACTCTTATCCCAGAGGGTACATCCCTGTCCGTTGTAAGCAGTGAAAGGAGTTCATCCTTTTCCACAGCCAGGAGCATTCCATGGCTTTCGAGGCCCATGAATTTGGCCTTCTTGAGGTTGTTAACAATGACAATAGTCCTGCCAACGAGTTCCGATGGCTCATAGTAATCTGAAATGCTTGAGATTATCTGCTTTTCCTGGCCGTCAACATCCACAAGTATCCTGAGAAGGTTCCTTGATTTCTCAACCTTCTCGCAGTGGGTAACCTTCACGGCCCTGAGGTCAAGTTTCCTTACCTCATCAATGCTTATTTCCTTCCCTTCATCCATTGCCGGCGCACCTAAGATTTCATGAACTCCTTTCCAAGAGCTTCCCTTGCTATAATTGTTTTCATTACTTCCCTTGACCCCTCAGCAAGCTGGAATGATCTTATGCCTCTTAGGGCGAGTTCCTGCGGGTTATATTTCGTGTAACCATAGGCACCATGCCACTGCAATGCATCGTTAATTGCGTCAAATGCCCAGACAGTGGAAAGGAGCTTCGCAATGGCAACTTCCTTGGACACCTCAAATCTTGAGAACTTCCCATATTTCTGTTCCTGGTCGTACATCCAGAGTGCCTTGTAACCCAGAGTCCTGGCTGCCTCCATTCTTGCTACGTGGTCTGCAAGCTGGAACTGGAGTCCCTGGAATTTTCCTATGGGTTGCCCAAAAGCTTTCCTCTCCTTCATGTACTCCATTCCGTTTTCAAGGGCTTTTGTTGCTGATGCGGCTGATATTACTGCAATAAGTGCTCTTGCGAATTCAAATCCCAAGTGGACGATCTTGAAGCCTCCATTGAGGGGGCCAAGGAGATACTTTTCTGGAACTTGGAAATCCTTTATCCTGATGGATCCCCAGGTTGAACCTTCCCTTCCCATTTCTTCAAGAGGAGTGAGTTCAAGGTGGTCATCGCTGTGTGGAACGTAGAAGAGGGAAACACCTGAAGTTCCCTTTGATTTGTCGGTTTTTGCAACTGTGACATACCCCCCTCCCATTTCCTTGATATCCTTCACAAGGCTGATGTAAGCCTTCTCGCCGTTGATAATGTAGTTTGAACCTTTCTTTTCAGCTACTGTGGTCATGGAACCAATGTCAGAGCCAAAATTAGGTTCAGTGGATGCAATCCCGGTAAGGATCTTTCCGGAGGCAACCCTGGGAAGGATCTCCTCTTTAAGCTCATCTGATGCGTATCTGCTCAGAAGGTATGACCAGGCATTGTCAACAAGAAACATCACTGGTATGGATGCTGTAGGGTCGACCCTAGCAATTTCTTCCACCGCGATTCCAGTAGTGACCGCGTCTGCGCCCATTCCCCCATACCTCTCAGGGACAGTCATTCCAAGGAGGTTCTGTTTTGCGAGGCCCTCCATTATTTCCTTTGGTATGCGCCTCTTCTGTATCATTTCAGGAAGCCTTGGTGCTATTTCCTTCTCAGCGAACCTTCTTACCGATTCCCTTAGAATTTCCTGCTCTTCTGAAAATGTAAAATCAATCATTTGCCCACGTTTTCAGTATGCCATAAGCATATAATTCTGTTCTTCAAAGCCAATTTTTCTAATTATTGAATATACAGGAAGGAGTATGCAGTGTTGGGGATGGTTTTCACGGCAAAGTTCTGTTGGCCCCGGTGGATTGGAGGTTAAAATCATATAGTCCAGATTAAATATATGTTTGATAAAATTGACGCTCAAATTCAAACTGGCCGTTATAGGCCTGTCCATGGGAATTATCATCCCGGTCATGGCCTACGAACTGGCCAGTTATCCCTCCACCCCATTCAATGCCTCATGGACCCAGGATCTTGGAAAGCCGGTATTTCCCAACTGGATGGGTTCCATTGTTGAAAATGGCACATTTTTCTATCTTGGTTCTTACGATCAGAACTTTTCACCTTATCATGAAAAGGTACCCTTAGTTATTGATGCCATAAATGTGGCAGATGGGCATTACTCTTGGATAGACAATTTTACAGTCATCAATCCGGGATTCAGCTTTTATGGGACATCTGGCGGCATAGTCAACACGATGCCACATATTTACTGGCATCATGGAAAACTCCTCCTTATATCATATGTCCTGGGATATGGCGCTGGAAATCAGGTTTCAAAGTTCAGGAACATCAGCCTGCTCATTCTGGATTTCAACCCCGGGAATGGAGAAATAATTGGGAGCCACGTATTCAATAGCACTCAACTTTCTCCTACGGCACCCTTAGTGGTGAATGGGGACAGTGTAATTGGATATTCTTTCCAGCAACAGGGCCTTATTTATTACAGCAATGGGGTACAGACCTCAACATTTCTTGCCTGCGTATACGCACTGAACCTTACTACATGGAAATACTGGAATCAAACCTTCTACATCCAGGGAGGGCCATCATTTTCAATTCTCACGGCAAAGGCAACAGGCAACACTCTTGCCATTTTAGGCTATGGAATTATGCACGGGAACGGATATCCGGGAAACACTACATTCATGGGATTCAATATTTCAAGTGGCCAGCACACCTGGAACTATACTTCCCAGGGTAATATTGAGGGATTCTGGGCAACCGGAAATGAATTTTACTTTCTCAACTCATCTGAGGGGAACTTCAACTTGGAATCAATTTACTCAAGCACTGGTAAATTTAGCGGTTCTTTTGGTGTCGCCGGCAAGAACATATCGCTTGTACAGGGTGTAATCCTAAGCCTGAATAACGGTGTTTACAGCGCTATTTCAACACAGGGGAAGATAATGTGGACGCTGGGGCATTCCTTTTCCGTCCCCATATCTTCCACTTCAAGCATATTTGGCATTACAAATGGATATGCGGTAATTTCAGTCATTGGTTCCCATTACCATTATTTTGTCGTTAATCTGACATCAGGAAAAATTGCCTGGAATAGAATATACTACCCACTGGCTTCTTTGTATGGCCAAGGTGGGATACCCGCAGACCCTATTGCATTTGGGGATGGCTTCGCCATATTCTCCATGGCATCTCCAAAAGGCAACCTGTCAATCCTCGCCGTAAACGTTGTGCATCTTGGGCTATCTTAAGCCCATGGTTCGGGATTACTGAAATTTTCCCTCATGAAAATAGTCAAAAATTCCGGAAATTTGAGGGAAATTTTTAGAATTTGCTGCCGCCAATGGCGCTGAAATCGATCTTTGCCATGGCAGGGTCCTTTGCCAGGAGCGTTACCCTGCTGTCCCTTCTTTCGGAAGCAAGTTCATAGCCAAGGTTCTCCCCAAGCTGCCTGCTGAAATCTACTATGAGATCATGCGATGGCATATTGTCAATGCCCAGCCTGTTTATTGACTGGCCAACATGGACATAGCCCTTTGATTCGATGAAATTGGGATCGGCTATCCTATCCATCCTGGTATATTCCTCTATGTATGGCATGTTAACATCCTTCACAAGGGTGTGCCTGATTACTTTCCTGGTATTCAGAGAAGGCAGGAGCTCCAGGGTCCTGTTGAAATTCTCCCAGGCATTCCCAATCGACGGGTTGAGGAGGTCGAAAAAGATTTCCTTGGTTGGGCCAGCGGTGGTTACGTAAAGCTGTGTGGGAAGAGGATCTAGTTTCTCCAGTACCATTGGCAAAGTTCCGTTTGTAACAAGGAATGTCGATATCCCTCTCCTGTGTGCCAGTTCAATAAATTCTCCCAATCTTGTATAAAGGGTTGGTTCCCCGGTAAGTGAAATGGCAATGTGCTTCGGGTCATCTGCCTCTTTCCACTTTTCCTCAGTTACCTTTGGATTGCCCTTGAAGCCTGATATGAGCTTCTTGTGGGCCTTGATGGACTCTTCAAGTATAAACTCAGGGTCATCCTCGTCTGAAATGTGCATGCTGTCAAATCCCTGAAATCTCCAGCAGAATGAGCAATTCTCAGTGCAGGAGCTCAGTGCAGGTGTCATCTGGACGCACTGGTGGGACTTGATTCCATAGAAATCTCCTTTGTAGCATCCACGGCCGCCAGTGAGCTCGTTCTTTGTCCAGTGGCATACCTTGACTGCGGAATGCTTTCCCACAAGCCCGTAATGCTGCTTCTTGTAGATTTCTACATATTGGGTTTCCACGAGGCAACAGAATTTGAGCTTATATAACCTTTACCTTGCCAGCTGAGCCACAAAGCTATCCTGGATCAGCATTAATTGGTGGTTTCCATACAGTTAGAGATGGCAGAATTCACCATTGAACCGCTACCAATTGATATGGAAACAAAGTACATGGGCTTCCTGAGGGAGTATGACTTCTCACCAGGCGATGAAACCATATTCAGATGGTACAGGAAACTTGAAGGGACAAACATGTATGTTTCCACAGACAACGGAAATATCATAGCTACAGCCATGTCATTCTCCTTTGGAAAAACTGGGTGGCTAGGGGCAATCTGTACACATGCAGATTATCGTGGAATGGGGCTGGGAAAGGCCATCACGCAATATGCAATAGGTCGCCTCAGAAACCAGGGTGCAGAAACCATTCTTCTCAGGGCAAGCGAAGAGGGGGCCAGGCTTTACAGGAAAATGGGTTTCCAGGTTTCAGGAAGCTACGAGAATTTCTTCGTGAAATCAGGTGATTTCAAGCCATACTGCGGGAAAAATATCTTTGGCATTAATTACCTGTCCGAAAGGCATTTCCTGCTTGATTCAGAATTCACTGGAGAATTGCGGAAACCTGCACTTTCCAGCTTGCCTGGGTTAACGGGATACGAATTGCTCGAGGGTGGAGAACTGAGGGCATTCATCTATCCTTCTATTGGAGACGGGATTGTGGGCATGACAAAGGAAGTGGGTTTCATACCTGACATGGTGCAAAGAGCAATGTCCGGGAGATCAGGAAAAGTAAGGACTCTCAGAGGAAGCGTACTCAATAAGCACATGCACGAGCTCGGCTTTGAGACGAATGATGGTGCAAGGAGAATGGTTCTTGGCAAGGATCCGATAAAAAATAAAAATGGGATTATTGGAACCATAAGTTCCAGTATTGGGTAGGAGGTTTAATCTTCTCCGCCCATGCCGCCCTGTGGCATGCCGCCAGCTGGTCCTCTTGATCCCTTTGTGGCGATGACATCATCGATTCTAAGGATCATTACCGCGGCTTCGGTTGCTGCCTCAATGGCCTGCTTACCTACCCTGACCGGCTCGATAACGCCAACCTTGTCCATTTCCTCGACCTTGCCGCTGTATACGTTGATACCTGCGGTCTTCTTACCCTTGGCATGCTCGTTCCTTATCTTTATGAGTATGTCAATTGCATCAAGGCCCGCGTTTTCCGAAAGAGCCCTTGGGATTTCCTCAAGCGCATTTGCGAACTTTTCAATTGCAAGCTGCTGCCTGCCACCCACTTTTGAGGCATATTCCCTGAGCTTGAGGGAGATTTCTGCTGCTGTTGAGCCTCCTCCTGTGACATAGCCCTCGTCCTCAACTGCTGCGGCAACAACGTGAGTTGAGTCGGTTATAGACCTGTCGATTTCGTCCACAACATGGTCGGTGCCTCCCCTGACAAGTATGCTGACCGCCTTGGGGTTCTTGCATCCTCTCACGAATGTGAGGTAGTCATCGCCAATCTTTACCTGCTCAACTTCATCAGCGGATCCGAGGTCCTGTGGGCCAAGTTCGTCAACTGATGATGCAATTGCTGCTCCAGTTGCCTTTGAGAGTTTCTCTATGTCGCTCTTTTTCACCCTTCTCACAGCATATATCCCCTCTTTTGAGAGGTAGTGCTGCGCAAGGTCGTCTATCCCCTTCTGGGTGATTAGGACGTTTGCCCCGCTTTCCTTGACCTTCCTTACCATGTCCTTGAGGACGGTCTCTTCCTGGCTGAGGAATTTCTGGATCATTGAAGGGTCATCTATCCTTATGTTTGTGTCAAACTCAGGCTTCTTGATTTCAAGCGCAGCGTTGAGCAGAGCAACCTTTGCCCCCTTAACGAAGTTGGGCATTCCCGGGTGCACCTTTTCCTTGTCAACAATGATTCCATAAATGAGCTGGGTTTCGTCAATGTCTCCGCCCTGCTTCTTCACGATCTGGATGTTATCAAAGTCAACGGAGTATCCGTTTTCTGTCTTTTCGGCCACTGCCCTGATTGCCTCGTATGAGATTTCCGAGAGCTTTTCTTTGCTGGAGGAAGCGCTCTTGCTGCTAAGTGAGGTTGCTGCCATCTTCATGAGCAGCTCCTTGTCTGTGAACTTCACAGGCTTCTTGACTTCATCAAGAATCTTCTTTGCCTGGTCTGCAGCCATCCTGTACCCGGCGGAAATCACTGTGGGGTGCACGTTCTGGTTAATGAGGCTCTCAGCTTCCTGAAGAAGTGCTCCTGCTACGATGACAGCTGTTGTTGTGCCGTCTCCCACGAAAGTATCCTGGGTCTTCGAAACCTCAACCATCATCTTTGCAGCAGGATGTTCCACATCCATTTCCTTGAGAATTGTAACTCCGTCGTTGGTGATAACAATGTCACCGAGGGAGTCAACCAGCATCTTGTCCATGCCTCTTGGGCCAAGGCTTGACCTGACTGCATTGGCTATGCTTTTTGCTGCGTCAATGTTGTTCTTCATGGCATCTTTGCCAGTCTCTCTTTTTGTACCTTCTTTTAATATGAATATTGGTTGGCCTCCAATCATAAGTCCTCAGCAAGTAAAAATAAACTTCTATATAACCATTTCTAATCTTCAGTAGTTCAAAAAAGCTTTGTTTTTCAAGCTTTTTGAATAATAATCCGGAATCGCCTTGGCTATGCAAAATTCCTATATTTCAGCTTCACATTACTGTGTATGATCGAGGCTGACAGTGTGGAAATATCTGGTTCAAAATTCGAATATATCAGCATTCCCATGGCAAAGGCACCGCTTCTCCTCCTTAAGGGGACCCGGGGGTTTGTGATGTGCGGCTACCTTAACCTTGAGGCTGCAAACAAACTGGGCGACTGTGCTGTCAGGGTTTCCGGTGTAAGCGACCTGAAAACCCTGCTTGACAGCAAGGCTGCAGGTGTTTCGGAGGAAGCAAGGAAGTTGGGAATAGCGGAAGGGCAGAAGGTCTCAGATTTCATACACCTTCTGGCATAGGGCCATATGGCATCAGGAAAGGCAGCAGTTGGAATTTTGCAGAACGGGAACCAGACTCTCCTCATAAGAAGGATGGAATTTCCCGGCGATCCCTGGTCAGGGAATATAGCCTTCCCCGGGGGACATATAAAGGATGGTGAAACAATCCATCAGGGCCTCCTCAGGGAGATCAATGAAGAAGTCAGCATGGAACTCAAGGAAACCCAGATCGTCAGGGGACTGGAATCTGTGACACCTTTCAGGGCACCGAACCTTCTTGTCTATCCTTTCATTCTCACTGTTGAAGGCTTCTCAGAAGCGAAACCCGGGCCCGAAGTGGCAGAAATAAGGGTGGTCAACCTGCAGGATTACAAGCAAACAAGGCATCCAACCAATGGATTTCCTGCTCTGGATTACGGAGGTTGGATCGTATGGGGACTGACATACAGGATAATATATGGGTTAATGGGCTTTGGGCCATAGGCCTAATGGCTGGGCACTTCCAACTGTTCCGCCCGACCCATCTGCAAACCAGCCTCGAGCGCCTTCAGGTTTATTTCAAGCGCCTTTTTTGAGAAAGTTCGGGCAATCTGGTTCTTCACAGCTTCCATAGACAGGGGGAGCCAGCCTGTGCCGATTGCAAACCCGAGCAGGGCAATGTTCGCTGCCTTGTAATTGCCAGAACTCCTTGCTATGGATACTGCATCCACGGCCCTAACATGAAAGTCGCCTGAAACGGATCGGACAATATCCTGCAAATCTGGATATTCCTCATGCCTTATGCTGAGGGATATGGGTACCATCTTTTCAGTGCTCATGACAACCTTCGACCCAACCGAAGCCCTGGAAAGGGCACGTTTTGTCTCGAGGGGTTCCATTCCTATAGTAAGGTCAACATCGCCATCCGGTATGATGGGGGCATGGAAATCTCCTATCCTCACATCAACTGTGACTGATCCGCCCCGCTGGGCCAGGCCATGGATTTCAGACATTATGACCTTCTCGCCCTGCTCAATGGCCGCCTGGGATATAATCATCCCAAGGGTAATGACTCCCTGCCCGCCCACTCCTGCCAACAGTATGTTAGTTTTCATTGCTGTCCACCTCTATAGCCCTGAACGGACAAACATATGGCTGGGAACAGACACCGCATCCGTCGCAAAGTATTGGATCTATTGTTACCTTTCCATCTGAAACTGAAAGCGCAGGGCATGCGAAATTCTCAACACAGTTAAAGCAGGAGGAACACTTCTCAGGAATTACATGGTATTTGACCTCATGGCCCTCCCTCTTCATGCGGTTGTCCCTCAAGATAGCGCATTCACGCTTTGCGATAACAACTGAAACCCCATCTCCCTTAAGGCCGTCCATGATGGCCCCAAGGGTCTCCTTCAGGTTATACGGATCCACTGTCCTGACACTCTCTATTCCAAGTGACCTGACTATGTTCTCAATGGACAGGTTCCGGCTCCTTCCTGTAGTTAGTGAAACAGGTGTACCTGGATTTGGCTGCCTTCCTGTCATCGCTGTTACATCATTGTCCATAATCACCACAAGCATTCTGGAATTGTTGTTCACAGCATTTATCAGGGCTGGAATTCCAGAATGGAAAAAGGTTGAGTCTCCAATGAAGGAAATGACTCTCTGGCCTGTTGCCTTAGTGAATCCGGATCCCACCCCAACAGATGACCCCATTTCGAGCATGATGTCTGCCTCGTTGAAAGGTTCATAGTTGCCAAGTGAGTAACATCCTATGTCTGAGGAATAAATTGGGTCGTCCAGCTTCAGCATCCTTACTGCCCTCTTCACTGCAAAGTAAGTTGCCCTGTGGGGGCACCCGGCGCACAATACAGGCGGCCTGATTGGGAGTTCCTCCTTCGGGCTGTATATCTGCCTGTGCTTCACTTCAAACCCCAGGATCAGGGCAAGGGAATCTTCTAGTGTGTCGGGCGAGGTTTCATAGCTCATTGGTATTGCCCCATCCATCTTGCCATGCACAGCCACTTCAGGGAATTTCAGGTCAGCCAGGGCCCGTACATCCGATTCAATTATGGGATCAACTTCTTCGACAACCACAACATTTCCATGCCTTGACAGAAACTCCCTGACAATGCCCTCAGGAAGAGGATTTGTTATGCCGAGCTTGAGCACTTCCACATCCAGCTGGTGCTTGTCCAGCACGTCCCTCAGCACATTGTATGCTTCTCCCGAACTTATGAACCCGACCCTTGAAAGGCGGTCCCCCTCGCTCCTGTTAAGGGCTTTGTTGAAATCCATGCCTTCAATTCTCTTCATTTTGGAGAGCAATTCATCCTTGAATCTGTAGGAATTCGAAGGGAGAGCGACAAAACTCCTGCCATCCTTAGGGAATTTCCCATTGAGTTCGGGCCTCTCCACGGCAGAAAGCACAACATTTCCCCTCATGTGGCTTATCCTGGTGGTCGTCCTGAATATCACCGGAAGGCTTTCAAGCTCGGATATCCGGAATGCGGTTTTTAGGAAATCTTTGGCTTCCTGTGGATTGGAAGGCTCAATAAGCGGAACATGTGCGAAATGTGCATAGTGCCTGTTGTCCTGTTCATTCTGGGACGAGAACATTGAAGGGTCATCCGCAGTCATTATTACCATAGGCCCACGCACTCCCGTGTAGGAGATGCTCATGAGTACGTCTGAAGCAACATTCAGCCCAACGTGCTTCATGAACACAAATGACTTTAGCCCCGCTAGAGAAGCTGCAAAGGCTGACTCCATAGCCACTTTCTCATTTACAGAAAATTCGAACTTCAGTCCTGCCTCAGCCCCTATTTCATATAGGATATCGCCTACTTCACTTGATGGCGTGCCAGGATACGTTGTTGCCACAGCTACTCCTGCCTCTATGGCTCCACGTGCTATTGCCTCGTTCCCCAGCAGGAACATTTTCTCCCCGGGCTTGCCTTTCAGCAGTCCCTGATAAGCTGACATATATAATCTCATTAATTCAAAGAGGTTGGACTATATGAAGTGATACCCAGAAATATTGAGTGTGTCATTCTTTGTCAGGGCTTATTTTCTGGGTTCTGTGAATGAGTAGCATGCCAAACTGGTAAAATATGTTGGATGACAACAAGTGTCATGGGGCCGGAACTTACTTCCTTCTATTCACTGAGATCTTGGCATCTGCCACCACAGCACCATTGCTGGAAACGATAACAGGGTTAAGGTCCATCGATTCTATTCCAAGCTTTTCCGATAAAACCATTGCACTTGCCTTCATGAGAAGGTCTACAACGCTTCCACAGTCAATGGTTTGGCTCCTGAAGCCTCTGCAGAATATCCCTGACTTTATCTC
Source organism: Thermoplasmata archaeon (assembly GCA_021850545.1). Lineage (GTDB taxonomy): Archaea > Thermoplasmatota > Thermoplasmata > Thermoplasmatales > Thermoplasmataceae > JAJZOM01. The sequence goes on along the minus strand of JAJZLU010000074.1, from coordinate 5,354 downwards.
CCTGATCATGTCAACCGCGTCCGCCTTTTCAATGGGAAGCTTCCTGAAGGCAACATCATGATAGAGTTCTGTATATATCCCGCCCGAGCCCAGCATTAACACAGGGCCGAACACCTGGTCCCTCGTTGCACCGACGATGAACTCCACCCCCTTTGGAGCCATCTCCTCCAGAAGGAACTGTGAACCGGGAAATCTTTTCTGCATAATGCTGAATTCTTCCAGGAGGTCATATATTCCAACTATCCCTGCGCGTACTCCGCCAACATCGCTCTTGTGAAGTATTGAAGCATCAGAAACCTTCAATGCCAGGGGAAACCGCAGCTCTATCTTATCTGGTATGGCTGTTACTATTATTCCCCGTGGGGCCTGTATCCCGTTCTTCATTAGGAGTGCCTTTGCCTCAAATTCTGTGAGGTTCACAGCCTGTGGCCCAAACACTGGCTCAAGAGCCATACAACAACCTCCTGATGTATGTGGAGCGAAGATATAGTGCCTTCATCGCTGCCACTGTCCTCTGTACTGTAGGGTAGGCAGGTATGCCCGCCTTTTCAAGTTGGAGCATCAAATCCTTAGTGAGGCGGTTGCCAATCACACCCACGATTGTGGTCTTTTTCCCTGACGCGCTCATGATAGGCTCAATGACCGATGAATCGATCTTGGGAGTCTGGGGGAGTGCGTATGCGATTATCCCGTCCACATTATCTGAGTTTGAAAGGAGATCCAGTATTGAAGCATAGGACTGTGTGCTTCCGTCTGCGGTGAGGTCTATGGGATTATTCAGGGAAGCAATGGGAAGTGCATGCTTCTTCAATTCAGCTAGTTCTGTATCGTTGAATTTTGCCATGGACAGTGCAGGCCTTGCATCCTCAGTTGTCAAAAGGTCTGTAGTGAGCACTCCTAACCCTCCCGCTGTAGTGAGCACAGCAATTCTCTTCCCCTCTAGGGGCCGTGCATAGGCAAGGGCCTTTCCAAAATCAAGGAGCTCCACTTCATTGTATGCCCGCACTACTCCAACCTGCCTAAGGATCCCTTCAAGAACCCGGTCATTTGATGCCAGGGCACCGGTGTGGAATGAGGCTGCGGCAGAGGCTTCACTTGTTCTGCCAGTTTTCAGCACCACAATCGGCTTTTCCATGTTCACCCTCTTTACGGTGCTGAAGAATCTGCCACCGTCAGATATGCTCTCAAGATATGCAACGATCGACCTGGTTTCCGCATGGCCAAGAAACATCTCCATGAGGTCTTCCTCATCGATGTCAGCCCTGTTTCCTATATTGACGAAGCCAGATATCCCGGTGCCATTTTCTGTAATGGAATCCATGACCAGAAGGCCAAGGGCTCCGCTCTGGGAAATGAATCCGATCTGGCCTTCATGGGGGAACCAGATTCTGTCTCCCGGCGTAAGTGCAGTGTTTACCTTGGAATGCGGGAAAAGCACTCCAACAGTATTGGGCCCTATGAGTCTAGTTCTGCTGCCCCTAATCTTCTCCTTCAGTGAGAGTTCAAGCTTCCTCCCCTCATCGCCTAGTTCAGAAAAGCCTCCAGCAACGATTATCACGAAGGCGACTTCCTTTCTGACACATTGTTCGAGCACAGTGGGGGCTAGTTTTGCAGGGAGTGCGATTACCGCAAGGTCCACTTTGCCGGGAACCGATTCAATTTCAGCGTAGCATTTGAGACCCAGGATTTCCTCATACGACGGGTTGACAGGGTAAATTTTTCCCTCAAATCCCTGGCTTACCAGGTTCTCCAGCACGGCATTTCCTATCTTTGACCTGTCAGGAGAAGCGCCAATAACAGCAACCGCATTTGGACTAAGTAGTTTATTAAACTGCTTCAATAATAATTCCAGTGTTTATGGATGTATTAAGGCAATACCTAACATTTTCAGAAGTGGGTTGCAGTGCATAATGTGGGACAGTCACCCATTGGATGGCAAAATTTAATGGATGTAGGGTGATTCACCAGACTGGAAGACCCTGGTCCCGTGCCTGTCAAACGAGACTCTGACGACAAAGCTTGAGGAATCCATGAGGGATTTCTGGAGCTGCTGGACCATGTCATGCTTGCTGATGACCAGAAGGAACCCGTCTGAACCGCCGCCCATAAGCTTGGCCGCATCCGCGCCGTTCTCCATTGCAAATGATACGAGAGAATCGATCTTTTCATTGGATACTTTCTTTCCAAGCTTTTTCTTGAGGCTCCAACCTGTATTCACGGCCGAGGTGAATGACTGAAAGTCTCCAGAAACCACGGAATCCATCATTTCGTTGGCAAGCCTCTTCATGACCTTCAGGTTGGAAACGATGTCGCTGTCGCCCTGCTGTGACTTCTCAACCTGTTCCCGGAGAACCGAAGTGCTTTCCCTGGTGTTTCCGGTATAGACTAGAAGGGTTCTTTTCTCCAGTTCCATCATGAAGCTGGAGTATTTTGAAAGGTCTGTTGACTTGTCCTCTGATTGCCCAAACTCCATGTACTTGAAATTTCCAAGGCTTACTGCATAAGGATCCTGTTTTCCCAGGGTAACGCCAAAGTAGTCATGCTCAAGGCTGAACGCCTCCTTTGCAAGGTCCCATGGATCTACCGTTTTACCCTCTATGAGATAAATCAACTTCAGGAGGGCTGTGGTGAGGGCACTGGATGATCCAAGCCCGGAACCCGGAGGGACTCCGCTGTTGATGACAATCCTCCCCTTTGATATCCCGCGGCTCTCAAGAAGCCTGGACATCTTGTTGAGGACTTCATTGTCGCTGTTGTCCTTTCCTATGAGTACGCTTTTGAGGAAATCCCTTGAGGAAATCTCAAGGTCATAATCATCCTGCGTGTAAATTACAGTAACGCCACGGTCTATTGCGGTGTTGATCACCGCGCCTCCGTATGTGTCGCAGAACGGCGATATGTCTGTCCCCCCGCCTCCGAAACTTATCCTGAACGGGCTGTAGGCTGCGTACCTCTTTCCGGCCATTGCATGTGGCATATGACCAGCTATTTCATAAACTTCCCCTATAAACTTATTGTGAAAATAACGGATATATATGCTTGAAGCATGATGAATCAATGGAAAAGAACAACAGCTACTGGCATGCATTACCGGCTGGACCTAACCCCCCTGAACATCTCTATGTCATAATTGAGACTCCGAGGGGCAGCAAAAACAAGTTCGAGATATCAAAGAAGTTTCCCGGTGTGGTACTTGACAGGGTCCTCCACTCATCTGTCATGTATCCCATAGAGTATGGGGCAGTCGCACAGACGCTTTATGCCGACGGTGACCCGCTGGACGCGATGGTGCTCACAAGCGAGCCGACGTATCCCGGAATAGTCATCGAGGCAAGGCCTGTTGGCGTAATGAAGATGATGGACCAGGGGGATAAGGACAACAAGATTCTCATGGTTGCAGAGGGCGATCCGAGGTTCAAGCACATAAAGACATACAAGGACCTTCCAGAGCACACGCTCAAGGAAATTGCAAACTTTTTCCAGACATACAAGATCCTGGAGAACAAGAAGACAGAGGTTCTTGGGTGGGAAGATGGGGATTTCGCGATAAAGGAAATCAAGGAATCCATGGAAGCATACAAAAAACAGTTCCCGTAATAAGTATGGAAAACAGCACTACAATACCTGTGGGGAAAGGAAGGGTAACAATCGACCGATCCCTCAGGGAATTTGCAGAGAAGGGGTATTACATCATCATCAGAATGGAGACCATTGCAGGCCCATGCAATGATGTTGATTGCGAAAGGATACCCGTGGGCATTGTTGAAACCACGCAGAGGCCTGACCCCTCATTCAAGGTTTTTGCCGGAGACGGTTATTTCCTTGCAATTGACCCCCCAGTACAGATGTACATCGACAGGGACAGGTTATCAGTCACATTGAAAAAGAGCCCCCTGGGCAAACTCGTTGCAAAGGGCCTGATTTTTTCTTAGGCCACAAGGCTGATTTCTTCGCCAGTAATTGCTTCTGCCAATGTTTTTAAGGGTATCTGCGGTACCCCATCACGCCATCTGAAACAATACGGAATAGGTTCCAGCTAGGGAACAGGGAGCTATGGGCAGTGAGTGCCGCATCTGGCATCCGGTCCATAGGCTTCGGCGCCACCTGGCCCTACATGGCTATATTTCTCAACCAGACCCTTGGCGTGCCGGTGTACTTTGTGGGCATAATTTTCACACTTGGCTCCATGGTATCAATACTGTTCAGCATTGTTGGCGGTGCCCTTGCAGATCTAATAGGAAGGAAGAAGGTACTTCTCATCGGAAGCATTATTTCAGGACTTCTGTTCCTGTCCGTTGCCCTTCTTCTTAAGGAAGCATCTCCAACCTATCTGATCGTTACTGTTTTCATATTCACTTCAGCAGGAGGCTCGCTTATATTCCCCTCAGCAAATGCACTGGTCGCTGATGTCACGACCCCTGCTGAGAGGACGAACGGTTATGTTGTTTACAGGATCTTGTCGAATCTGGGATGGGCAATAGGCCCTCTGAGCGGTGCTTTCATCTATGATGCGGGGATATTCTGGATCTTCATTCTAATAACTGCCTGCAGCATTATCCAGGGGCTCATGGTCCTGTTCATGGTAAAGGACAGGTGGAAGGAAAGGAGCAAGAAGGAGAGCCTCACAAAAACACACAGGATCAGCATCCTTTCATTCGACCGGTTCCTCATCGTCTTCACAGTGGGAACTTTCTTCCTGACTCTCGTCTCCTCACAGTTTTCAGTTACTCTTCCTGTTTACATAAAAGGCAGTTCAGCAATTCCAACAAGTTACATCGGATTCATCTATGCTGTGAACGGAGTCGTGGTTGTCGTGGGCCAGTATCCAATCACAAACCTCATGAAACGGTATCCGGAAATTGCCTCAATGATTCTTGGAACAGCCTTCTATGCCATTGGTTACTTTCTCGTGGGATTCTCTTCCAGCCTGTTCGACCTAATGGGCGACATGCTCATAATAACAATTGGGGAAAACCTTGTATCGCCTGTTATGAACAGCATCGTTTCCAAGATAGCACCAAGGGACAAACTGGCCAGATATCTTGGGTTCATGGGAATGATGAACTCTTCAGGAAGGGCATTCGGCCCATCGGTTGGTACGTTCCTTATTTCTCTCTATGCGTTCAACGGCCTCAGGCTGTGGTCAACAATGGATATATTTGGCATTGTTGGAATCGCGATGTTCCTTGCCTTCTCCCGGATGGTTTCAAGGAAAGGGGCTCCCGAACTCAGCATGGATGCAGTGGATCAGAAAGCCTGAGAGCCTACCGAAAGGAGTACCCCAATGAGGAAAATGAAACCGATGAATGTGTTGGAGTTCTGGAATGATACCTTGATGCTTCTGGGGTCATCCG
>JAJZLU010000072.1:4897-18473 GCA_021850545.1 Thermoplasmata archaeon | reverse complement strand
GGGCGATGACTTTGTCACAATAGACAAGGACCAGAGCGTCAGGCCACAGACCACCATGGAGTCGCTTGCGCAGCTGCCGCCAGCTTTCATAAAAGACGGGGTCATAACAGCGGGTAACTCCTCTCCGCTCAATGCAGGGGCTGCACTGACTGTCCTGATGTCAGGGAAGAAAGTTCGCGAATATGGCCTAAAGCCCCTTGCAAGAGTCAAGGGATTCTCATGGGCAGCAGTGGACCCGACAATTATGGGCGATGGCCCGGTCCCCGCATCAAAAAAGCTCCTGGAGAAGGAAGGCCTCAAGGCAGACGACATTGACCTATGGGAGATTAACGAGGCATTTGCAGTGGTTGCCCTCAATGCGATGAAGCAGATCGGCATCCCCCATGACAGGGTGAACATACATGGCGGAGGGGTGGCAATAGGCCATCCACTTGGCGCAACAGGGGCTAGGATTGCAGGGACACTTGCAAGGCAACTTAACGAGAAGAAGAAGACCTATGGAATCGCAACACTATGTGTTGGCGGTGGGCAGGGTTATTCAGTGCTTTTGGAGAGGATGTAAAATGGATTTTGATTTTCCGGAAGATATAGTGAACGCAAGAAAAAAAGCCCAGGAATTTGCTAAAAAAGAGATCAGCTCAGAAATGGCAAAGAAATATGACAGGGACGAAAAGTTCCCCGAAGAACTAAGGAAGAAGGCATTTGAGTATGGGATTGTGGACTATACAAACCCGTGGTCTATGCTCGTAACCATTGAAGAGCTGTGCAGGGCCGACCCAGGACTCGGCATTTCAGCAACCGTGAGCCTCTTTGGGGCTGAGGTAATTATGCTCTTCGGAAGCGATGCACAGAAGCAGAAATATCTCACAAAAGTGCAGAACGGTGAGAAGATCATGGGCCTTGCAGTTACAGAGCCGGGAGGAGGCAGTGACGTCGCGGGCATCAAGACAAAGGCCGTGGAGAAAGACGGAAACTATGTGGTCAACGGTGCAAAAATGTTCATCACAAACGGAACTATCGCCGATTTCTTTGTCATGTTAATCCGCACTGAGGAAGTTGAGGGAAAGAGGCACCATGGCCTTTCCGCATTCATAGTGGATTCAGACCTGCCCGGATTTTCCAAGAACAAGCTCAGCGGAAAGCTTGGAGTCAGGGCTACAAACACTGCAGAACTCATTCTGGATAATGTTCCTGTGCCCAAGGAAAACCTTATCGGTGAACCCGGAAAGGGATTCTACTATATCATGACATTCTTCAACATCAGCCGTGCCTACGTGGCCGCCCAGGCAATCGGCATAGCGCAGGGTGCCCTGGACAAGGTCCTTGAGCACCTCAACAGGCTGACAAAGGAAGGCAACAAAGCTCTTGCTGAAGAAGTCCAGTTCCTCGCCGCAGACATAGCGACCAGGATTGAGGCCTCCAGGCTCATAACTTACAAGGCCGCATCATACCTGTTCCAGTTCAGGCCAAACCCTACGCTCACAAGCATGGCAAAGGCATACGCATCTGAAACGGCAACATTCGCTGCAGAGAAAGCCCTGGAAATCACGGGGTACTCAGGCATAATGGGTGACCTGGAGAGGTTCTTCAGAGATTCAAAAATCATGGAAATCTGGGAAGGCACCAGCGAGATAGAGAAACTAATCATCTCTAGAAACCTGCTCAAGGAATACGCGGAGGTGGCCTGATTGTCAATGGAAGAACAGGATCTCCTCAGATCCGCAGTAAGGGAATTCGCCCTTAAATCCATCCAGGACAGGGCGCTGAAGATTGAACACGAAGGCATTGACAGGGGCTTGCTGCAGTCCCTTGCATCACAGGGTTTCCTTGGTGCAAGGATACATGAGAAATACGGAGGATCAGGAATCGATCTCCATGGCTACCTGACAATAATAAACGAACTTGCAACATTCTCACCTTCGGTTGCAGCCCTTGTAATGCTTGTTAATTCAGTGCAGGCGCCTCTACTTGGCGATGCTGAACCCGAATCATTGAAGAAGCTTGCCTCAGGCGAGGCTACCGTTGCCACTTCTCTCTCCGATGTGCTTGAAGGAAGCTGGACAGCTACAACACTCCAGAAGAGCGGAACAGGATTCAAGGGCGTTGTGGAAATGTCTTCACTGCACAATGGGGAATTTGCCATGGCACTAAACAGGGAAGACGGGCACCTTTACCTTTTCAAGAACGGGATCAAGGCCCTTGAGGAAGACTCTGGCCTGTCATTCAGGGGGCTTTCCAATGGGTCGCTGGAGATCAGCTCAGGAGACTTCACAGTCCTTTCCCAGAATGGGGAAGAGGCCCTGAAAAGCATTGTTGACAGCCTTGATCTTGAAGTTGCTGCAATTGCCCTTGGCACGGCGAAGGGTGCCCTTGATAAGGCAATTGAATACGTCAAGGTCAGGAAGACCTTCGAGAGGCCACTTAAGGACTATGGCCCGGTTGCAAACGGGCTTTCCAGGCTGATGGCAGAATACCTGTCCCTTTCCTCATTCCTTGACACCGTGGATGAGAATGACAGCAGGGCAAAACTTACCCTGAAGATACTCTCAGTGGACTTCGCCAAGAGGGCGACAAAAGCCTCCCTGCAGTACCATGGCGGGTACGGGTACATTGAGGACACCGGTGTAGAAAAATTCTACAGGGACGCCATGGGTCTGTCAATACTGTTCCAGAGGCCGCACCATGACTCCATGAGGCTGTCAAAAGAAATATTTGGAGAAAAATCCGGGTATCTTTGAATTTTTAAGAAGATACCTCTTCTTTTTCATCATCTACAATTTGTGCCTGGGTGTGTTTGGGTGCCGGCTCTTCCTTGGGCCTCTCTTCAACTTCCTGCACAATGTATCCATTGGAAAGGATAGAACCTCCAACGAATCCGCCAAGCGCAGGGACAAGAATGTAGTCAAATCCAAGTTCCTTCACAAGTGTGGTTGTCTGCAGGCCCAGCAGGTTGAGTGCGGGTGCGATTAGGGTATTCTGGATGTATTGGTTTCCGATATAGCCAGCGTATGTGCTCAGTGTGGAAACTGGAACGAAAAGAGAGAGCGTTAATGCGATGACGCTGATTATTATTCCAGATATGAGGGCGGCAAGCAAGCCTCTGGCAGATCCTCTGGCGGCAAAACCTGCTGCCAGTCCTGCGGCCAGCCAGCCGTAGAGTGTAATCCAGCCAAACAGCGCGAGCATGATCAAGCCTACCAGGATTGCTGCACCTATGCTCCCGTACATGATTCGGTCAGACGACATATGACATGGCATTTCATATCCCATATATTAAAATTTTATCTATCTCACATGGTTTGAAAACTTCGCATTTTTAAATCTCCTATAAAACATTGGAAACCAATTGACTGTGGTGTCCCGGAACCTTTTTTGCGGGCACTTTGCTATATGGCTACCCATGGCATTTGAGGGAAATCGGTCTCTTGTGACAGGAACCATACAGCTTTAAGATGTGGAACCAGTTATGGAAAGGAATTGGGGTCACTGAAGGCAAGGATTGCATATTTCGGAAAGGAAGGATCAAACACCCAGCAGGCAGCCATGAGGATGTTCGGAAGCTCCTGTGTTTTTGATGGCTATCCATCCATACAGAAGGTTTTCAGCGCGGTTGAAGAGGGACAATCAACCCAGGGGGTGGTTCCCATTGAAAACTCAGTCGAAGGCACGATTGGCCTCACAAATGATCTCCTGTACAGGAACAGCCTTTACATCTCCGGGGAAAGCTACCAGAAGATCACCCACTGCCTCATCGCAAGGCCCGGGACTTCACTGGAAGATTTTACGCATGTCATCTCTCACCCACAGGCCCTCGGGCAGTGCTCTGAGTTCCTGTCCTCCCACTTGCTCGAAGCCATCCCATTTGCTGACACTGCATCATCAGTATCTGCCCTTTCAAGGGACGAGTATTCCGGCTATGCGGCAATTGCATCCAAAGAGGCTGCGTCAATTTATGGGATGGAGGTTCTCCTTGAGGACATAGGGGATTTCAGCGACAACTACACAAGATTTGTATCCATTTCAAAAGAACACAATGGCGCAAAATCCACACCAAGAACAAAGGTATCTGTGGTGGTATCAGTGGACCATAAACCGGGCTCGCTGAAGGAAGTGCTTGAGATTTACAACAATTACGGGATCAATCTCACGAAGATTGAATCAAGGCCCGTAAAACACTCTCCATGGAGATACATTTTCTTCCTGGACTCGCAGGGAACCCATGGCGACGAAGCGGCTTTCAGGGAACTGGAAAAAAAGTGCCAAGAGTATAAATTTCTGGGGAGATACCCGGCTGCCTCCCCGGACTGATGATAAAAAGCGCGCCTGATCAGCTTTCCGGGTCTTTCCTGAAGTTCCTGGTCTTATCTGTAATCTGCCCCTCATTGCTGTAATGTTCAGTGACCTGGACCCATACCAGGAAGCAGCCGTCAACGAGACCTTCCTCTTTGCCCTTATCCGCCAATTCACTCACCAAGGTGCTGAGAATAGAAGCGCAGCATTCTTTTCCAGGACTCTTCAGAAGCTTCTTTGTTGTAGCTCATCCCTGTGTGGTTGAAGTACGCGTGGTAGGTTCCCGGGTAGACCTTCATCTCAAAGTTAAGTTTGTATTTCACTACATTTTCAAGCAGTTCCGGCAACCCATTGTTTATGTTCCCGTCTTCACCTGCATATAGGCCCATGACCGGTCCCCTTATCTTGGCAAGATCGTCGATATTCCTTGGGTTTGCCCCGTAGAAGATGACCGATGCTCCAAAGGGCTTCTGGGTTGAAAGCTGGAAAGCAAGGCCTCCGCCAAGGCAGAACCCCACAACTCCCCTGAGCTTCTGGGGCTTATCCCTGAACATGTATTCATAGGCATACTCAAGGTCCTTTACCATGTTCTTCTCAGTCTCTGACCTGTTCAACATGATCTCGCTCACGATCTTCCTTGAATTATCAGAAACCTTGGAGAGCAGCTCCTGAACTGCTGCCTTGTCTCTCCTTTTCTCAGGTGGTAATGCCCAGAATGGCCTCATGGCATCCATGATGTTTTCCTCAGTGAAAAGGCCAATCTGCTCCTTCCTTGAATAGAGATGCGGCGCAAGGGTTTCATAACCATTCTCTGCAAGCCTCTTGCACACTTGCTTTATGAATGGGGTAACACCCCATATTTCCATTATGACAAGCACAGCGGGGTGTTCCTTCCCATCGTCAGGCTTTGCAGTGAAAACATTCAGGTCAGTCCCATCATGCGTCTTTATGCTGAACTCTTTCTCCAATACTCCCATTTACCTCAATATATGAACAGCCGATCATATATATGAATTTTGAAAACCGGGTGTTGATTCAATACAATAGCAATTCCAATATGGCCCTTGCCTTCAGCATGTCTAAGAACCATTTTCATGGTAAAGATTTAAACCCTGGAGGAGTATCTTTTCTGTAACACAGGGGTGCCCAGATGATTGAACTAGACAAGAAAACCGTCAAGGAGATCAGAAAGCTTCTTAAGCATGGCGTGGACGTGCCGGAAATCTGCACGAAGTACAACATACCTCCGGAGAACTGGAGGGACTATACGCTGAAATACGAATTTTTCAAGTGACAAACATAGGTTTGCCAGACTGCAGCCAAAGATGAAGTGAAATTCCGCATGAGCTTGTGATAAACAGCGCAGCAGAAATAACGCAATTTAAGTACTGAATAGGACTAACTACGTGCCCATTAAATGAAGATCGGATTCTTTACAACCACTTACTACCCCACCCCTGACGGGGTGTCGCACTACCTTCGTGACGTAAAGCGTGAACTTGAAGACCTGGGCCATGAAGTCCACGTTTTTTCCTTCAATGGGGACAGGACGGAAAAGAATGTACATATCCCTTTGACTGTGCCTTTCCCTGCCTATCCGCAGTACAACATGCCGGTGAACCCGTTCCCCATGTATCTGTACAAGATAGCCTCCCGGATTGATTTTGATGTCATCCACATACACGACCCCTTCATGGGTTCCCTTGGCTACAGGCTTGCAAGGGCCAAGAAAATCCCAGTTTTCGCAACTTTCCACACAGACTTCGTCAGGATGCGCGAATCACTGAAGCTGCCATTGAAGAATTTTCTTTTTCGCCTGTCATGGAGATACAACTCCTACCTGTACAGGAAGTGCAACCTTGTCCTTGCCCCCAGCTCAAAAACCCTTTCATACCTCCAGGAGAGCAACATCAGAAACTCGAGGGAGCTGCCTCTCTTCGTGGATACATGGAAATTCAACACATGCAAGAGATCCATTGATCCATTTATAGTCCAGTACCTTGGCAGGATAACCAGGGACAAGGGCGTATTCAGGGTACTTGACATTTCGGAGCAACTCCGTGGGGACAAGAGGTTCAGGTTCGTGATATCGGGCACTGGGCCTGACGCAGAGAACCTCATGAGGGAAGCAAAGAAACGTGGCCTTATGGATAGCCTAGAGTTCACTGGCTATGTGGACGAAACGAAGAAGCTCAAGCTGCTGTCTGATGCAAATCTTTTCATGTACCCATCTGAGACCGACACATTTGGAATATCTGTTCTAGAGGCCCTTTCTTCCGGGCTTCCATCCGTTGTACCGACCAATTTCCCCCTAACGCACTATGTGAACGGCGTTGAGTCTGGCCTCATACCCGTTGATTTCAACCATCCGGAAGAAGTCCGGGACATCCTCATATCACTGAGGAATGACCACCAGAAAATGTCAGAGCTCAATGAGGCTTCAAGGAATTTTGCCATTGGGAAATTCAGCAAGGAAAACCATTGTAACCAGCTTCTCTCCATCTACGGCGAATTCATGGGCAAATGAGTCAATTTCCTGGAAAACCCGCCATTCTGCCAGTATTGTTCCGGAAGGCCCGGATGAAATAACGTTTTTGAACTAAATTGATATTAACCTTTCCAACTGAATTCAAATCAGAGTCACATGATGTAAAGGGAGGAGAAAGAGTCGGAAAAGGAAATGACTGAAGCGGAACAGGCTGGAAAGCAAAAGTTTGCACTTTTTTATTCGGCCATAATCCTTATTCTTGCCACAATCTCAGCACGCTCCGTGAACAACATGGTGGTGACATCGCTGCCATTTCTTGCAAAGTACAACTTCAGTTTTGGAAACGTAGAAGTCGGCCTGATTTCTGCGGTTCTCTATGGTTCCACATTTGTGGTGACATCATTCCTTAATCCCATGCTCAGGGCCAGCACAAGGAGGAGGGTTTTCATCGCATGCAATGCAGCCATACCAGTTTCAATGCTGCTTTTCTACCTTTCAACCCCTGTGACACTGTGGCCGGTGGCGGTTGCCTCTGGCATTGCATCTGGCTTTATCTTCCCGAACATAATCACATCAGCTTCACTCCACAAGGACCACTTAGTGCAGATGAGGCTTCTTGCAATCTACTCTGTGAGCCTGAGCACAAGCCTTGTGCTTGGGCCATCCCTTGAAACATGGCTGTTGACTTTCCTATCGTACAAGCAGATATTCCTCCCATTCATGGGTCTGTCGGTAATCGGCTTAGTGGTTTCCCCTCTTGTAAAGTTCCCCAAGATGAATAAGGAAGTGAAGGGCGGCAGGGCTGCCCTTATGAACAGGGGGCTCATAACATCGCTTCTTTCCATAACAATCTACAATGTGCCATTTGCCGCAATAACCTCATTCCTGGTCATATTTGCAGTTGAAAGCTTCCACGTTTCAAGCAGCACAGCATATTCGGTATTCATACTCTTCTTTGCCACATCGTTCCTCACCAGGCTTTCAATGGCAATCAGGCCATTCAAGGCCCTCTTTGTTCCCCTCATCGTATCCTCAGCAATTACAATCGCTTCGCTGATTGTGCTTCCCTTCATGTCATCCTTCATCGTGTTTGTTGCACTCATGGCGGTGCTGGGCATTCCCCACGGCTCAATCTTCCCCATATCTTCCATGCTTGTGGCAAGGGGAACCAAGCCTGAGGAAAGGAGTGTGGCCAACTCTTATTTCCTGGCGTACAACAATGTCCTGTTTATTGCCGTGCCAGTGGCATTTGGATATCTGAGCCTCCACATCGGCTTCCAGGACAGCTTTGCGCTTCTTGGCGGCATAGCGCTAGTGTCCACTGCGGCGATGGCAGTTATGCACAGCAGAAACAGGGACATCTTCACCAGATAAGCCTATGGCCAGAATTTTTCATAAGGAAATGCTGCATAAGATGAAAGGTTGGAGGGATGCTCTGATAACCCTGATAAATGTGGTATTTATTTCGTAAGATCGCATATTAATTGTTAAACATTGGGTCTTTGGCATTATATCTAAGCAAGTTTTAAATATCAGCCTCCGCATGAATCTGGCAATGACAGACAGCGACCGTCACTACAGGAATGTAGCCATATTGGCAGCATTCTTCGGGGCGACCCTTGCGGCAATGGACTTTGAGCTCTTTCTTGGAGCCCTGCCGGGTATTACTGCCCTATTCCACATAACGAACATAACCCTGATGACAGACTTCATGTTCATCGGGTCAGCTATTGGAGCATTTGGCTTTGGAAGCCTTGCAGATAAGTATGGCCGTAAGTTCATCTTCATGATCATGACCATAATTTATGCAGTGGGCTCATTCTTTACAGCCTTTGCAACCACTGTTGCAACATTTGCTGCAACCAGGGCCTTCGGCGGCCTGGGAACTGGCGGGGATGAACCGCTCGGTTTCACAATCGTGGCAGAGGAAACAACTCCTGAACAGAGAACACTTGGAATGATGATCGTTTCATTCACCTTCCCAGCTGGGGCAGCAATAGGCGCTGCAATCGTCTACCTGTTCGTTTCGTCACACATCTACCTCCCATACGTTTTCTTCATAGGCATCATACCAGCCGTCTTCGTCCTCTACATGAGAAAAAGCATGAGGGAAACCCCAAGGTTCCAGGATATCAAGAAGGCCAGGGAAGAAGCGCAGAGGAAGAAGGCAGAAGAAGTTCACACGGAATACAAGGCAGACATTAAACAGGCCGTGAAGAACACCTTCGTGCAGATGTACTCAGAAGGATTCGCAAGAACCAGCCTGCTCATTGCAATATTTGTAACTTACGCAGCGGGAGTTGTCGCCTTTGACCTGATCTACTTCCCATACTACCTAATTGCAACAAAGGGATTCAGCTTTGCAAGCACCCTTGAATACGAATTCATCGGCTATGCACTGTCCATACTGGGATTCCTCTATGCAGCACCCCTTGGGAAGAAGATTGGCAGAAAGAACGTCATTTTCATAAACCTGGTGCTTTCAGCAATTATGCTCGTTGGCATGATGTATGCAACAACCCTGTACTCTGTGGTTGCCCTTTACATCCTGTTCCAGGTGTTCCTCTGGTCACTCTGGGCCGCCTGGCCACTCTACATCAACGAGGCTTACCCCACAAGAATGAGGGCAACTGCATCAACATACGGTTATGGATTCCAGTGGGTTGGAAACATCATTGTCCCAACAATAATCGGATCAGCCCTTGCCCTCAATGTGGCATGGAACTCCATACTGCTGTACGTCATAATCATTCCACTGTTTGTACTTCTCATAATAGCATTCCCGTGGAAGATTGCAAGCCCAACTGTAGAATTGGAAGAGAACGCAATTTAAGGTTTTCAAACAATTCCAATTTTTTATTTAATTTCTGACGAATTTTTTCCTGCAAGCCAGCCGTAGGTAAATGCGCATAGAAGCCCAGAACCGCTCACATATCCATCCGGGCCGGGCCCTGTTATGCCTGCAGCGGCATCTCCAGCAGCAAAAACATTCCTGCAGCTTGCACCGCCTTTCAGGATTACTCTGGCATCCTTTCCGACCCTGAGGCCGCCCTGTGTGTGGAAAAGGGCTGGAGTAATCTTTGCTGCATAATAAGGAGCTTCAAGGGAGATGAAGAAATCCCTTCCGAACTTGTCCGTTGCCCTGTTCTCAACACGCGGCATAACCGATGAAAAGGTATCTCTCAGCTTATCCGCTCCGCAGCCTATGTATGATGCCATTTCTTCAATGCTCTGAAATTTCCTGACCCCTCCAAGCGAATTAGTCTCCCTGTATTCCGGATACCTCTGAAGCATTTCTTCATGAATCTCCCCGTTATAAATTTCGTAAGCAAAGGATCCAGGCTGGTGAGCGATATACTTTGCAAATCT
Organism: Thermoplasmata archaeon; assembly: GCA_021850545.1. Taxonomy (GTDB): domain Archaea; phylum Thermoplasmatota; class Thermoplasmata; order Thermoplasmatales; family Thermoplasmataceae; genus JAJZOM01. The sequence continues at coordinate 8,326 of JAJZLU010000072.1, read as the reverse complement.
TGAATACCCTGTGATTTCGTTCGCGAACCTTTCCCCGAGGGAATTGACAATTATCGCACCCTTCATTACAGTTTCCCATGTAATCAGGGTGCCAACAGAGGAAACTGCGGAGTGGGCCTGGTAGGAGTTCAGGTAATCAAGCTCTGCACCAAGGTCACTTCCCCATATGATTGATTCTCCCCGATGTTCTGAGCTACCGAAATACATCATTTTTGCAGCATCCGGCATGTACTTCTCAACAAAAGCCCTATTGGCCCCATAACCACCCGTTGTGATTATGGCGGAACCGATTCTGATCTCCTCGCCGGAGCCTGAAACCTCAAGTCCAGTTACTGACCCTTTGTTTCCGGGAATGAGCCTGGAAACCCCATGCTCAGTGATGATCTCAATGTTGCCCATGGATTGTGCCTTTCCAAGGAGAGTCGTGATGATTTCCCTTCCAGTTCTGCTTGGGGGAGAATGTATCCTGAAGTTGCTGTAGCCGTGATACTTGAAATCAGTTGCTACTTCCAGTTCCTGCCCGCAGAAATCAACCAACCATTCTGCGACATGGCCGCTATTCACTGAAAGGTTATGGACAACATCATACGGCACAGAATTTCCATTCTCCCCGAGGATATCCCTGGTCATTTCCTCAGGCGAATCGACAATGCCAAGCGCTTTCTGGAATCGGGTGTAGGAAGCCGGAAACATTCCCTGTGTATTCAGCGTGTGCCCGCCGATCTCATTGGTTTTCTCCAGCAATAAAACAGCCTTCCCGGACTGGGCTGCGGAGATGGCGGAAACAAGGCCTGCCCCTCCGCCTCCTATGACTGCAATATCAAAGTCAGGGCTCATTCATGGAGATGCAATGCAGAAAATAACTATCTTTCCATCATGAAGCCAAAATAATCGCCGGGTCCTTCATAATGTTCCGGTGTATCCTGCCTCTTCTCCTCGTCAGGCTAACAATTTCAGACTAATTCTTAAATAAAGATATGTTCTGGCTGAATAATGTTAGATCTTTTGATTAAGGGAGGGAAGGTGGTCTTCCCTGACAAGTTCACCAGGAATGTTGAAATTGGCGTAAAGGGCGGAAAGATTTCAGCAATCGGCAATGAAATAGACAAGGACGGAACCGCAAAAACAATCGACGCAACAGGGAAATACGTTTTTCCCGGTTTAGTTGACTCTCATTTCCACGTGGGAATATACAGGCCATTCTCAGAAGATGCAAAGTCAGAATCAGGGAGCGCGGCTGCAGGAGGTGCCACCACTATACTGAGCTATTTCAGGTCTGGAAGGAACTATCTCAACACTTCAGAGCCATACAGCCAGCTCTTCAAGAAGGTTCTCGACCTATCAAAAGGTAACTTCTACACAGATTACGGGTTCAATCTTGCACCGGTAACCAGAACACATGTTGATGAAATTCCTGATCTTGCAGGAAACCAGGGAGTGACCACTTTCAAGTATTACATGTTCTACAAGGGCCTGAACCTGAAGAGTGAGGTGAGGAAAGGCTCAGTTGAGAAAGAATACCTTCTCTCCGATGATCCATACGACCTTGGGCACCTTTACAACATAATGTCACAGATCGCTTCCCTCAAGGGCAAGGTAGAAGGGGCAAGGCTGAGCATCCATGCAGAGGATGCCGAAATTATCAGGGTTAACCTCGAGAAGACAAAGGAGGACATGAAGAAGCTCGGTCTCAACCCACTGCAGGCATACAGCAGGGCCAGGCCGCCTGCTTCAGAAAGGCTGGCAATCATGGAAGCCTTCGAGCTTGCCCATGAAACAGGCTGCCCAATCAATATCCTTCACGTAAGCAGTGAAACCGCCCTCAATGCAATTGATGAGATGAAGAGACTATTCCCCGATGTTGACGTAAGAGTTGAAACAACAGCATCCCACCTCTCCCTGACTGTGGACTCAGACGCGGGCATCCATGGCAAGGTCAACCCACCAATAAGGTCTTCAAGCGACAAGGAGGCCCTATGGAAAGGCATAAGGGAAGGGAGGGTCGACACAGTGGGCTCGGACCACGCAAGCATTGAGGCTTCTAATAAGGGGAATGAACTCTGGTCCGCTGAGAACGGCTACGGGGCAACCGAACTCCTCCTTCCTGCTGTGGTGACCGAAGGCCATATCAACAGGAACATCCCAATTGAAAAAATTGCTGCACTTGTAACCCTGAATCCGGCAAGGGTCCATGCTCTCTTCGGGAAGAAAGGAGACATTGCACTGGGATTCGACGCGGATTTCGTCATATTCGATCCTTCAAGGAAGAAGAAAGTTACCCACAGGGACCTGCACTCGGCACAGGATTTCACCCCATTCGAGGGGCTAGAACTAAACGGGTGGGCGGAAACCACAATCCTGAGGGGAAATGTTGTTTATGAGAATGGCAAACTCCTTAACCCGGCGGGGGAATTCATCAAGAGGCCGATAGCCAGAGCCAAATGATTACATGTCAATGAACATAATCGAAAAGATACTGTCGCGGCACTCCACAGTGGAGAGCAAAGAGGTAGGTCCCGGCGACATAGTGAAGGTTACAGTGGACAAGGCAATCATGCTTGACATTGCGGGCCTTCATCCTGAGCTTCTCAGGAATCCTCCCAGGGAGGTATTTGATCCAGACAGGGTGGCCATTATCTTCGACCACTTTGTGCCTGCCCCAACCACAGAAGTGGCTGAAGGCACAGCAAAGATAAAGAAACTGGTCTCCAAATGGGGAATCAGGGATTTCTTCGGGTACGGCAGGGGAGGGATATCCCATGCCCTGGCGGCTGAAAAGGGGTGGCTCTTGCCCGGAAGGATCATTGCCAACACAGATTCACACACCATAGCAACGGGTGCATACAACTCACTAGGGCGTGGCCTGGGGATGCCGGAACTCATGCAGGTCCTTTGCACAGGGGAGACATGGTTCATAGTGGGCAAAACAAACAGGGTAAATCTGGAAGGGGACCTTAACGCAGGCGTGGAAGCAAAGGATGTATTCCTCAAGCTTGCCAACGAGCTTGGCGATGTGCCCAATGAGAACATTGAATTCTCCGGCAGTGGAATTGCACATCTGTCGGTTGACCAGAGGGCTGTCATTTCAACCATGTGCGCTGAACTCAGTGCAGAATTTGCAGCATTTCCATATGATCCGGTGCTTGAAACATATGTTTCTGCCCGGGCTGAGTCACAATATGTTCCTGCACATCCGGATCCGGATGCAGAGTATGGCAGGGAAGTTTACGTGGAAATGAACGGGCTCGAGCCAATGGTCGCCCTTCCTGATTCAGTGGCGCGCAACGCAATGAATGTCTCTGAGATCCAGGAGACGCCCATTGACCAGGCCACAATCGGATCCTGCGCAAACGGGAGGCTTTCAGACCTTGAAATCGCAGCCAGGATACTGAAGGGCAGAAAGGTCAGCAGGGATTCAAGGCTCATCGT
>JAJZLU010000072.1:1960-4887 GCA_021850545.1 Thermoplasmata archaeon | reverse complement strand
CGTTACGCCATCAACCCAGGAGATCTACCTTGAGGCTGAGAGGCGCGGCTACATCCAGGCAATAATCGAGGCAGGCGGAATAGTTACAAACTCGACCTGCGGCTCGTGCTTCGGTGGGCACATGGGGTTGCTTGGCCCCGGAGAGACCGGAATCACTTCAACCACCAGGAACTTCAAGGGCAGGATGGGCTCAAGGGATGCGAAAATATACATGGCTTCATCCGCCACAGTTGCAGCTTCAGCCATAGAAGGTAAAATCGCCGATCCGCGGCCCTATCTCAGTGGGGGTGCCTGATGGGACACACATACACAGGCAGGGTCTGGGTTTTTGGCAATGACATAAACACCGATCTCATGTACCCCCACATCTGCTACACGCAGCCAGAGGAGAAGAGGCCTCTTTACACAATGTGGGCCAACCGCCCTGATTGGGCAGCCCAGGTGAAGGAAGGTGACATCCTGGTTGCAGGCCGGAACTTCGGCGTTGGTTCTTCAAGGCCGGCTGCTGCAAACCTGAAAGGCCTTGGCCTAAGTTGTGCAATTGCTGAGACGGTTAACGGGCTCTTCCTCAGAAATTCAGTGAACTTCGGGTTCCCATCCGTTTCCTGCAGGGGCATTGCTGATATGTGCACTGAAGGTGATACCATAACTGTGGATTTTGACAGTGGAACTGTCAGCAATCAGGATGGCAAGGAGCTTCATTTTGATCCACTGCCTGAATTCCTCATGGAGATAATTGATGCCGGCGGGATCATCGAAGTACTGAAAAAGAGGGGCATGCTGGAAACCACCCCTCTCTGATTCTTTCAAAGGTTCAGTTTCAGTATTTCCTCTGTCCCAAGTATTTTCTGGAGTGATCCGAAATCAACCATATTCTCAAGATACCCTGAAGTTGTTCCTTCTTTCATGAGTGAATCAAGCATCCTGTTTATTCCCATAAGCGCTGCCCTTATTGCTGCCCCCGGGTAGATGACAAGGTTAAATCCCATCTCCTGGAGTTTCTTGGCAGGTGTCAAGGGGGTCCTACCGCCCTCAACCATGTTTGCCATCTTCAGCCCCTTCACTTCCCTTCCGATGAGGTGGAGATCCTCTTCTGTGCGAGGCGACTCCACGAATGCCATGTCTGCGCCGGCTTCCAGATAGCGGTTTGCCCGTTCAACGGCATCCTTAATGCCGTTAACTGCCAGGGCGTCTGTACGGGCAATAATGAGGGCATTCTTCCTGGTTTTCACCGCAGCCTTCACCTTTATTTCCATTTCATCCGGAGGGATGACTTCCTTCCCGGATAGATGCCCGCACCTCTTCGGCGAAACCTGATCCTCAATCTGAATTGCGGAAGCACCAGCTGCCTCAAATGCCCTGACCGTGAAGGCTACATTCAACTCGTTCCCATAACCGGTATCGGCATCACATATGAGTGGAACACTGGATGCATCGCTTATCCTGGAAATCTGGCCAGTCATGCCTTCCAGGCCTACAAAGCCAAGGTCAGGCTTTCCCAGTGTTGAATATGATGTGCTTGCCCCTCCAACGTAAATAGCCTTGAATCCAGCCTTTTCAATAAGCATGGAGCTTATGGCATCATAGGCTCCAGGTGCGATTACAATCTCCCTGCCCTGGAACATTTCCTTCAAGTTTGCTTTCATGGCTGGATGAGAGGAATAGAGGATAAACTGTTTGCCTATGCTGGATTGCATCTAATTTGGATAAACCCAAACCCTGCCTGCAATCAAGTTTCTGTCCACGGCCGGAGCAAAAATGCAACTCTACCGGACAATAGGCGCAAGATGAGGAGAGCCGCAATGCGGTATATGGGAAACAGCAGGCTAGTGAAGCACTTCAATCTGATATACTTCCTCACTGGTGAGCAGGCAGGGATAAATTCTGCAAAATAGTCATTATATTGGAGTTGAAAACTATATGACGACTCTTTCGACCACAAAGGCAGTTGGAGGCATAGGAGCAATAATGGTTCTGCTGGTCCCTGTCCCCACCATTGGATGGATACTTGGGATTGCGGGCCTTATAATGGTCCTCATTGCAATCAAGAACCTTTCCGACCTGCTTCAGGATAAGTCAATATTCAACAACATGCTGTATTCTGTGATTTGTGAGATAATTGCGATTGTAGTTCTGGGCGTGAGCGTGATATTTGCAATATACAGGCTCCTGGGACTTGGAACTTTCACTGGTTCAGGATTTATTCCCGGGCCCAATGTGACCGCAGGGGACTGGATTGCATTTGCCCTCGGGTGGATTCCATTCCTGCTTGCAATATGGGTGCTTTTCATAATATCTGCAGTATTCATCAGAATAAGCCTGTCAAAAATTGATAGCGGCCTTTCCATGAGATTGTTCGGCACCACTGGCCTCATATTCCTTATAGGGGCGGTTACTACTATAATCGCAGTTGGATTCCTGCTGATCCTTGTGGCAGAAATAATGCTTGCAATTGCATTCTTCTCCATATCTGAGACTTCAGGCAAGCTCAAGGGGCCAACAATAACCAGCTAAGTTCGGCTGCAATGCAAACAAGGGGCCCATATATTTCCCATAATTTTTCTTCTTATCTGCAGCCTTCCGATAAACCTGTATACATCCAGAACTCAATTTAAGAGTAAAAATACAATAGTACGTGGGCAAAAATGCCAGACTTAGTCCACTCCATGAATTGGACCATAGAATATATAATCTGATATAGGGACTATAGGGCACATTAGTGGCACATATTTACATTGGGGTTTTTCCAAATAGCCAATGTTCATCTTATAAATGAGAACCACATGAATACACGAAATGTAATAATTGCAGTAATAGTTGCAATCATTATTGTAGCCTCAGGGGTGACAGCCTTTGAGCTGCACAACAACAGCGGGTCCTCAAAGGTCACTTTGACCGAAACAGGGTCAAGTTTGCTTTATCCTGTA
>JAJZLU010000072.1:0-1950 GCA_021850545.1 Thermoplasmata archaeon | reverse complement strand
AGAACTACACTAATGCAACCATATCGACAGCCTCGACAGGCAGTGGAACTGGAATTTCCAGCGCGATAGCCGGTACTGTGGACATAGGAGCATCAGATGCAATGATAGCAGCCCTCACTTCAAGTGCACCTTCTACAGTCCTGAACATCCCCATTCTGATCTCGTACCAGTACATTGCATACAATGTGCCTACTTTGAACAATTATACGCTCAAGTTCAATGCTAATGTCATAGCAGGCATCTATGATGGTACGATCACAAAGTGGAACGATCCTTCCATTCTTGCCCTGAACCCAACAGTTCCTGCCGCGGATTTCCCCGACAAGACCATCATACCTGTGCACAGATCCGACGGAAGTGGAGATACGTTCATGTTCACTTCATTCCTGAGCAAGGGGAACGCAACATGGGACAAGAACGTTGGATCCGGAGTGAGCGTAACATGGCCTTCAGTTGCAGCAGCAACCACTGGCGTCGGGAACCCGGGAATAGTGCAGGCGATGAACAACACGCCTTACACCATGGGCTATATCGCAGCAACATTCAACCAGCAGGTACATGCAGATCACTTTGGGGTAGCCCAGCTTCTTAACCAGGCAGGCAACTATGTCAACGCAACAGTATCAAATGTCACAACAGCTGTATCACAGTACCTCAGCCAGATTCCTGCAAACGGAACAATAGCGGTTCAGTATGCACCCGGTAACACATCCTATCCAATTGCAGACATGGAATATGTGATCATCAACGAAAGCCAGTCTTCAACTGCAAAGGCAACGGCCATTAAGGACTTCCTGTCATGGGTGGTCTCACCATCCGGAGGCAGCCAGAGCAAGTACCTTGACCAGCTGAACCTCGCACCTCTGCCCTCAAATGTGGTTAGCAAGATTGTCCAGCCTCTGATCAACCAGATTCATGGGCCCGGAGGGGCGTCCTCAAACCTGATAACCCTCAGTGAGACAGGCTCCAGCCTTCTCTACCCGGTCTTCAATACCTGGGCATCCAACTACAGCGGTGCAACAGTGATCACAGCCTCAACGGGAAGCGGTACAGGAATTTCAAGCGCCATAGCAGGCACAGTCCAGATCGGCGCTTCTGATGCAATGATTTCCGCATTGACGTCCAGTGCACCATCCACTGTCATGAACATTCCCATTCTGATCTCGTACCAGTACATTGCATACAATGTCCCAACACTGAACAGCTACACTCTGAGGCTCAATGCCAGCGTGATAGCAGGCATCTATGACGGAACCATCACGAAGTGGAACTCCCCCACCATCGAGGCACTCAATCCCAGTGTCCCTGCGAGCGCATTTCCAGACCATACCATAATACCAGTCCACAGGTCTGACGGAAGTGGTGACACATTCATGTTCACATCCTTCCTGAGCAAGGGTAATGCCACATGGAACGACACAGTTGGTTCAGGCGTGAGTGTAACATGGCCCTCAGTTGCAGCAGCAACCACTGGAGTTGGGAATCCCGGAATCATATCCGCAATGGCGAGCACCCAGTACACAATAGGGTACATTGCAGCCACGTACCAGACACAGGTCAAGGCGGACCACTTCGGCGTTGCAACCCTCCAGAACAGGGACGGCAACTTCGTGAATGCGACAGTGGCAAACGTGACCACAGCTGTTTCACATTACCTTAGCCAGATACCTGCAAACGGGACAATTGCGGTCCAGTTTGCGCCGGGAAGCAGTTCATACCCCATAGCTGACATGGAGTATGTCATTGTCCAGAAGACACAGAGCAGTGCTGCAGAAGCAAGTGCACTGCAGGCATTCCTGAACTGGGTAGTCAATCCGAACGACGGAAGCGCATCAAGCTACCTGGCTCCACTGAACCTTGTAGCCCTGCCTTCAAACGTGGTGGACAACGTCACAAAACCACTGATAAATCAAATAACTGGGTGATCTGTAAATTATGGATACCAAAAAT
>JAJZLU010000004.1 GCA_021850545.1 Thermoplasmata archaeon | reverse complement strand
TAATTGTCTAATGATAGAAATAAAGTGGTTTTTATGGCTGACAAAATGTCACTTGTGGTTTTTTCAGGCACTGAAGACAAGCTAATGGCTGCCTCAATCATTGCTTCCGGGGCAGTGGCAAACGAAATGGATGTGGATATTTTTGTAACCTTCTGGGGGCTTACAAAAACTCTGAAGACTGGGAAGCCCGCACCAGAGCTGAGTTTTGACGGCCAGAAGATGAAGGATCAGGTTTTTGCCCTGATGAAGCAGAAGAACATCCCGGACTGGATAACCATGCTGAACAATGCGAAGGAAGTTGGAAACATAAAAGTCTACGGATGTGCAATGTTCGCAGACATGCTCAGCCTCAAGAAAGAAGACCTGGACCCAATCGTAGACGACATAATCGGAGTCAATGAGTTTGTATCGATGTCAAAGGACTCAATGACGCTATTTATCTGAGGTGATGAAGAATGGAAAAACAAATAACTGCAACAAAAGTGGTCGACGCCAGAGGGACATTTTGCCCAGGGCCGCTAATGGAGCTCATAAAAGCCTACAAATCTGCGAAGACCAACGATATCATATCCCTGTATTCCACCGACACAGGAACCAAGAAGGATGCGGCAGCGTGGATAAACAAATCAGGAAATGAGCTTATCGGAGTATTCGACAGGGAAGGATACTACGAGATAGTGATGAAGAAAACCAAGTGAGGCCATCCTATGGTATCTAACATATTGATACTGGGGGACGGGGCTGCTGGCACTATCATGGCCAACAAGCTCAGGTTCCTCACAAACAGGGAAGATGCAGAGATAACGGTAATAGGAAATTCCGTTTACCACTATTTCAAGCCCGATGGCATCCATATACCGCTTGGCATAAAGGATTACAGGGGTAGCGTGAAATCCCCCCAATTCCTCTACAATTACGGCATCAATTATGTGAAGGACACCGTTACAGGGATAAATGTAGACAACAGGGCTGTGGCTACCCAATCTGGTAAGAACTATACCTATGACTATCTGATTATTGCAACCGGTGACAGGCTTGTACCAGAGGAGATCGACGGTTTCGGCCGTGAGGCAAGCCACTTCTATTCACTCGAGGCTTCCCTGGAACTCAAGAAGAAACTTTCGGAGTTCAAGGGAGGGAAAATTGTGATCGGGCCATCAAGCATACCTTACCAGTGCCCACCTGCGCCCTATGAATTCACTTTCCAGCTTGACAGGTACCTCAGAAGAAGGGGCATAAGGGACAAGACCGAGCTTCACTATATTTTCCCTCTAAACAGGGTATTCACCATGGAGAACGTCTCAAACTATGTGCAGAAGCTGTTTGATGAGAAAGGCATCATATACCATACGCTGTTCAATCTCGAGACGATCAACGGGGAGAAGAAGGTAGTATCATCGCTTGAAGGTGAGGATCTGAAGTATGATTTCCTGATACTTGTGCCACCACACAAGGGACAGAAAGTCATAACTGAATCAGGCCTTGCAGACGAGCAGGGTTACATTATGGTTGACAGGCATCACCTCAACTATGGGGGCCTCGACAATGTCTTTGTGATTGGGGATGCAACTGACCTGCCCATTTCTAAAGCAGGTGCCACTGCTCATTTCCAGGCGGAGTACCTTGCAGGAAGAATAGCGTCTGAAATATCTGGATTCGTCGCCGAAGAACTTTATGACGGGTCTGTGGCCTGTACAACGGTAACGGGGGATGAAAAGGCATTTACCCTATACTTCTCGTACACAAGGCCGCCAAGGGCACTTTTCCAGAGCAAACTCGACTACATCCTGAAATGGACTTCAGCTGATACATATTTCAGTGGAATGCTGAGAGGGGTGATGTAAATGGAAAGGCCGGATACTTTGGAAAATGACGAAATGGAGGAATTGCTGGTAAAGGTCATGGACAACGCAGATGTAATCAAATCCCTTATGGGTGCCATCGATAAACTCAAATCGGCCGGGATTCTTGATCTCATGACTGGTCTAGTGAACGACTATCTTCCGACCGATGTGGATTTCCTCGGGAAGTTCTTTTCTTCAAAGGAATTCACGGTTTCCCTCATGAAGACCCTTAACGTGCTTATTTCTGTTATGGGGGCAATGGGTTCCGAGAAGAATTCCGATATGATCAAGGGGTTGATGTTCAACATGGAAAACATAACGGACAACGTTCACGATGCAGTTGAAAACCCAAAGAAATACTCCCCCTTGAAACTTAAGAATCTGATGGGCGACGAGGACATAATGCTGTCCTTTTCCGTCATGATGGCCTTCATGAAAGGGATGGGCCAAATTATGCACAGGATTGGGCCTTAAATCCATTATAAATTTTTAGAAATTTACTTTTATTCTTTTCCACTTTCCGGCAATGCCATTATCAGTGAGAACTTGGGAAGACTAACTTAGAATACAGTTTTTCCCGGCCTGGGCTGAAAAGATTATGCAAGCATATAAGAAGCTGTTATGGCATTAGTTGTTTGAGGGTGCCAGGAATTTCAGTTGAATATCGTGCCTTGGAAAAGAAGATGCTTGATCTCTACAGTATGGAGAATTACGAAGCTGCTTATTCACTGGTAAGGGAAATGATGGGCAGTTTTCCGGAAAAAAGTGGAGTGCTTTATTATTTTGCATATTGCATTCGAAACATAATGGGTGACAGTGAAGGTGCCCTTGGTCTGATGGAGGAGGCTGCCCGTTATGGATATTGGGCAGATCCCAAACAGCTCCTAGAGGAGCCTGACCTCATTAGCCTTCACAATGTTGAAAGATTCAATGAAGTTATAAAAAAATATTCTGAACTAGCGGTCAGTTACAGGAAAGACAGCAAACCAATACTGAAGATTCTCGAACCTGAGCGCCCCACAGCCAATCAATCTGAACCACTTCCCATAATCATTGCTCTGCATGGAAACAATCAAACAGCGGAGGATGCTGT
>JAJZLU010000071.1 GCA_021850545.1 Thermoplasmata archaeon | reverse complement strand
GTTCAACTACCTATTCTCAGCGGTAGGTCCGGCCACCATTATTGGAGGCACCATAATCGTTCCGGAACTGATCCCCACCAAAATAAGGGCAAGCGGGCAGGCAGTCAATGTTTTTATAGACAGGCTCTCAGCGGCAACCTTCATCAGCCTTTTCCCTGTGTTGCTCAGCTTCCTAGGCCTTGGGGACATGATCTTCATATATGCACTGATTGCAGTGGGGTCCAGCATCCTGATGTTTTTCGCCATTCCCGAAGCAAGGGGAAGAACACTGGAAGAACTTGCAAATGAGCCCGTTGATTCAGGCAGTGTGCAGCAGTCTGGATCCTGAAAGCTGGGCTTCATCACCCGGTCATTTTTATTTTTCTTGCATAATTTACCTTGAGGATCCATGTAGCGATCTGTTGCCGGAAAATACAGAACATTTAATCTAATAACGAACATGGGTCAACAATGGCTCAGGAAAAGACTATATGGGAGAATCTGAAACCTGATGAGGAGAAGAAACTTGAATCAGTGTCCTCCGGATACATAGACTTCCTCTGCAGGGCAAAAACAGAAGCAGAGGCTGTAGACTACTTCATGGAACGCCTTCTGAAGGTCGGGTTCCAGGATTTGGAGAAACTGGACAAGCTCAAACCAGGGACAAAATTCTATTTCAACCATACGGGAAGGACACTTGCCGCAGGAATTGTTGGGAAAAATGAACTCAAGAATGGCCTCTTCATAATTGCATCTCACATAGATTCTCCCAGGCTTGATCTTAAGCCGAAGCCACTCTATGAGGATTCTGATACACACACGGCATTGTTTAAGACACAGTATTATGGCGGCCTGAAGAAGTACCAGTGGGTCAATGTCCCTCTAGCCCTCCACGGCAGGATATTCACAAAGGATGGCAGGATAATCAAGCTGAACTTAGGGGAGGACGAAAAGGACCCGGTTCTTTTAATACCGGATCTGCTGCCGCACATAGCTAAGATGCAGCACGACAGGAAACTTTTTGAAGGGATAGCGGCAGAGGAGATGAATGCCCTTGCAGGAAGCAGGCCCGGAGATTTCAAGGAGGAAAAATTCAAGGGCCAGATCCTGAAGATACTGAAGGAAAAGTACAATGTGGAAGAGGAGGATCTGGCATCAGCCGATCTAGCTCTGGTTCCAGCAGGGAAAGCCAGGGAGGGTGGATTGGATTCTTCCCTTGTCATCGGATACGGCCATGATGACAAAGCCTCTGCCTATACTTCTTTCAGGGCATTCCAGGACATCAGCGAACCAGAGGACACCGTGCTTGTGCTCTTCTTCGATAAGGAGGAGATAGGGAGCCAGGGAACGTCAGGTTCACAATCTAATTTCCTGGAGTATGTTGCAACTGTTCTGCTGCATAAACTCACCGGGCATTCCGATAATTTCCACCTCCTCTCTCTCCTGAGAAAGAGCAATGCCATCAGTTCAGATGTTGACGCTGCCATGGACCCGAGTTTCAAGGGTGCACATGATGAGCACAATGCTGCAAAACTCGGATCGGGAATAGTCATTGCAAAATATTCTGGTTATGGCGGCAAGTTTGAGGGTTCTGAGGCACCTGGGGAATTTGTTGCTTATGTGAGAAGAATCTTTGAAAAACACGACGTTCCCTACCAGTTTGGCACTCTCGGGAAAGTGGATGAGGGGGGAGGAGGCACCGTAGCCCAGGATTTTGCCCGCCACGGTATGAATGTTGTTGATGCAGGGGCACCAGTGCTAGGCATGCATGCTCCCTTTGAAATAGCAAGCAAGGCAGACCTTTATAGCTGTTATAAGGCATACAGGGCATTCATGTTGCACTGATGTGCAACTCTCAACTTTTTCAGAATTTATGTTCAGGGATTCCCTAGAACCATGGAAAGAAGAAAGAGCATTATGATTCCATAGAGAAAGACAAGGATGAAACGCCGGAACATATAGTAGTTCATTCTCATTCCCAATTAAATATACAAGCCAAAAGTATAAACATCTGCCCTTAGATGTTATAAATTTTATTTATAAACATTAAAATTTGAAAATAGGTCCAGAAGATTAGACAAATATGCTTCCGCCACATAATGTAAAATGTCCTAAAGTAATAAGCAATCCCCAAAAGAATACCGGGGAGGCGCGAAAGCACGCATGGCGAATCTGGCAGAAATCCTGATGGTGGAACATTTGGCAATACGGCATTCCAGGAAGGCATTGGAAATCAGCCCAGATATGGTGTCACTGGAGACATTCAACACATATTTGAAAAATTGCCATATAGAAATTGAGGAGAAAGTACTCTTTCCGATTATTTTAGAGAGCAATGACATCTCAACATCGATCAAGGAGGGAGCCAAACGCATCATGGCAGACCATAAACTAATCCAGGCACTGTTTGGAAACCTTTCAAAATGGTACACCTCCCAAGATATGGAGAAATTTGGTTCAAGATACTCTCTTTATTTCAAGCTTCTTCAAGATCATAACGACAAAGAGGATTCGAATATATTTCCCCATTGGGATTCCATAAGTGGACAAATGCTCACACAAGCGAAGAAAGAGGCGGCAAGCATAATTGATTCATTTGGAAAGAGGCAGTATCTGGAAGTTACCGGGCTTACCCGGGATAGTTATTCGTATCTCTTTCGATGACGAACAGGCCCATTCTGTTGAAAAAACATTTAAGAAACTGTCTCCATTGAAGAAAAACAGAAACAGGTTTTTGAAATACCTATTCTCCTGCAACTTACACGTTAGGTTTTATGGTTAAGACTGACATTCAGTTAAATCAATTAATCTATGAATGGATTCCCTAATAGTTCTGAAGCGGCACATCCGGATGATTCCACGGATTTTTTTGCGAAAAATAATCTCCCTATTTATAGCCTTACCAGGCTGGAGACCAGTGTATCTGCTACACCAGAAGCCAGGAATGCAATCCATTGCCTCACGGAAGA
>JAJZLU010000018.1:986-2972 GCA_021850545.1 Thermoplasmata archaeon | reverse complement strand
TCTTATTCTTATAAGGCCAACTTTGTAGCCTTTCTCTCTCAATCTCTGTATCACATATTTTCCAGTTGAGGCGAGAGTGCCAGATGCTATCAGCACATAGTCAGCATCTTCTGTCAGGAACTCCTCTATGGGCCCGGAATAATTCCTGTCAAAGGCTGTAGCAAATTCTGCAGTTACACTCCTTATGGCTTTCCTCGCCCTGTCCATGGAATCGTGCATGTCCTTCTTCAGTTCCATGAATGGGCCATCCGGCGTTGAATAGGAACCATAACCCATGGGCCTGTTCACGTCTATCCTGTAACTGAGGTCAAGCTCAGGCAGGAACTCATCAACGGCTTTCTGTTCCGGCACATTGACGGGTTCTGATGTGTGGGAAAGCACAAATGCATCTTCCATGGTCATGAGAGGCAACATCACATTCCTGTCCTCTGCGATCCTGTATCCCATCAGGATGGTGTCCAGGGCTTCCTGGTTTGATTCACAATATACCTGTATCCAACCTGTGTCTTTCTGGTTCATGGTGTCAGTCTGGTCAGACCATATGTTCCACGGTGGGCCAATTGCCCTGTTCACAACGCTCATGACAACTGGAACCCTCTGGCCTGCCACCCAGTGTAGCATCTCATGCATGTAGAGAAGCCCGTGGGAGCTGGTAGCGGTGTACGACCTTGTTCCGGTGAGTCCGCTGGCCATGGTTGCAGCCATTGCGCTGTGCTCGCTTTCAACTTCCACAAATCTGGCATCAAGCTCGCGGTTTGCAATCATCTCGGCGAGTTTTTCAACAATTGTGGTCTGTGGAGTTATAGGATAGGCGGAAATGAACCGCACCCTGGCCAGCTTTGCTCCCATTGCAACAGCTTCGTTTCCCGTCATTATGGCATTATACTTCTGCAATGTCCTGATCATATCATTCGCCTCCTTCCATTTCCATTGTTATGGACTTCTCAGGGCACTCATTTGCACAAATTCCGCACCCCTTGCAGTGTTCGTAATCAATTACCGGTGCCTCGAGCTTGGATAACCTCTCATTAGGAAATTGATAACCCCGGCCATCTGAATACATGATTGCATTGTCAGGGCAAAATTTCCAGCATATCATACACCTTATGCAAGTACTGTAATCTATGGCTGGCTTCTGGGTTCTCCATGAATCCATCCTGTTCTCTCTGGAACTTACTTCTGCTACAGGCACTAAGACCACTTCCATCACCCCATCCTCACAGAAATATAGGCCTGCCTTACTGCATCAGCATTTTCCTGTTTTTTATTCGGGGAACTTTCCATTGTAGCATGAACCACTGTCTCAAGTGAAACCAGGCCTGTGGCTTTTGCAAAGGCCCCAAGTATGGCAGTGTTGACGATAGGGTTGGCCTTGGTTCCCAATTCCAGGGAGACTGCGATAGAGGTGGCATCCACTGTAAATGTTTTCCTCTCCAGGTCAAAGTCTTCAGGCTTCTTTCTGGTGTTGATGATAAACATTCCATCCTGGGAAATGCCTGAGGCAGCATCCCCGTTATCCAGCACCCAGGGGTCGAGAACAACAACTATGTTGGGGGTATAGATCTGGGTTTTCAAGAGAATTGGCTGGTCATCAATTCTCGTGAAAGCTGTGACTGGGGCACCTCTCCTTTCCGTGCCAAAAAAGGGGAATGAGATCACGTATTTTCCTTCTTCAAAGGCTGCAAGCGCAAGAATTCTGGAAGCAGTTACTGTCCCCTGCCCTCCCCTTCCATGGAACCTTATTTCAAACATTATGCCACGGTCTAAAATTCCCTGCGTTATATTTATATGTGACTCTTAACAGATGCAGTATTTCGCAGGATTTTGAATGATTTTACCACTTGATAGCACTTATCAATTATATGTAGACAATATAAATCCAGAAATAGAAAGGTTTATTTCTTTAGAACGACGATGTCCTGATTTGTGGACTTTACAAGGGTCTTCAACTGGGAATTGAACCTGACCTTGCCATTTTTTGATTCA
>JAJZLU010000018.1:0-976 GCA_021850545.1 Thermoplasmata archaeon | reverse complement strand
TCCGTACACCGAAGTCAGTTCTCCCATCCTGTCAAAGAGCGTGGCAAAACCGTGTGTTCTTTTCTTGTCATACTTCCTGAGGTCGGCAAGCACAAGATCGGCACCTATGGCTTTCTTTATGTGTACGGCAAAAGATACAGATGCTCTCGTGTTGAGAGTCTCACTGAGCGGGACCAGTATCTTGCGGTAAGGGTATTCGCTGCCTTTAATGCTGAAAACAGCAGTGGGAATTTTCGAATTTTTAATGACATAGTCTCCGATTCCACCAAACAGTGAGCCTGAAAGCATGGATCGCTTGAAGGTGCCTAAGAGTATGAGGTCATAATTCTTGTTGCTGGTTTCCTCTACAATGCCCTGCCTGACGCTTCTGGATGTCCTGACTTTGGGTATGACTTTGATGTTCTTGTCCTTACCGTCCCTGTAAGCGTTGATGATGACATTCACTTTATCGCTCCAGGTTACTTCTTTTACCTCTTCCTTCACAGTAAGGGCTGTTATCTCGGTGTTGTACACATTTGAGAGTGAAAATGCAAGGTCAAGAACCACTCTGGAACGGTCTCCTTTGGCCATCGGTACAATAGCACGGTCAAATTTCAGAAGATAGGCTCTAGAAGACTCAAGCATTAGAAAATATAATTGAATATTGATAAATAATTTTTTGGTTGTATTTTGGAAACAAAAGTTAAATTGTAATTTATCTGACGTTTTTCATAATAAGTATATATTTCGCCCATCGTTTCTTCAGATGATAATAGTTATTTTCCATGAATGACAATCATTCTCTAGATATGTGAAATTTTAGTGAGAAGTGTTATTCAGGCATCCCTCTTCACGTTTAATATATTGATTAGTTTCAAGGCAGGATTAGAAGCTAATCTGAAATGCTTCAAAAAGCTTTTAGTGAATCAATCTAATATGGCTTTGTGTCTGTTTCTCCACTTGAATACCGTTATGGACGGAACGAAGTCAAGGCTAT
>JAJZLU010000076.1 GCA_021850545.1 Thermoplasmata archaeon | reverse complement strand
AATGGCTCAAGCTTGCAAAGGAGAAGGTTAAATTCCAGGGGCTTCCCGCAAGGATATGCTATGCAGGCTACGGCCTCAGGGAAAAGATCGGGCTTCTCATAAACGAGATGGTGAAGAAGAAAATTCTTTCGGGGCCTGTGGCCATTGGAAGGGACCACCATGATACGGGATCGGTTGCCTCGCCTTACAGGGAAACCGAGGCCATGCTTGACGGCAGTGATGCAATTGCAGACTGGCCAATACTCAATGCGCTGCTCAATGCATCTTCCGGCGCCACATGGGTGTCAGTTCATCATGGGGGCGGGACAGGCATTGGAAACGCAATCCATTCAGGATTTGTCATGGTCGCTGACGGCACAGATGAGGCTGCTGAGAAGATCGGCAGGGTTCTCAATGCAGATCCTGGAATAGGGGTTATAAGACATGCAGATGCTGGATACAAGAGTTCAAAGAGCCTCATCCTCAAGGGAACCAAGTTCAAAGTCCCTTATTTCAAGAGTGAGGAGTGAGTCCGGAAAACTGCTGCCATCACCAATTTTTTAATCTTTTTTAACCCAAGCATTTCCAAATGGCAATGCACGAGAATAATCGGCGGCCACCCATCGGGCTGAGACCCATGGAACATTGCATGATACTATTGTGAAAGCAAAAAGCGCCTGGACCGGGAGGCCCGCCGACAAAGGAAAATTTTTGGAAAAAGGAGGGCACCGGATGCTCACCCTTTCCATAAGCCGAGGCCAAGTCCTATGAAAAAAATAACGATTGTGAAAGAGACTATGAGGCTTCCAAAATGCACTGAAGTGGAATATGCCATCACCTGATGCACGACTGTACTGAGTGAAATGTTTGGCACAAATGCCAGCCCGAGGAAATATGCAATCACAAGGGCCACCATTATGAGAACAACCGAGACAAAGGCTTTCTTAAGGGCAAGTCCGAAAAGAAGGCCATCTATGAATACTAGAATCATTGTGACCTCAGCTGCATATGGAGTAAGGAAGGGGGGGTAGCTGAGAACCATTATTTCACTCCTATTATATTGTCAGACACTATATGTGCTCATGATTACGTTGACTTAAACGTTCCTTTGCAGACGTGTTACAAAATTATGTGTTAAAAAAAAGAAATGTGGGTCCCAACGAACCCATTAGGCCTGGCTTGCCTGTGCTTCGGGATTTCCTGCCTTCCCCGCTGATGAAACCTTCAGGAAGAATGATAGTATGAAGGCAAGCGCAACTGCTCCGACAACAATTCCCACCCCTGAGCTGTGGTTTCCAAGGAAAAATGGCCCTAAGAAGGTCGGTATGAACGCAACGCCGAGATTTGTGGCAACGCTGTACATAGAGGTTGCAAAGCCTGCCTGGGCGGGATCCGGGGAATACCTGGTTGTCGAGGTCAAAGCCATTGACCAGTATGCGTTCCCGAAGAACCCGAATGAGAAGAATGATGCCATGAGGATGCTATAGTTGCCGCTATATGCCAGCCCATACCCCAAAAGTGCCATTGATATGACTGCAATTAGTGATGTGAGGACCATTCCAGTCCTCACCCTCTTGATAGACTCAAATATTGGAGGCAGGATAATTGCTCCAAAGGCAGAACCCAGGAATGACAGCCCTGTGAGAACACCGGAGTATGAGACATTGTTTGCAGCAAGAGCCGGGAATGCCCCAAGGGCCACTGCCGCTATGCCTCCAAACATTACAGAGAATGAAGATATTATAAGCCCCACGTACCAGTTCTTGAACATACCCGCCTTGAATACTCCCCTGAGGGAACGCCCTGCATAATCTCTTGGGTATTTCCCTGTAACCAGTGGAAGCGTAACAAGTGCCAAAAGTGATAATGCCGCGTCAAACAGGAATACATGGTCTATACTGCCCAATGATGATAAGATAGAAGGAGTGAGGAATGAGCCAACTGACATCCCCAGGAAAAGTATCCCTACGCTGACCCCGACGATCATGTGGCTTCTTTCCTTGCTTATGGACTGTGCCAGTGACCCGACCGGGCCGAGCGCAAGCGGGTAGGCAATGGCGGCTATGATCTGGGCAACAAGCAGGAATTCATAGTTCGGCGAAATTGCCCTGAGAAAAAGTCCCAGGCTTGAAATGACTGCCGCTGCAATAAGAGAGCTGGTTACGGAAAACTTTGCAGAAAGGTATCCGGAAACAAGTGCGAATACGACCATGGTGTATCCATATATGGAAATGAGGAGGGTAATGGATGAAAGCCCTACGGAGAACTGCGAAATAAGCCCGGGTACTAGAGGGGCAAGGGAGAACCATCCAAGGCCTATTGTAAAATTCAGGATCCAGTAAGGAACAAGATAGACTGTTCTGTTCATTTAACCTGTGAAGGACATTACTAATATGAATTTATCCTATAAAATGCATCAATAATGTTTATTATACATCATGATTAAATAATATATTCCAAAATAGTTCCCAAAAGAAATCTTAATGTGGTTAAAACCCATATTTGCGGGTGTCACTGAAAGCTGTAATTATGGCGGGAGGGAAAGGCACCCGCCTCAGGCCCATTACATATTCCATTCCAAAGCCACTGGTGCCCATAGCCGGAAAGCCATGCATAGGCTATGTACTTGATTCCTACTACGAGGCTGGGATCAAGGATGCCATCATTACGGCGGGATACAAGTTTGAAGCTCTCATTGACGGAGTGATCAAGTTCAAGCACCCTGACCAGAACATTCTTTTTTCCGTGGAAAGGGAACCAATCGGGACCGCAGGCAGTATTAAGCTCGTTTCGAAATTCATAGATGACACATTCATAGTCGGAAGCGGTGACACACTTGCTGACTTCAATATCAAGAATATACTGGAATTCCACAGGGAGAGAAAATCTAAGCTCACTATTGCCCTTACGACCGTGGATGACCCATCCCAGTTCGGCATCGTTGAAATGAAGGACGGGGTGATCACCAGATTCCTCGAGAAGCCATCCCCTGAAAAGGCATTCTCAAACCTGATAAACGCTGGCCTCTACATAATTGAGCCGGAGATACTAAAACTCATACCGGAGGGAGAACCCTACGACTTTGCCAAGCAGCTGTTCCCCAAACTCCTTGAAAACGGCATGAAGATCCATGGATATGTTGGAGAAGGCACATGGCTCGACACGGGG
The DNA here is from genome assembly GCA_021850545.1 of Thermoplasmata archaeon. Lineage (GTDB taxonomy): Archaea > Thermoplasmatota > Thermoplasmata > Thermoplasmatales > Thermoplasmataceae > JAJZOM01. The sequence goes on along the minus strand of JAJZLU010000076.1, from coordinate 16,015 downwards.
AGGCCAAACGACATGATCCGGGCAAATCAGTTGATGACTGAAAAATATGGCCATACATTTTCTGAGAGCGGGGCATCGGGGAAGCTCATTATCAACTCCTCCCTGCGCCATTTCACTGGGACAACTCTCCTAGGCCCAACGTTCATCGGGGAAAGGGTTACGTCAATGAATGGTACGGTCATTGAAGGGTCGGCAATTTACGATGGTGTCCAGATCGGGCATGATGTTGTCATTAAGGATTCAATCCTCATGGATGGCGTCAAGGTTCTGGATGGGTCAAGGATTGAAAAATCCGTCATAATGAAAAGCACAGTCATTGGCCAGAAATGCGAGATACATGAAAGCGTTCTTGCGCCGAAACTGAACCTGCAGAGCAATTCAAGAGTGTATAATGTGTCTCTCTCTTCAGAAATAATTGAAGAGGAGAACTGATTTTTTAATTTTAGAGGAATCCGGCTTTCTGGAGAATGAGAAGATCCTCGGTTGTCAACTGTTCTCCATTCTTGAACTTGTCAAAGAGTGTGGTTGCCTTCTTCTGGAGTTCCCCTTCCTTTTCCTTCTTCTTTGATGCCTTGGCCTTTGTCCTTAGGCTGGAAATGACTTTCTCAAGATCCCTCAGGTCATTCTTAGCCTGGATGAAAGCTTCGTGTTCCTTTGTGGATTCCTGGCTGAATTTAACAAACTGTTCGTGGTATTCATCAGCTTTCTTTCTGGTCTCGTCAAGGTCCTGAAGGCTCTTATTGATGTCTTCGCTGATAGCGGTTATCTTCTTGGAAATCTCATCAATTTCCTTCTTCAGGGTTTCTCCGCTCTTCCTTTCACCGTTTATTTTCTGGCTGAGGTCCTTTATGGAGTCGTTGCTTTCAAGTTCCTTCTCCCTGAAGTTCTTCATCTGCCTGATCTCGTTGCTGAGCTTCCTGATTTCAGAAACTACCTTGGCCTCTTCCTTCTTTTCCAGCTGGGTTGTCTGCTGCCTTGTCTCCAGCCTCTGGAGTTCCTTTTCCTTGGTTCTCAGATTTCTTCTGTCAACGCCTTCAACATTTGTTTCGTCACGGATCTTGCGGTATTCTTTCCTGAGTTCGGATAATTCCTTATAATGTTCTTCCTTTTCTGCGCGAAGTTTCTGTACCTGCTCTATGAGATCATTCTTCTCAGAAATCTTTTTCTTGACTTCTTCGCGCATTTCGCGAACTTTGTTGTTAAGTATGTCTCTTTCCTCAGCGAACCTGTGGCTCTCACCAGCAGCGTCGTCTCTCTTTCCAATGTGTTCTTCCACTATCTTTCTGATAAGTTCACGTTTTTGCTCAAAGTCTTCTAGAAGCTCGCTCATACTCACCAATCACGCAAAAGCTTTTTCAGAATGCCCGATTGAAATAAATACCTTTCTACTTGCGAAATTGCTCAGCCAAGTTCTGTAAATCGTCTCTGTGATTGATTTTTCTTAGCATTTCCTTTGGAATTCTGCCCAAAGCATTCCCGTTGTTTGTGCGCATGGACCATTAAGCGAAATATCTGTACTTAAGGTAAGACCAAAACTTTTATTGGCTGAGCCATTGTGAAATAACCGGGAATCAGTGTTTATATGTCAGGTCTTGCACTGGAGATATCGCTTGCCATCCTTCTAGGAGCCATAGCCATAGATTTCCTGTTTGGTGAGCCGAGGAAATATGTTCATCCAGTGACCGTCATAAGAAAAGTTGGGCAGACGCTTGACCCATATCTCAGGGTTATTGAGAATAAGCAGGCGGCGGGGCTCCTATACCTGCTCCTTATCAGTGCAATGTTTGGGGGACTCATCTATGTGGTCCTTTACGCAACCTATGCTTTTCTCATTGCATATGCAATCATCGCAATAATTCTGCTCAAGGCATCCTTTTCCCTTACCTCAATTGGGCAGGACATCAGCCCTGTGGTGAAAGCCTTGGAGGAAGGGAGGATTGAGGAGGCCAGGACTTTTGCCTCAAGGATCATTAAGAGGGATACAACAGGGCTTGATGCTTCAGGAATTTCCTCCGCGGTCATTGAAACTATTTCGGTAACCCTGCTCGATGATGTATTTGCGCCCCTTTTCTACTTTGCTTTCTTTGGCATTGTTGGCGCATTCATCTCCAGGGTCACAAATGTCGTTGATACGCTTGTTGGCCAGAAGAACCGCAGGAACATAGACTTCGGAAAGTGGCCAGCCATCATCCACACTGTTGTAAACTATATCCCATCAAAAATAGAAGCGCTTTTCATAATGATGGGCACTGAGCTGTTGAACTACAGGGTCAACAGCATCTCATTCATAGCCGCAAGGACCTCTACTGACAGCCCCAACAACGGCTGGGCAATGGGCTCTATGGCTTCCTCACTTAACCTGAGGCTTGAAAAAAGCGGCTATTACATAATAAATGAAAATGGGTTCGAGCCGTCTGTGGGTGACGTGAAGAGAGCTCTCAAGGCATATTACATGTCCTTCTATATATATCTCATAATGTTCGTCATCCCAATTATGATAATTGTTTATTTTCTGCCTGCCCTTTAAAGCTGGAAATGGCAGCATTGAACTCCCTTACCGCCTCTATGGGCTTTTCTGCATTGTATATTGCCCTTCCGACTATGAGAAGATCTGCGCCGTGTTTCAGGGCTTCCTCTGGTGAACCGCCCTGGGCACCTATGCCTGGAGTCATCAGTACCTGGTCCCTAGTCCTTGACCTTATGCGCGAGAGCATTGAATAATCATTTCCTGGTGCTATGAGGCCATATGCCCCCGCCTTAATTGACAGCCCAATGAGCGCATCGGTACTTGGGTAGATGAATTCAGACGACCCTGGGTGGCTCATTGCAACCACGGAAAACACCTTTGTATCCCCGGCCGCCTCAACCACTGCCCTGAGCGAATCTTCACCGGTGAATGAGTGGCTTATCACCCCCCAGGCTCCCTCTTCGGCCACCCTTCCCGCAATGAGCCTGTTTGTGTTGGGAATGTCAGCAATCTTCAGGTCACAGATTACCCTAGTGTACTGGCCCAGCTCGGATACAATTGATGAGCCCCTGGCCATGAGAAGCGGCCAGTTTACCTTGATCGCAAAAACTTCCTTTCCTATCTCCCTGGCAAGATCCAGGGCAAAGTTGCAGTCAAAGACGTCAACCGCCACAACCAGTTTTGAATTCAAGTGGTTCCTGAAGTTACTTAAGCCCTTATCCTAAATTAAAGTTTTTCAAAAAAAAGATGGAGGGTGGGATATTCAGCTTTAAAATCACTGGACCATATCTATGCCAAGGTCCTCGTCAAATCCGCCTAGGAGTTTGCGGATGTTCCGGGCCTCGTTCCTGCCAGAAAGCATGTATGGTGACTTGACTCCGGTGAGAAGCACAAGAACCTTGATCTTGTCCCCCATTTCAGGTTCAATGCTGGCTCCCCAGATGATACGGGCTTCCTTGTCAATCCTCTTCTGTATCTCTGACATTGCGTTTTCAGCCTCGCTCATGGTCATGTTCGGGCCGCCGATTACTCTTATAAGGCAGTTCTTGGCATCTGTTATGTCTGCCTCCACTAGGGGTGAGGATATTGCATCGTTAACTGCTGAAAGGACACGGTTTCCGCCTCCGGATGCTTCTCCGATTCCTACCATGGCTACGCCTCCATCCTTCATTATGGTCTTTATGTCGGCATAGTCAAGGTTGATGAGGCCGGTCTTAGTTATCAGCTCAGTAATGCCTTTCATGGCTTCCGAAAGAACGGAGTCTGCATATTGGAATGCTTCCTGAATTGGCCTCTTTGGAACTTCCTTCAGGAGCTTGTCATTTGGAATGGCTATAACAGTGTCTGAGTAGAGTGACAGTTTCTCAAGGCCAGCGATGGCATTTTCCATTCTTATCTGGCCCTCTGCAGTGAACGGAAGGGTTGCAATTGAAATTACAAGGGAGCCAGCATCCTTCGCTGCCTTTGCTATAATTGGGGCAGATCCTGTTCCGGTGCCGCCGCCGAGCCCGCAGGTGATGAAAGCAATGTCAGTCCTCTGCACGAGCTTCTGTATCTGGGGAAGGTCTTCTATTGCCGCTTCTTCCCCAATCTTTGGGATGGCCCCTGTCCCAAGCCCTCTTGTCCTCTTTTTCCCTATTAGCATCCTGTGCTTTGATCTTATTGTCGTCAGGTGGTTTGCATCTGTGTTTACGGCAACGAGGTCAGCGCCATCGACTCCTTCGCTTGAAAGCCTGTTGATAGTGTTTGATCCGCCACCGCCGCATCCTACGATCTTAATCCTCACTCTAAGCCTTTTGGCAATTTCGAGGATTTCGCGGTCTTCCGGAGAAATGAAGTTGTCTTCTTCACTTTCCACTGTTAAGTGGGGCGGCTGTTCTGAATTCTCCATTGCGGATTTATAGAGAAGGTCAACTATGTCTACCATATGTCTGATAAGATAATAACTAGGTTATATAATTTTTTTGTCTGACAAGATAACAAATATTGGCCCCGAGAATAGCATCAATTTTGTCTGTGGTTGTCAGACACACTCTATCAATTGCGGGGTTTCCGCCCCATGATCAGGGGAACCGGGATGAGGGAAATAATTCCAGAGATGAACAACACTATTGCCGAAGCAGAATAGAACATTGAAATGTACGACTCCTGCAACCGCTGCCCTATCCCAAGGAATATTGCATCTACTATTCCAGCCGGGATCATTGCTGTAATTATGAGGAACACAATTGTTAGCCCCATGACCGAACCAAGGTTTACCATCAGCGTTCTGAGGCCGGCAGTCTCTCCCCTGAGCTGAGCAGGCGCAGACAGCATTATTACAGTACTGTTGGGGGTGTAAAATAGCCCGCTTCCAGCCCCTACAACAATCATGGGCAGAGCGTAAAGGAAGTATGGGAGCCTGAACAGAACCAGGACTGCGGCCCAAATTGAGCCTGCACCGGTCAGGAAAAGGCCGAGATTTTCGAGAAACATGTCAGAAAATTTTGTCTTAAGGTGCCCCGACATATAACTGAGGGCTCCCATGGAACCAGCTAGGGGGATCAGCAGAATCCCAGCAGTGAGGGCGGATAACCTAAGTGGCCCCTGGTAGAAGAGTGTGAAAAGTAGGATAACTGAGAACCGGGACAGAGTGGCCATCACAAGGGCAAGCGTGGATATTGCAATTGTTGGGTTCTTGAGGATTTCAGGGTTCAGTATTGGCCTCATGGAGATACGCTCCTGGTACCAGAACAGGGCAAAGAATACAGCGAACCCTGCGATTAGGAGCAGTGTCAGTGGCGATAGGAGATCTGTGCCCGGGATGATTGTCAGGAAAATTATGCCTATGATTACAGTCAGGGAAAGGAAGAGCGCCCCCATTCCATCAATTTCTCCTCTCCTTTCATGGCTCACTTCCCTTATGAAGCGGTTTGAAAGTACATATCCGGCAAGTGAGATTGGTATGTTGAAGATGAAAATGGCCCTCCACGTAACCACTGTAAGAATGCCTCCAAGCAGGGGGCCTATGGAGGTCCCAATTGCAAGAATTGCCGTATTGACGCCCATAGCACCTCTCAGTTCAACAGACTTGAAGGTGTCTGTGATGATGGCGAGGCTGTTTGAGAACAGGAAAGCTCCCCCAATTCCCTGGATTACCCTCCCTGCAAGCAGCATCCCTCCGCCTGTTGCTGCAGCGGATATTATGGAACCGGCCAGAAAGACGAGGTAACCAAGGGAATAGAGCCTCTTCCTTCCAACAATGTCTGAGTATTTCCCAAGGATTGGCGTGAGGACAGTCAGGGCAAGGGAATATGCCACAATAATCCAGATTGCAAGGAAGAATGATATTCTAAGGCCTGATATGATCGCCGGAATTGCAATGATCAGGGATGATGAATTAACCACCGAAAGGAAAGTCCCCATTCCAGTTACTGAAATTATCCTCTTTCCGTAAGTGTCCATGGCCAAATGCTTCCCAAGTTTACCCTGAAGTTAAGCCATTGAAGCAGAAGGGATGAAGTGCAATCTCTCCTTCAACCAATCCGCACATGGCTTATACATATCCTAAGGATCACATTTTCATGGAAGAGCTCAACAAAAAACTTTCTGATAAACTCCTTAAATCTGGGGCAATCAAGTTTGGCGATTTTGTACTCACTTCTGGAAAACACTCAAAATACTATGTGGACATTAAAGACGCCGCCACGGATCCTGAAATTCTCGGCCTGATATCTGAAATCTTCACAACCAGCATCGGCAAACACAAGATAGCAGGAGTTGAACTGGGAGCGGTGCCAATTCTTGTTGCAACCGCAATGAGGAAAGGGCTGCCCTACCTCATAATAAGGAAGGAGAGAAAGCATGGGACAGGAAAGCTCACCATAGGCGAAATTTCAAATGGGGAGGAAATTGAGATCATTGAGGATGTTGTCACAACAGGAGGTTCCATAATGAAAGCCGTAAACTACCTGAGGGAAAACGGCGCAAAGGTGAACAGGGCGTATTGTGTAGTGGACAGGGAGGAAGGCGGCAGGGAACTGCTTGAATCGAACAGCGTGAAACTGATTCCCCTCATCAGGATTTCAGAAATAATGCCAGCGGGAACCTTGTAAGGGCGGCAAAATCAGGAAAGGATATCGTCTATTCTTCCGATTTCTATTGGGGTAGTGTCCTTTCCCACGAAAACCCCTTTGCTGTTTGCAATGATAGATGAGCCAACATACATGTTGCCGAAATTGGCTGTGCCTTCCTTCACCGGAACCTTGAATAACTCAGACAGGGATCGCATTTCCTCCTCTGTTGCTTCCGGCGTCACAAGCATACCTTTCTTCGTCAGTGTGGCAGCGCTTCCTACAGTCTTTATGCCACCGATTGTCCCTTTCACAACTTCAACGCCAAGGGCGTCCTCGATCTTCTTCTGGGAGGATGCCGTGAAAGACTTGTGGATCATTGCCGCGTGGTCGTTTGCAATCACATCGTTTCCGATTGCGTTGATCTTGTCCTTCAGGAAAACAATATTCCGGCCCTGCAGAAAATCTGAAAACTTGTGGTCTGATCCCATGCTTGGGGCAATAATCCCGTTTGAGTTCAGCGCAATGAAAGTGCCTACCAGGCCAGAATTATCTATGAGAAGCTTTTCCACGGGAACCTGCAGGCCCTCAGATATCTGTGCGGCAACTTCATCCTCTACATTGGTGGGGAGAAATACTACGTCTTCCCAAGCTCTGCCATAAACGCCTATGAAATTGCTCCTTAAAATTGAGATTTTTTGTATCATTTAGGTGGATATCATGGCAGAATTACTTCTGCCGTTCCGTCCTGCAATTTAATGACTTTGACGGATATTTTTGATTTTATCTTTTCCCTGCCCTGAGCCCATACTAGTTCATTGACGCGGTTGTCAATCCATATCTTGGACTTATCAACCTTCGTGTTTCTTGACACGTACTCCTTGAGAATCTCTATGGCCGTGTCAGCCCTTCTTGTTGATGATGATCTCTTTGCGGCCCTGAGCGGGACGTTGAGCACTATCTCATTGGTTAATTCATTCTCTACCATAAATGCCACCGTTAAAGTTTAAGACTGTTCCTTCTCCAGTTCCTTCTCTTTGGATTGGAAGTAACTCTTCTGGCGGTCTTCATCATGACCCAGCCAGGCACTCTCCTGTTTTCCTTTACTCTCTTCAATAGCCTTGTTTTTCGGCCAAGTTCCTTGTTTCTGCTCATTATTATCTCCTCTCTATCTTTGTTTCCCTTTTTGTGTCTGTTAACCTGGCAAGGATATCTTTAATGTCTGAATCAGTTAGCAGGCGGTTTATCCTGCCCATGGATGCCAGCTGGATCAGCTGGTTTTCAACATTTTCTGCTATATCCGGCCTTACCAGCCTTACATTGGAAAGACGTTCCCTGGCATCTGGAGCCAGTATCTGCCTCAGGATCTGAGCCCTCTTTGCCCTTTCAGCATCCTGTGCTTTCTGCTGTTCCTCGGCCTGCTTCTGCTCTGACAGGTTTCCCTGCATCTCAAGAAGCTTCTTTCTTCTTAATGCTTCAAGTTCGTCTTCGTTATCCATTTCCTATCACTCATAGATATTTCTCGAGCGAAGGATCTGACTGGGCAAGGGATTTCATAGCCTCCTTTGATGCCTTGTCCAGGATTGATGCCCCTTCAGGGGAAATTGATCTGCCTTTCCTGTCTTTCTTGACATATCCCAGCTTCTCAAGGGTCTGAAGCATCTGCCTTACTATGAATCTGCTTCCCTTTCCTGGATGGTATCTCTGGGAGCCACGGTCCACTCTGCCGCCATATTCCTCACTCAATTTAGATATGCCGATTGGCCCCTTGACGTATACTTTTCTCAAGGTGGATGCGAGCCTGGTGTAGAACCAGTCTGGATCATCCCATGATTTCTCCTTGTGGATGCCTGCCTTAAGGTAGTCGGTCCACTCTGGAACCTCTAATTTCTTCTTCTTGAATTCCTCAGTGAGTTGCTTCATGAGGAGATCTGGAGGTACTTCCTTAACATTTACCATTAATCATCACGAATAGGGGTGAATTTGAAAACTGCTTATAATCCTTTCTGGGATCGCTGAAACTTCGTACAGTCCATGTTTTCCAAACAGCCGTGCATTGGCTAAAGGGATCTGTTGACCACGTTCATGACGAGGAAGAGCGCCCCTAGATTAAGGGCCAGTGCTGACATGTAAAAGAACAGTGGGTGGGAGAAGGTTCCAATGGCAACCTCGTGGGAGATCGCTGTTGCAATGCCAGTGGGAACAACCGCCATTGCCATTGTGATGAGGAACATTACTGTAAGCGCTATGCCGCCGCCAAATGAGTAGAAATTCACCGTCGATGCACCTTTTGGGAGCTTCCTGACGAGCCTGCGGATATTGAATAATGACGTGTATACGTAAACCACGACAAGATTTGCTGGCAACAGGAACATCACCAGTACGCCGGGAGATTCCTTCATAAGGAAAAGAATAGAAATTGGAGTAACTATGGAGGCAAAAATAACCGTCCCGACAATATTCTTAGAGTAAATGATCTCGCTCACCTTCAGTGGAAGTGACTGCAGTACACTGATCCCGTTTCCCTCCGATATAATCAGGGCAATTGCATAGAAGGAAGATGAGACAACCACTATGGACATCAATGCGTAGTACAGTGATACTGAGCCAAATGAAACGCTGGATGAGTAGAAGAATAGCTGGAAAAGTGTGGGTGTGACAAAAATGACTGGCAGGATTATGAGGGTAGCGTTCTGTGGTTTCCGGAATATATTCCTGATATCCTTGATGAAAGTGTTCCTGTAGAACCCGTGGACTATGGCTTTCCTGCTGTTCCCATCAGGTGCTGGCCTTGATTGGCTTTCCTGGTTTGTTATCCTGCCGAAGATTATGCTGTTGAACTTCAGGAACATTACCCCTATGATCCCTGCGTAAAAGACAGTTACCAGGATCTCAGTCATGATGGTGCCGAAAAGATAGGAAACAGGGAATGCCGTATATGAGATATTGATTAGCGGCACAAACATGTAGTAGGGGTAGAATGAGATTGGCGGCAGGGCTGGAAGGTTCCCCGGCTCCTGGAGGGCAATCTCAAAGATCACGAAGGCAATGATTACGCCCAGTATCCTAGCAATATTGGAGAGGGCGCCAAGCTTCCCCCTCTTGGTGTGGTGATGCCTGCCCCCTATGTAAGTCACCAGAATCACCCCACACATATAGCCAAGGGCCATTGTGGCAAAGGCCCATATTATGCCCAGTGGAATGGCGAAGTAAGAATGGGTGAGGATGGTATATTCGTAAATTAGGGGGACTACAATGAAAAGGCTGCTGGAACCATTATAGACGAACCATGAAATGTGGAGCACCTGATGGCCGATGCTTGTGGGCAGGGGTTTAATGGGCTCAAAGAGGCCGTAACCCCTTATTATGTTGATGAACATTATGACGCTGTAAAGGCTGAAAATGAAGATATAGGCGTAAATGACGAAGGAGATGAGCTGCACATGGGCGATTGGGTTGTTAACGCCATTATTCGCTATTACAAGCAGATAGGAGAAAATGAACATCATTACTGATGTGACAGCATAACTTGTCCGTATGAGCCTCCGGATATAACGGTAACCCTGCTTTGTTGAAGCGCTGGCCCTTTGCTGGAACTTTGTAGAGTCCTTCAGTGCAAGATATCTCTGCTCGCCGACGATCCTGCTGCTCAGTTCCCAGATAAGGCTCTTCATCTGTTCAGCGTCTCTCTAAGGGATTCGATCACAGGCTTGAGGTCGCTGTCGCCAGTGACATTGAGGAAAATATCCTCAAGGTTCGCGTCCTTTGCCCCCGCTGATTCCCTGAGTTCCCTGAGGGTGCCCACGTCCACTATCCTTCCCTTGTAGATTATTGCCATCCTGTGGCATACGCTTTCAGCAACCTCAAGTACATGTGTGGAAAATATAACCGTCCGCCCAGAGGCGACATAGTCCAGCAGAAGGTTTTTTAGTATCTTTGCCGACCTTGGGTCGAGGCCATTCATTCCTTCATCCAGCACAATGACGGCCGGGTCATGAAGGAATGCAGAAATGATTGCCACCTTCTGCTTTGTGCCAAATGAGAGGGAACCGATAAAATCGTTTAACTTGTCCTCGATCTCAAATGCCCTTGCAAACCTGTAGATCCTCTCCGTAAGGATATCATGGTTTATTTTCCTGATTGACCCAACGAATCCAAGGAATTCCACAGGAGTAAGTGACTCATACAGGGTTGGCGTCTCAGGGACGTATCCTATTATGGACTTGATCTTCATGGGATCATCCTTTGCGCTGATCCCGTTAACCCTCACAATGCCTGATGTGGGGTCAAGAATTGATGTTATGATCTTCAGGAGAGTGGTCTTGCCTGATCCATTGGGGCCCAGTATTCCAAAAATCTGCCCGCCAGGGATTTCCAGCCCTATGCCGTCCAGCGCGCGGACTTCCCCGTAGTTCTTGTAGAGTTCCTGTATCAGTATGGAGTTTTCAGACATTTTTCACCCTCAATACCCCTATCTGCTGCTTACCTACACCAGGGACACGTGGAGTATTATGTGGAACACCTGCCCAACCAGGTAAGATGCAAGCGCAGCCAGCAATGCAAGGCCTGATGCCTTGAGTGCTTCCTTGAGTATCTTCATGTTCATGGAAATAGCTATAATAGAATTTGCAAGTCCCTGGGTGACAGCGACCAGAATGATCGCAAGAACCAGTGCTACATCCCTCTGCAGGAAAAGGAACGGAAGTATCGGGATTGCTGCCCCGAGGATGTAGAACATGCCCACATTCATTGCGGACCTTCTTGATTCCCCCCTGTACTGGTCAACCTTATCGCGGTCATGGGTACTGTTTTTCAGTATTGCGTTTCTCCTGAGAGACGAAATCTTGTACTGTGATTCGGAATCCTTGGCAAGGTACGCGCCAACGCTCATGCTCATTGTTCCGCTAACACCGACCACAAGGCCACCCAAAGCAACATCTAGATGGTTTGTGAGCAGCGCTGTAAGCCCGGCAATGGCAGCCAGCACTTCAACAAGGCCGTCGCTTATCCCGTAAATTATGTCCCTGTTCCGGTCAAGCTTCTCTTTGTTCTGCTCCAGGGTATAGCTGAAGACATCTTCATGCTCGATCTCTTCGCTTATGATCCGCTCGATTCCCTTCCTGAATTCCTCATCTTCTCCTGTTCTGGAGGCATAATCCCTGTACTTGGCTACTGTTTCCACTTCGCCGTATTCAAGGAGGTTTACTGCGAGCCCCAGCCCCAGGACCCTGAAGAGGAATAGCATGAAAAATATCTTTGTCCTTTTCGGCCTTAGCCGGGAAGTATCAACGCCATGCTTATGGAGGTATGAAATCCAGAACTGCGAATGCTGTTTCTCCACCTCAGATAGCCTTAACAGGTTTTTCCTGAGATTGTCGTCTTTCACCCTTTCAGAAAGGGCCTTGTAGAACTCAAGGTCAGTCAGTTCGTCACTGCAGAAATCCCTTATTTCCTTCAAGTTGCCAGGCATGGGTACGCCGTAGCATTAAACAGGTCATTAAAAAGAAATCTATGGTTGCACATATATCTGAAATGCGAGATTCGTACGAAACATGCGTTTTTCATTTGATAAAATATATAATATTGACTCATATAAGTAAATGATCAATATGATCAAAGAAACACGATCTGGAGAGAAAATGAGCAAGATTTCTATCAAGGTCACTCCACCGGGACCAAATGCCAGGAAAATTGTTGAGGAAGACACAAAATACCTGGTGAAAACCACGAAATCGCTCCCAATTGTTGCCGAGAGAGCAAGAGGGGCCTTTGTTGAGGATGCTGACGGCAATGTTTATCTTGATTTTTCCACAGGGATCAGTGTAACTAACGTCGGACACATCCATCCCTACGTAAGGGACAGGGTTGCAGAACAGCTGGACAAACTCTGGCATTTTGCTGGAACTGATTATTATTACAGGGAGCAGGTGGACGCGGCCAAAGCAATTTCAGAAAGTACGCCGGGTTCATTCCACAAAAAGGTATTCTTCAGCAATAGCGGTGCTGAGTCAAACGAAGCCGCAATAAAGCTTGCGAAAGCGCACACCAAGAAGCAGGAGTTTATAGCATTCATCGGGGGATTCCATGGCAGGACACAGGGAGCCCTTGCCTTCACTGCATCCAAGTCCATTCAGAAGAAGGGGTTCTTCCCCACAATGCCCGGTGTTGAACATGCCCCTTTCCCGAACCCATACCGGAACCCTTTCGGGATTGATGGATACGAAAACCCTGAGGAGCTTGAGAACAGGGTCATTGACTACATTGAGGATTACATGCTCCACACCTATGTGCACCCGGACAACCTCGCAGGCTTCATAGTGGAACCAATCCAGGGAGAAGGAGGATACATTGTGCCCCCAAAGGGGTTCCACACGAAGCTCAGAAAACTAGCTGATGAGAACAACGCAGTTGTCATAATGGATGAAGTGCAGACTGGATTTGGCAGGACTGGCAAATTCTTTGGCTCAGAGCATTTCGGCGTTGAGCCCGAGATTATGTCCCTTGCAAAGTCAATCGCTTCTGGCATTCCAATGGGTGCAGTTGTAGTAAAGGACACCTTTGATTTCCCTGAACAGTCTCTTCACTCCAACACGTTCGGAGGAAACGCACTGGCTAGTGTTGCATGTGTGGCAACGATTGAGGTCATAAAGAGGGAGAAGCTCCTTGACAATGCAACAAAGATCGGGGCACACCTCAAGAAGGGGCTCCAGGAACTCGCCAGCAGGTACGATGCAATCGGAGACGTAAGGGGACTTGGGCTCATGCTTGCAATAGACTTTGTTAAGGACAGGAAGACGAAGGAACCTAATGCAAAGCTGAGAGACGCCTTTGAATTGAATGCGTTCAGGAATGGGCTTCTTACGCTGCCTACCGGGCTCAGTGCCATGAGGTTCATTCCCCCGCTTAACCTCACAGAGGAACAGGCAGACATGGGCCTTGAAGTTATAGAGAAAGCCGTAAGGGCCTCCCTCTAAATTTCCTGATTCATATAATCCAGAAGTTTAGAGAGGGGCATACCCTCTTTCCATTTCAGGCTGAAATTTCCATTTTTTGTTTCCCCGACTTTTGGAAGAATATCATAGAGGTTACGTATTCTTCCGGTAGGCTCTGCCGGGATTGTGAACATTTTCCATGGGTCCCCTGGTACGCTTTTCATTCTGTATGCGTACACCACGAAGAGCCCTGCCCTCTGGCAGAGATCCCTCAGGCGGTTTGCTTGGTCCTGCATCCTTCCCGATGCCTCAGTGAAAAGAAGAGAATCATTGATGGAAGATTTGACCTCAATGACAAGGGAATAGTCGTGCCGCATTGCAATGAGATCTGCCCCGAGTGACCCTGCTGATCTTGTGACAAAGAATGGTTTCGAAAGCATTCCAAGGGCGATCTCCCTGTCGCCCAGATCTAGGCGCTTGGCATATTTCTGCACAACGTTGTCAGTTCCGGAAAATATTCCTGCAAGCTCCCTTTCGTAAACGCTTCCGTTCAAACTATCAGGCGTTATTCCCTTCCTTTAATATAACTTTGCCCTGATCTGCCAACTATCATTGGTTCCAAAGCGTTCAGACCGTTGTTTAAGCCAGTTCAGAAAGTGGAACGCCTTAGCTGATGGCTTCCCAGAATCATGGAAGGGCTTTTCTTATCATTCTATATAGCCCAAGCCATTGGTAACCCCTGTCCGTAATCCTGTACTCGATCTCCCCAGATTCCTCTGAGTGGAACATCAGCCCAAATTTTTCTAGAGAGCAGATAATCTCCTTTCCCCTGTCCACTGGAATGTTGCCTGCCATGCAGAGGCCAGTGATCCGCATCGAATCTGTGGAAATGGCACCAAGCATGTCGTTGATGATGTCATGCCTGCATCTGTTCATTAACTCACAAGTTGTGAGTTATATTTAATTATATCCCTGGGCTATAAAATAATGCAAGAAATAGAAGACCTCTCAATTGGGGGTTCAATAAGACTGACTGGGCCCGTCAAATTTCGGAGAATCGATTTGGCGGGATCGCTGAACATAGATGGAAATGCAGAGGGGAGAAGCCTGGAAATTAGCGGTTCTGGGAAGATTACGGGCACGGTGAAAGTGGATACAGTAGATGTGAGTGGAACCTTGAAAATCAGGGAATCCTGCGAATGCAATGAACTGAAGATAAGCGGTTCAGGTGAAATCCAGTCAGCCATCAGGTCAAACACGCTGGATGTTTCTGGAAAACTAGTAGCTGGTTCCATAGAAGCCCACAGAATAGATCTTTCGGGAAAGTTGGAGGCCAAAGAGATCAAAGCCTATGAAATCAATGTGGAAAAGGATTCCAGGATAAAGGGAACCGTAGAATGCGGCACCCTCAACCTTGAGAAAGGTGCCGAGGTAGATGACGTATTCGCTGACAAGGTAAACATAGAGAAGGACGCAGACTGCGGAATCATTGAATGCAATGAAATCACTGTGGAAAGGAATGCGGAAATAAAGGAAGTCAGGTATGTCAAATCTGCAAATATCTCACCCAGTGCAAGAGTGGATACAGTTACCAGGATTGATAAAGTTTCAAAGGACCTGCCTTTAAAAAGTTAATATGAATCAGGACACTGCAAAACTCTGGACATTCATATCCATTCAAAGGAAAACCACTCCTACAATGTCCCATATTTATAGTAAAGGAGCGCACATTAATTTGCATCCCGCAATGGTTGCCTTCAATATGCGGGAATTTGGAGCATTAGTTCATCATAGTCTTTTCAAGCACATTTTTTGCAGCCAGCTTGCCTGAGTCCTTTTCGACTTTCCTTCCAATGGAATCCAGTGCACCTTCTATTGCGTTCAGGGCAACCATGATGTGTGCAGGCTCAATCCAGCCCATATGGCCCACCCTGAAGTACCTGTCCTTAATTTCAGGATGGACGCCTGCAGCAAATTCCACGCCTTTTGCCATTGCTGCCTGAAGGAACCTGCCAATGTCTGCATTCTCCAGATATACCCCGGTTACTGTACTGCTCCGGAGATGTTCTGCAGCCACAACATCAAGTCCCATACCCATGATGCCTTTTCTGAATGCTTCTGAGCATGTCCTGTGCCTTGCTATCCTATCCTCCATGGTCTCAATTTCAATTCTCCTGAAACTCTCCGCGAGAGAGAATACTGTCCCTATTGGAGGGGTCGCAAAATATCCACCTCCCCCAGATAGGTAGCTTTGCATGATCTTGGCCCAGTTTCTCAGGTCTAGGAGGTAACCAGAGATGGAGGGCTGCTGGAGCATTTCCATTGCCTGCCTGGATACTACTAGAAGGCCTGCGCCAGCCTGAGCCCCAAGGGCCTTCTGGCTGGCAGTGAGGCAAATGTCGATATTCCACTGGGATGCATTCATCCTCTCCCCACCGATGCTTGCCACACCGTCGACGATAATGAGTTTCACATACGGCCTTATGGCAGCAGCAATCTCTTTCAACGGCATCCTTACCCCAGTGCTTGTTTCCACCTGTGTTATTGTGACAGCGTCGTATCCT
>JAJZLU010000075.1:1530-3057 GCA_021850545.1 Thermoplasmata archaeon | reverse complement strand
GATTCCTTTCCCCTTAAGTTTTGAAATGGCTTTTCCCACCTTATCTATGGTATCATAGTAAGCGAGTATTCTTCCCTTGGATTCAGGCAATGGCCAGATTTTCAGTATTGCCTTCGTGACTACTCCGAGAGTCCCCTCTGCTCCAACAAACATAGATGTGAGGTCATATCCGGCAGTTCTCTTCAGTACTTTGCCCCCCACCTTGACTATCTCCCCGTTCGGGAGCACAACCTCCAGGCCGAGAACCCAATTTCTTGTTGTGCCGTACAGGGATGCTCTCAGGCCCCCGGCATTTGTGGAGATAGAACCACCCACAGAAGCAGCCATGGAGCTGGCTGGATCCGGAGGATAGAAATGCCCGAAGTTTGCGAGATATTGATTCAGTGCATCAAGTTTAACGCCTGGCTCGACTATAGCGTACCTGTCTTCAGGCTTCACTTCGATTATTTTGTCAAACTTCGCCATACTGAGCACAATGAAATCCTTGAATGGAATCGAAGAACCGGTTAACGCCGTGCCTCCACCCCTGACAACTACGGGAATAGAATGTTCCTGACAGAACTTTATGACCTCACGAACCTGTTTCACATTCTCTGGCAGTGCCACTGCGAGAGGTTCCTGCCCCTGAAAATATGATGCATCCGTCTGGAACGGTATTTTCTGTTCCCTGCTTGTTAAAAGATTGGCGCCGAGAATCTGCTTCAGCCCATGGACTTGATCCATGGAGAGACATTTTTGTGCATTATTAATTATTGTTGTTTAACCGAACAGTTTTCATTTTAGTTTAACACAGTAAAATCTACGCCTGGCATCGTTCATGCATACCTGTGTTTCAATGAGGCCGAGTTCCCTGAGAATCTTTATTGCATAAAGCAGAGTCCTCTGAGGGAGCATTGTCTCCTGGCGAAGTTCCTGCAACCTGGCTATTTTTCTTTCCCTGATTACTCTGAGAACCAGCTTTCCTGATGGAGGTATCGACATCAAAACATCTGCATTTTCCATCTTCAGGGCATATAAAAGAGCAACCCTTATAACTTATTTGTAAAGAAAGATGTGAATGTCTGCTTATCTTTGCAATCATCAGACTATGCGTATCAGGCATATTGCATGAAAACTTTATTTGTTTAATTCCTATCACAGAAGGCCGCCACTGTAGCTCAGCTGGTAGAGCAGCTGATTTGTAATCAGCAGGTCGGGGGATCGAAACCCTCCAGTGGCTCTCATAAGAATTTCCTTTGTTGTAAAAGTCTCGATGGGTATTTCAGTTGGACTCTGATAAGCATTGCCTTGCAACTTATTATGACTACACTCGTTAGTCTAATCAATTGTGTAGACATTATGACTACATTTATAATATAATCTGATATTGTAGTCATACAATGTCATTCATTGAAAAGCAACGCCATGGAAATTATGAGTACTACTACCTAGTCAAGAATGTCAGAATAAGCCCTACAGAAGTTAAGAAATACAGAATCTTCCTCGGAAGGGCCATTCCTAAAAATGAACTACTCAGGCGACCGATGT
>JAJZLU010000075.1:0-1520 GCA_021850545.1 Thermoplasmata archaeon | reverse complement strand
TGGCTTCCAAAATCTACCTTGGAAAGAATAGACGATTTGATGGCGACCAGCATAATATACAACAAAAGCCCTGAATCAATCCAGCCGAAAGACTTCTTGGTCAGATATACCTACAACACTAACGCCATTGAGGGAAGCAGAATGAGCCTCAGGCAGACGGCCCTCCTGCTGGTTGACAAGGTGACCCCTGAAGGGGCGAGCGCGAACGACGTGATAGAGGCGTTGAACTCGGCTGATGCATGGCAATATGTCAACACCCATAGAGGAGGGCTTACCATTTCATTCCTGAAGAAGATTCAGGTCGAGGTTACAAAGAATACACTCTGCAGGATACAGGGCGATTTCAGGGATGGTGATGTTTTGATTGCAGGTTCGGATCATTTGCCGCCAAGGGCAGAAGAGGCCCCACTTCTGGTAAAAAAACTAATCTTGGAATACCGCCAGTTAAAGGCAAGCTTGCATCCAGTCGAACTCGCAGCATATCTGCACAACAGAATGGTGAACATGCATCCATTCACCGATGGAAACGGACGCACAGCTAGACTCATACTTAACTGGGTTCTTCTCAGAAACCGGCTGCCGCCGGTAATCATTGAATCTTCCATAAAGGAAAGGTATTACAAGGCGATTGAAGAGGGAGACAAGGGGAATCATGCTGCATTTTCAATCTTCCTTGCTGAGAACCTCCTATTGCAGTACACCGTTAAGGGATAGGCGGCATTGCAATGTGGTTAAGCTCCCGAATTTCTGTCTGTTGGGCTCATTCCTTTGGCAAGCAAACTATTCTCCGTGACCAGATTGAACCCAATTTCACGGGGTTTTTTTTGCCTGCCTGATCTTAAATTATCTCACATAAAGTTCAGCGGACAAATTTTTTGAAGACTTGATCGAAGCAATCTAAGCACTCACTGTTTATCTGGTTTTTCACCAGACAAATCAATTTGTTTAAGGCCTATTTTCCTGTAAATTTTGTCGGAGCTTATTATTTTCCCATTTGAGTGCACTGCATGAAAGGAATCAAAGACCCCCACACCTTGTGTTATCAGTTCGGCTGCTGCTTGATACTCACCATTTTTCTCGTTGCATATTGCCATCACATCAATTGTAATTCGTACCGGATCAAGTCCGTATCTTTTAGCTAGGAGCATCAGTTCAATGTATGTGGCCTCCGAAGTGTATATTTTACTCTGCTCTTCTTTCATTATTCTTCTAGCATTTTCCCTGAGCCAATCATTTGGTTTCAGCAGGGCCAAGAAGAAATCAGTGTCAGCGTATGTCATCTCACTATCCCCAAGGAGACCCCATGCGCAAGCGTGGGGAGGAATTGGGGTGCAAATTGTATTCCTCTCCCATATTTTACCAACTTTACTTTTTTTACATTAGCATCCATCTTCTCATCGCCTTTTCTTATTATTACATATTTTCCATAATTGTGCACTCCTACCACCAAGAACCTGGAATGATTAAATGCAACAACGTCACCGGGCTGAAACGAGTATCTTTTTCTTCTTATGGAGGGT
>JAJZLU010000057.1 GCA_021850545.1 Thermoplasmata archaeon | reverse complement strand
CCCTCTGAAGGCGTGGCAGTTTTTCTTGTCCATTGGTTTACCCGCCAAGATATGGCTATTTAATTACCTTTCTCTGGTCCGCTATTTTTTCGCTCCTTCAAAAATGCCTACTCATACTGCCCGTATTCCACGTCATAATCCGTAATCTCAAGCAGCTTGAGGTCCCACTTCGTGAAATCTGCCATTGCATCCTTTAAGAGCATCATGAGTGCGGTGGTCTGCTGCACAGGAACTGGAATTACCAGCTTGATTGAATCATTGCCTGCTAGGCCGTACATGCCATAAATGACAATGTAATTGGAAGCAAGCCTTGATACAAGGTAAGTGAGAACTTCGTTGGTGGACCAGAATGAAGTTATGTGTTCAGCGATACTGGATTCCTCATGGCTCTGAAGCAATTGTGAGAGGGCCTTTCCATTTGATAATGCAATACCCTTCGTTCCGCGTTCGTCCAGAAAATTCGCGAGTATGAACGGAACATCATGTGAAGGGTCGTTTCCATCCGAATGGACACCCTCCCTTGCTATCTGCAGGGTAACATTTGTTACCTTGTCCCTGGCATTGATCCAGTCATACACCTGGGAATGGTTCTTTAGCCTTCTCATGTATTCCACCCTGTATCCGTCTGCCAGGTCAGAATATGTCACAATAAGGGACGAAATGTCCATGAGATCCCTTGAATTGAAAGTGAAATGTGCATGGTACCTGCCCTTGTGGATGTATGAATAATCCACCATGAGGCTCCTGAATGTGCTCACCCCAAGCTTAAGCGCTGACCCATAAACATCACTCAGTTCGGTAAGGTTTCTCCTGACCTGCCATAGGCCGTCCTGCAGCTTTGCACCAACCCTGTTGAAGAACAGGTTCACATCCTTGCTGCTTTCTGAACCCTCTGGAAGGAACAGGATGATTGACACTTTATCATTTATGAAATTGATCCCAACCGGAGCCCTGAATGTGGTGGCCCACATGAAATTGGAATCTGCCTCCCTGATCCCGGATGTGGAAACCAGCATTTCATAATCCATGATTCCCGATATCCTGTCAAGAATTTCAGAGGCTAATGTTAACCGTTTGCCCATCTGTTGAAGAGATTGGAGAGCCTATTTAATTCTTTTTAGCGTGAGGAGCCACAAAAATATGGCTCAAGAAGCCTCTCCACGGTGTCTTGCGTCCATAAAACTGAAGAAATTATCTCATGATAATGGGAAAAAATAAGGCTTACCAGAGCCCGATCTTTTTCCTTCCGCCATTGCTCTTACCCGGAGCGCCATCGGGGGTGAAAACCTTCTCGAAATCAGGATGGTTGTAAACCGGTATGGTCGCCCTGAACCTGTTTGGCGAATGGGGGTCCATCGATATGAGCATCTTTGAGTACTGCTCCGTCTGGTTTGATTTCCATATCTGTGCCCAGGAGATGAAGAATCTCTGCTCTGGCGTCAGCCCGTCCCTCTCCTTCCTGAGATGCGGGTTTCTCTCCAGGTGCCTCTGCAATGCCCCATATGCTATGCTGACCCCCCCGAGGTCGGCAATGTTTTCACCCATTGTAAGTTCCCCGTTGACGTTGAATCCCGGGAAGATCTCGAGGGAAGAGTACAGCTTTCCAAGCTCATCTGCCCTCTCAAGGAAGTTCTTCCTGTCTTCGTCTGTCCACCAGTCCCCAAGATTTCCGTTGAGGTCGTACCTTCTGCCCTGGTCATCATATCCATGTGTGATTTCATGGGAAATGACTCCTCCGATGGCACCATAATTCACTGCATCGTCCATTTCATGGTCGAAGAACGGAGGCTGGAGTATTCCTGCGGGGAAGACGATCTCATTGTCAGGGGGCGAAAAATAGGCATTCACGGTTGGAGGTGTCATGAACCATTCATTCCTGTCCACCTTCTGGCCCACTCTTCCAAGTGTCCTGTTGATCTCGAATTCAATTGCCCTCCTCACATTTCCTGCAAGGTCATTTTCGAAGATTTCCACCGAAGAGTAGTCGCGGAATTTTGCAGGGTGCCCTATCTTTGGCCTGAACCTCTCAAATTTCCTGAGTGCCTGTTCCTTTGTGGCCTCCCCCATCCATGGCAGGCCCTTGAGCCTCTCCACAAATACCTCTCTTATGTCATTGATGAGGGTTTCCATCCTCTTCCTTGAATCCTCCCCGAAGTGCCTTTTTACATACATCTCCCCCAGGGCTTCGCCCATGAACTGGTCTATTGTGTGCACTGCTTTCTTCCACCTTGGTTCGGGAACTTCCTGTCCCCTCAGTTTGCGGTTGTACATGTCAAAGTGCTCTTCTTCCAGCTCTGATAAGAGATATGGAGAGGAATTATTCAGCACTACCCACTGGAAATACTGTTTTAGAAGCTCCAGGTTGGATTCCCTGAACAGTGTGTCAATGTACTGGAAATATTCAGGCTGCCCAATGATAACCTTGTCCACCTGCGGTATGGAAAGTTCTTTCACATAGGATCCAGGTGCAAAGTTAGGGAATTTATCATCAAGCGAAACGAAAGGGAAGGCGTTGTAATTCTTCTCTGCGTCCCTCATCTGGGCTGGAGTCCTGCTGTTCTTTGCCATCTCAGTTTCCAGTGCCATGATTTTCAAGGATATTTCCCGAGCTTCCCCTGCTTCCTTTCCCAATATCCTGTAGGCACGCTCTATGTGGCCCGCATAGTATTCCCTGATTTCCCTGTAATTGTCAGAAAGGTAGTAATCCCTGTTTGGCAGCCCCAGCCCTCCCTGTGCCATGTAGAAGGCATAGAATTCGCTGTTCTTCCTGTCAGCGCTGGAATATGCCCTGAAAAGTGCCTGGAATCCTGACCTGTGAAGGGATGCAAGGAATTTCCTGAGTTCATCAATTGATGATACATTGCCGAGGCGCTCAAGGGTTCCCTTGATGGGGGAAAGGCCAGCCTTCTCAATGGAATCTTTGTCCATTACAGAAGCGTAGAACCTTCCCAGCTTGGCTTCGTTTCCTGGCTGAGTTTTCTTTGATGCCCCAAGGCATTCCTTGAGTATTTCACCAAGGTTCTCCAGATTCCTTTCCCTCAGTTCCTCAAAAGAGCCACAGTATGATTTGTCAGATGGCACGGGATTGTTGGCAATCCATTTGCCTGCTGCATAGGTGTAGAAATCTGACAGAGGGTCGGCAGTAGGGTCCATGTGATCCACTGAAAACCTGTATTCGCTGCCGTTGTTGCCTTTATTGACTGTTCCCTCTCTATTATTCATGCGGCTAGATTTAGTAATACCATATAAACTGAACCAGTACCAGAACGCAAGTTCCCTCCCCTCATGTGCTTTCAGAGGGGAAACCCCTACTTAAGTTCCAGGCCTTTTCCCCTGAGTATTTCAAGGGCAGCAAGGATTGCAGCTGCTATGATCGCGGTTACAGATGCGTAGAGGTAGGAGTAGAACTGGCCAAGCACGAAGAGGAATCCCATGGTTATGTTGGACACAAACAGCCCTATAGCCCTGCTGGAGCTAAGCCATGACATCCTAGTTGAAATCTGCTTAGATTTGGCGAGGAATGCGGTCAACACGGGCTCAAAGGTTTCAACAGAACCTGTGGAGAATCCAAGCAGCGCCGCACCGATATAGAAGACATAGAGGCTGGAGCCAAACAGATAGGAAAGGCCGATTATGAGCGAGGCCACTCCCGCCATGCCGTAACCAAGGGTCCAGAGGGTCCTAAGGGGCTTCTTTCCCCTGATTGAGCCGAGAGTAAAGCCTGCCAGTGCTGAAATGCCCAGGTAAATCCCAAATGTCAGGATGCCATATGCATAGCTGCCATGGGTCTGCGCCACAGTAACGATTGGGAATCCAAGGGCGTAGTAACTGAATCCGAAAAGTGTTGCAGAGAGCAGGATGATCCTGAAGGCGAATGTGTTTTTCCTTGCGTTTTCCTCAAATTCACCGATGGATTCACTGTCTGATTCCCCCTTTTCCATGGACTTGAATGTGGGGTGCTTTTCTGTTCCGGCAAAAAGGAGCATTAGGGATGAGACAAGAATTGGGATAGCGGTAACGAGAATAATGTCATCCAGCGGCGTTCCCAGGATAACCAGTATAATTGCATAGGAAACTGCGATCAATCCCCCGCCCACGTCCAGTGCGTGAAGGAATCCGAAAATCTTAGGTTGATAATTCCTGTCAGAAACCTCGACCATCCAAGACCTCCTCACTGGGGTCCTGAAGTACCTTGCCCACCAGCCGAACACAAATAGGGCGCCAATGATGTATATATTATGGAAGAGGACGCTCACGGACATAAGAGGTATAAGCAGATTTCCCAGCAATGCAATGTGTTTCTTGCCATACTTTTCCCCAAGCCTGCCTCCTAGAATTGAAAACGCTGATCCGAGGCCGAAGCTCATTGCGAGAAGGATGCCGTAGTCATACGCGGGTTCGCCTAGTTTTATGATTATGAGAAGGGGGAAAATGGCTGTCACTGCCTGGTAGCCCATATCTGCGAAGAAAGCAGACAGGGAAAGGAAGAGAACGTTCCTGTTGAGCCACGGGTTGGCCTGCCTCTTTCCGGGAGCCGATTCCATAAGCGATCTATACAATTCTTTCCTTTTATTTCTTTAGATGGCTTAATGCAGGATGGGAAGCGCTGATGAAGCTGTCGGCACTACCTTTGCCTGCGCCTGTATAGGGAAATTGATGTGGCTGCAACTAAAGCGGCCACCACAAAAGCGCCTGCTATTTCCAGGGCCTTCCCACTAAGGCCAGAGGGCGCATTTTCAGGCTGCTTTGAATAGGTAATGGCCCATAGAAGCGTAGGATCGCTGCTGAGTCCCCTGACATAAAGCACAGCTTCGTAAGATCCTCCCCTGGCAGATATTGCCACTGTGAAATTTTTGTAAGCAGTGCCGTTTACATAGAGCCGGGATGCCAGTACATCGCTGATGGAGTAGTTAGAAAACATAGTGTAGGGGACTTCGATGACCAGAGATCCGTTTGCCTTTGCTGTGTAGGTTACTGAAACATTTCCTGCATCAACTGCAACACTGGATACATCCAGGTTGAACCCTTCCAGCGTAACGTTCTGTGAAACCAGGATTGAAGCAGGAACCGGCTCAGGCTTTAGGGTGAAATTCTCATCTGTAAGGTTCTTCCCCAATGCAACCTTGATGGCTTCCGGATAGAATCCGCTGCCTGTGGCGGAAATGGTGTAGGCCCCAGAAGGCAGCGACAAGCTGTAAAAGCCTGTGGAATTCACATTGGCCACATATTGCCCTGCGACAACGGAAGAATTGCCGGGGGCAACATAACCGGAAATCGTGTAAGTGGTTGTATTTGAGCGGGACAGTGAAATGTTTGCATATGTTGTTTCCCCTAAGGCCAATGTTACTTCCTTCATCACTGGATCATATCCAGGGGCAGAGGCTGAAACAAAATATTCACCAGGCCCAATAACCAGTGTCGTGTTCCCCGATGAAAGGTTAAGTGGCAGCCCGTTTATTGACACCTCTGCCGCAGGTGCGCTAACATTCAGTATGAGCCTGGTGCTGTTCACAGACAATGGAATGTTTGTGGCCTGCACTTCCTGGCTAAAATTGCCGGAAAGGCTGCTGTTGTATTTCAACAGTGCGCCGGAATACTGGTCGTAATAGGCATGGAATGCAGCCCCCGGAATATCTGCACCATTGACATACCTGTAAGTCGCGGAAAATTCGTCTGTCAGGTAAGTCCCTATCTGCGTGTTTATGGGGACTCCACTCCTGAATGATGTGCTGGCGAAAGTGACAGAGCTATGGGGATTGAGGAACTGGGCAAGAACGACATTGGAATAGGAGGAATTGCCATTATTGTATTCCTTGAGCAATGAATAATATGGAATGAGCGGCATTGGCCCCGGTTGGACCCATTCAATCCCGTTTTGAAAGCCATTGGGCGTCTCATGATAATAATGGGATGCCCCAATGGCACGCTTATAAATAGCACTGTATAAACCAAGAGACTCATTTACGCTGGTGATCCCATAATAGGCGGAGCCGTACTGAATTCCACCGGACGACTGCTGAGAAATCGAGTAATTTAGGTATGCCCCGGAAAAAGCCCAGGGTATCATTGGCGTTGGGCTGAAGGTTATGATTACGAAAAGATCTCCGTTAGTTACGCTTACTTTTCCCGTTTCCGGAGTTGGAACATATGTCGTCAGGGAATTCTGGACAGAGCTCACGGTAAAGTTGTAGGTCCCTGCCGTCTCATTGAAGGTGATGTTGTTGCTGAGAACTGCTGGTACGCCCCCGCCATAGTTATCCTTCTGGGCCCCGCTGAGGTTTACCACCCATACTTCAAAAACACCAGCAGGTAGCCCGGTTTCCGTGAAGGTTACATTATAAATGGGCTTTGGGGTGCCATTTCCTGCTAAAGGGCCCGCATTACTATGAAACGATGCAGGAACAGCCGACTGGATCTGGCCGGCGATTGTGATAGAAGCCAAGGCAGTTAGCCCGAGAATGGCTATAATAAGCACTGCTGAGAATTTCTTGATTGAAAACCCCATGAAATAATAAAATAGTTCTTATTTAAATATTTTAGGCATCAAGAAAAAATTAAGATTCCGGAAATGGAGTTCCAAGAAAGAGCTTTGTTTCATACCTGATTCTTACAACCCCACCAGTTGAATGGCGGGAAAAGGCGCTTTCGAGTTTCCTCAATGCCTCCCCATATCTGCTGTCTTCAGGGCTCAAGGAATAGGAAGCAGAGAGATATCTGCCCTTGATTCCGTCCAGGCCTAGGCTCTGGTTGTTTTCGATTGTGAACTCCTTGATTTTCCCGCCAAAGAATTTGTCAATAGCACTTCTGTCAAGGCTCAAGCTCCCCGACTTGTGGTACCCGTGGCTGTATGTCCTGCATACCTGTTCATAATCACTGTTGAAATCGCCCTGGCTTTCTACCCTGTCATTCCATACCAGTGCAATTCTGCCTCCTGTTTTCAGGATTCTGTGGAACTCCCTTGAAGATGCCGCAGGATCGAACCAGTGGAATGCCTGCCCTGCCGCCACCAGATCCACTGAATGGTCCTCAAGGCCGGTTGATTCCGCTGTGCCGTCCATGATTGACTTTCGCGGGTAAGCCTGGAGATCTTTTGCAGCCTGGGCCCTCATTTCCTGGTTCGGCTCTATGCATTTTACCTCGTATCCACCATCAAGGAACAGCTGGGCCAGCTTGCCCGTTCCTGAACCTATGTCTGCAATGATGGAATCTTTTCCAATGGCCTTCTCACGAAGAAGTACTTCCAGAATCTCCTGCGGATACTGCGGCCTGCTTCTTGAGTAGTCAGATGTTCTCCCGGTGAACCTTTCTCCCCTGTCATCCATCATTTAACATTCATCCCGTCATGAAATTTTCCCTGTATTTTACAGAGTACTGCAGTGCTTTTCTTATTGCCTCCACCATGCCGGTTTCATTTGCAATCCATTTGCCTGCTATGTCAAATGCTGTTCCATGGTCCACCGATGTCCTCAGAAATGGAAGCCCTATGTTCATGCTCACGGTCCTGTGAAAGTCATACATTTTTGCAGCAATATGGCCCTGGTCATGGTATAGTGAGAGGACCATCTGAAATTCCCCCTCCGCTGCCCTGTGGAATACTGAATCAGCTGGATAGGGGCCACTGACATCTAATTCCGAGGATTCTTTGCCAACTGCTGGGGCGATGATGTCCATCTCCTCAGAACCAAAGAGGCCGTTTTCCCCTCCATGAGGATTCAGTGCGGCCACAGCTATTTTCCTTCTCTCCATTCCCAGCATTCTGAGCGCGTAGTCACAGAGCCGGATGTATTTCCTCACTGAATCTTCAGTAATGGCATCTATTGCCTGCCTCAGTGACATGTGCTTGTTCAGGAAGAGTATCCTGAGGTTGCGGACCTCAAAAACTGTCGTTACCTCGCCTGATCCGGTGAGCCCGCCAAGCATCTCCGTGTGGTCTATGTATTTTGATCCTGCCAGCCTGATGGCTTCCTTGTTGATGGGGGCAGTGCAGATGCCTGAGAGCTCGCCATCCATGGCAAGGCTCACTGCAGCCTCTATGCTTTTCACTGCTATGTCCCCTGCTTCTTCAGAAACTTTTCCGGGCTGGATGCTGCCGGAATCATGTTTGATGTCTATGAACTGGAACCTTGAAGCGATTTCATCCCCTATGCCAAGTTCTTCCAGAACATGTGTGAAATTTCTCCAGTTGCCTATCAGCACAATATCCCTGCTATTCTCCTGCAAACTTGAAAGGGACTTTGCCACTATTTCGGGGCCTATCCCCGCAGGATCGCCAAGTGTGACGCCAACCTTCCGGTTCATATCTATGTAAGGTGGCACTGTTATTTATTATAACACCAGGGACGGATCATGAAAAGAGACTGTTGGAATAATCCTGCGAGTTGGGCGACTGTTTCCCATGATCCCTTGCCATTCTGGCTTCCTCCCCCAGCCATTCTCCGGTGCGATTGAACCTGAAGCCTTTTTCTTCCGCCTTCCTGACGCTGAGAATGAAGTCTGTTGGTGCGGAATATCGCGAGTTTGATTTTTCCTGCCCGTGGGATATTCTTGGGCTGATTTCGAGGGCTTCAGCCATCTTCGTTACAAGTTCGCTCGCCTTCATGGCATCAGGGGATGCTCCGTTGTATATCCCGGCATTGGTTGTAGTGGCAAGCCATGAGAGCAACCTTCCAGCATCCTCCACCCATACGCAGTTTCTTCTACCTTCTGGTTCCTGGAAGAGGAATTCCTCGCCATTTATGATCCTTGAAACATGGTCCTGGAACCTCATGGTGCTGTCGTCGTAGCCAAGGACGTTTGGGAACCTTGCAATTGCATATGGCATCGGTGCATTTTCAAAAATGTAGGCCTCAGAGACTTTCTTGCCCTCATGGTATGCCTTTTCCAGTCCCGGCTTCATGTTTTCAACCTTTTCCGGATCAAAGCTTTCCTCGCTCATGATTCCGCTGTTCCCGAGGTACACTGCAGCACTGGATATGTAAACATATTTTCCTGCCTTCCCGTCAAGCGCTTCCAGGGCGTTCTTCACATCGAGGGACCTGTAGCCAATGGTGTCGATTGCAACGTCGAAATACGTGTTCCCCGCAAATGCACCCAACATGCTGTCCCTGCTGAACCTGTCGATGGCCAGTGTTGAGACTTTATTTCCAAATGGATTTGCGGATTTGCCTGAGGTTGCAAGTGTTACATCGTGATCATCTGAGAGGAGGTTGCTTACCAGCCTTCTGCCTATGAATCCAGTCCCGCCCAGCACAAGAGCCTTCATGGATATGTATTTCCAATTTCCCTTAAAAGCGTGTTGTTTGCAGCATCACAAAGTTTCATTTATTGTGCTTGCATAAACTGGAAAATTCAGACCTGACCCCTATGCTCAATAAAACCATTCTCACAATAAGATCAATTGTCATTGCCGTTGGCGCCACTGCTGCATCTTCTTTTGTTGGAGTTTATGGCGTGTTCCTCGGGTCGACCGCAATAGACATGGGATGGCTCCAGTCCACCGCCAATGCTCTTGGGAATGGCGGGCAGCTTTTATGGGGAAGGATCAGCGACAGGATCGGTGCCAGGAGGCCTTTCCTTGTAATCGGCAGCCTCATTCTTGCTTTCCTGTGGTACTTCCTCGGGGTTGTCAGGACGCCCATTGGGCTTATTGTTGTTTACGCACTGGTTTCCTTCTTTGCAGCAATGATCACAGTGAACTGGTTCTCCCTCATTGCGGATGAAACAGAATCCAATGTGCGCGGCAGGTTCCTTGCAATCATCAACAACCTCAGCTCAGTTGGAACGCTTGTCTCCCTGCTGGTGATGACTTTCTTCTTCAGCGGCCATGTCAATTCAGACATATCGATTGCATTCTTCGCAGCAGCCGGTTCCTACCTCATAAGTGCATTGCTGATGGGGAGGATTAAGGAAACCAGGCATTCAACAAAGGTTGTGGGAAGCCTGCTCAAGACCATGAAGGGCCTGAGGAAAGACCGGCTCTTCTTCAATTACCTCATTGCCATGAATACGCAGGGCTTCTTCTGGTCCATGGCCTGGCCAATGTTTCCCATAACTATGGTCCTTGTGATGAAATTTACCCTATCGCAGGTGGCATACCTTACAGTTTCAAACATAGGGTCAACAATTGTGATACAGTTTATCCTTGGCAGGGTTACGGACAAGATCCAGAGGCCACCCCTCATTTTCCTCAACCGGATACTCCTCAGCGGAATACCTCTCTTCTATGCGTTCTCAAGGACTTTCCCTGCCTTTGTCCTGCTTGAGGTTTACAGCGGGCTGATCGGCGGAATACAGAATATTGTCATGAACTCATATGTGCTTGACATAGTGCCGCAGAAGCAGAGGGCGGAATACCTCTCCATAATTAATGGATTCAACGGGATCGTTTATTTAGTGGGCGCACTGACAGGGGGTTATCTGCTTTCATATCTCATGACAGGGCTCCCATTGTACGAGGCATTGCTTTACGGCTACCTCATAGTGTTCGCCGGGAGGTTCCTTTCCTCACTGTTGTTCCTGAGGCTCAAGGAGCCGGACGTAAGGGGAAGGGCACCGCTGCAGCTTTATGCATTGCTCTTCAGGCTCAAGCCCCCGGGAAGCCCTTCCGGTGGAACCATGAGGTTCAGGTGAACTGTACACTTCCGTCCTGAAAGATCAGGATGTCGAATGGTTTCTGGATGATGCCGTTCTTCAGGTCACTTTCCACAGCCATCTTGAGCCTTGTCATTATTCCAATAAGGTTGTCGTTGAGCCTGATGTTCAGCTCATCAGCACTCTTCAGGACCTTCTTCACGGCGTCCAGGACATGTATGTTGCCATCGATGCGCACTTCGTGGGAAAGTTTCAGTTCCCTGACCGCATTGACAGTCCTGATGGCCTTTTCCAGATTCCTGTGGCCCCTCTTTTCCAGGATGGAAACGTTCTGCCGTGTTGTGCCTATCTCCCTGGCAATGCCTTCAGTGCTGTAGCCTTCCTTTCTGAGCTTCATTATCTGGATCTGCCGTGAAGAAAGGAAAAGATTCCTTGGTGAATTGTTGTCCTGGGCCATGGATAATCATAACCGTATGTAAAATAATAATGTTTACATTTGTCAGTTTTTAAACAATAATTTATACAACTGAGCAGTATAGCCATAGGATGCGCACAAACAAGGTCGTGGCCATCATTGCTGCTGCAGTTGTTATTGCGGTGGCTGTGTATGCTGGTTACAGTTTTTATGGCCCAAGCAGGCCCGCGCCGCTGATTGTATATTCAGCCGATGCATACGTTGCAGAAGCTAACACCCTGCTTTCTGGCTATCATAATGCATCGGGTTACAGCGTTCTCAAGGCAAAGGGTGGAGGCTCATTTATGGATGCCCAGGAAATTGGCCAGGGGGATCCAGCAAATGCATTCATTTCTGTATCAAAGAGTTCCTTCAACCAGTCTTACCTCAAGGCAAGGTACTCCGGATGGGCCATAGCATTTGCTTCCGACCAGCTTGTCCTTGCCTATTCAAATTCAACCGACACAAAACTGGTGAACTCCATAGTTGGGCAGTTCAACTCTGCCCACATGGACAACAGTTCTGCATCATACAGGCAGGCGTATGAAAATCTCACTTCTGGAAAGGTGAAGGTTGGCATATCAAACCCCAGCAGCGATCCTGCAGGCTTGCGGGGTTGGATATCCCTTGAAATTGCTGGAAAGCTCTATGCAAACAATGAGGCGAAATTTACCACTTCCATAAGGGAAAACAACGGGGTTACAAACGACACAAGCGCAGCGGAGCTGGTATCGCCGCTCAGTACCGGCAACATACAGTTCCTGTTCATCTACAAGTCAGCTGCGATCTCAGACCGGCTTCCATATGTTGAGCTTTCCAATTACACAAATTTCGGCCTTGCTTCCCTTTCTGGGTTCTACTCAAGCTTCACATACGGCACAGCTACCGGGCCAGAACATGGTTCACCGGTGCTTCTTCTCGTCACCAGCCTTGCAGGCAATGGGCCGGTCGCTGCGGCCTCTTTGAACTTCACTGTTTATGTTGTTACACACAACAGTGAAATGGCATCTTTCGGGCTTGTCCCATTTGCAAAGCCACTCCTTTTCAATGACACTGCCCTGCCCGCAACTATAGAAACCTTGCTTGAAGAAGGAAAAATTACTCAATCCGGGACCATATAGATCAGGGGGCAACAGGAAAGTGAAAGGCAGGGACTTGGTATGGGCCATTTCAATAGTTTCAGTTGCCATCACTGCAGTCCCCATAATTTTCATCCTCTATTACGGATTCCTTGTTTTCCATTCCTCTGCTGGGCTCAGCAGCACAGTGTTCATTTCAATTGGAGTCACCATAGTGTCATCTGCCCTTGCGGCGCTCATAATTTTCCTTGTCTTTACCCCGCTAGCATATGAGCTGTCCAGGAAGAGCCACGCTGTGTGGGAAGCCGTAACCGATCTGCCCGCTTCCATTCCCCACCCCATCGTGGGAATAGCTTTCCTAATAATTGGAAGCCCGCTGACCCCATTTGGGAAGTTTCTCTCTTCCATCGGCTTTGGGCTGTTCAATACCCTTCAGGGGCTTGTTCTTGCCTTAAGCTTTGTAGCCATGCCCATATACCTTAGGTCTGCGCAGTCAATATTCGCATCATCTCCCGTGGATCCTGAAAATTTTGCAATGACCCTGGGGGCCTCCAGGATGAGGATCCTTTATGCCGTACTGGTACCGGGCGCATCCAGGGAAATTATTTCGTCCAGCCTGACTGCCATGAGCAGGGCAATGAGCGAGTACGGATCGGTTGCCATCATTGCAAATTATGTACTCACATACCCCTTCAACGGTGCACAGACCGTTTCTGTTGAAATCTACCAGTCATATGGATATCTTGGCCCGGGCGTTGCCGTGACCTCGTCAGCCCTGATGATTCTGTTTTCCCTTGCCATCGTCATTGCCATCAGGTTCGTTGGAGGCGGAAACATTGCCTCGAGGGGCAGGAGAGGGGGAACCTCAGGAGGGGGCTTTACATGATTGAAGCGGATTTTACTGTATTACGGGATAGTTTCAGGCTCAACTCCAGCTTCCACGATAGCGGAATAACGCTTCTCTCCGGGGAGAATGGCTCGGGCAAATCCACATTCCTCAATGCACTCGCAGGCTTCATTCCAGTGCAATCGGGAAAAATAAGATTGAACGGGAGGGATGTCACCCAGGCTGAAGTGCAGAGAAGAGGGATGGTGCTCGTAACCTCCAGTTCATATATGGGAAACCTTGGCGTAGACAGGCACATTGCATTCCCCGGGAAACCTGACCGGGACCCGGAAAGGGTAAGGGAGTTGAGGGAAAGTTTCGGCATAGACTATTACGGAAAGGTTGGAAGCCTGAGCATGGGGCAGAGAATAAGGGTCTCTCTCGCAACTGCGTTCTACAGGAGGGCAGAAGCTGTGCTC
Organism: Thermoplasmata archaeon; assembly: GCA_021850545.1. Lineage (GTDB taxonomy): Archaea > Thermoplasmatota > Thermoplasmata > Thermoplasmatales > Thermoplasmataceae > JAJZOM01. Next base: position 5,992 of record JAJZLU010000057.1, on the reverse strand, counting down.
ATAGATGAGGCGCTTTCGAACCTGAGTGAACCGATGGAGGTTTTAGGGGAAATAAGTACGATGTCAGGTTCACTGAAGGCAGACGTGATAATTGTTGCCCATTCCCTGCCAGAAATAAGGCCAGACCACCATTATGTCATGGAAAATGGAAACATGCGCAGGGAATACTAAGGCAACCACCTTAGTTGAGGGATAAGAGAAACTGTTCAGCTTCCTCTAAGAGTTCCCTCTGGTTGTCGTATCTCAGCATGGACATGCATTGGCCGTAATCCAGCCACTGGAACCCTGTGTGCTCTATGGATACCTTTGGGGATTCATCCTCCATAGCTTTGCCGAGGAACATGACCAGCTTCTTGTGGATGAGTTCGCCCCTGGCCCTTTTCTTAGCATACTGGGACACGGATGCTTCCCTCTGCTCCTGGGTCATTGCCCTAGCGCGGAACCAGTAAGCTGTCTCTTTCCTGAAACCGGGAATGGGCTTAACGTTGAGTCCGGTTTCCTCAAGGGTTTCCCTCTCAGCGGCAATTTCCTCAGATTCCCCTGCCTCAATGTGGCCCTTTGGAAAATCAAGGAACCCTTCCCTCCTGTTAAGCAGGAGATATTTTCTTATTCCCCCTTCCTCTCGGAAAACAACGATTCCGCTGCTGACCTCCTCCTTCATGCCACATGCCATGCCAAACAGATTTTAACGTTTATGCAGTGTCTGGCAGTTCATGCCTTTGCTGAAAAAAGGGCAAAGTTTGCCCCGGAATCGGTCCAATGAACTACTTCCCTTAAGCCTGCTTCCTCAAGCATGCTGCTGAAATCCTCAACCGAATACTTGTATGAATTCTCTGTGTGTATGGTCTCTCCCTTGCGGAACTTTACAGAAACGCCATCCAGCTTCAGGGTCTGGTTCCTGGTGCTTTCAAGATGCATCTCAATTCTTCCCTCTTGCTGATTATAGAAAGCACGATGGATGAAATCTGACTTTCCTATCGAGCATCCAAATATCCGATTTATCCTCTCGATGAGGTTTTCGTTGAACTCTGCGGTGATGCCTCTTGAGTCGTTGTACGCCTTCTCCAGTTTTCCAATATCTTTCTTCAGGTCAACCCCGATTGTGATGGTGTCTCCTGCGGCCATGACCTTCCTGCAGTTGGCAACGAACCTGCGTGCTTCCTCAGGTTCCATGTTCCCAATGGTTGAGCCAAGGAACACAATGCTCTTTTTTCCTGATACACCCAGGTTTGCCATTACATCATAATCGGTGTAGTCTGCGCATATCCCCTTCACCTCAAGCCCGGGATGTTCAGATGATATGTTGCGGACCGCCAGCTTCAGGGCATCCATTGATATGTCCACAAGTAAGTAACCTCTTGGCGACCTGATTGACCTCAGGAGAATGGACCCCTTAGTTCCATTACCGCCCCCAAGCTCAACGAACAATGAATTCTCCCCCAGGTACTCAGCAATGCTTTCGCCCTGTATTTTCAGTATCTCAATCTCAGCCCTGGTAGGGTAATATTCCTCCAGTCCGGTAATCTGGTCAAAGAGGCCGGAACCCCTTTCATCGTAGAGAAATTTTGGGTGTGTTTCCTTAGGGTCCCTGAGAAGGCCTTGCAGAACTTCCGTCCTGAAATCAGACTGTTTTGGCTTCAGGTCTACGATTTCCGTGTTATTGCCCATCTGTTCCATCTCTTGATAGCCTCATCCCGGAGAACTGCCACCTGCTTCCGGGAGTGTAAAAGTTCCTGTAAGTAATCCTTGAGTGGCCTTTGGGGGTGCTGAAACTAGAACCCTTCAGAACCATCTGCCCCGACATGAATTTGCCGTTGTATTCACCAAGTGATCCGGCCAGCGGCCTGTATCCCGGGTAAGGAAGGTATGCACTCAGAGTCCACTCCCATGAATTGCCCATGCCTGCCATGCCGCTTGATTCTCCGCCTGAAACAGGTGTGTATTTGCCTGCCTCGAGGTAATTGTCCACATCCTCGCTATGAGAGGACATTGCTATTTCCCATTGCGGCTCCGTGGGAAGTTTCCCCCCGGACCATCTGGCAAAGGCGTCTGCCTCGTAATATGAAATGTGCATCACAGGCTCGTTGGGATCAATATCCTGCATGCCATAAAGCGTAAAATACCTGTAAGCGTCCGCTTCCTTCTCCCAGTAGAGCGGCATCTCCACCCTGTTGCTGGCGCGCCATTCCCATCCTGCTGAAAGCCACAGGCCTGGCTTCCTGTATCCGCCATCCTCAATGAATGCAATGAAATCCCCATTTGTGACGGGCCGGCTTGAGATGGAGAAACCAGGCACCAGTTCCCTGTGGGATGGGATCTCATTGTCGAAACAGAAGCCTTCCCCGCTGTACCCTATTGATGAGACCTGCTCAGGAAAGTCTATGAACTCTGATGTTCCGGGGGCAGACGCGGGTTTTTTCCCCCCGGCATAGGAAGGCCTGTATGGAGACTGGTAGAAGTTTCTCTTTATGTCCATGAGGAGGAGCTCCTGGTGCTGCTGTTCATGGTTTATCCCCAGAATGGTTCTCCCGTGTATTTCCCCGTCCCCATCTTTCCTGTCGAGAAGGGATGCCATTGCCTCCTCAACATGCTTCCTGTATTCCATTACGGTTTCCAGCGAAGGCCTCGATACTGTTGACCGCGAAGGCTTGGGCGCATATTCTCCGACTGTTTCGTAGTAAGAATTGAATATGTAGTCGAACCTCTGGTCGAATGTTTTATAGCCCTCTGAAAATGGCCTGAGTATGAATTTTTCAAAAAACCAGGTTGTATGGCCCAGGTGCCACTTCGGAGGGCTCGTGTCAGGAGTTGACTGGACCATGAAATCATCCCTTTCAAGTGGGTTGCACAGTTCTGCAGTCATTTTCCTTGTTTTCATAAAATTCCCCAAAAGGGCTTCCCTTCCAAGAATTCTGTTTGATCCTGCTTGAGTCATAATTTGCGCCTCTCCAGGCAGTTGATTTCATTTCATGACTTTCATCGGAGATAACCTTTTCCAAGAACCTCTGCAAAAAGAGAATGTAAATATTACTGCCAAATCTATCCACTGGTAGGCGAAAATGGACCAGGTAGACAAGAAGATTCTTTTCAATCTTCTCAGGGATGGCAGGGTATCCCAGAGGCAGATTGCACAGAATGTCGGGATATCCGCGCAGGCACTGGGCTACAGGATGAACAAGCTCATCTCAGACGGTGTGATCAAGGGATATTCCCTCATTGTCAGCCCTCTCCTTGACGGCAAGGTGGAAGGTTTTGCGGCCTTCAAGTCAGACCGGGAGTACCAGGGTGAGGTATCGTCCATAACAAAATGCCTTGAGGAGATCACGCTCTACGGCTTCAGGGGAGACAGAGTGGAGGACGTTGAGCGGAAGATCGCTGAGGCTGGAAAGGAACTGGGTGAGCCTGTCATGAAATATATCCCCCCAACGGGCCAGGTCGGTATGAACCTGAACAGCAATGACTATGAGATCATAAAGCTCCTGCGCGAGGATCCAAGGATGTCTGTTACGGATATTGCCTCAAAACTAGACCTCCCTTACATGACGGTGAAGCGCAGAATGAACCTGCTCATCAAGAACAGGCTCATTGGCGTGGTATCCCAGATTGACCTGTCTGGCGGGAACGTTGTCATTTACTCGATTTTCTCACACGCCGTAAATGCCCTGTCGCAGCTGCTTGAACCACAGACGATATTTGTTATCAGGGATACCACTGCAGGAGTACTCTTCTGCTATTCCGAAAATCTCAGGGCCGCAAAGGAAAGCATATCAAGGGTCAGGTCTGTTGACAAGGACGCGGACGTGATGGTTCTTTACGATTACCAGTTCTTCAGTTAACCCGCAATCAACCTATGGCCTGGGATGCCCGGTACCTGGATGCGTTCTTAAGCCTCTGCCTTTCTGGAACACAAGATAGTTCCTGTTACCTAGATTTAACATGCATGCCGGTTTTGAAGGCAAGTTTAAACAGTAACAATAAAATTCCCACCCCATGCCCAGACCGGGACCCTACCTGTCATTGGCCAAGGCCATAAGATCCTTCATATTTTCATCACTTGCAATTTCTGTGCCATTTTACATTGCATATCTTGGCTACAGTGCACTTGACACCTCAGTTGTGGTCCTGGCGAGCCTTGGAATTTCCACACTTTTTCTGTATTTATTCACGGCAGCCCGGATGAGGATAAAGGCCAAGCTTGTCCTTTTGTCAGGGCTGTTCAGCATTTCCCTCTTCATACTGTATATTGGCGACAACATATTCTACCTTCTTTTTGCAATGGCAGTTGGCGCCATTTCGCTAGCAGGCAGGGACCTCACAACAAACCAGTCCCTTGAGCAGTACACCATTAGCCTCTCCATTGAGGACCAGCACAGGAAGACCATGATGTTCTCTGTGTACAACTTCGCATCCTATGCAAGCGGTGCCATAGCCAGCGCCTTTCTCTTCTTTGACACAGGCGTAAGCTTTGGGACAATCTTCCTGATTGATTTTGCCCTTTCGCTTATGCAAGTTGCCGTTTACCTTTGGCTGAAGTTTCCTGACCTCAAGCCGAAGGCACAGAAAAAGGCCATTTCCGATCCAGCGGTGAGGAGGGACGTGAAGGCGCTGGCTGCTTTATTCTCGGTGGATTCCCTTGGCGGAGGTCTAGTCAACACTGCAATCATAACCCTCTGGTTCAAGGTTGTTTACGGCATAAGCCTCTCAGGGGCTGGACTCATCTTCGTCATTGTAAACATAGTCACAGCCATCTCCGTTATCCTTTCGGGACGCATTTCCAAGGGTATAGGCCTTGTGAGGACAATGGTCTACACGCACCTTTTCAGCAACGTTATGCTCTTTCTTGTACCGGTATTCCACAGCCTTCTCATCAGCGAAGTCTTCCTGTATCTCAGGCAGACCACCAGCCAGATGGATGTCCCTCCCAGGGACAGCCTTGTGAACACCATGATCCCAAGCGACGCCAGAGTTGCAGGGAATTCGATTTTCCTCGGCGTAAGGAATGGTCTCCAGATACCTGGCCCAGGCCTTGCGGGCCTCCTGTTTGAAGTATTTCCCGAAGGGGTGTTCTTCTCCGCTGCGCTCATAAAGGTTGCATATGACATCGCATTCTTTGCAAGATACCGACATTACAGGGTCTGAAATTATGCATGGCACTTTTATTTGCCAGCCCTTGAAACGATCCTCATATACAGAAGCCCCTTTACACCCCCCAGCACCAACACAACCGCGCCAAATGCCACCCCTATTTCAGCCCCCGCGGTAAATGAAACGGCCATCATAACTCCCCCCTGTAACATAAGCAGCACGGCTATTATGGCAGATTCCCTGCCTATGGAAAACAGAAAGGCTGCAATGGCCAGCACGAATCCCATAACGCCTGTGATTTTCTCCTCCATGCCAATAGCGCCCACAATTCCGAACTCTGTTAAAAGAGACAGTGCTATGGCCACAATGGCAAGCACCTGTGCAACAACCAGTCTTTTGCTGTTCATGGGAATGCCTATGGCCACGCTGGAAAAACCATTGCTAATCCAAGTTACATAACTTCGTTAAGTAACTGTTGTTAACAACGTCTTTCAGGATGCCTTTGTTCTACATGCGATGGAGGTGAACAGCACATGACTTGGTGGTATTTCGCACCCTTCGCGGTCCTCTTTGCAGTGGTTTTCATTCTGTTGCTTACTTTTCTTCTGAGGTGGGCATTTGGAGGTTTCCCCGACCCAGATAGGGGGCGCAAGAATAGAGGTGCAGAGTTTCAGATACTTAAAGAAAGATATGCAAAAGGGGAAATAAGTGAAGACCAGATGGAAAAAATGACTGCCTACCTTCAGAAGGGTAGAGGTAAAAAATGATCCACTTCTGCTGGCAGCCTTTTCCCCGCCAAAATTTTATAGTACTGGGTGCGTAGAGAGATTGCAGTTGAATTGATACACGAACACCGGGACAGGATCTACATGAGAAAGGATATAATCCTGAAACTTGCGGAATACGG
>JAJZLU010000026.1 GCA_021850545.1 Thermoplasmata archaeon | reverse complement strand
AGGTTGAAGTTAAAGAAGTAAATACCCAGTGTCGGGAATCCCTTTATCTGCAGGGATGGGTGGGCGCTTACTGATGTAACTCCGGTATTCTGTACGCCTGCAAGACCCTCTATCTGTGGCCAGTACGGTGTAGCTGGAAGTCCAGTTGCGGACTGTGCAGCACCTGACTTAAGCTCAAGGAACGCTGTTGAAGGCTGTGAGAAGTACTGTATTGAAACCGTCTTGATTGTGGGTGCCGGATCGAATGGTCCAGGTGACACAAAGTTCGGGTTTGCCGTAAGCACTATCTGTGAGCCTGGCAGGTTGTATGAGACTTGGTATGGTCCGTCTGCCATTATGTGGTTCTGCACGTATGTGTTGTAGTTTGCAAGGTTTCCGGTTGCAGAATAGTTAACAAATCCAGATGGCGTGAACTGTATTCCATCGCCGTGTGCAATGAGCCAGTTTGCGTCAATTGGGTCTGCCTCAGAAGCTGCTATGAGCTGGAATACAACTGAAGTTGCGACCGGCCCAAGGAAGTGCAGGGTGATGTTTGATGTCTTGTTGTCGTATGTGATTGCGTGCGTTATTGCAGAATATGATGTGTTGAACCCATTTGCGCCGAATGGAAGCAGGTAGTTTCCGAGCAGGTAACTGCCGGTTCCTGGGGCAGCATTAGCGAACAGCATAAGTCTGACAAGTCCGTAATATGCATCATAGACTGTAACAGATGAACCGTCCTGCCACTTCAGGTTGCTCCTTACGTGGAAGGTGTAATTTGTGAAATTAGCATTTATTCCGCCGTTTGCCTGTGAAGGTACGACTGAAGCAACTGCTGGCACGAATGAGCTAGCTGATGAACCATTGTAGTTGACCAGAGGCATCATTGTGTTAATGAGAATCTCACTGTCTACTGTAAAGAATGCTATCTGCGGGTCAAGCGTTGTGTATCCGCCAGCCACCACTTCTGCACTCGTGAATGATGCACCGCTTGTTGGAGCAATGTACTGCTTGGCATTTGCCTGTGCAACTACATCATAGTAGTATGTGGTTGTGTAAACGCCCTGGCTGGGGTCGATCTCGCCGACATTAAGTGGTGCGCTGACTCCAGGTATTTCCAGTGTAATTGTTGTGTTTGTCAATGTCTGGTAAACCACGCTCGTTGCAGGGTTTGTGTATGACAGTGTGCTATTGGCGTTATATGTCTGGTTGTTTGTATTCCACATTGTAACCTTTGCTTTTGCACCATAGACGAAGTTTGAGTCCTTGTTGGCCATAAAGGTCACGCCAGGGTCAGTTGTTATAACCTGGAACGTTGTCTGCTGGTTGAAATTGTACGAGTTGCCTTTGTAGAGTATGTACGATGCGGTTGTGTTATTGAACTTCAGTGTGTTTGCACCGCTTGCTGATGTATAGTTAACAGCGGATCCATTGTTTATGAAGGCAACAGTTGCATTTCCAGCCTCAACTGTGAAGTTGGTTCCAGCGCCAACGGTTATTGAATTGCTGAATGGTAGCGTCAGGTTCGTCTGGTTGTCGTATGTGATGTTAGCTGATGTGTATGTGACATTTGTTGTGTCGTTTGTCTGAACGGTTGAACCCATCTCATATGTCAGAGTGGGCGGTACATTGGTGTAGTTAACCGATGTGCCATAGTTCAGTGTGGTTGCGTTTCCATAGGTTACATATGAACCAGCGGTGTAGTTGAGCATCGTGGTGTTAGTGACCGTTGTTGAAACATCTGTTGTTGTCATTGGCACTGCTGTCGTGGTCTGGAGGCCAAGAGTGTAGTAGCCAGTTCCGAGTGAGATGTTCTGTATTGCGTCAGAAGGTGCAAGTTCGTACTGGCCATCTGCCTGGTTGTAGTAGTAGGCAAGCGGGATCTCGTTCTGAAGTGTTCCATTCAGGTAAACAAGAAGTGTTTGGCCTATAACCATGTGTGCGCCGTCACCGGGCTGTGAGAAGTAACCTGCAATGAAGCTGAGGTTTGTTCCCGGGTTGAAGATCAATGTGTTGTTCACAATTGGTGCACTTGTCTCGTTCTGAAGCTGGAGAAGTCCATACGATTCATATGGAGAAACTGCACTGAGTGAGGCAGTTATGTGCACCGGTATGAGGCTCTGATAGTTTGTAAAAGTGGAGCCACCATAGTTGAAAGCGTAGGATATGAAGTAATCCCCTGGAGAGGTGAATGTGTGCCTCATGGTCACAGTATTGCTTCCCTGGTAGTCAAAAGTCTGACTGTGGGAGTCTCCCCAGTTCACTGTCAACGTCTTGAACACGCCGTTCGACTGCAGCGTCAAATTATATGGCTGATTAAGTGTAGCCACATCTGCAGCCGTTACTACTTTTGCGGAAGAACCGCCAGGATGATATTGGGTCAGAACAACAAGTGCTGCGATCACTACTAGTAAGACCACAATCACTGCTATCCATTTTCCACTGCCAGAGGGTCTCCTTGGTGGGACGACCCCAGGCGTTACCTGTGGTTCTGCCGGAGTTTTCTCGTTATTTCCTTGATTTTCCATTTAATTCCTCCGATAGAATTCGATGCCAATCAGTAATTATGTATATAAATGTTCCTGTAGCTGTGTAATTGCATGTGCATGCTAAAATTAGCTGTTTCCTAAGAAAAATTAAAGTTGGTAAAAGATAAAAATTAGTAATCAGAGAAATTCTGCAAGTGCTTCAGAAGTAAGTTTTACAGGAGGTTTCTCGATCAGCGGCATTGATGAGATGACTGGATCATAATCTTCATATCTCTTCGCTTCGACTTCATAGAAAACTCCGATAGGTATCTTGTCGCCCCATTCCTGTGCGAGTTTGTATGCCTTGTCGAAGTCCTTCACATCGGTCTCTGGCTTATAGACACGCTGCCTGAAGAAGTCGTATGTGTTTATCTTGTTGTATGTAACACACGGGCTAAAAACATCAATGAATGAGAACCCTTTGTGCTTTATGCCTCTCTTGATGACTTCCCTGAGATGCAGGGCGTCACCGGAAAAAGCCCTTGCCACAAATGTTGCCCCTGCTGTAAGTGCAATTGTCAATGGATTGAGGGGCTTCTCGATGTTTCCCTCGGGTGTAGACTTCGTCTTCATTCCAAGCTGCGATGTTGGAGATGCCTGTCCTGTGGTGAGGCCGAATATCTGGTTGTCAGATACGATGTATGTTATGTCGACGTTCCTCTTAGCGGTGTGGTAAAAGTGCTGAGTTCCCTCGAAGAATCCGTCGCCGTCTCCCCCATATGCAAGGACCGTGAGTTTCTCGTTTGCCCACTTGATTGCAGAGGCAACGGGCAGGGATCTTCCATGGATTCCATGGAACCCATAGAGATTAATGAATTCCGGTAGGTTGCTTGAGCAGCCTATTCCTGATGAAACTACAGCGTCTTTTGGCTCTATTCCCAGATCCGCCAGTGCAGCGCTTATTGCCGAAAGCTGTGCAAAATTGCCGCATCCTGGGCACCAGTCCGGCTTTACCTTTCCTTTATAGTCAGCTATTGTAACCATCTTTTTCACCTCTTCAAAATTGCCTCTACTTCCTCTGCAAGTGCTCCAGGGTAGAAGCTCTCACCATCAAATTTCGTAATGAGATCAGTTTTCACAAGGAATTCTGACCTCAGGAGCTTGTTCATCTGTCCTGAGTAATTGTTCTCTATGACTACGATCTTCTTCTTTCCTGAAAGAAGCTTTCCAATATCTGGGTTGAGCGGGTATGGCCTGTTGATTTCCACGAGCCCTACTTTGTGGCCCTTTTCCCTCAGGATATCAACCACTTCTTCGACAACGCCCTGTGTCCCTCCCCACTGCACCAGCGCTATCTCAGCTCCGTCGAACCTGTATGTGGGTGTGGGAGGCATTTCCTTGATGTAGTTGTTGAGTTTCTTCATCCTCTTCTTCATGGATTCCACTCTCAGGCCTGGATCTGTGATTGCGTCGCTCACCACATCGCCGAATTCATTGTGCTCATCGGAGTCTTCATTGTGCATATTTCCTGGAGTGCCCGGGAATGATCTTTCTGAAACGCCATCGTCAGTGTACTGGTACCTCTTGTACCCCTGGACAGCTTTGTCAGTGATCTTGCCCCGCTCTATCTTGAAATTTAGGTCAAACTGCTCAACTGTTTCATAATGTTCTGCAACGAACAGGTCAGACATGACAATAACTGGAGTCTGGTACTTCTCCGCAAGGTTGAACGCTTCCCTTGTGAGGTAGAATGCATCCTCAACGTTCCTTGGTGCAAGTATGATCCTGCCGAAGTCTCCCTGCGATGCCCCAAGCACAAGGTTAAGGTCTCCCTGTTCCGTCTTTGTTGGAAGGCCAGTTGAAGGGCCAGCCCTCTGTGATTCATAAACCACAAGCGGAACTTCCATCATGCCTGCCATGCCTAGGGCTTCAACCATAAGGGAGAAACCTCCTCCTGATGATCCTGTCATGGCCCTTACGCCGGCATAATTGGCCCCAATGGCCATGTTTATGGCTGAAATCTCATCTTCAGGTATCTTGACAAAGATGTCAAAATCCTTCTGGTGGTTCGCCAGGTAATGGAGTGCAGAGGATGCCGGTGTCATGGGGTAACCAACATACATCTTCAGGCCCGCGTTTACGGCTCCAAGTGCGAGGCTTTCCCCGCCGCTGATGAGATAATATTTCTTGTCCTTTGTCTTGAGCGAAATGGGGAGTTTCTTGAAGTTTGCCAGATAGTTGTCATATCCTTCCTTTGCTGCCTTGACGTTCTCTTCTGCCACAGACCCTTTGCTGCCGAACTGGTCCCTTATGACCCCTGCAAGAATTTCAAAGTTGACGCCTATGGAAGCCATGGCTGCACCGATGGCGACTGTATTCTTCATCAGTGCATTCTTGCTGTATTTCGATGCTAAATCGCCAAGCGGCATCTGTACATACTGGCAGTCTTCCTTCTTGAAATCCTTGATTGACTGGTCAAAAATCGCTACTCCGTCCTTTCCCAGTGGAGACGCGCCACCCTCATTTATCATGGGGTTTGTGTGCCTTTCAAGTGAGTCCTTGTTAAGGGCAATGAGAATATCAAGCCCGTCGCCCTGAGATCTTACCTTTGAGTCGCTGGCCCTGACCTGGTACCAGCTCTGACCGCCTCTAATAATGCTCTGGTAATAATTGTATGTATTAACGTGCAGTCCGCTCCTTGAAAATGTTTTAGCGATGATAAGGCCCGCAGACTGAACTCCGTCTCCGGCTGCCCCGCCGACCCTTATGACTACCTCTTCGGTCTTCATTGCAAATCTTTGGTATATTTATGATACTTATTAATGCTTATGGGCTTTCTCCAAGCTACTTAACCTTGAATTTTTGCCTTTGACGAAACAATAAATATTTTTCAGGGATTTACTGAGTATGTCAAGAACGGAGAGCGACGTCATAGGTGACGTCAAGATAGAGGACTCCAGTTATTACGGCATAAACACGCACAGGGCCAGGGAAAATTTCCAGATAACCGGCCAGACGGCAGATTCTGACCATATAGACTCCATTGTCATCATAAAGAGATCTGCTGCCATTGCAAACAACATGGGCGGGAAGCTGCCAAAAGACAAGGCTGATGCCATAGTAAAGGCATGCGACAGGCTCCTCAAGGGGGAGTTGCATAACCAGTTCGTTGTGGATGTTTTCCAGGCCGGAGCCGGCACTTCATACAACATGAATGCGAATGAAGTGATCGCCAATGTTGCACTGGAATCAGAAGGCAGGAAGAAAGGCGACTATTCTTACATTCACCCCAACGACCATGTGAATATGAGCCAGTCCACTAATGATGTCTATCCTACTCTAATAAGGCTTGCAGCTTACAGGAAGGCAAGAAAGCTGCAGGAAAAGGTAACCCTTCTGATCAAGTCCCTGAAATCAAAGGCAAAGGAGCTAAATGACGTTGTCAAGCCCGGAAGGACCCACCTGCAGGATGCTGCACCGGTTACTCTTGGCATTGAACTTTCCGCTTGGGCATATACTCTTGAAAAGAACCTCAAGGAAGTTGAAATGGCAGCTGAAGGCCTCCTTGAGCTTAACATCGGAGGAACTGCAGTGGGAACAGGGATCAATACTGCACCAAATTACCAGGAGAATGTCGTGAATGAGATTAAGAAGTACACCGGCTTCAATTACAGGAAGAGCCTGAACCTACCGGGAATCATGGAATTCATGACAGACTTCACAAGGATGATGAACGCTGTTGCAAATGTTGCCATTGACGTTACAAAGATATCCAACGATATCAGGCTACTTTATTCTGGTCCTGGCGCCGGAATCCATGAAGTAAAGATCCCTGCAGTCCAGCAGGGTTCATCCATCATGCCGGGAAAGATCAATCCGTCCATAGCTGAGGCCATGAACATGATTTGCCATTCTGTCCTCGGTGCACAACAGGCCCTTAACATCTCTGCACAGGCAGGGCAGCTTGAACTCAATGTCATGATGCCCCACATTGACTATGAGCTTACGAGGTCAGAAGATATCCTTGCAAATGGGTTGGAAATGTTCAGGACTAAGCTCATTGACGGCCTTGATGCAGACAGGGAGAACTGTAAGGAGCACAGGAGCAAGAGCTTCGGTTCCGCTGCACTCCTGAACCCGATCCTTGGATATGACAATGTTGCAAAGATTGTCCAGGAAGCCCTGAAGACTGGCAAGTCCATCAAATCCCTTGCACTGGCAACGGGAAAGATATCCGAACAAGAGTTTGACAAAGTCATGGCCAGCGGAGTGCCCGGGCTCTGACCCCATAGCTACGCCATAATTTTTTTCATTATAGATGAAAAGCCCTTCAACGGGCAAATTTTTCTTTTTTTAGAAAGGAACTCCGCAAATCTCCTGAAATTGGAAAACCACAAATAGTGATTATCAATTTTCCTGGGAAACCGGGTCCCACTTTGAAAATATATTTCGAGTCATACGGATGCACGCTTTCCAAGTCGGAGGCGGGTCTTTACGTCAACAGGATGCTGAGCGAAGGCGGCGAGCTTGTGAAAAGTCCTGAGGATGCAGACCTCAGTGTGATTGGCACATGCGTGGTGATAAAGCACACCCAGGATAAAATGATGTCAAGGATAGAAGATCTCTCAAGGAACTCAAGGGTGAAGGTGCTTGGCTGCCTTCCATCGGTGAGCGGCGGGGCACTCGAGAGTGAGAGAATAGAGGTGCTCCAGCCAAAGGACTTCAGGTCTTTCTACAGTGGTGCACTGGATGATGTTGAGATTAGGGAACCTTCAATTTTCGATGGAATCCCCATAAACCAGGGATGCACTGGCAGCTGCAATTACTGCATTTCTAGGGTCGCAAGGGGAAAGCTTGTTTCAAGGCACCCTGAAAAGATAGTGAGCCAGATAAGGATGCAGCTTGGCCGCGGAATCAGGGAGGTAAGGATTTCCTCACTGGACACCGCTGCTTACGGAAGGGACCTTAACCATCTGCTTCCGGACCTTGTGCGTGACATCCTGGCAATTGACGGCGATTTCATGCTCAGGATAGGCATGATGGAGCCAAAGAACACGAGTGGAATAATCGATTCACTCCTGGACCGCATGGAAAGCAGCCGCGTTTACAAGTTTCTACATATCCCGGTGCAGAGCGGCGATGACAGGATACTTGACCTTATGAACAGGGAATACCATGCTAAAGCCTTCAGGGAAATTGTGGAAAAATTCCGGGCGAGATTCCCCGACGGAACTGTTTCAACGGACATAATCTCGGGCTACCACGGGGAGGATGGCGAGAGTTTCAGGCTGACGAAGGAGCTGCTTCTGGAAACTCGGCCGGAAATTGTGAACATTACAAGATTTTCCCCCAGGCCATATACCCCAGATTTTGAGAGCAAAGTGCCTCCTTCAAACCTCGTAAAGAAATGGACCAGGGAATACACTGAGGTCCACAAGGCAATACTCAATGAGCGCCTCGATTCACTCATTGGCAGGAAAGAAGAAATAATGGTAACTGAAAAAGGGAAGCCGGGAACCTCTGTTGGCCGCGATATATCATACCGGCCTGTTGTTATGGAGGGAGAATATGAACTTTACCAGAAATTGCATGTGGAGATAGTTGAGCATGCAGGCACATACCTCATCGGAAAAGCCCTATGAGGTAATTTCATCCACGGCCACAATCTCGTCCATGATGTAGCGGCTATTTTCCTTAATCCCGAAAATCTGCTGAAATTCCGGCGGGGTCAGTATGGGCATGGGGAATTTGTCTCCTTCATCGAGTGATACCCTGGGGCACCCTGTGAAGACCACTGCGTCACACCTCATGTTCTCGTAATCGCTTGGCCTTACATCATTGGCTGTCAGCAGGACAGGTTCCAGGCCCTGTGCCTTTGCCTGTTCAACGATCTTGTTTGCAAGCCTGATCCTGTATTGCCCAATCTTTGTGTCGGCAACCACACAAATCTTCCTTGCATCCCTTGCCTTGAAGAGCTTCGCATATCTCCTTCTCAGGAACCTGTCCGTTTCTGGGCGGATTTCGTTGAGCCTTCTCTCATGCATGTCAAGGACAAATACATCCTTGTCTGAGGCGAGCTGTGCACCGATGGCGTGGAACATCCCGGTGCTCACCACAACATAGCAGTCCACTTCTTCAGATATGGAATGGGCAGCGGAGAAGTTGCACCCCAAAACCTGGCCGGGGTATTTCATCCTTGAGTCCTGCCTTCCTACCGTTACGTCAAAGCCAATGGATTTCAAGAATGCCCCGACTTTCTGCATCTGGTCAATATACTGTATTGAGCAAAGCAGCCCTATCTTTCTGTAGCCAAGGTCTCTCAGGGGCTGGAACACTGATTCATTGATGTCGATCTCCTTTTCGACCCTGTATTCCATGAAAATTATGGGCTTGGGATAATTGATATTTGGTATCTCTGAGTGCCCCAGCTGCACAATGCAATCCACATCGCCATAAACATCCGGGGTGCTGATGTCACATGCACCATAGAAAGGCTCTGAGCTCACCACTACCGAATATTTCTCGGACAGCCTGTTGAAATACTGGAACACGTTTGGCTTCAATCCGTCCGGAAGCTGCAGAAGTATTTTTTTTGCATTGAGTTCCTGCAGCCTGTCCATGACGTCATCGAAAGTTTTGATCAATGGTTCCCCATATTAAACAGATATTAAGAGATATTTAATGGGAGTGAATGACGGCGGCCACATTACTAAAGTGCCATCGCCCCGTTTCTCATCACTATCTCTCCATTGTTGATCACAGTGTCAACAAGGCGGGAGCCGTACTGGTATGGTATCTTCCTGTAATCATCCACGGTGAGGATAATGATATCTCCCCTCTTCCCTGGTTCTATTGAGCCTGCTGAGTCAAGGATCCCAAGAGAGTAGGCCCCGTTCACAGTTGCAGCGTTGAGCGCCTCTTCAATTGAAATGTGGCAGTACCTAACCGCGAGGTATATGGCGAAGAGCATGTTAGAATTGTATGAAACGGGGGAACAGTCTGATGCAATTGCAACGGGCACTCCAGCCTTAATGAATTTCTGTATGTTTGGGTACATCCCGTCTGTGATGTTGAAGGCAGTGATTGGAAGGAAAGTTGCAACAGTCTTGCCTGCCGCCAGCTTCCTGATGCCGGAGTCGCCGGTGTAAAGGAGGTGGTCCGCACTCTTAATGTCAAATTTATCGCAAAGGTCAAGGCAACCGATATCTGCGAGCTCGTCAGCATGCATCCTCAGCTGGAATCCCATTTCTGAGGCAGACCTGAAGAATTCCTCTGTTGATTCCGGGGAGAATGCGCCTTTGTCACAGAACGAGTCAACGAACTTTGCCTTTCCCTGGAATTTTGGCAGCATCCTCTCCACCACATCATGAACATAGGATCTGTCTGTGGTTCCCTTTGGTATTGCGTGGAGCGGCAGGAAAGTCGGCACAACGTTCATGATGCCAAGGCCAGACAACCTCTCAATGACCTCAAGCATTTTCATTTCAGAATCGAGCGTCAGGCCATAACCTGTCTTGATCTCCATGGTTGTGGTTCCGGTAGATATGGAATCGTATACCCTCCTCAGGGTCTCGGAAAAAATCTCATCCTTGTCCTTATATCTTGTGTCCTCCACAGTCCTGTAGATGCCGTTGCCAGAACTGAGAATCTCAAGGTAGGTTTTCCCCTTCACCTTCATGTAGAACTCATCTTCCCTTGTGCCGCCATACACAATGTGGGTATGTGAATCGACCAGGCCCGGCATTACCACATGGCCCTTTGCATCAATCGATATGGCACCATACCTCTCCTTGAGGACTGCGGCCTTCTCCATATCAGCGACTTCGATGATCCTGCCCTCCGATATGAGGACGACAGCATTTTTCCTTATCCTCATCCTGGACATCCGGTCACCTGTGAGCGGTTCCCATCCAGCTCCAGCCATTGTCAGAATCTGTGAAGCGTTTTCTATAATCAAAGAGGGCATATGTTGAAAATGTATCGAAATACTAAAAATTTGACTCCTTACAGGAATATTGGGGAACCCATGATCATGAACATGATATATCCAAGCAAAATGGCAACCATGAATGGTATCCTGTAAGCCATATACCTGACACCATCCTTTTCCCCTATCTTGTATGCCTGTTCATTCCTGCCTGCCAGTCCACTGTCGTATCTTATGGCAAAGGGTTCTCCCTTAACCGCCACAGCACCATGCTTCCTGGACAGGTACATTGCATAGGCAAGAAACAATATGGAGAAAATTGCAGTATCCACCAGAATTGATAATGATGTTGGAAAGTCCACATATGCAAAATGGCCATAAAGAACTGAATCAGCAAGAGGAGTGTAAAGGGTCGAGGCGAACATTACTGCAATAATGCCCTTAATATCCCCTATTCCAAAAAGCCTCTCAGTAAAGCCCATTGCGTATACCACCGATATTATCAATAGCTGGAACCCCCAGAAGTATCCCACCAGGAACATTGTGAAGGCGGAAACGGCAATGAATATAGCAGCCATTATGCCGTATGCGTATGTTTCCGGGTCAAGGAAGGAGACAACGAATATCAGTGAACCCCAGACAATGAATATATATGGGGCATGAAGAACAAGATTAATGGCTATTCCCAGGAGCATAAGCGGTACGAAGAGCAGTGCCTTAACGGTACGCCTCTTCACATCAGTGTACGACCCATATAGAAGGGAGGCTATTGCCACCACAATGATGGCATAATTCAAGACTGATACGGCATCAGCCATATGGCACCTATGAACTCCCAACAAGGAACCTGAATGATCTCACTACCGATGAGAAATCCAGGTTACCTAGCCCTATGGACATAGCTGCAATGTAGTACTGCATGGCACCGGAACCCATTGGGATTGGGGTCGAAAGGCTCTTTGATAGGCCGGATGCATAACTGAGGTCCTTTACCATATCCTTAAGGAGAAATTCAGGTTCGTAGGTTCCTGCCTTGATTGTATCTGATTTCAATGTAACAATTCTCGACTCAGCGCCGCTGTTTCCCAGGATGTCCAGGGCAATGTCCTTCTTGATCCCAGATTTTTCTGCAAGAAGAATTGCCTCTCCCGCTGCTGCAAGGTTCACAGCCATGACCATGTTTGAGATTAGCTTCATCTTTATGGCACTTCCAGGCTGTGGCATATAGAAAACTTTCGATGAATAAGTATCAATTACGCTTGACACAGTCTTGTAGGCATTTTCCGGGCCGGAAACCAGGGAAACAAGCTTTTTGGCCCCTGCCAGGCCAGTGTTCCCCAGCACAGGTGCCTCAAGATAGGCGCAATGTAGCTCCTGGAACTTCCGTGAAGCATACTGGCTGAAATCTGGAGAAACCGTGCTTAGGTTCACTACAAGGCTCTGCGGCTGTATTGTCCTGGAGAGGCCCTTTTCACCGAAGAAAACGCTTTCGCATACGATGTCGTCGCTTAATATCGCAAAGATTATGTTGCAGCTTGAGCCCAATGAAAATGGCTCATCAACAATTTTGACGCCCTGTAGCCCGGATGCCTTTGATTTAGTCCTGTTGTAAACAGCCCTGACTTCAAATTTCTCCATAATGGCCCTAAGTACGGGAAGCCCCATCTTTCCCAAGCCTATGAAGCCCAATTCGCTCATGATTCTGTTATTTGCCCAACATTAAAAAATTAATCCCTGCCTATGGTGAAGTGGCTAGACCCCAGTTCCTGGCTGGCACATTCCAGGGACGCGTACTGTATATTCATGTTTTCCAGGTGGTTCCTTATTGTTGCATAAGCTGTGTCCGGAGTGTTGTTCTCCTGGCTGAGGTGGGTCAGCACAATCCTGGTTTCCGGCCCTGCCATTGCTGCTATTGCCTCAGCAGACTGCTCATTTGAAAGGTGGCCATGGTTGCTGAGTATCCTTCGTTTGAGCATTTCTGGATATCTCCCGTAACGGAGCATTTCAACATCGTGGTTTGCCTCAAACGCCAATATATCCGAATTCCTTGCTTCCCTAGTAAGTTCGTCTGATACCTTCCCAAGATCAGACACGACGGAAATGCGGGTCTTGCCTGATTGGATTACAAACCCTACCGGATCAGCTGCATCGTGTGACACAGAAACTGCCCTGACGTGGAAATTTCCTATGGCCACGGAGCCCTGAATGGAGTAGCCATCCCTGAACCTCAATGCGTCCAGTGTAGCTTCCCGTGAGTAAAGGTCGAATTTGTGGTATTTCCTCACCATGCTTATTCCCCTTGAATGGTCGCTGTGTTCGTGGCTCACAAACAGAGAATATTCCTTGTGGTTTATCCCAAGCTTTTCCAGCCGTTCCCTGAATCTTTTCATGGTTATCCCGAAATCAAAAACCAGAAGGGTGTCCTCATCCCAGACGAGACTGCAGTTACCCTTGCTTCCGCTTGAAACCATGTTGAAGTTTACGGGGGGCATTGCTCTGGATAGGGGTTTGTAATAATTATTCTTTTTTCTCGCATCTTTGGAGAATCCCGTGTCGATCCCATCTCAGACGTTGGTGTAAAATGCCTTCATCCTTGGTGGCTTTCTTCCACTGCTCGGGTTCTGGTTCCTGTTATCATAGGCCTTTATGTAGTCCGGGTCTCCGAAAATGTCTTCCAGAAGCTCGTCGTGGGCATCAACGGTCATGAGGTATTTTCCTTTCAATTTCCTCAAAATATCCATTAGATTCTGGTAATCCCTTTCCCTGAAATTGCTGCCGTACCATTTCCTGTCGCTGTATGGCGGGTCAAGGTAGAAGAAAGCGCCTTCTGAGTCGTATTTGTTTATGATGTCCCTGTAGTCCAGATTCTCTATTGTCCATTCTGAGACATTTTCGCTGATCTTTGGCATCAGTGAAATGGTTTTTTTCAGGTATCCTTTTGATGATTTTTCCTTGGTTCCATAAGTGTCCCCCAGGCCGCCAAAGCTCATGGTGAACCTGAGAATTGTCTGCGCAGCGGCCCTTGTATCGGGGGCCTTTCCTGGTTTGCCCCCTGGATTTGAAGGCTTCCTGACCGCTTCTGACCGTGGGATCTTGTTCGATGGTGTCGTCTTTCTTCCTCGCTTGAAATCATAGGCATCCAGGGCTTCAAAAAGGAGATCCTGCAGGAGTCGTGAATCATACTGTATTGCCCTGAATAAATTCACCAGTTCCGGATCCAGGTCATTATAGACTATGCTGGCAAATTTCATGTTGAGTGAAACTGACCCTGACCCGCCAAAAACGTCCACGAAAATCCTCTTTCCAGATCTTCTGAAAACATTCTCTATATCAGGTATTATGGAGGTCTTGGAACCGGGGTATTTCATCAGCCGCAAATAGTTCATTGATATCTTCCAGGATCCTTGCGGGATCCTCTGGACAAGGTATGGCGAATCCCCATATGTCATTTGCTAGTTACAGGGAAAGGCAGGTTTACGGAGATGGCGCTCCTGAAAGGCCAACACATCAAAACGGGAAGGTTTTACCACCACACCAGAGGCTTGACGGCCTGGAAATCTATGCTTGAGAAATCGATCCTTTCATCGTCCTCGAAGACAACCGCATCCACCTCTATGCGCTTGATGAGTTTTCCCTTTAGGTTGGAAAGGGTCTCTGCCAGATCAATATTGGGATAGATTTCCTCAAATTTTATCCTGGTTTCATTCCTCTTGCAGTCCAGTTCCATCCTGTCCAGGAATTTCCTGTCCTTCAGGAAAACATACTGGTTGTAAATGGATTCCCCATTGATATCAAAGAACGGATCTGATGGGGCATAGTGGATTCTGCTGAGAGACTGTTCGTACTGCTCCAGCCCATAGTATTTGAAAAATCCGCCTCCGTGATAATTGGCATCGCTGGTGACACCACATGGCTCGTGATTGCCGCGGGC
This sequence comes from Thermoplasmata archaeon, assembly GCA_021850545.1. Lineage (GTDB taxonomy): Archaea > Thermoplasmatota > Thermoplasmata > Thermoplasmatales > Thermoplasmataceae > JAJZOM01. The sequence continues at coordinate 5,198 of JAJZLU010000026.1, read as the reverse complement.
AGCCATTACCTCTTTCATGCGTGGCAAAAGAACTGAATGGAAATGATCCCCCATTTCAATGCCTATCCACTTTCTTCCAAGCTTATGGCTTGCTGCAATTGTTGTTCCTGAACCTGCGAAGAAGTCTAGAACGATGTCTCCAGGATTTGACGTTGTTTCTATAAATATCTGGAGCAGTTCCTCCGGCTTCTGTGTCCTGAACTCCTCCCACCTCTGCCTGTTGGTGGATGCCATTGTTGGCACATAGCTTATGACATCGTTCGCGGATTTGCCCTCTTCCTTTGGATAAGTCTTGCCGTAATATACAGTACCATCCGCCCTTGTCCTTTTAATGAGGGCGTAATGCCTGCCTTCATCGTCCACCTTATCGTAGCGCCCTAAATTTTGGTCCTTGTACATCTGGGTGGGTTGATTCCACGTGGAGTCTTCAGATTTTTTTGCGAAAAACACAGTATCATGCGCGTGCTGGAATATATTTTTTGATTCCGTCCCCCTGAATCCCTTATCCCAGATTATTTCATTGGTAATGCTCTGTTTAAGGATGTATTTCAGTAGAAATTTGCCCAATTCATTGGCATTCTCATCCAGATGCAGAATGAAATTGCCTTTCCTGTCCAGGAATTTCAGGCCAGCAGAAAGCCTGTCTACCATGAGGCTTATCCAGCTTGAATCCTGGTACCTGTCAAGATATGGAAAGTCATCTCCTGTGTTGAACGGCGGATCAATGTATACAGCCTTGACCCTTTCCTTGAATTTGGGCAGTATGGTAATCAGTGCCTGGTAATTCTCGCTCTGCACCAGCCAGCCATCCAGCTCTTTGTCCAGATCGCTGAAGATGGAGAGTATTCCCGGTTCCAGGCCCTTGAAATATTTTGTGTCGATTGGTAAGGCCCAATGAATATCCTCTGATGATTCTGTGCCTGCAATTTCCAGTGCCAGTGCTTTTTCATCCAAGCCCTCTGGAATGATTCCAAGCTGTTTCCATTCAAGAACCTGGGCGTGGAAGCCACCATGGTTCTGAATGCTTTCAAGAATTGCCTTCCCATTCTTTTTCCCTGCAATTCTGCCCACTGTTATGACATAGTTTGAATTCAGGGCAAACTTGGGCTTGTTCCATATCTTCACAAGCTCATCCTCAAACTGCGAAACAAAATCAATGATTTTATACGCAAGTTTTTTGAGAAATTTTAACTGGATAATCCTCTTTCCTGAATAGTCGCTGCCATCGTCGAAAATATAATTTTTCAGCCACAGGTCGAACTGTTCTTTCAGGAATCCCTCCGCATCCTTGTTTATGAAATAATCAACTTCTGCCTGTTTTCTGAATATGGCAAAAAGGCCTTTCAGCTGCTCTTCTCCCATGGTTACATTGTTTTCCTTCAATTCCTTTAGAATTTCAGGTATTTTTGTTTCCCTTCCCCGCTCCGAATAAAACGGCCTGAACGTTATGGAACTTCCACTTACGCCCCCAAGTTCAAAGACTATGGCCCTTTTCTCGTTAGACTTCTTTCCATCAATCTGGGAGGCGTCAAATTTAATGGCATACTCCAGCCCATCCACTATATAGTTGACTGCCATGCTCTTCCACAGGTTATCGGTCTTGACGTAGTACAGCATGTTGGTTTTCCAGAACAGCATGACATCCTGGTTGTTGGTGTATACTTTCTCATAAATCTTTGATTTCAATGGCGTGTAACTGAAATATATGCTCCCCGACTCGGAAAAATATGTTTTAAAGAAAGTGTGGAGCCTGGTGAACAATTCCTCCTTGAATTCAGGGAATTCTTTTGTTCCCGCTTCAATGTCTTCCCTTATTGCCCTAAGAATGGTGTCAAGATATGTCGACTTAATCCTCATCAGGTTTACATAGCCTGAGTTTCCCTCTATTTCTGCTCCAATGAAAATATTCCTCAAGTCCTGGTAAAATTCATCCTCATTCCTGGCCATGCATAAACCTCTTAAACGCTGGGGGAAATACAATCAACGCTTTGGATAATAAAATTTGCCCACCATTTTCTGCCGGTTCATGGTAGCATTCACAACGCCCAATGGGGCGTAATGGCAATATGAACCGTGGCCAGCTGATTTGTGAAGAGCTACAGAACTGAGAATATCTGCCTTACATTATCGATCCAGTATTTTCTGTAATTATCCCCTACCTTGTTCAAATTGTCTGTTTTCATGAACAGGTGCACCTTTATGGTGAAATCTCCATGGTAAAACTCCCTCTGTTTACCTTTCTCCTCAAAGAGCCTGCTGAAATAATCCGCTTTCTGTTCGTAATCAGTGTATTTGGTGCTCTTTGGATCGACAAAGATTATCCTGTACTCATTCCCTTTCTTGAGCCAGAATATGAAATCCGGTGAGTAGTCCCTCATTCTATTTTTCTCTGCATCGAAGTATGGCATGTTGACCTTGTCAAGGCTTTCGTCGAGCTTGGAGAACACCCACCAGTCCAGCTTGAGGTTCTTCCCCTCTTCGCCTGCAAGGTAGGAGTCGAGATCCTGAACAAATTTCCTTTCACTGTCCACTTTTATGATATGGTTTATGAAATTGACCTTGTCAGTTTCAGCCAATATTAATGGCATGAAGTAGTGCTGTGCTATATTAACCAGCTCGATCTTACCTTCTTCGTATTCGAAGAACAGGTTTTTTTTATTCCTGGCAAGGCCTTCTATTTTAGTGGTGTATTCATCTATGTCGATTTCCCTGGAGTCAAGTTTTCTCTTGAGTTCCTGCTTTATGGTCTCTGGATTTCTATAATTCATCACATCTTCTATCTTTTGGGCCAGTTCTTTCTTCTTCTCTGCAGAAACCATCTCCAGGCCGACTTCCCTGAAATGAATGATCTCGCTTTCCAGTTCCTTGAATCTGTCCAATTCTTTCATTGTGGTGTTGAGGTGGTCAAAGAGGTTGGAAAGTTGCTCTTGTGCCTTTCCCTGGGTGGTGGTTACAAAATTATCTTCTTTCAGGTATTGGTGAAGCTTCGCAAGTGCTGCTGGACTGGCATTCCGGGAATAAAGGGCGTATAATACCATGTCATCCCCAACCCAGTCCACAAAATCTTTCAATAAACTGAAGTTTCCCTGGAATTTTGGCAATTCTTTAAGCAGTGTGTCCTTCTTTTCTGCATAAACAGGGAGAAGAAGGGTTGTGCCCGATGGGAACCCACGCTTCTTCAGATCAATGAATTCCCCGGTTTTCTCCCGTTCAAATTTTATGCTCTCCATTATTTCCCTGAGATTCTGTTCGTTGGTCCCATATACGAAAAGGGTCTCCATGAGTGATACTGAACTTTCCAGGCCGGACTGCCTGGCCAGCGAATACAGTTCCTTTGCCCTGACGTCCCCATTCTTCGATAGGGCTTCTAATCTCTGGCGCTTGTCCATTAGGGGTTCTATCCTGACACCTCTGCCCAGGGATTGGAGTACATATTTTCTGGCATCCCCTGTACCGATGTTTACGAATACCATTACATTGGGCCTGTTTGAATCCCATCCTTCGTAGAAGGCACGGGAACCCATCAGGATATTAATGGGGCTCCTTTCATTGTTCAGGTTGTCAAAGAAGCTTTCTTCAATGGGATTTTCACTTATCTCGTAATCGGAGAGGGTCTTCCTCAGCCATTTGGTTATATCGCCAATCTTTATTGAGGCAAAATACCTGTCAGAGCTCTTTAGCTTGAATGCAAGCTCTTCCCTGTTGGCTTTGGTGGTTATTACCTCTATCCCGCCACTGCTGTCTGAGTTAAAGACATATTTCAATATATCATTGAAGGCCAGTCCTTCTAATAGGGTGCTATCCAGTGCAAGCCTCCCCTGCCCAAAAACAAACTCTGGCTGGTTTTTTAATTCCTCCACAACTGAAGCTCTGGCTTCCTCAAATATGGCCTTATGGAATTTGTTGAGCGCAATCTCACCCATGGTCTCAAAGAATGCCTGAAGGTCTGAATTTTCAATGTTGGTGGTATTCCCGTAAAGAACCAGCATTGGCTTATGGTATATACTGTCAGTGAGTGCCGTTAATTTTGCATGTGCTTTTTTAACCAGGGCCAGAGTGATTAGTGTCTTCAGCGCAACAATTTTCCTTTCCTCAAGGCCAGAATCTTCGCCTTTCCTTTCGAAGGCTTCCATGCCCTGCTGGGAGACATAGACATTCTTTCCGTACCCCTTGCCTGTAAAAGCTTCAAGGTTGAGGTTGAAGACTGTTGTTATGAGGTCCCAGGGATCAGTGAAAGTGGCTGAGAAATTGAATAGAAATCCATTTCTGGAGAGGATTGAGTAATAAATCTGCCTCTTTGAATCTTCCTTGTTTCCCTTATGTGCCTCATCAAGGATTATGTACCATTTCCCATTGTTTTCAATATCCTCAAAAGCCAGGAGTTTCTCGCCGGAGGTGTCTGAAATCAGGTCCGACCTGTAGATGAATATGTTTATTTCATCCTTGTTGAAAAGCAGGTTATGCTTTACATTGTCGTAATCCTTGAGGTCCCAGTACCTTATTTTCAGAGGGGAGAATGAATTGAATTCATCAATATGGGCCTTGATCTGCTCTGCCAGGTCTTCCCTGTAAGTCAGGAACAGTATGTCTTCATCAGGGATAGAGCCGTTTTTCTTCAGCTGGTGCAGGATTTCTATCAGCTTCACTATGACCAGGCTTTTTCCGCTGCCTGTAGCCATCCAGAAGCCAATCCTGTTTGTGAAGTTGAAGAAGGGTATCCTCCCGTTTACTGGTTCGTAATACTGTTCTGCAATCCTGAAAATACTGCTGTTTTTATTGGAAACTCCAAGGGAATCGGCATTCCTGATGCGTGCCTTGATTGAACCAAATAGTGATTTCTTGGCTTCCTGAATTTTTCTGTTATAGGCATGTTCGGGATAACGCAAGAGATCTGAGTAGTAATAATGGAGAAATTTTATTGCCGAAAATAGGGCTTCCTTCTGGTAGTCATACAGATTCTTCTTGCCTGAAAACCTGTCGAACCTGAAATTCCAGGAATCTGGGAGAGACTCCGAAGACATGTCACCAATCAGTTTTTGATAAACAGGGCGTTCCTTTTCGCTGTTGTCCATTTTACCACCACACCAGAGGCTTGACGGCCTGGAAATCTATGCTTGAGAAATCGATCCTTTCATCGTCCTCGAAGACAACCGCATCCACCTCTATGCGCTTGATGAGTTTTCCCTTTAGGTTGGAAA
>JAJZLU010000016.1 GCA_021850545.1 Thermoplasmata archaeon | reverse complement strand
TGTTTTTCAGGGGAGTCAGAAAAATGTGCCTTTTTATAACATGATTGCCAATTTTTCCCATTTCGCTTGCAAAATGTGTGCCAATACTCTTGGAGATCATAATTATTGTTTCATATCCGTGATTTGACAGAAAACTTTCCAATGATGAATGCAATTCCACAAGAGTGGAGCCCAGTGTGAACTTGCCTGATGAATTTCTGTTGGCTTGAAAGTCATATTCCACATTAAGAGTATCTGCTCCTGCCTGAAATGCTGCCAGTGCAGAATACCACATTAAAGGGGCATCCTTGTAGTATGCCTGGCCCGGAAGCAAAATTGTCAGGTAGCGTGAACCTCCCCGATGAGATCTGAATGTATAGATTGCAGGTTTCCCCAGTTTTGACTCAAATTCCAGGTTTTCTATTTCCACTGTAGACCGGGGTAACAATATGCTGCACAGTTTATAAGGTTATATTTGGACTGCAGGAAACCCTATGTCGGTTCTTCAGAAGGTGTTTCCAGGATTTTCACCTGGCTTACTGATGGCGGTGTGTGGCTGATAAGCATTACATCAGAAGTGATGACAAAGGCCAAGGAAAGGCAGGCAAACGCTATGTTGATCCATATTGAGAGAATGAGCTGGCCATTGGTTGCCGTTCTTAGCCATATTAATCCTAGGATTATTGCAACAATCAGCAGAAAATGAAGAATTGAATTGGGCAGGAGTTGCCTAAGTGTAAACATTTTGTCCTTGCCCTTGAATGTAACTCCAAATTTCTGTTTAGTACCTGCAAGGAATTTCAGGAAAGACATAGCAACTGTAAACATTACAAGATTCTCTATTGCCTGGTGATAGAAGAACCCCTTTACGCCATAGTCCATAGTCTTGCTGTCTGCAGAAAAGGCATAAAGCAGTATCGAGTAAGTCAGGAATGGAAAGTAGAACAGAGCATAGAGATATGGATTCAGCTGAATGACATGAATTCTGAATATCAGGAATAAAAGAAGGGAAGCAAGCATCACAAGTTTTACTGGGCCTATGTACAACCAGTAAAGTAAACCTGACAAATAATCCATGAACGTTGAAAAATGCAGCTTGGTTCTGAGCAGCATCCCAAGGGACTCGAAACCTCCGAAAGACCACCTGAATTGCTGTTTTGTATAAGCAGACAGGGATCTCGGGGCATCTCCGGACCAGATTCCGGGAAAATCAGCGTATATTGAGGTCCAGCCGTTTCCGTGAAGCAGAATGGATGTGGCGAGGTCTTCAGTAATGCTATTTTCATAAAAGCCACCCACCTCAAGCAATGCACTTTTTCTTATGAGGAAGCCTGAACCTAGAAGGAATGCGGATGAGATATTCCTAGCCCTCATTATCTTTCTAAGGAAAACCTCCTGCTGGTACATTGATGCCATGGCCACGGTTGTATCGAGGTTTGTGTATGATGGGGGATACTGGACAAATGCAATCTTCGGATTCTGAAAATACCCGATTGCGCTGCTTATAAACCATGGGTAGGGCATCTGGTCCGCGTCGAAAACAGCAATGATGTCAAAATCTTTCCCAAATTCCTTCACTGCGTCATTCAGTGCCCCTGCCTTGAAGCCTCTGCGGTTATCCCTGTGTACAAAGTTTATACCGATTTTTTGGCAAGTGGCCCGGTTTCTATCAAGAATTTCCTTTTTTGTGGAATCATCTACCAGGAAAACCTCACCGTACAGATTGGCCCTCTTCACCGCCGCGAGACAGAGTCGAACCATATCTGGGTCTTCGTTGTAGGACACAACAATAGACATGACCTTTGCCTCGTACTCTTTCTGGATAATCTTGAACCTGTATTGTTTGGAGCGGCGAACATGCCTTGTGTAAATTGCTGTGGTGGTGAGGGATATTGCTGTGAGGAGCCAGAAAATATAAGCAAGTGCTATAAAGGTAAAATCTGAATACGTGAATAATGTGGCAAGAGCAGGGGCGATGAAGAGGAGGATGAAGAAACCCACATTGAGTTTAACGGTCATATACCGCCACTCTGACATTTATTTCATCAGCTTCGGAATCCAATGCAACTACCCCGGTGGTAAACTGCCTGACTGTTTCCACAATTTCATCAGGTGGCTCTTTGTCAAAAAGCATAGTATAATTGGTTGTGTTCAGTGCCTCGAACGAACTTATAAGTGACTTCCAGAATTCAAGCGTTATAATGTGATTTGACCCATGCCGGTCATTCAATATTAGAAATCCGTAACCGAGCATTACAAACATTGAGTGGTCTAAGGCCCCTGTGGATGCAAATACTTCTGATGCAAACTGGCTTCCCATCATTTCTGCTTCTCGGGAATCCCTGAACATATATTTGGTCAATCCATAAGTTATCTTCAGGAAGTCCACTTTCAACTTTGAGCCTTCAAGCGCTTTCTCCATCTTCACTTTGAGGTCATTTGTGAGGAAGTGGTAGAGTACAACGATTCTTGAGACATTGAGGTATTTCACTCCGCCAGAAACATCCCTGATGAAGTTCACAAAATCCGTGGTGGAAGAGTCAATAACATATACACCCTGATCCAGGACCGTTTCAATGCTGGCACCATGTTTGAAATTAAATTCTCCGTATGATTTCCTTGACGGTGTCTTTGAATTTTTTGGCTCATCACTTGCCCAAACCAATTTTATGCCCCCTCAGGGTCTTTTAATTATACTTTTTGCCTATATTTCCAATCTTAAATAAACATTATTATGAATTTAAGGTAAGACTCAAAATAAGCTCAATTAAGATTGGAATGGCACATGAGCATTGGATAAAACTCCCATAAGCTGCAGTTTTCCCCGATGACAAAATGAATATAAGATCAACAGCCATACGATTCCGGAAGGAGAGCGTCCATTTTCAGGATTCTGCTCTTCGATATATTGAGAGGCTGAAATGGAAGCTGAAACAATAACAACAACTTTGGAAGCAGCAAGAAGGCTGACAATATGGAAACAGTCTCTCTCAGGCAACATCCCGGAGGGAACTTTCAAACAGAAAGTAACCTCCATAATCAGAAATACCGGGTATATCCAGTGGGACCCAGTCACCGTGGTTGCACCATCACACTTGATTTCATTGTGGAGCAGGATTGGAAAATTTGACTGGTCCCATCTTGACAGAATGATGTGGGAAGACAAAGAGGCATTTTTCCATTGGATCCCAATAGCCTGGA
>JAJZLU010000027.1 GCA_021850545.1 Thermoplasmata archaeon | reverse complement strand
GACTGCAATATATTTCAGGTGCGGTAATTTACAGCTTTACCCATGAACCCACATGGAAGTGTGATGACTCAAAATTAGTTAAAGGAGATTGAAAAAATCACTGGAGAAGTAATTCATGGTATCTGGAATCTTGGCAAAGTACCTTTCAACAGGACATTTACGATATTTTCAACACATATTGTGTCAATGTGAAGGAATGAGTTCTCAGAAAAGGCGGCAATATGGGGCGTGGCTATCACATCTTTCCTGGAAAGCAATGCATTCCCATCAGGAGGTTCTTCATTGAATACGTCGGTTGCCACTCCGCGAAGGGTTCCGTTTTCAAGTGCCTCAACCACATCCACATCTTTCAGGACTTCTCCCCTTGAAGTGTTTACCAGGAAGCTTCCCTTTTTCATAAGGGAGAGTTTTTCTGCGTTTACCAGGTTAATTGTTTCCCAAGTTTTAGGGAGATGCACGGAGACAACGTCACTTTCCCTGAAGAGAGTATCTATGTCCACTTTTCTGTATCTTCCGTCTTCAACATATGGATCACAGTAAATCACTGCTGCACCCATGGCTTTGAGGATCCTTGCAGTGGTTCCCCCTATGTTTCCAAGGCCCAGTATTCCAACTGTGGAATTTGCAAGGTCTTTGCCCACAAAAGCCTCCCTTTCCCAAGAGTTATTCTGAAGTGAATTATGCGATGCTGTGATATTCCTCATAAGGTCGAGAATGAGGCCCACTGCGAATTCTCCCACTGCCAGATGTTCTTCAGGCACAGGAGTGTTGGTTACAAGGATACCCCTTTCCCTGCATGATAAAAGATCTATCTTGTCATAGCCGATGCCCCTTCTGGCAATGATCTTAAGATTGGATGCCTTTCTAATAACCGATGGTGTAAAATTATCAAGCCCTGCTATGACTGCGTCATACTGCCCTATAATTTCCATTAGTTCCTTCTCTGAAAACCACGTCTTCTTGGTGTTCTGAGTTACCTCAAAGTTCTTTCTGAGATCCTCAAGGCATGATTTTGTAAACCAGGGTGCGGTTATTAGTACTTTCTTAAAGTGAATCACCTTTTGGAAGCACCTTTTTCACTTCCTGCGAAAGAGATTTCTTCTCCACGTCCCCAAGAGGGAAGATTGGGGCCCGGGGTTCTCCCGCAGAGTATGAATGCAAAATTTCAACCATGGAATAATTGGCACTCCACTGGCCGTATTTCTTCACAACATTTGTTACTTCCTGCACCAGCCTTTGAGCTTTCATACCCACCTCATCATTAAAATGGTCCACGAGGGTCCTCAGAATTCCGGGGATATAGTTGCCGCTCCCTCCAACTGCGCCATCAAGACCGGACCGTAACGCAGACATAATGAGCGGATCAGGGCCACAGAATACCTTGAATTCCGGTCCCGTATTCCACTTGATTTCCAGCATATGGTTTATATCCGGTACAGTGTCCTTTATCCCAATGACATTGGCACCAGAGGAGAGGATCTTCCTGACCATGGCGGCATTGATGTCATAACCTGTTGTCAGCGGAAAGTTGTAAAGATAAGTGGGGTAAACTTCCGATATGGCCTTGAAATATCTGATGAGCCAGTTTTCGGGCAGGCGTGGATAATAATAAGGTGGAAGCGAGGCAATAGCATGAACTCTAAATTTCGATGCTTCTCTTGCAAGCGTAAGAGATTCGTCAAGGTTCAGTCCACCTACCTGAACTATCACTTTCTCTGGAATATCCTGGAAAGCATGGAGCACCTGCAATCTCTCTTCAAGGTTCATGGAAGGGCCAAGGCCGGTCGACCCGTTAAGGAAGATGAAGTCTACACCTTTCTTCAGAAGATATTCTGAGTGCAATCTCAATTTTTCAACTGACGGTCTTCCATTTTCAAATGGTGTTACAACAGGAACAATCAATTCATGCATTGAATACCACCGGCCTGTCTGAGGCAGTCTTTCCAAAAGTTAAGACTGTGTTAACTTCCTGTTCTTCGCGCATTATTATGTCCACACTGTCAAGTTCCGTATATCCCTGGTCAGTAAAGGGGGCGTCGTGACCGGGAATTATGAGATCAGGCTTCAATGACTTAATCTTGCTGACACTTTCCCTGGCCATAGTTTCATTGTAGAATGCAAGGTCAGGCATGCCCCTGCGGTACGCCCTGAGGTTTGGAATGGCATCCCCAGTCATTATTGTGTGGCTTTTTCCATCCTTCGCGGATACAGCAACGTGACCGGGAGTATGTCCTGGAGTGTAAACAATGGAAACATTGGGCGTGATCTTGTAGCCATCACTGACTGTAAGGACGTTCAGGGTAGACAGATAACTCTTGAATGCTGGTGTTATGCCATCGGGTACCCCTGATAGGGTTCCTTTCTCCATCTCGTCAACTCCCACTATGATTTGTGCATTTGGAAAGAGGTCCACATTGAAACAGTGGTCCCAGTTGAGATGTGTAAGTACTACGGCGTCAATATCCTTGCACTGCACACCAGCCCTGTTCATCTCCCTCAGCAGGGGGTCCCTGATTCCAAAATGGCCAACGTCTACGAGTATCCTCCGGGTATCTTCAATCAGGACTACGCCTGCGGCTCCCATGGTTCCATAGGAACTCCTTATGCCTGCTCCCTTGAGGATTCTCTTTATGTTCACTTCTTTACATCCCCGTGGTACTTGTATTCCTCACTGAAGTATTCAAGATGCATCTTCTTGTAAGGATACTTTGTGAGCGCTTCCTCATTGATCTCTATTCCAAGTCCAGGTTTTTTGCTGGGATATATATACCCGTCCTTGAGGGTGAAATATTCCTTAATCAAGTCGTGCCTTACTGTCTCAGCGTCCAGCCAGAATTCCAGGATAAGGGCATTGGGCATAGTTACAAGTGCATTGAGTGAAGCGGCTGTTGCAACAGGCCCATTTGGATTGTGGGGTGCAACAGTGACGTAATTCACGTTTGCCATGGCGCCAACCTCAACAAGGGGCAATATTCCTCCCATATGACACACATCTGGTTGTATTATATCTGCAGACCTGTTTGCCAGCAGTTCCCAGAACCTGTTCCTTGATATTATTCTCTCACCTGTGGCAATGGGTACCGGGGAATCTGCCCGGACTTCACCCATTGAAAGGATATCCTCTTCAGGCACAGGTTCCTCAAACCAGAATGGATCATATTCTGCGATTTCAGTTGCTATTTTAATTGCAGTTCTGGTGTTGAATCTGCCATGTGCTTCTATCATCAGGTCAACGTCTTCACCCACGCTGTCCCTTATTGATTTAATCCTGCTCTTGGCTCCATCGAGCTGTTTCCTTGTGATA
>JAJZLU010000046.1 GCA_021850545.1 Thermoplasmata archaeon | reverse complement strand
GCGGACATTTATTCCATCCGGCTTGCGGACGGGAAACTTACAAGGCTTACCTACCTCTCAGGGAGAAGCACCAGCAGGAGAATGTACACCGATATCGCGGGATGGACACCTCAGAGTGAACTCGTGATTTCCACTGATACCTACAGGCCATTTGGCGCCATGACTGAGCTTTATTCGATCCCTCTGGAGGGCGGGCCTCTCAACCACCTCAATTACGGGCCCGCTTCTGCCATAATGTTCTCAGGAAAGAATGTGGTCATCGCAAGGCATGCTAATGACCAGCCACACTGGAAAGGCTACAGTGGGGGAACTGCCGGTGTGATATGGAGGGGCGAGGAGAAAGGCAAGTTTGAAAAGATTGTGGATCTTGGGCAGCACCTTTCCTCGCCATTCACCCTTTCAGGGAGGATCTATTTTGTTTCTGACATTTCAGGGACGGGAAATCTTCATTCAGTGGACATGGATGGTAAGGACCTGAAGCAACACACCCAGTTCAAGGACTACTACGTGAGAAATGCCAAGAGTGATGGCAAAATGGTGGTATTCCAGTCAGCCGGGGACATTTATCTCTATGATCCTGGGAATGGGGAAAGCAGGAAACTGGGCGTTAAGATCCTTTCAGCCTCCTCTGCATTGCCAGACAAATTTGTGGATGCGCAGAAGTATTTCGAGGACTACGGCCTCGACAAGGCAGGGAAGTCCATATCGCTGGTGAGCAGGGGAATTGGTTTCGTAACCACGCTGAAGAATGGTGCAGTGCTTGGAATTGGAGGATCCGGGGAGCATGTCAGATTCCCCACCTACCTGGGGGAAAGCCACTTCCTCTATGTCTCAGACAGGGAAGGGGATGAGGACATTTACATCAGGAACCTTGGCGAAGGCACATCCATAAGAATACCTGTAGGCAAGGGCATCATAGAAAACCTTGCCGTGAGCCAGAAGGGAGACATGGCTATGTTCTCCAACAACAGGGGAGACCTGTTTTCTCTAGATCTCTCCAAGGGAAAGGAAGCTGTGCCGCAGGTAGTGGACAACAGCGAGGCTGGAATAATTTCAGAGATCTCTATTTCACCGGACGGAAAATACGCACTTTACTCATATCCTGAACTCCACCAGTCCCTTGGAAGAGGGCCCGCCAGCATTATCAAGGTTTACTCCATTGATAACAGGAAAGCTGCAAGGCTCACTGAGTCCGGATCAACAGATTTTTCGCCAGTTTTCTCGGGAGACGGGAACTTCATATATTTCCTCTCCACAAGGAGCCTGGACCCGGTTTCAGACAACATCGTCTTCGACCTTTCTTTCCCTGTGACAACGGTCATAACTGCAGTGCCTTTGAATTTCAAGGCTTCACTGAGGCTTGAGAACCTTCCTGAGGCCTTTGTTGGAAAGGCTGAGGAGGGCAACTACCCCATTGAATCTCTTATTGAGAGGCAGAAGGTGCTTTCCCTTAGGGCTTCGGATTATGACTCCCTCAGGGCTGCAGGTGATGACCTTCTTGTAATCGACTTCCCGATCGAGGGAATGTCTAAGTATTACCTCTTCAGCAAGCTCCTGAGAAGCGGGAAGCTACTGAGGGTGAACCCGTTCACCGGGGAGACCTCTGTTGTCAGGGAGAGCGTTGCGGATTACAGAATTTCGGGAGAAGGCAACGCCATTGCCTTCAGGGATGCTGAATCCAACCTTTTCAGCCTTGACCTCAAGCCCCAGAATGGCAGCCAGAAGGAACAGAAATTCGATTTCAGGCGCATTAAGGTAAGGGTACAGCAGGAACTGGAATGGAAGCAGATGTACGGGGAGGCCAGAAGGCTTGTCCAGGAGAACTACTGGAGCGAAGACAGGCTCAAGAAGGATTTTTCTTCCGCTTTCAGGAAATATGATGACCTTATAGGGAGCATATCAACAAGATTCGAGCTATCTGACCTAATGAGGGAATTCCAGGGAGAATTCAGGACTTCCCATTCCTATGAAATCGGGGGCGAACTTTCAGCAACGCAGTCACTGCCAGTTGGAAGGCTTGGCCTGGACCTTGTGTTCAAGGACGGAAAGTACATGGTTTCCCATTTACTGAAGGCCAACCTTTCCAATGACGGCGAGAAATCCCCTGCTTATCTTGCAACCGTTCCTCTCATGGAAGGGGATGTTATTGAAAGCATAAACGAAATGGCCATCGGCAGGGAATCCAGCCCAGAGAAGGCCCTCCTAAACCATTCGGATGAGGTTGTTGCACTTGGCGTATCCAGGGGTAGCCGGAAATTTACTTCCTACCTGAAGACCATGGCAGACGAAAAACACCTCAGGTACAGGGAATGGGTGGAGAAGAACAGGGAATATGTACACAAGAAGACAGGAGAAAAGGTTGGCTACATACACATTCCTGATATGGGATTCAATGGATTTGCCGAATTCACAAGACAGTACCCCATTGAGTCGAAGAAGGATGCTCTCATTGTGGACGTGCGTTACAACGGAGGAGGAAGTGTTTCACAGCTGCTCCTTGAGAAACTGGCAAAGAGGAGGATGGGTTACGACAAGCCAAGGCGCGGCGAGATTGAGCCCTATCCTGCTTACTCTGTGAACGGGCCAATGGTTGCACTCAGTGATGAAAATGCCGGTTCTGACGGTGACATTTTCACCCACACATTCAAGCTCATGAATCTCGGGCCAGTTGTTGGGGCAAGAACCTGGGGAGGCGTCGTTGGGATCAACCCGAGGCACAGGCTTGTTGACGGGACCATAGTTACACAGCCTCAGTTCGCCTTCTGGTTCAAGGATGTGGGATATGGGGTTGAGAATTATGGAACGGATCCGACCATTCCAGTGCAGAACGCCCCTGAGGATTGGCGCTCAGGCCTGGACACCCAGCTTGAGAAGGGCCTTGATGTAATCAGGGAAATGATGGCAAAATACAACGAAAGGGTGGATTTCAGGGAGTAAACCCCCTACAATACTTTTTTTAGGAAACAACAAAATAATAAATCAAAAAGGCGCTCAGAACATATAGCCCTGCAATTCCAAAAAATATCAGGGTCAGTATGAGCTGCTGCTTGTTTATATAAACAACATCTTCATCTGTAACTTTCTCCCTGTGCTGTGATATATCCGACAAATACCTCTTCGCGCCAAAGTCCCAGAAAGCGCCGAAAAAGGCTACAAATACACCAATTATGATTATTATAACAGGCATTGGCCCGGAAAAGGAAGAGCCCTTTATAATCTGCAAAGCCGCCGAAAGTATTATCAAAATAAAAAGGAGGAAAATGAAGGGAATGGACATCTTGAGCATGACTCTCCGGGAGATGCCCCTGAGTTCCAGGGCCCTGTCTGGAGGAACTGGTGTACCCTCCATTTCTTCATTGGCCATCTAGGGCGTTTGACTCCGCAAGGATGTTATTCTTTTCCAGTTCGCCATCTGCCTCTGGAGGTTCTTCTGGTTCCTCTATCAAACCATTCTGGTCGAAATGGCAGAAGTATGTAACACCATGCTCTGTTCTTGCAGGTGGCTCCTCTGCTTTGCAGATGTCTTTCCTGTATGCACAACGGTCATAGAACCTGCAACCTGGGACGACATCAATGGAATTTCCTATCTCTCCCCGTATCTTCAGGTCAATGGACGCCCAGTGGGGATCCGGTATTGGCACTGCATTGATGAGTGCTTTTGTGTAAGGGTGAAGGGGTTTTGAGATTATTTCCTCAGAGGGGCCATATTCAACGAGCTTCCCAAGGTACATGACAGCAAGTTTGTCCGAAACATACCTGGCAGATGCGATATCGTGGGAAATATACATGATGGCCATTCCGAATTCGTCCCTGAGGTTGATGAGCAGGTTCATGATGTTTGCCCTTATGGATACGTCAAGCATTGAAATGGGCTCATCTGCCACAAGGAAATCGGGCCTCAGAACCAGTGCCCTGGCAATTGAGACTCTCTGCCTTTCCCCACCTGAAAGTTCATGCGGGAACCTGTTGAGGTAGTTAACTGCTGGCTTCAGGTTAGCCGTTTCCAAGGCTGCGCTTACCTTTTCTACCACTTCGTCATAAGTCTTGTATGCCTTGTTTGCATATATGGGCTCTGCAACGATATCCAGGATGGTCATCTTAGGGTTCAGCGAATCATATGGGTCCTGGAAAATGAGCTGGGCCTTCCTCCTGAAGTGCCTGAAATGCGGTGTGCTTTCCCGAATATGGTGAAGCGCTATCTCTGCTAACCCGTCAGAATTGCCGCCAAGTTGATCTGCCTGAGTGTGCCTGCCGCCACCCTTTTCATCGATTTCCATAAAGTCCTGTGCGTTGGGATAGAAAACCAGGGACCCGCTTGTTGGTTTGTGGGAAAGCAGGAAGGTCCTTCCCAAAGTTGTCTTGCCGGATCCGCTTTCCCCAACCACGCCAATTATTTCGCCCCTATTTAGGTTCAGGTCGATCTTGTCAACTGCCCTGACTATCTTTTCCCCGCTTCTGGAGAATAGCCCTGCCAGCTGGCTGCTGGTGTGGGTAAAGTATTTTGTAAGCTTGTCTCCTTTTATCAGTAGCTCATTGCTGCGTGGTTTGGAGAAGAAGCTGTCGCTTCCCGTCTCGTCCACATTGACCTTCAGGCCCTCCGATTTGGAATAGAAGTCCTTGGCAAAATGGCAGAGGCTCATATGGCCCGACCCAAGCTCCACAAATGGCGGCTTCTCCCTGTGGCATACATCATCGGCAATGGAACACCTATCAGCAAAGTAGCAACCATCGTGCAGCTTAAGCATGTCCGGGACAGAACCTGGTATGCCTGTTACCATCTTCCTGGTGTTCTTTATGGATGGGTAGCTTTCAATGAGGGCTTTCGAGTATGGGTTTCCCTGGTGAAGGTATATGTCTTCAGGAGTGCCGATTTCCATAAGCCTTCCGGCATACAGCACCGCGACCCTGTCAGCCAGCTGGGAAACAACCCCAACATCATGGGAAATTATAACCATTGATCTTATCTTTCCCGATTCCCTGAGTTCCTTCAATTCACGTATGATCTTGGCCTGGGTGATGACGTCAAGGCCCGTGGTTGGTTCATCCGCAATTACAAGGACAGGATCCAGGGCAAGGGCCATGGTTATGACTGCTCGCTGCTTCATTCCTCCACTGAGTTCATGTGGGAAGGAATCCAGGAACTTTGTGTTGAAACCTGCAACCCTGCTGGTCTCCATTATCCTGTTGTCGATCTCCTGCACCGAAAGGTCAGTGTGTATCTGGAATACTTCCCTAAGCTGTTTCCTCACCGAATAAACCGGGTTCAGTGAGTTCATAGCGCCCTGGAAGACCATGGAGATTTCCTTCCATCTCATTGTGGCCAGCCTCTGGTCAAGGAGCATCCTCCTCTTCCTGGACAGTTTGAAGTAAGCCCTTCCCGAATTTTCTGAGTCCGTTACCACTTCTCCCCTGAACTTTACGCTGCCTGCAACGTTTGCATTATCTGGTAGAAGGGACATGAGGCTAAGTGCAAGTGTTGACTTTCCCGATCCGCTTTCGCCTATGATCCCGAGGATCTCTCCCTCCCTGATCTCGAAGCTTACGTCATTCAGTGCATTCACGTTTCCGTCTGCGGTTGCAAAGGAAACTGAGAGGCCGTTGGCCTCCACAAGGGTTTGTCCGGTATTTCTGTTGAATCTGTCTGTCATTTGAATTACCTCCTTCTCAACCTCGGGTTTGCCACTTCATCCATTCCCCTGGACACGAAGATAAAGGCGAATATGAACATGGTCAGCGCTATGGACGGTGGCAGGACCCACCATGGAGCCCTTACGGCTAGGAAGAAGTTCCCAAGCATTGGCGAGAGCATTCCCCCCCATGTTGCGGCGGTCAGCGGCGCTATTCCAAGGAATTGCAGTGTCGAGACTCCAGCTATAGCCCCACTTATGGAAATTGCAAGCAGGTAAAGCAGTAGCGGGAGGATGTTGGGTAGGACATGCCGTCTAAGTATGGATGGGGTTCTTGCTCCTGAGAGTTTTGCAGCTTCCACGAAGGCCCTTGATTTAATCTGACGTACCAGGCCTATGAGGGTGAACGTTGTGAAAGGCCATGATATTACAGTTACGATGAATATCAGGGTCAGGTATCCGGATCCCAGCACTGATGCCAGTGCAATCAGAAGGGCCAGTCCGGGTATCAGGAATATTGTCAGGGATAGCGTCTCAAAGAAGCTGCCGATTACTCCGCCCATATATCCCACAATCATGGCTATGAACAAACCTATGACCAGGACCGCAAACCCGATTGAGAGCCCAATTTCCCAGTCTATGCCGAAACTCTGGATGAACTGGCTGAAAACATTCTGCCCGTCAATGTTTGTCCCAAAGAGGAATATATTGCCGGTGGGAGTGCTCAGCGTTGGAGGAATGGGGTTTAGGTCGTGGGCCGTTGCATCATATGCGTACATGTAACCGGACTGTGATATGACACCAATCTCCTCCCTGCCGGTACTTGAGTCATAGAACAGCAGCGGGTGAGTTATGTTGCCCTTATGTGATAGGGTAGCGGACCATGTGTAGGGATAACCTGATATCGGAGTCTGCATGGATATGAGGAATCCTTGGTTTGTGCCGAAGATGTATGTTGCGGCTGACTTGTCATATATAGGCCTGACATCGTATGAACCATGCCCTGATATGAGGCTGAATTCTGATGTCGCGAGGGTACCGTTGGAGCTTTGGCTGGTAAGAAACGCATGATTGGCTGTTTCGGTAACAAAGGTGGATGGGAAACCTGAGCTGCCTTGAGAACTGTCAAGGTAAAGGATGGGTTGTGTAGTGCTGAGAACCTTATATGCAGTTCCATTGGACAGGTATACTCCATACACATTATTGTTTGCAGTTGCTACAAATGCTGAATTGTAAGAGCTCTGCTGGTATTGGTACTTCGAGGGGATGAAGGGTGCATTCAAAGTGACAGGGGATGCAAAGGTCCTGTTCCATAACATTGAGCCCGAAGATGCAGAATACTCCCTTGTCTGGTTTCCCACGGACAGGATTACAGAAGCGCCGTTATCGCTCGTGAAATATGAGCCATAAAAGCTCATTTTGCTGGGCTTGATGGCCTGTGACAACTGGGTGCTCCATATCTTGTGCAGCGTCGGATAAATGCCAAATTCATTCAGGTAGTAGCCTGTGGCATTATGGGTTTCTGTGAACAGCTTGGCAATCGTGCCAAGGCCGGCAGCCACTGAAGGGACCCCATAAAATGGAGTTGTGCCTGGCTGCAGCTGTGAGATCGGCTGAGTATTGCTTATAGGGGTGTAAACCAGTGTTCCGTTTTCAGGAAGGGACTGGTTCGAACTCAGCTGTGGTGAGCCGTAGCCTACCTGTCCCCCAGTCCAAGTTATCTCAGAGAAGCTCAGAGTTCCATTGGTAGTGCCCCAAAGCAGGAAGTTCTGAAGCACCAGCGCCCCTCTTGCCCCAAACAGAGTATTGTAATTGGAAAAGGATACTATGGTCGGATCCAGGAGGGCATTTGAAGAGTTCACAGGGACCGTTGCCAGCAGAGTGGTCGAATTTATCGGTGTTGATGATGACCCACCCAGCCCAGCAGCATATATCTTTCCATTTGTTGTAGCAAAGGAAACTATGTAACTTCCTGTTGTTACGCTGGATGATGCACTCATTGGCAGGAATTGCGAAGCTGACAGGTCGGAAGTCAGGTTAACTTCAAATCTCATATTCGCAGCATGTGTATCCACCGTTGGTGCGACGTAAGAATAGGGTTGGGGCGCAATTATTGGTGAAATAAGCGCAATTACCCCGAATATTATGAGAATGTAAAGGCCAGCTTTTCCGTAGTTCGATTTATGGTATATCTTGAACTGCTTCTTGAACCGGTTGATGGCATCACTTCTTCTCTGGGACTTTATCTTTTCAAACGTCTGTGGTTCTTTGTTTTCTTCATTTTCAGTCAAAATTTATTCACCTAAACCTTTACTCTTGGGTCCAACCATGAGTGGATGAAGTCCACTATTAGGTACGCAAATATCGTAACCAGGGAGAACAGGAAAGTGGCTGCTTCTGAGAGGGGATAATTTTCTGAAAGCGTTGCATTGTACAGCTCCAGGCCTATGCCCGGGTAACTGAATATAACATCCACGATTAATGCACCGCTGGCAACCAGAGCAAATTCCAGAGCCATCCTGGTGGATATGGGAATCATGGCATTTCTTGCGGCATGCTTTCTTAGAATGCTCTTCTCAGGGACGCCTTTAGCCCTTGCTGTATTGATGAAATCTTCCCCTAGTATTGAGACCATGGTAGCCCTCATTGTTATGAGATGGCCAGTGGCACCTACTATGGCAAGTGAGATTAGCGGAAGCGACAGGTCCCACAATATTGTGGTTATGGGGTCATTCCACTTGAATCCGGACGATATTGGGAAGAACGAACTGAAAGCCACTAAGTAGAGATACAGGACTATGCCCAGAACAAAGTAGGGGATGGAGCTGAGCACTAGGCTTGATGTCAATATAACGGACTCGGACTTCTTGTTCCTGAGCCTTGTTGTGGTGATTCCCAATGGAATCCCAATGATCCATCCTAGTATGGTCGCAGTGCCGATAAGGGCAAGGGTGTATGGCAGGGCCTGTGCAAGCTCTGCACTTATGCTTGACCCATTGTAGTAGTCATAGCCAAAATTAGCAGTAAACATGTCCTTGAAATATATTACAAAGCCTGTAAAGGACCATTTTCCGCCATTAAGACCAAGTGATGCAAGCAGTGCTTTCTTCTGGGCAGCGGTTGCCCTGGCGCCGAGAGAGTGGAGAAATAGATCGGCAGGGTTTCCGGGCATCAGCCGGTATACGACAAATATGATGATTACTGTGAGAATTATAAGGATTGCAGCTTGAAGGATCTTTCTTGTGATCAGGTATACATTCATATGATTCTACCTCGCGAAAATAAATGGAAAAATAAAAAATTTATTGGGGAATAATAGATTTTTATGCTTTTCCCCTTCTGGACAGCACGACAGCAACTCCGATGATGACCACTGCAGCTGCAACAACTCCAATCACAACATATGTGTAATTGAATGGGGCAGCTGGCGGTGCAACATGGTGGATTGAAGCTGCAGAGTAAACCATCATCGAGCTCAGTGGAGCCAGGCTCGTTGAGTTGTCACCCATTACAGTTATTACCCACATATCAGCCGGAACCAGAGAACTGGACTGGTATGCCTGTTTCTGGAATGATGGGCTTGATGCGTTGCTGTAGGTGTACAGGTACGGATAGAAGGTAGCAGATGCCTTGCCCTGGGAATCTGTCTTTAAGGTAAGGCCAGGTATGTATACACTTCCAAATCCGCTGTTGGGGTTAGGTGCAAGCACGTCGGTTCCATTTGAGTTAACAAAGTAACCTCTGTTTGCTCCAAGTGCATTCTGTGCCAGGAACTCAACCTCATAGCCAGCTATCGGCTTACCGGATGTCGCATTTGTGACAGTTGCGGTAAAGGTGATGCTGCCGTTGAAGTTCATGTCAGTTGAACTGCTTGTTACTGTTATCTTAACAGCTGGTGCGCCGTTGGAGATTTCCACTGGCAGTTCAATTGGCTGCTGTGTTCCAAAGCCATCGTTTGCATTGTTAGCTGTAGTCCATTCTGCTGGAAGCATGTATCCTGGTGCCCCTGTTACAGTGGCTCCAGATATTATGTCTCCGAAGAACAGATAGCTTTCAGCTATGTTTCCAGAGGCCCCGAAGTTAAAGGTGGAGTTTGCTGACACCATAATGACAATGGTTCCATTGCTTCCGGTTGTTCCACTGATTGAGGTTATCTGGTTGTCATTGTACATCTTTGTGTTGTTTACAGAGACGTACGGGGATGTTCCAGTTGTAACCGTCTGGCTGCTGGAAGTCGGAGCAATGACCACAGCACCGGTCAACGACTCAATATTGTACTGGAACCCAGATATTGGATTGCCAGCCTCATTTGTGAGGGTGATGGTGTATTTCTGTGGTGCGCCACCTTTCTCCAATGGCCCTATGTTGGACGTCTGCATCCTTACGGAGTGTGGCAGGACATTTACCAGAACTGAACTTAGTCCAGGACCGACACTTGAGCTGCTTGATGTTGCAACAACCGAGAGATTTACTGCACCGAGGTAGTCAGGCGCATATATCAGGGGCTGTGTGTTCAACACCTGGAACTCATAGTTAGCCTGTCCCTTGGAGTTCGTGGTCAAAGAGTTGCTGGTTATGTTCAGCAGCGCTCCTGCCGGGTTGACTCCTACGAAGAGAGATGCCCCGCTTACTGGGTTTCCAGAACTGCTGTCCTTTACAGTTATGGTCAGGTTGGCGTACTGGCCGTTGTAGAGGATGTTTGAACTGGTTGTGACATTAACCTCAAGGTGCGATGTGTATGAGGTTGTGAGCGGTGATGCCCTCTTATGTGTTGTCTCGAATGCATACCACATGTATCCAGAGTATGGGAGAGCGTTGGTTCTTGATATGTTCACGTATGTTGTGTTTGTGAATTCAAGGATATCAATTGGGTAACCAAAGTTTATCATAGTTGACTCAACTGCTGCTATTCCCTGTATCTGTTTTGATATGGCAAGCCTCTGGGACAGGTTTGTTATTGTGTTCAACTCAATGGTCAGGTTGTTCATGTAGCTGTTTATCTGCTTTCCAGTGTAGCTGTGGTCAGCAAGTCCCACGCTCTGTGCCTGTGAGGCAGTCAAGCTTGAGAACGGACCAAGGTAGAAGCCTGTGCCATTTCCGAGTACCTGGTTATAGAAGGCAAAGTAGTCGCCCGTCGGGTCACCGGATATTCCAGTAATTCCAAGGGATATGACGTTATAGTTGTAATCCAGCAGGTTCGGCACCAGTGTGGTGAATGTTTCCTGTGTAACTGATGTCGGCACACCTACGGCTGTCCACCATTTCTGGATAAGCAGTGCTCCCTCGACTCCGATTGGGTTTGAGGCAGCAGATGTTATCTGGATATTGGCCTTGACGGGATTGCCGTTATAATACCAAACGCCGGAGTGGTTGGTCATTCCAGGTATTGCCTTTATCAATGCTATGGCTTTCTGGGGGTTGTACGAATAGCCTGGCGTAGAGTCGTTTCTCCACAGTGGGTCTGATGTGGGTATAAGCGGCTGTCCAAGCACGTCATATCCAGATGATACCACTGATGCAAGATATGCCTTGTCTGTGGCATAGTTAAGGGCCTGCCTGAACTCAGTTATGTTGAATGGTGCGTTGGATGCAAATGAGTTCAGCTGCATGTATCCATAACCGCTGGACGGCTTGTGGTATATGTAAGTGTTAGGCATTGTCAGAACTGTTGGTACAAAGTTGGGTGTCACTCCCTGGGTAATTGTGTCAATCTGTCCCTTGAGCTCTGCTGTTACTGCATTGGATATAGACGTATAGAATGGGAAGTACAATGAATAGATCTTGGGCGTGTACTGCCTGTATGTGTTGTTGTTTATGTACTGTATGAAGTAGTGCGGGTTAACGAACAACTTCCATCCCTGGTTCTGTACCTCGTATCCCTTTGGCATTCCATATCCGCCATTCATCATGAACGGACCAGTTCCAACAAGTCCCGGTGCAAAACCACTGGATGTGTAGTTAAGGTTCCAGTTGTTGTAACCATTTGTGCTCTTTGCAGCAGCACTTGTGTTCATGTAGTTGAACTGGCCGGGTATGGTTGAGAAGTTGTGGCCGCCAAGTCCCCATATGTGATATGGCAGGATCGGTGCGCCAAGTGTGTAGGTTGTGAACGTAGCAGACTGGGAGCTGAGGAAGTACTGGACTGTGGTGTTGCTAGTTGGTTCAACGTTCACGACACTCTGATATGAACCAGAGAAGTCTGTTGAGCCCTGAAGCATAAGCCATGACCAGACAAAATCAGCTGCCTGAACAGTGTGGGTCTGCATTTTAGTGTTGGCATATCTGAAAGTGTGTGTATAATGCGCACCTGTTGTGTTGTTTGCAGACAATGTGTTTTTGTAGGTGTAGGTCTGTGCGGCGTTTGAGTTGTTGTAGTCAGTCCACTGGACTCCCTGCCTGATGTGAACAGTCCATATTACACTGTAATTTGTCCAGGCTCCAGTTACCGGGTCGAAAGTGGTATTGTTTCCAGTAAACTGTGTTGGACTGGCTGTTGTCTTGTTATAGACAGAATAGTTCCAGCTGGTTGCAAGCCACGGAATGTCAGTTCCGTTTGGAAGAGTCTGTACCGGTGAGTCGTAAATCTCATCCAGGAGAAGGAATGAGTACAGACTGGAGGCTCTAAATTCATTTAGGTGACCAACGTTGTTCGTAGCTCCTACGGTATACGTTCCATTAGTATAACCGGGTTCCTGCATAGTATTTGTTGGGTAGGTCCAATTAGTTGGTGTGCTCGGTGAAGCTGGTGCATTGCTTGTACTGGCGGTAGAAGTTTTGAGTGCCTGGGAAGGAGTGGCGTTTCCTCCAAGCCCTGTGGAAAATGGTGCCAGTAACATTATTGCAATGATAACTAACACTGAGATCACTACAAGTCTTTCCAATTTGTTAGAAGACACGACGAATATTAACAAATAGTTAATTTAAAGCTTTCTATACGAATTGCGTATAAATGAAGGGACCTATTATTGAAACCCTTTAATATGCGGCTTCACAAAGACTTAATTTTCACCATACCCTCTATTTCATTGCCTTGGCATGCGATCGCATACCAGTAAATTAATTCAAAAATTCCATTTTTAACTTTTTTCAGGAATTGTGGACTCTTATTTTCCTTTCTGGCATGATAGCCAAAATCATTCATGTAAAATATGTGAAGATGCTTATGTAAAACAATGTCCAGAATCATTGTTACCGGTGTAGGAAACGGAATGGGCTGTAACGCCTCTAAGCTGCTTAAGGCATCAGGCCATGATATTGCAATAATTTCAAGGGGAGAGAACGGGAAGAAGGTGGCAGGTGAAATTGGCGCACACTACTCCAACTGCGATCTTATGAATTATGAAGATACTTCCAGGGCCATAAGTGAGCTAACAAAGAAACTTGGAGGTTTGGATTCTGTCGTGCACCTTGCGGGTGGGTTCTTTGGCACAAAGAAGGTTGAGGAGGTTGAACCATCATACTTCGGTTCAGCCTTGAACAACAATGCAACAACCTTCTACAATGTTGTGCAGGGAGCCATGCCCCACTTTCCTGAGTCCGGAGGTTCCATTATAGTCATATCCGCTGCAAGGAATGTATACCTGAACAGCCATGTTGGGTATGCAGCAGGAAAGGGTGCAATTGATTACATGGTTAAGTTGCTGGCCCATGAGCTGGCCGGCAGGAACATAAGGGTAAACGCAGTTTCTCCAGGCTTCATAATTAAGGAAAACTGCGGCAATGCAGATTTTATGGACCGGCTTGGAAAAGACGGGAGGCATGATGCACGATTTGTCTCGGAGGCCGTGAAAATGTTTGTGGAGAACAGCATTGCAACCGGCCAGATCCTGGAAGTGGATGCCGGTTTCAGTTCCATGATACCCCGAGGGATTTAGGCAGCATAATTTTTTAATACCAAACCATTTCATTTTCCATGGTTTCGATAGCGGCGGCAAATTTTGCCAGATTTGGCAAGAGGGAAGAGGACATCTTTGCCATTTCTTCAGAATCTGCGCTTCCAATCGTTGACAAGTACCGGGATGCCATAGATTTTGTCGTGGTGTCCAACTCCTATTCCGGTGAATTCAATGACATTTCAGGCCTGAACAACTTGCTCACCACACACCTGGCTATGGATAGCGTCCCTTCCATGAGGGTAGACAATACAAGCGGGAGCGGAGGTTCCGCTGTTCTGGTTGCGAAGTCCCTTGTTGCCTCTGGCGAGGCAGAGAATGTGCTTGTCATAGGGGCAGAAAAAATGACAGGATATCCAACAAAGAGGTCCACGAGGATCATTGCTTCACTTCTTCCCCCGGAGGAGAGGCTGGGCGGCCCTTCGCTTCCTTCCCTTGCAGCATTCATGACAAGGTCCTACATCAGGGAGTTTTCCCCATCCAGGGAGAGCATCGCCAAGGTAGCTGTAAAGAACCACCACAATGGTGCGTTGAACCCATATGCCCATTTCCAGTCAGAGGTTTCCCTTGAGAAGGTCATGACCTCAAAGGTCATTGCAGATCCCCTCAGAATCTTTGAGTACTGCCCGGTGAGCGATGGTGCGGTCAGTCTCCTTGTTACATCTGAAGAAAACAGCAGGAGCTTTGGCAGCAAGTCTGCTAGGATAACCGGAGCCGGGGCCAGTTCAGGCACTTCCTCCATTACTGCCAGGGAATCACTGGTTTCAATAGATTCCGTCAGGGAATCTGCCAGGAAAGCCTTCAGGGCTTCTGGCAAGTCTCCTGGGGACATGGACATTGCAGAGCTCCATGACATGGCCTCTATCCTTGAAATTGTGGAATCCGAGGATGTCGGCTTCTTCAAGAAGGGAGAGGGTTGGAAGGCCCTCGAAACTGGAGAGACCTCCATAGATGGAAGATTCCCCATTAACACAAGTGGCGGATTGAATTCCAAGGGGCACCCCATAGGAGCCAGCGGTGTGGCGCAGACCGCTGAGATCTATCTTCAGTTGACAGGACAGGCTGGAAAAAGGCAGGTAAAGAACGCAGCGACCGGTTTCAGTGTGAGCATGGCTGGCTTTGGCAACAACTCAACTTCATTTGTATACGAGGTGGACTGATGGAATTGAATAGATGCGCTAAATGCTCAGAGGAATTTGTATTCAAAAGAGCTGTTTGCCCGAAATGCGGCTCCCAGGAATTCACAAAAGCTTTGGTTACAGGTGCCGTGGCACTGGACTCTGTCCACCTTATAGCAACGCCAGAGCCATTTCCCGACGATTACAGTGTTGTGCTTTTCGAGGCACAAGGCGGTGCAAGAGGCTTTTGCCGCACCACATTTGAAGTGAAAAGGGGAGACAGGCTTAAGATTAAGGATGATGAGAACGGGCCGGTTTGTGAGCCGGAATAACTCTAGCCCACCCACTATTTTTTAATAAAGGCCAATCACATTCTATTGCAACGCGGAAAGAATCGGGAATTTTCAGTTTCTTGGCGAAAGCCTGCTTTATTGTAACCTTGGCATTGGAATCCCATTCACTGAAATTGATATTCTCAATGCCTGAATCTGTTTCTTCATGCCACTCTCCGGATTAATTCTTTGACCTGGGCAAACCATAACCCGCATTTTGTTTCATTGTCAGGAGCATCTTTCCCATAATGCCAACAAATTTCCTGATCAGGTTTCGTTATGAAGTCAATCCAGAGTGGGTGTAATAGGATATGAACGTGCTTTGCACCCCCATTTCAGTTGCTACAGTTTTCGGATAATATCCTGGATTCAGGCGTTAATAACGCCATCTCTTTTTATTGCCTCTATTTCATCGCTGCTGTAACCTGCCGCAGAAAGTATTGATTCTGAATCTTCGCCCAACTGAGGAGGTGCTTTTGAAACCTTTCCGGGAGTCCTTGACATCTTGAATGGCGTTCCAGTAACAGGGATTTTGCCATATGGCGTATCCATTGTCGAGACCATCCCACGGGCCCTGATCTGTGGGCTGTTTATGGCTTCCTCAACAGTGTTGATTGGGGCAGCTGGTATGCCAGCCTTGAGCAGCGACTGGAAAAGTTCTGAGGTGGTTTTCCTGCTGAACGTCTTCTCAAGCTCTTCCACCAACCTGTCCCTGTTCTGGACCCTCTTGGTGTTCTCGCTGAATAGCTCATGGTTTGTCAGATCCTCACGGCCAATGCTGCTGCAGAATACCTTCCACAGCTTCTCAGTTCCTACTGCAATCGCAATGAAGCTGTCCCCGGTCCTGAAAACCTGGTAAGGTGCGATGCTGGAATGCGCTGAACCGAGTTTCCTGGGGTTCTTCCCTGTTGCAAAATAATTGAACGCCTGGTGCGTGAGTATGAGGAAATTGGCATCCAGCATTGACATGTCTATATGCTGGCCCTTCCCGCTTCCAGTCCTTTCGTAGAGTGCACTGAGGATTGCATTGTTTGCGAACAGCCCAGAAACTATGTCTGCAATGGGGACGCCGAATTTGATCGGTGTCCTCCCCTCTTCACCATTCAGGCTCAAAAGGCCGCTACTGGCCAGCACAGTGAGATCATACCCTGGCCAGTCCTTCTGGGGCCCGTCCTGCCCATATCCGGAAAGGCTGCAGTATATCAACTTCGGGTTGAGTTTCTGTGCCTCGCCATATGAAAGGCCAAGCCTGTCAAGTGTTCCAGGCCTGAAGTTCTCAATGAGTATATCTGCCTCAGCCGCCAGCTTTTTCAGTATTTCCTGGCCCTTGGGTGATTTAAGGTCCAGAGAGATGCTCTGTTTGTTCCTGTTGACGCTCAGAAAATATGCCGAAATGCCATTAATGAAAGGTGGCGCCCATGACCTTGTCTGGTCACCTGATGGAGGTTCAATTTTGATAATTTCTGCGCCCAGGTCCCCAAGGAGCATTGTGGCTATTGGGCCAGCCATTGCCTGTGTCAGGTCAAGCACTTTTATGCCTTGAAGCGGAGGGTGGTTTTCCATGATGAAAGCCCATAGCCAGAAACAACAGATATTACTTTTGGCAAAGGATGGGCTTATATCCAGTAGATTTGGAAATGCCTGCAAATCCGTATTTATTAAGCTTCACTCGTGGATATTCCGCTGGAAATCGCGTCTATAGGCAATTGACGTACCATAAAATCGGCTTAATAGATAAGTTTTAAGCCATGCTAATTTATAACAATTAAATGACCGAAACTTCATTGCCAAGCGATAAGATGGATGCTTCCGCGAAGCACGTGTTCTGGGCCAGTTATTTTGGATGGCTCCTGGACGGTTACGACACTACCATTTATGCTTTCGTGCTTGCTGCATCCCTGGCTTTCTTCTTGCCTAATTTAGCCCCGGCAAAGAGACTGCCTTTTGGATTGGAATTTTTCGCAATCTTCCTTATCGGCTGGGGATCTGCCTTCGTATTTGGGCCCCTCGCCGACAAGATAGGAAGAATGAAGACCCTGGGTATTGCAATCCTGCTTTACGCCCTGGGAACCTTCTTCTCTGGCCTGTCTTATAATCTCATAGAGTTTGGAATTGCGAGATTTGTTGCAGGATTTGGGCTGGGAGCCGAATGGTTCATCGGTGGAACCGGTGTTTCAGAGGTGTTCCCGGAAAAGAAGAGGCAGATCTGGGCCGGAAGATTCCACAGTGCCTGGTATGCTGGATTCATACTTGCAGCCGTAACAACACCACTTCTGCTGGAATACGTCTTCACAGCAAGCTGGGGATGGAGAGCTATCTTCTTCGTGGGAATCATACCAGCGGTCATACTTGCCTACATCAGGATAAAGGCCAAGGAACCAGAGGTCTGGAAGAAGAAGAAAGAGAAGCACGGAGAGCAGATGAACCTGACCATGTCATTCAAGGTGCTCTTCTCAAACACCTACAAGAAGACCACTCTCCTTATGATCCTGGTCATGGTTCCTGTGATCACTGGACTCTACGGCGGAACGCTCTTTGCCCCATCAGCCATCACCAACCTTGTTGGAGACGCTGTTAGCTCCGGGGTTCTCGCGCACGGTACAGCTGCAACATGGTACGTTGTGCTTGGAGGCACCACGATTTCAGCCTTTACGCTGCTTTTCTGCCTCCTGATGCCATACATGGTCGCAAGGATGGGCAGGAAGACCACACTCACACTGTTCATGGTCTTCATGATAGTTGGGCTTGCTGTTGCTTTTGGCTATGCTTACAACCAGAAGAACCTGTTCGAGTTCCTTCCCCTTCTCATACTTCTGGGAATTGGAGGCGCTGACTTTTCAGTGTTCTCACTGTGGGTTCCGGAAATCTACCCCACAGAGGCAAGGGCCGGCGGGTTTGCACTCATCACTGCCCTTGGCAGGTATGCTGGAGCGGGGCTTGTTTTCGTAATATCTGCGCTGACAGTCGCAACCGGTTCACTGGGAACGTCCCTTGCCTATGGAGCCATCATATTCGTGGTGGGAATTGTCCTGCTTATGTTTGTCCATGAGGACAGGAATAAGGAACTGGACAGAAGCATCGATAAGATGGCCCTTGACACAGAGACCAACTAAATTTCCCTATTTTTTTAAAAATTTCTTCATTTTTTCCTTTATTTCTTCCTGTCCATTGAGCCATGAAAATACAAGGGCTTCCAGGTCCATTGCAGAATCCACCGATGAATTTTCTGAGGCGTTCACGGCCATCTTTGTAAGTGCAACAGTCTCCTCAGGAAGCGATATGATCCTTCCTGCAAGATTTTCAGCCTCCTGGTAAAGCTGTGAATGTGGCACAACCTTCTGGACAATCCCCAGATCAAGGGCCTTCTGCGCATCGAATTTCTCCCCTGTGAGTATGTAATACATCGCATTCCCTTTGCCGATGTACCTTGGGAGGATAGCGTTTCCGCCAGCACCGGCGTTGAGCCCGATATTGATCTCTGGCTGGCCCATTCTGGCATTGTCCGCACATATCCTGATATCAGCAGAGAGGGAAAGCTCGAAACCGCCTCCAAGGGAGTGCCCTTCCAGCAGCGCAATGTAAATCTTTCCTGAGTGTCTCATGGCCCTTGAAAGGATGTTCATTTTCCTGTGGAATTTCAGCGCATCGTTCTTGTCAAATGATGCAAGGTCGCTTATGTCTGCACCCGAAGAGAAATTCCCACCGGCCCCATGCAGAAGAACCACGCGGACACCAGGGTCCTCCTCTATCTTTCTCGTGTGCTGTATAAGCTGATCCAGCATTGATAATGATATTGCATTGAATTTTCCCTGGTTACTCATGGCCAGGAATGCAATTCTGTTGTTAACCTTCAGCGAGACCTCTCCGCCCATGAAAAGAGTATAAAGTGTGTGCTTAAAGGAATTCTGTGATACTTTTAATACAGGCACCTTATCTTATACAATGCCATTTTACGATTTCCCGGAATCCCCCACATACCAGATTGTAAATGAAGTCCTGAGAAAGACCTCCTCCGGTGAGAAGGTGTACTCGCTGGCAATTGGGGAGCCTTCCTATGATACTCCCAGAGAAATAGTGGAAGCTGCCTTTGAGGGAATGAAGAATAACATGACCCACTACACTTCTTCAATGGGTATCCCTGAGGTTAGAGCAGCCATTGTAAGGAAAGTGAAGAGGAAGAATGGAATTGGCTGCCAGGAGAGGAATACGATATTCATATCAAGCAAGCTTGCAATCTATGGGATCCTGGTTGCCCTCAGAGACATGAATGGTGGCGAGGTCCTTGTGCCGGATCCGGGATATTTCTACACTGAACCAGCGCAGCTTGCTGGCATTGATCCTGTTCCATACACACTTGATGAAGACTATGGCCTGGACCTCGAATCCATTGCCTCAAGGATCACCTCAAGGACAAAAGCCATTATCATAAACACCCCTTCAAACCCCACAGGAAGGGTCTACAGCAGGGAATCCTTAGAGAGGCTCCTGGAAATCTGCCGCGAAAGATCCATAAGGGTTATTTCAGACGAGGCTTACGAAGACCTTGTTTATTCTGGCCAGCATGTTTCAATTGGATCGCTTGAAGCTGAGCCTGAACTTGTGGTTTCCCTGTTCACACTTTCCAAAAGCTATGCCATGACCGGATGGAGGGCAGGATATGTTGTGGCTGATGAGATGTTCGTTAAGAGGCTTGGGAGATTCATGGACCAGACCTTCACCTGCTTCCCCCCATTCATACAGCATGCCTCTGCACTTGCCCTTGAATCGATGGATTCAAAGGTTGAGGAATTCAGGAAAGATCTGGCTGAGAAAAGAGAATACACACTCAAGAGGCTTAAGGAGATCCAGGGCCTTGAGGCAAACAGGATTAATGGGGCATTTTACATGTTCCCTGCCTTTCGCCTGAGGAAGAGCTCGATTGAAATTGCCTTGTCCCTTCTGAAGGACCATAATGTTGCAGTCCTCCCTGGATCGGTATTCGGGGACCACGGCGAGGGACACCTGCGCCTCTCCTACTCGGTGTCGCTTGAAACCATAGATGAGGCCATGAACCGCATTGCGGATTTCTTCTCAAAGCCCCATTAGGTGCCTATTAAAAGCCACCCAAAGTCTCTGGTTAAATATTTATATTTTAAAAAATTCATTATAGTGTGGCAAGAAACTGGGGAGGTTCGGGAATAGAAAATTTCCTGCTTTCAGGCGAGTCTCTGGTTCTAAGGTACGGGAACAGTTTTCTCACAACGAGGAGGTATGCAAAATACCGCACAATAAGTTCCTCCTTTGAGTTTGAGAACCTGGAGGACATCAGTGTGGAGCCGGACAGGGGATGGCCCTTGAGAATGTTGCTGGCTTCCTTCGCAATGGCCATAGTGATCTTAGATTACCTCTCACTCCCCTCTGAACCCGTAACGGCAAACCAGATCATTCAGATAGTTTTGGGAATCGTCGTTCTCGGGCAGTCATACTACATTTGCCGGATCTTTTGCACAGATGCTTTCCGCGTGGTGTCTGGACACTCCAGAAGGCGTTATGTAATCAGGACTTTGCGCACAGCTGCAGGGAAGTCCTTTGTGGAACAGTTGATGAAGGCATCGGATGCAATGAAACCAATGGGAGGCCTAACCGGCGCCGGGCTGTTTCCCTAGCTTAGACGGTTATTCTTCCTCAGTTCTGGATCTGAGGATCAAGAGGAGGATCAACCCTCCAATGCCCGCTCCGATTATTCCAAAGAACCATAT
>JAJZLU010000015.1 GCA_021850545.1 Thermoplasmata archaeon | reverse complement strand
GAAAATGGAAAAGAAAGAGGATTTCATGTTTGCCAGCCTCGGGACGGATGGCATTGATGGAGTTAGCCCGGCAATGGGTGGAATAAGTGATGCTTTATTATTGGAGAATGCGACCTTGCAGGAAATCCAGGAATCTCTTTCCAACAGCGATTCTTTCACCCTTCTGAATAAATATAACTCTTCAGTTGTCACAGGTTATACGGGCACAAATGTTTCAGACATATTCGTTATGTACTATGGCGGAAAAACAGAGGAATAGACAATCATGACAACGTTCATTGTTAAATCTCAGAAGGAGACAGGCCTGCTTGATACCACAACGAATACGATACAACTAAGGGGCAGGGATGTTCACCTCGAGCCTAACCTTGTACCTGGAATTGGAGACAGGATAAGAATAAAGGGAGATGATTTCATAGTTCTCGAGCCGGAACCAGTTTTCTTCCCAGATTTTGCTGCAAGAACGGCCCAGATAATTCAACCCTGGGACGCAGCGGTAATTCTGCACTATTGTTCAATAATTCCAGGGAAGCGTGTTCTGGAATCCGGAATAGGTTCAGGTGCATTGTCGCTTTCAATACTAAGGGCATTGGGAAAAGAGGGGAAACTAACCACAGTGGAAGTCAATGGGGATTACATTGGGAAAGCGAGGCAGAATGTGCGGCTCTCAATAGGGACAGACAACTGGGAAATTTTGGAAGGAACCATTGAATCATTCCAGACCGGTGAGAGATATGATTCAGCTATTCTCGATGTGCCTGAACCATGGAATGCAATTCCCAATGTTTCGACCCTCCTGAAGAAAGGTGGAAAAATTTGCGCTTATTCCCCAACATACAACCAGCTTGAGAAGAATTGCGCAGCGATGAAAGAGAATGGTTTCTATGTGCAAAGCAACATTGAGATACTGAAAAGGGACATTCTAGTAAGGGAAAACGCAACAAGGCCAGACAATAATACCATAGGGCATACTGCTTTCATGACCTTTGGCATCAAGCTGAGCGGTAGTACAATTAAAGCCTGAATTTACATCAATACTAAATAAGTAATGTGCATGATTTAATTGCATTGGAAGAGGATTTGGTATGCCAGGAATGTAATGGCCTCGGGAAGATCATAGACCATGATGGCCGGGCAGATATCTGTGATGGGTGCTATGGACTTGGCTATGTCAGGGGAGTTTACAGGGCAAAACCGCTCAGCCGCAGCAAGGTCAAGCTCAGGCGAGCCCTTCTTGGAACCTTTGGAGGGCTTGGGGTATTCTATGCAGTCTTCCTCTTTTTCCTAATAAGATATTCGATAGGCCCTGTTATAACACTGGCAGTTCTTCTTGCAGGACATCTTGTAGCTGTAACTTTTCTTGTGCTCTATATTCTCTACAGGGCGATGCACGATAACTGAATAATTCTAAGGCAAATTTAAGCCCGACATTTCTTTCATTTTAACTGGAAGAAATGGTTAAAGTGAAAGGTTTGGAATGTACCTTGGGCACAAAAAGGAGATATGGGGTGATGGCCTGCGGGGAATGAAGCTCCGGTTCCTTGTTATAGGAATTATCCTCATAGTACTATCACTTGCACTATTCTTCGGGAGAGGCATGAATCATGCAGTGTTGGCCATCACCGGTGTTGGAGTGATCCTCTTGATACTCGGTTTAATCATGAGATAGGGCCACGGGATTTCATATAGTTCAAGTTTGAATCCCCCCATGATTATGGGTCTTCACTGGCTACCGTTTCAAGCCCAGATTTGTTCCACTTTCTCATTCCGCCTTCGAGGTGGGATACAGCCGTAAAACCATTTTTCAAGAATTTGGCTGCAGCTGCCCTGCTCCTGTGACCAGTAGCACAGACCAGTAATATTCTTGTATTCTTGTCAAGGTTTCCAACAAGAGAATCAATTGTGTTAAGAGGGTGTGATTCAGCATCTTTAATGTGAGAGTGTTCGAATTCAAATCTGGTCCTCACGTCAATCATCAATACATCGTGCGAATTAACCTGCTTCGACACATCATCAGGGGAAAGGTTCATCAATCCCTCTGGTTGCCTGAAGTAGTCAAGAAAAGTCATGCCACCTCATTCGGTAACCCGGTATTATCTTTTCATCAATTCTTCGTATAGCAAGAAAATGAGAACATGAAGGAAATATTAGTTTTATTTCAGAGAAACTGGATGTTTCCAAAAAAAAATGAGAATGTCCCGGCTTCCGGATTCGAACCAGAGACCTGCGGATTACGGCGGTATTCCATGCCGTGGATTCCCTCTACAGTCCGCCGCTCTACCAGCTGAGCTAAGCCGGGTATCTCCCTAATAATTAATCTTCTTAAAAAGCTTAGGTCTCCAGATTGCCCAGTTAACGATGTCAGATTTACTTTGACAGGCATGGAAATGAGATGCATGCACTCACTTCGCCAGTCATTAGATTAAAATCCCTTTAAGACATACCTTGAAACTGTTATAACCGATATTTTTGGAGGTTTAAATGGAAATAGAAGAACTAACTGCAACTATGGGCAAATACTACGGGCAGAGGATCGTTACAGCGCTTATTGGCATAGAATGCGATGTCAACAAGGTAGAGAAAGTTGCGTCAGCTGTGACAGCATTCCAGAATGTGGAGGATGCCTTCGTGGTTACTGGTGATTACGATATAGTTCTGAAGGTTAGATTTCCCCATTACGATGAATTTCAGGATTTCCTGGTGGGAAGCCTTGGAAAACTGGATGGAGTTAGAAGGATGAGGACAATGATGGTACTGTCCATCAGAAAGGAAATGGGACAAAAAATTGGAGAGTGAAGCTATGGATCAAAAATTGTACGAAGAGGTTTTATATTTGCTAGACGAACTGGGCCAGGATACTACTGTACCAAAGAATGTAAGGAAGAGCGCTACAGATTCAATATCTAGACTTGGAAATGAGAAAGAAAGTCTAGATATAAAGTGCGCAACCGCTGTTTCTTTGCTGGATGAAATGTCCAATGACCCCAATGTTCCAGCCCATGGTAGAGCCGCACTTTATACCATAATCAGCAAACTTGAAGCGCTGGCAAAATCCTAATTTTTCTTTTAATATTTAAGGATTAAGTCAAAAATATAATGGTGTTTCCGTCGAAATATCCAAATTTACAAAGTAAAGCGGATATAGGAAAGTTTATTAAATACCCTAACATATTTAACTGAATATAATATTACGGTGAGATCATATGGTACTGTCAGAAGCGAATGATAAATTGGCGAAATACCTGATAATTTCAGACATCCCCCGAAGCGTTGCATACACTCTGGTTTACATCAGGGACAAGGGAGAAATCACTAGCGTCGAGATCGAAAGGGAAACTGGTCTTAGACAGCCTGAGGTTTCTATTGCAATGCAATGGCTCAGGAGAAAAGGCTGGATTAACAAACGAAACATGAAAAAGGAAGGCAAAGGCCGCCCCATTCATGGATACAGGCTTTCAAAGAGCTTCAATGAAATATTGGAAGAAATTATACAGGATCTTACAAACAAAATCAACGAAATAAATGACAACATTGACCAGCTGAAGTCCTTCCAGGACTAAGCTGGCTCAATATCGATTTGTTTTACGCCATTCCCAGTGGCAATTATTATAGTGTGGCAAAGGCCATTGAACAGCCCAACTTCAGCCACGCCTGGAATTTTCTTTATAGATTTTTCCAGACTTTCCGGTTTGTCAATCAGCCCAAAATCACAGTCGAGGATTAGATTCCCATTATCCGTTTTAAATGCCCCCTGTTTTCTTAGAGTGCACTTTGCGCCAAGCTTTTCTATATTTCTCTTGGTATTGGTGTGTAGATATTCAAATATCTCAATAGGAATTCCAAATTTGCCAATTTTTTCCTTGAATTTTGATTGGTCAACAATTATGCAGACCTTTCTGGAATTATATGCAACAATTTTCTCCCTGAGAAGTGCTCCACCTCCACCCTTTATCAGGTGGCCTGATGGGTCAGCCTCATCGGCACCGTCCACGTCAAGGTCAAGTTCCCCGGAATATGATTCATCTATGTCTATTCCAAGTTCTCTGCCAAGAATGGCAGTTTCATATGAAGTTGGAACCCCTTTTACTTTCAAACCATTTTGGACCATCTTTGATAACCCATCCAGAAAGAATCTTACAGTAGAGCCTGTTCCGAGGCCTAGAACCATGCCATCTGACACCAGTTTTAGTGCTTCCATTGCGGCAGCCTTTTTCAGGTCGTCTCCATTAGGCACCATAATCCCTTAATTGGAAAGAGTTTAAGATAATTGGCAATTTTTAGGCATTTTTTCAAAGTATTTTCTTCGAAAGTGTAAATACCGCAAACGTATTGGAACTCCGATGAATGAAAAATCTTGGAAAGAATCGGTCACAGAACTACAGAGGTTGGTGCTTCCGCCTGACACCAATATATTCAACGACCTGTATGGGGGGAGACTGGTCGAATGGGTGGATAATGTGGCTGCCATCGTCGCGACCAAGCATTCACGGAGAAGGAATGTAACGGGAAGCATTGACAGCATGTTCTTTCTTTCGCCAATCAACCTTGGAGATATCGTCCATTTGACTGGCAGAATCAATTATGTCCATAAATCCACTATGGAAATCCAGGTTGATGTGTATTCCGAAGAGGGCCTTACAGGTGAAAAGAACTTCACCACAACCTGCATGCTCACTTATGTTGCCATAACGCAGGATGGAAGGCCAACTGAAGTACCGGGCCTCATACTCGAGACAGATGACGACAAGGAGAGATTCAAGCAGGGTGAGATACGCAGGGAAACCAGAATGAAGAATCTCAGCGACATAAAGGCCAGGCAGCCTAAAGGCATTTAATTTATACAACAATTGCATTCTTTGCATTAATGGAATTTAGTGCAATTGTTTACTTAATTACACAAAATGCACAATTGACCGTTTCAGGTCAAATTCAGGGGATCCTGAACAGGATCTACGCAGTGGTTGCTTCAGTATCTGCCATAATTATAGCCATACTCTGGATCCCCATTGCCATTGGATTCTTTGGAGCAGATGAGAACAAGAGGTACGAAGCCCGCATTAGAATGAAAAATGCACTTATTGGTACCTTCATTTATGTCGTTGCAGTTAGTGGCCTTTTGTATACCTTGGTGAAGTATCTCATTACAGGATAATGTTGGGTTGGAATGCAACTATTATCCATTCTACTTAGTGTATTGCAGCTAATTGACCAGGTTTACAAATCCCTGATTGGTGTGCTCTGGTATGCAACAATTTATTATGGGCTTAATCCACACTACACATTTCTTTCACCATTCCTGGCAGATAAAGGCTACATTTCCCTAACTCATGACCTTTATTATGGGTTTTACTTCCAATTTAGTGTTCTCATACTTCTCTTAGCTTCCATTGGCACACTGGTTCTAAACAGTTTTTCCAAACCGGGTTCAAGCCATGTACTCTTGCTGAAGTGGTTAACAGCAATCATAACTGGTGCGGTCTCCTTTTTCTTAATTTCCTGGCTGTTGTCATTAATAGGAAGTATTTATGGGGTGATTTTCAATTCAGCCAATTTCAGCTGGTACAATTTTCTCAATTTTTCATCATATTCTGCATTTTCCACCGTGACTGGCACAAAAGCAGGCTCATTGGGCATATTAGTTGAGATATTTGCCCTGACGGGTTACTTCGTTTCAGTTGTAACCCTAATGGCAGCATTGATGATTAGGCAGGCTCTGATGCTATTTGCTATCGCGCTTGTACCCTTCGCAACCGTGTTAGGCTCGACAAATAGGGGCAAGAGATTTTCCTCAATAACCTGGGAAATTCTTGCTGAAATGTCCGCCTATCCTTTCCTAGTTCTGCTTTGCCTTTACCTGTCACACATATTTTCCTGGGATGTGCCACTTCAACTGGCATTCCTGTTCCTGCCCACCATAATCCCGGGCCTAATGTTTGCAACAGGCAATTATTTCCTCAATGCCCCATTGCTTGGTTTCCTGGGAGGGTTATCACTTTCTGGCGCTGCGGGCCGGAGTCTGGAGGCAGCAAACATTGCAACGGTGCCATTCAGAGGTGGAACCTTTGGTGGAGCCTTCAGAGATGGGGCAATGTTGCCTTTGAGGGAGAAGAATTTCATCAGCCAGATTCCAAGAGCGGGCGTTTCCAAGGATGAAATGCCTTGGAAGGAACTTCTCAGTGATGAGCTAAAATATCGAAAAGAGAGATTTGATTGATAAGACATCGGCTGCCAGTAAATGTTTACCAGTATAAGGCAACAATTTCAGGATTCCCCATAAGGGACCTGCTTGTATTGCTCATCATAGTATGCCTGTCACTTCTTGCAGCAAATATCAGTATCGTCATATCTGTTGTGCTTATGCCCATCTCACTCCTGACTTTCTTTGTATTCATCAGGTCTAAGAATTCTGGGCTGCGCCTAAAGAGATTCTTTCCAAGAGAGATAAAAAGAGAGGAAAAACTTGAGGCGGCATTTCACATGATGAATGGCCATTGTTTTGTTGGTGCTGGCAACCACCTTTCCATAATCTTTCGAGTCACTTCCATTGAATTGCTTGCCATGAGAGAATGGCGCCAGGAAGACATCATTTCAGGTTTAACGGAGGCCCTGAATCAAGTCAAGAAAAATGTCGAAATTATATCTTTGCATGGTGACTATGGTGAAGCGCCGCCTTTTAATTTCAAAACTCCATTCCAGACTTTCCTGCGAATTACGGTTGACATTGGCAACATCGGTGTTGTGAATGCAGCAGAGGAACTTTTGTCTTCTGCAATGGAATTGCTCCAGCATTTTAAAAATGCAGGTTTACCCCTTGTTGAGTTAAACTCCCGGGAAGAATTAAGGAAGATTCTCATTAGATTTGCAGGGTTTTCGAAGGCGACAGGTGATAATGGCCACATGGCAGGAGATCAGCGGTTCTCACTGAAGGCTGTTTTCATGCAATTCCTCACTTTTACAAAGACGAACGAATATGTTTCCGATATAGTTGTGAGGAACGCATCCTATTCTTCCGGCCCTTTTTACCAGACCATACTGGAAAGCATGAATATTCCAATGGACATTATCCTGTCTTTGCGGGAAGTCGGCTCCAGGAACCAGTTGCAGTACATTAACAGGCTTCTCGCAGAAAGAAGGACTGAATACAGGTTTTCCAGAGGCATGCCAAGAGAGACAGAATACCTGAAACAGCAGGTATCTGACCTTGAAAGAATGAGGGAAAAAGTGGAGAAAAATGGGGATCGTTTACTGGATCTTACATTTACAATAAGAGTCTATGCCGAACACCCTGCTGTCCTGAATTCAAGAGTGCTGAGAATAGAAAATTCCCTTGGGATGATGGGTTTCTGGGCCTCAAAAGATGCCAAGAAAATTCTGAGGAAATTGAGGGAGTTTTCACTTAACATGGCCAAGCCGCGATACCTCATGGACACTGGAAGCATTGCGAGCATCCTTCCAGTATTCAGAAGAGATGATAGCAATCCCGATGGGATCCTACTTGGCTTTGATGACTTAAGTGAAAAGGCTGTGAGGTATGACCCTTTCTCACAGGACTCTTACAACTCCCTTGTAATTGGAGAAACTGGTTCCGGGAAATCATATTTTACAAAAATGTTTCTGATGAGATCTCTTCGTTCTGGAGTAACCGATAAAGCCATCATTTTTGATCCCCTGAATGAGTATAGCTGTAAACTTTTTGGCAAAAGCTGCCAAGAGTATAACATCGGATCTTATTCGAGAAGAACTATTTCGGAGTACCCTTCTGAGGCTGAGAAGCCAGGCAATGCCCAGGAATTTAACATCAAGATCATCAAACCAAGTGATGAGGAGCTGGAAAATGATGAAATATTGGAGGATATGTTGAGTGCACTAAACAGGGAAATGAGCCATTGCAAATCCAGGAAGACCCTAATTGCCATTGACGAGTGCCATATTTTGCTCAGGAACTTAAAAAATGCAAAAACACTTGGGGCGATGGTCAGGCATTCAAGGCATTACAATACTTCCATAATGAACATTTCACAGAACACGGATGATTTTCTAAGCAGGGTTTCTGCAACCATTGCTTACAACAGCAACAGAATTTTCATTTTCAGGACAAGAAACATTAGCGAATCCCACAAGAAAGTTCTCAAGATAGATGGCTTTGACATCCCTAGGCCTGAAAACCTTGCTGGAGGTAAAAGCCACCAATATTCAGAATGCATAGTTTCGGATGGGACATATTGCAGGACCCTGAGGGTCGTAACAAGCGACGAGGAGGATTCGGCAATAAAGGAATCAGCTTGAAACTGAATCCTCTTTCTTTATCATTTCCTGCACAAGCCAGAGCTCAAGGAGCCCAAAAACAACAAGTACAATTGTGAATGAATAAAGCCCTATATCTGCCCATGTGTTGTACAGAATGGACCAGATTAAGTAAAAGGCTACCCCAATAACCAGAAGGCCGAATCCCATGAACCTTCTCCAGAAATGCCTCCTCCAAAGGGGGATTGCAACCTTGGTTTCGTCTAATATTGCCATACTACAATTGAGCCTAATTATCCGGTTGTATTTCAGCATATCGCTGGACCCGCATTAACTTAGTCCCAAGCCTGGAAACGGCTATTTCATCAAATTCGATGAAATGGCATCCAGCCTCCACCGGGATTCCATTTGGAAACAATTGCTTAAGCCGCCTGCTCTAGGGTTTTATACCCATAGCATATAGGGATTGATGATTTCAGGCTCCCCAGATGCAATTGCTGTCAAGAATCTCGTCAAGTCTTATGACGGGAAAAAGAACGCAGTGGATGACATAACATTCTCAGTCAGGCATGGTGAGATTTATGGCCTTCTTGGCAAGAACGGAGCCGGAAAGAGCACCACCATAAAGATCCTTACAACCCTTATCGATCCAACCTCTGGCAGCGTGAATGTACTGGGATACAACCCGGAGAAGCATCCCCTTCAGATAAAGAAAAGAATAGGAGTAGTCCAGCAGGCTGAATCCTTTGACTTCACAACTGTTGAAAACAACCTCAAGGTGTATGCAACCTTATGGGAAATACCCAGGGAAGAGGCGAAGGCAAGGTCGGAAGAGCTGCTTGAACTCTTTGAGCTTACTGAAGTAAGGAGGACCCGGGCATTCGAGCTCTCAGGTGGGCAGAAGAAAAAGCTACAGGTGGCACGGGAACTGATGCATGACATGGACATCCTGTTCCTTGACGAACCCACTGTTGGAATGGACCCAATCATGAGGAGAAGAATTCTTGACAACATAGGGAAGAGAGCCGCAAGTGGCATGACTGTTCTTTTTACAACTCACTTTCTGGAAGAAGCCGATTATATCTGCGACAGAATTGCAATCATGTCAAATGGAAAAATCAAGGTGGAGGGAACCTCTTCTGAGCTCAAGGCCAAGTATGGTGGCTTAAGAACCCTCGAAATAACCGCTTCTGAGGACCTAAAACAGGAACAAGTCCTGGAGCTCAAAGAAGGGCTTTTTAATGCAAACCTTGCACAGGACGCAGTTCTTGAAGGTAAAACGGTAAAGATCATAGGCAGGGAAATCACAAAGGTTCTAGAGGAGGTTCTTCGTTTTGCTAGAAAATATGTGAAAAACATCGAGAGCATTAACCTGAGGGACGCAACGCTCGATGACGTTTTCATAGAGGTGGTGAATAACCAATGAAGTTGCCTGCCTCAATTCGGCTCACCTACAGGAACGTTCTGGTTAACATGGACGCAGGCACCATGGTGTTTATGCTCGGGTTGCCCGCCTTATACCTGCTTGTCCTGGGCACAATGTTCCAGTCCCTAATCAGTGGTGTGCCTGTAAACAACCAAAGCATAAGCTACACCCACTTTCTTGGCCCAGGAATTGTTGCGATGCAAACTCTCACTGCAGGGAATATAGGAGGTAGCATGCTCTGGAGTGACCGCAGATGGGGAATGTTTGAACAGCTGCTTGTGGGGCCATTCAAGAGGACTGACTATCTACTTGGAATCATGTTTGTTGCCATCATCTTCACGCTTGGAGGCAGCTTTGTAATGTTTTTGCTTTCAGAATTAGTTTCGGGCGGATTCATACTTACACCATTGTCCATATCGCTGACCATATGTTCCCTTGTACTGGGTACGATCTTATTCTCCGCCCTCTTCCTCATCATATCTTCGCTTGCCAAAACTATGCAGGCTTACAACACCATCACAATTGTCCTGTTCTTTGTGCTTGATTTTGCAAGTTCGGCATTCTATCCAATCAACTCTTCCTCTGAGAGCATTGTAAGATACCTTTCTCTAGGGAATCCACTAACCTATGTGACAGACATCATTAGAACTGCGCTTATCTCGACACCGAATTTCGGGACATTGGAGGAATTGGGGATAGTGATTGTCATTACCGCGGTACTCTTTGCCATAGCAAGGCAACTTTACAAGAGCATCAAAATGGGAATATGAGACAATAAAATTGCATTTTTCTGTATTTCTTGCGTCAAAATATTTATGTTTATCGGTGTAATAATGGAAAGCCGATGCATGACCCCGCCAGCAAATACTTTAATTGTTCAGATAGAGAACGTGCCATTTTTGAGGCTGGAATAAAACTAGGCACTATTTACCACCAGTATGTAGGTGCACCTTTAAACCTCAGTAACGCGGAATCCC
The DNA here is from genome assembly GCA_021850545.1 of Thermoplasmata archaeon. Taxonomy (GTDB): domain Archaea; phylum Thermoplasmatota; class Thermoplasmata; order Thermoplasmatales; family Thermoplasmataceae; genus JAJZOM01. Next base: position 10,225 of record JAJZLU010000015.1, on the reverse strand, counting down.
TTGAAATGGCAATGAGCCAGAGCGCCAAGGTTCAGCCGTTCGTGGAGGATGCCATTGTAAAGATAGACAAGGAACAGATTTCAAAGAAGCAGGGTGTGTATAAATATATCACCCTGACTGGCGACATGCTAAATGTTACGATCAAGGTAAAGTACGGAGAGGAGAAAGTTACAGCGAAACTGAGGTATGTTCCAGAAATGGACTACCCGCTAATGTACATAGAGGAGTAAGAAGTTTATATGGCAGTCAAGATTGGAATTACAGGGCCAGTAGGATCCATTAAGGCAGAGGCACTGAAGAAAATAATAGAAATGCTTGAGAAAGACGGAACCGTAGTGCAGGGGGTGCTTGTGTCGGAAATTACAGAGCATGGAAAACTGACTGGCTACTCGCTTTTTGATATTAGCACAAAGAAAAAGATAACCTTCGCACAGGCAGGCATTGTATCCAGAGTAAAGATAGACAAACTTGGCGTTGACACAAGGCTGCTCGAGGAGATACTCATACCCAGCCTTCAGAAAGCAAGGGAATCCGCCGACGTAATCGTGATTGATGAAGTGGGCAAGCTTGAAAACACTACCAGAAGCATACAGACTGAAATAGAGACAACCTTGAAATCAGAAAAACCACTCATTGTGACACTGCACAAGAAGTCGAGAAACCCGGTTCTACAGGAAATACGGAGCCTTGAGGGCATCAGGGTCTTTGACATTACCCCCATCAACCGGAGCATCCTCCCATTCAGGGTCTTAATGGTTCTCAGGGGAGAAGAAGGAACATAAGTGATCATCAGGGAAGGGCTTTCCCAGATTCTTATTCCTGATGATTCGATTTCTTCGGGCCCGGGCACAAAGCGAGTTGGATTTTACAACCCTGACCAGGTTCTCAACAGGGACATTACCATTGCATTGGTAAATGCAGTAAAGCCGCGAAATTACCTGGATGGTTTTGGTGGAACAGGTATAAGGGGGATAAGGGTTACAAAAGAAACGGGGACCCATTCTGTTGTGGCTGAAATCAACAGAAAATCTGTGGAAGTTATAGATAAGAATATAAGATCCAACGAAGTGGACATCGACATTCGCAATGAACCTTTTGAATCCGTGGTTTCCAGGTCTCTATTCGACTTCATCGATATTGATCCCTATGGGTCGATTGTTCCTTTCCTTGATGTTGCATTAACTCATGTTAGAAATGGAGGATATATAGGGCTGACCGCAACAGACCTTTCTGCACTTACAGGATCCGCCCCTAAGAAAACGCTGAGAAGATATAGCTCCAAAGTCCAGAACGATAGGTTAAGGCACGAAACCGGATTGAGGCTTCTTCTTTCTTATGTGGTAAGAAGGGCTGCAGCCATGGATAGGCACATTGTTCCGTTGGTATCCTTCTGGAGATCACATTATTACAGAACTGTCATAAAGGTATCACATGGCGCAGGCCATGCTGACGAGGACCTTCTTAAGGTCAGAATGGTCGACAAGAATGCGGAAATTGGCCCGCTTTATGGACAGATTGAGGAAGGGCCACTCTGGACAGGGCCACTGGCTTCCAGTGAAATCGTTAATAGAGCTGTTCTCAAATCCCCGGAAGGCGTGCAGAATAAGTCACTAGAATTTCTGAAGTCCCTTCCCAATGAAGATGTGAGGTTGTATTTCTTTGAAACCGCCGACTATGCTTCGTTTTCAGGAAAAAGCATCCCTCGCCTTGAAACCCTTGCCAACTCCATTGAAATGAACTTCAACATGCCAGCCTACAGGACGCATTTTTCTCCGACCGGCCTTAAGGCGGGGATCACTCATTCCCAGTTCAATATGATTTTCCAGGAACTTGCAGTAAAATAGTTTGCTGGCCTGCATTCGCAAATATAATAACTGTTTATATTTTCACCTTTTGGAATGAACCCCTGGCTGAAGATAATAAGACCTGTGAATGGAGTTATGGGCATCGTTGCCACAGTCATTTCAGGTTTTATTGGTGCAGGCTTGAGTCTTCCATCCCACCTTTACGCGGTTCTAGCCGCCTCAGCTTCCGTATTCCTTGTGACCTCCGGCGGGAACATAATCAATGATCTGGTCGATATGGAAACAGACAGGACCAACCATCCGCAGAGACCACTTGTAACTGGCAAGATTTCAGTTGGGGCCGCGAAAATTGCTTTTGCATTATTCTTTGTAATGGCCGTTGCCATCTCTGGCCTGTTTATCTCTTTATATGCAATAGCAGTCGTCATTCTTGCCGAGGCATTCCTCGGGCTTTACGAGACCAGAACGAAGAAACTGGGGCTTACCGGGAACATCATGATCAGCATTCTCGTTGGCCTGATTTTCATCTTTGGCGGCATAGCAGTCAATTCGGTTGGTAAGATGCTGATCCTATTCGTCATGGCAACCCTTGCAAACCTCTCACGTGAAATAATCAAGGACATTCAGGACATTGAGGGCGACATTGACAGGATCACACTTCCGAAAAAGATTGGGGTCCGTGGGGCCGCTGCAGTTGCAATCGTTGCCATTGCAATAGCCGTGTCATTTTCATATCTGCCCTATTATCTTGGGATATTCAAGCTATATTACCTCGGAATAGTGGCAGTCTCTGACATCTTATTCATCATTTCAGCCGGCACTATAATAAGAAATCCCGAAATTAGCCAGCAGGTTTCCAAACTTGCCATGATAGTTGGCCTGCTTTCATTTGCAGTTGGAGGAATAATATGAAGATTTACAGCCAAATTTGTGAACTTGCCCGGAATCGGAAAGTGCATATGACCCTCATTGATCCTGCATCCCAGGACATTTCCAGGTCCACGGAGATTGCAGTTGAAGCAGAGAGGGCAGGAACCGACTTCCTAATGATAGGCGGGTCCACCTCAATCGACATGAAGTCCATGGATGATACCATTGAAAACATTAAGAAGAAAACGACAAAACCTGTCATAATCTTCCCGGGTTCATCATCCATGATAAGCGGCCACGCCGATGCCATTTACTTCATGAGCCTCCTCAATTCAAGGAACCCCGATTTTATTGTGGGTCACCAGGTAAAGGCTGCCCCGTACCTGAAGAAGATGGGTATTGAGACCATTCCAATGGGATACCTTGTATTCGATCCCGGAATGACGGTCGGAAAGGTGGGGGAGGCAGACCTGATTGACAACAAGAAGGAGGATTCAGCAATCGCCTATTCCCTCGCCGCACAGATGATGGGCATGAAGCTTATTTACCTCGAAGCCGGAAGCGGGGCCCCTGTCACAGTTAACCCCAAAATAGTTCGCGCAGTGAAATCCCAGATAGATGTTCCCCTGATCGTGGGCGGCGGCATCAGGACCAGGGAGAGTGCCTCACTAATTGCAAAAGCAGGTGCAGATATCGTGGTTACGGGCACAATTGTTGAAAAGGCCGATAAAGTGTACGATGCGCTGAAACCAATAATCCAGGAAATCAAATCAGTCCAGTAATCAACAACCTTTAATTTTCTTTAGAAATCCTGAAACACATGCCTGTAATCAGCGTCGAAATCAAGTTTCTTCCCGGAGTCGAGGACCCTGAAGCGCTCACTATCCATAAGAATTTGAGGCTTCTCGGGTATTCCGGGATCAAGAGCATAAAGACTTCAAAAACGTATACATTTGACATTGAAGTCGGGAATTCAGACCCAAAAGCCATGGTGAAAGAAATCTCAGAGAAACTCCTGGCCAACCCGGTCATCCAGTCTTATACAATCAGGGAATGAAAATGGCGGTAAACAAAGGCGGAGAAACTGCTGCACAGAAGGTTGGGCTCATTGGGGCTGACGTAAAACAGCTAGAGCAGATCTGCACGGATATGTCCCTTGGCCTCAGCACAGAAGAAATGTCCATGTTGCAGAATTATTTCTCAAACCTTGGGAGAAACCCAACAGATGTTGAAATGCAGGCAATGGCCCAGGCATGGAGTGAGCATTGCTGCTATAAATCTTCAAAGTTCTACCTGAAAAAGTATTTCTCGGGCCTGGAGAAGCATGATGCAATGCTGGCAATGGAAGATGATGCGGGTGTTGTATCCTTTGATGATGATTACGCTTACGTTGTGAAGATGGAAAGCCATAACCATCCAAGCGCCCTGGAGCCATATGGAGGTGCCGCAACAGGAGTTGGAGGCATCCTCAGGGATATCCTGTGTATGGGGGCCCAGCCTGTGGGTTTGCTTGATTCCATATATTTCGGTGAAGTCTGGAATTATTCCCTGAAAGGAAAGGGCCTCCACCCGAGATTTGTATTAAATAATGTAGTGGGAGGAATAAGGGATTACGGCAACCGTGTGGGCATCCCCAACATAGCCGGGTCTGTTGAATTTGACAAATGCTTCAATAATTCCCCACTTGTGAATGCTGGCTGCATAGGAATAGTGAGGAAGGACAAAATCTCCAGAAGCCTCATTTCAAAGATTGGTGATCTGCTTCTCCTTGTTGGGGGCAGAACAGGAAGGGACGGAATACATGGGGTGAATTTTGCCTCGGCCATTCTTACTGAAGCAAGCGAGGAAAAAAAATCCGTTGTGCAGCTGGGGAATCCGATCATAAAGGAACCACTTATCCACGCTGTGCTTGAAGCTAACGAAGCAGGGCTTATCGATGGCATGAAGGACCTTGGCGGAGGAGGCCTATCGAGTTCTGTCGGAGAAATCTGCCTTGCAGGCGGGGTCACCGCTGTGGTTCAGCTAGACCATGTGTTGCTGAAAGAAGAGGGAATGAAACCTTGGGAAATCTGGGTAAGCGAGAGCCAGGAAAGGATGCTTCTTGCCATATCCCCTGAAAACCTGGAGAACATTTCAAAGATTTTCAACGGCTGGGACATAGAATTCTCCGTTATTGGGGAAGTTGTGGCAGGCACTTCACTTGTTCTAATGTACGATGAAGAGAAGGTCCTTGACCTTGACCTGAATTTCCTCACTTCAGGCCCGGTTTACTGCCGGAACTACGAGCTTCCTAAGAAGGAAATGCTGGAATATGTCATACCCCCAGAAGACGTAAACCTGAAGCAGTTTCTCCTGAATTTCCTTACTGACCCTTCAAACTGCACAAGGGAAAACATTCTCAGGCAGTATGACCATACTGTAAGAGGAGATACAGTTATCAGGCCGCTTACCGGTATGCCGAATGGAGAGACCCATTCAGATGCTTCCGTTATTAAGCCCCTTGAAAATTCGAAGAAAGGGCTTGCTATCACCGCCGGCTCCAGATATGATATGGTTGCAATAGACCCCATGTCTGGAACCTTCGGCACGATGACAGAGGCTTACCTGAACGTTCTTGTTACTGGTGCCAGACCTAATTCAGTAGTTGACTGCCTTAACATGGGCAACCCTGAGGAGCCGAAAATTATGGGCCAGCTTATCCAGATACTTCAGTCGATGTCTGAATTCTGCAAGAAGTTGGAATTACCGGTTGTTGCAGGCAATGTCAGCCTCTATAACCAGTATTCCGGAATCAATATCAAGCCTGTGCCCAACATAATGATGGTAGGCGTAATGGATGATGTATCCAAGGCCATAAGCTCAGATTTCAAAGGGCCCGGAAACCATATTTTTGTCATCGGGCGCGAGTCATCAAGCCTTGGCGGCAGCCAGTACCTGAAGTTCAGGAATATAACGAGCACCACATTGCCATGGTTTGACATGGATGAACTCAAGCTCATTTCGGAAAAATACGTAGAAGCATACGGGAAGGAACTGATCCTTTCAGCCCATGATGTGTCTTCAGGCGGCCTGATTCAGGCATTGCTTGAAATGTCCTATGGTTTCAACCGAGGATTCGATGTGGATCTTACAGATATTTCAGATGCCCGGACATTCGAAAAGATCTTTTCAGAAGGCGGGGAGAGGATAGTGGTGGAAGTAAGGCCAGAAAAGAGGGAAGAATTCATTAAGGCTTTTGATGGTGTTGCGGTTACAGAAATTGGAAAGACAACATCAGGAGAAATAAGGCTGGAAGACAGGAACCTGATATTCCTGGAAGGGAATGTGATGGAATTCAAGGACCCGTGGCTTCATGGCCTGGACAACTACATCTGATATCTTGCACGGTTAAATATGGTGAAATAGGCAATGGCAGACGACTATTATTCAGAAAGGATATATCTTGAGGAACAGAACGTTACTGTGGAGACCAACTACAGGCTCAATTTTGATGCGGACAGGACATGCGGATTTACTAGAGTTTTCAGCGGAAAGGTTGAGAAACCTTCCCCTGAAGATGAAATGTATGAAATCTACATGGAACTGCATGAATGCGGGCTGAATCTGGAGCAGGTCAAGGAAAAGGAAAATAAGGTAATCAAAGAAATAAAGGAAGGAAAGCTTGATGTGTCATTCTAGTTGAATGGCCCCTCAACTTCTACCAGCAGCTCGTCTCCATCCTTAAGACTCAGCGAATCCCTGAGGAATTCTACGGAAATAACTTCCAGAACATCGCTGTATACAGACCTTTCAGGGAAAATAACTGCACATTTGATTCCATTTATGTTTCCCAGGAAGGTTTTAACAGGGCCGTAAGTCCTGTCATCGGTAACAAAGCCGTCTATGTGTATGCCATCCATGCTTCTCAGTTTCCTAAGGGAAAGTTCTGAGCCAGATTTGATCTTCAGGTTCAGTGTTCCAAGAAACGGGATGAAACCGAGTTTCTCCTGGAACTGGACAATGTATCCTTTTCTTGAAATGTAGTATCTACCTTCCCCGAGCCCGCTCTGGACATTTCCATGCAGTTTCATCTTTATGGGTTTTTCTAGGATGACGCTAAGATCAGCATATTCCTTTACCAGGACTGACATCCCCTTTTCCGTTATTGAGATGTCCTGTTTCCTTCCATTCATCTGCCTGATTATGTAACCATCCCTCAGCAGATCCAGAATGAAACGGGATGCAGATTGCTGGCTGATTTTCATGTACTCTGCCAGCTCGGATGATGAAATTGAAATGAGGCTCCTAGTGCCACCCAAGCTCTTCAGCGCCTTAAGTGTCCAGTAACTGTTGTCTATTGTGTCTCCCATAAATCCCAATTAATGGCGAGATGACAAATCCACTATTATTATTTTTTAAAGTTTATGGAGAATTCATTTGGGTCAGGCAAATTCAACCTTACGGTTGCCCCTTAAGACCAGCGTTCTTATGCCAGCCTCTTTGGCACGTTTCTGCAGGGCCCTGTCGTTTGAAAGGATAAAGTAATGGCCCCTTACTGCAATCTCAATGATACAGTCATCTGCGTAACCTTCACCAGGTATGCGGTCAAATTTTTCTGACAATTCCAGAGCCCCCCGTGCATATTTCCTGTTTCCGGACATGGCCTGGAGTTCCCTGTGGACACATTCTGGCACCAGAATCCCATTTACTTCTGGAACTTCCTGAAGTAAATCCTTAAGGTTTACCCTGTTTTCAATTGAATAAATTAGGGAATTGGTATCAATCAGTACCTTTGAAGCCAATCCCGAATCCATCAGCTCTTCTCTCTGTCCACGACTTCTGCTATTGCTGTGTTAGCCCTGATCTTCTTGATCATAACCCTAACTGTGTCGCCTTTCTTGACGCCTGGAACGAATATATTGAAGCCCCTGTAGAAAGCCCTTCCTTCTCCTGAACTGCCAATCTTGCTGATTTCAACGGTATAGGTCTTCCCTTCCTCTATTTTGGTATCATCGGCCTTAGCCTCTGTGGCAATCCTTATTGGGTGCTGTGCGCCGCAGGCTTTGCACGCGAGGACGTATGTCCTTCCAATCTTCTGTATCTCTGTATCCGGGGAATTGCATTCGTAACATATGACATAAGAATCCATATACTGCTTTATTTTGGCGGATATCTGGTCAGCAGAAATCTTCCTGTTGATTGTGAGCCTTTTTCCGCTAATTGTAACGCCAATGCCGAATTCAGTCATCAGGAACTTGGAAATGTGCTTTGGGTCCCTGTTTATCATTTCTACTATGTCCATGAAATTTCTGATGATGGTAACTTTGCCCTCCTGCATAATATCCGGCTCAGGAATCTGTAATCTCTGCAGGTTAACATTTGATTTTGAAAGTATGTCTTCTGTCTTTTTCAACAGTTTCTCATAATCGCTAACGTCCATGCTCTGTAATTCAAAGCTGGCTTATAATCTTGTCAACATCGATTCGTCAAAGCATATTACTATTTTATGCAACTTATATAAACATACATGGTCAGACTAAGCCTCAGCTGAATTTGTGGCTTACTGCTTAGGTGTTGTCAAAAAATCCCCTGTAATACGGTTTACAAAGTACATACAAATAAAAACAAGAGCCATACATTTCGCTACTTATGTATGTACAAATACGAATGTTTAAATATATAATACGATATTTTGTCCTGAAGTCTCGTGAGTCTCGACAACAAAGATACCAAGTTAACATTGAGAATCTCGGAAGAGGACCTCGCTGAAATTGATGAGTTCCTTAACACAAACCCTAGGTTCGGAAGCAGGTCTGAGTTCATCAGGCATTCTGTTCTGGATTACATTTCCAAAACTAGAATAGGCTTTGCAGACCAAGGAGAGACTGGGATCAGACTCAGCAAGAACATGGACAGGATAATTTCTTCAGTGGTACAGAAAGGCTTCTTCAAGACCAAGGATGAGGTCATTGAGGAACTTCTTGAGAATGCAGTAAAAACCGGAGACCTTCACAAAATCATAAAAGATAAGATGGACAGCTTTGCCTCGATAATGAATGACCTCGAAAAGTTCGAGGAGCTGAATGACAAATTCAACGAGGGTTCACCAAGAAACCATAAGGTAAACAGACTGTAAGGAGGATAATGAGTTGGAAACAATAGGTGCAAACTATATTGAAGGTGTGCTGAAAGGGCTCATCAGAAAATACTACCAGGAAAGAATGGATAATGTTGTCCTTTCTTTTGGAAAAGCCGGAGACAGGATTCTTCGAAACATAAAGCCGCTGCAGATCAGGAGAACATCATACAGATCCGTTCTCGTAAAGGAGGAGCGGGCTTTTGCAAACAATATGAACAGCGACGCGTACGCTGAACTTGAAATTACCGAACCCGACCCAATGAGAGTTACCCTTCTTTCAAGGGAGGAATACGAGTACAGGAAGAACCTTAGCCAGTTTGAGCAGTGGGAAGAGCCACTAGAATCTGCAACTGTATCTACTTCTTACCTCGGGGCCAATGGCAACTGGAATTCAATGAGCAGGGAACTCATCGATGAGATTGACAAATCAAATTCCTATGTATTAGTTAGTGGGTTTGGAGGGGACTTTGGCCAGTCCATGCACTTAAATTTCTCCAAGTTGCTCACTTCAAGGAAGATAGCACATGTAAATGTGATTATCAAACCGTCAAGGGAAGACACAAAGAGAAGAAAGCTCGCTGAAGCTGGAATAAGGGAACTGAAGGAAAGCGGGGCAAGCGTTGTAGTCTTCGACAATCAGAAGATGATCGAAAAGATGAGGAGCATTAGCCAGGACAAGAACAAAATCATAGGAAAAATAAATGTGGAAATAGCCAGACACGTGGAAGTTCTTTCTGCAAGGCTCTCCAACACCTCTGAACTTCTAAAGTACCAGCTTTCCGCATAAGCGCTTAAATCAAAGGGAACCCATTATCTCCCTTTCACTCATATTTCTTTCACAGAAATTGCATCTTATTACCAGCGGCTTTTTTGAAACGAGCGTGAATTCGCTGCTCACAGGCTCCTTCACATTTGTAATGCAGTTTGCATTGTGGCACTTTACTATTCCAACTATTCTTGAAGGCAATTCCACAGTGTACTTCTGCGTAACCTCGTAATCCTTCACAATGCTTATGGATGCTTCTGGTGCAATCAGAGATATCTTGTCTACCTCAAACTTCTCCAGGTTCCTGTTCTCAATCTTTATGACATCCTTGAGCCCAAATTTGCTGCTCGGGACCCTCACGCCAATGCTAACAGAATTGTTGCTCTTTTCGTCAATCTTCAGTATGGATAGTACCTTCAGGGATTTCCCTGCAGTAATATGGTCAATTACTGTTCCATCTTTTATTTTTGATATTTTCAGTGTCTGTTCCACTTTAATCACCCCAGTATCATTGAAACAAGAGCCATTCGTACTGGCACACCGTTGGCAGCCTGCCTGAAATAAGCAGCCTTTGGGCTTGAGTCTACTTCAGGGGAAATCTCATCAATCCTCGGCAAGGGATGCATGATTATGGACTTCTCCTTCATCCTGTCAACCGTTTCAGAG
>JAJZLU010000014.1 GCA_021850545.1 Thermoplasmata archaeon | reverse complement strand
CATCAACTGCACCCTTATAGCCAAACTTTCCGCTGACTACTTTCCTTGCACCCTTCCCTGTTTTTTCATATGCAAGGTTGATGGCATCAGCAAAGGTGATCTTGTCCCTGGAGCATACGTCTACGGCACCTCTCAGGTCCTTGGCTCTCTCAATGACCTTTACCAGGTCCTCAACATGGACTGGCGATATGGCCCCGCCTGAGGGTAGTTTTGAAATTCTCTGTTCCGTAAGCTTGAAGATCTTCTTTGTAAACTTGTCATTATTTCCAAAAATAACAGAAGGCCTCACATTGAGGTGGTTTTTTACCAGGGCAGCATTGTCTTCTCCAGTTCTCTTGGTCCTAAAAAATTCTGTAGTGCCGTAGTGGACGTTGATGGATGAAAGGTAAACCAGCCTCTGGTCTGTGTCATACTTGTTCAATGCAGCCACTATGTTCTTGACACCGTTTACATTAACATCAAAGAATTTCTGTTCTGATTCTGTGTCAATCCCTGCAGCATCAACAACCATATCGTAATCCTTCACAGACTCCATGACTTTCTCTGCGTCAAGGATATCTCCCTTGATCCATTCGATGCCGGCCGTGTCAAGTTCCTGACTGTTGCTTCTTGAATAGTAGGAAACCTTGTCAGCAGTTATGTGCTGTGCAATGTTTCTTCCTATGTAACCTGAGCCTCCAATGACTATGACTTTCATGATTGTGCGAGACCTCAAGTATCTATAGCCTAAAAAGGTTTTATACAAAAGCGGCTTTTATATTAGTTTTGCTATCAATTGCCAGTTCTTATTCCCGTTTCACAGAATCCGAAATTATGCCTGCATAATGAACTTTCATTAGATAAGTAAATATATCCTGTTTCATTTATATGGAACATGCACAGGATTATTTCTGGAATTGCTTCAATCTTTGCGGGCATCTCAGCAACCCTGTACGGTATTCTTCCCCATTTTTTGCAAATGGAAAATAACAGGTCCATTCTTGCAAACGCACCCTCGGGGCCAGGCCCGGTATACTTGCCTGCCATGGTTGCAATCCCTCCCATAAGTTATCCTCTCATCATATTCGGATCTGTACTTATTGGACTGGGAATTTACCTGATTTTCACCGGTATCTGGAGAAGGAATGCCGGAATACTGCAAAGAAAATATGTGAATTAGGCAAAGCTTTTCCCTAATATTCCACTGTTATTTCCTTATAAATACTAAAATTTTGAACAACCAAACTTAATAAAAACAATTCCAATTGCCAAGTGGACGTTTATGAAATTCAAGGGACAGGATGTGTACATGGTAACTGGAGGAGTTACCAAGTTTGCAAAGGCAAACACCAGGAAGGATTTCCGCTACCTAGTAAAGGAAGCCTTCGACTATGCCCTCAACGATGTCAATATGTCCATCGCTGACATTGACGGTTCCGTCACTGCCTATTTTTCAGACCATTTCCAGAGGCAGGCTATGGCAGGCATCATGGCGCATGAGTATGTGGGGCTCTCCCCCAAACCAAGCAAGAGAATTGAAGCTGGCGGTTCGACTGGTGGCATGGGGTTCCAGACAGGAATCGAGGAAGTTGCATCCGGAAGATTGGACTCCTGTGCGGTCATGGGCTTTGAAACAATGTCCCATGTGGAAACATGGAAGGGCAACGAATTCATTGCCCTGGCTAGCGACATGAATTTTGACTATCCCGTTGGGGGCTTCTATACAGGATACTATGCGATGATGGCTGTGAGGCACATGCATGAATTCGGAACAACTGTGGAACAGCTTGCAAAGGTATCAATCAAGAACCATGGGAATGCAATACATAATCCGTATTCACAGAGCCCTATGAAGCTAACAGTGGAAGATGTGAGAAATTCACCTATGGTTTCATATCCACTCACAAGGCTGGATTCCTGCACAATGTCAGATGGTGCCGCTGTTGCCATCCTTGCAAATGAGAAGAAGGCATTCGAGATGTGTGACAATCCTGTGCTCATAAAAAGCGTTGGCGGAGGCACTGACGCCATGAGGCTTTCTGACAGGCCGTTTGGAAAGGTCCCTCTTCTGCCCAACGAAAAGGAATCAGATTACCGGAATCTCAAGTATCCTGGCGTGCATTCTTTCAGAGCAGGAAGAGTCGCAGCAATAGAAGCTTACCAGGCTGCTGGCATCACCGATCCACTGGAAGAGATTGATGTGGTCGAGCTTCACGATTCCTTCACATCTTCAGAAATCCAAACTTACGAGGACCTCGGCCTCTGCAGGTACGGGGAAGGGGGTCATTATGTGGAAGAAGGGAAAGCTGATGTCCATGGCAAGGTCCCTGTCAACACTTCGGGAGGCCTTCTGGCATCAGGCCATGCCATCGGGGCATCCGGAATAATGCAAGCAGTGTTCACTTTCTGGCAGCTTCAACATTCAATAAAGAAGCACCTAAAGGACGATGCCCTTCAGGTTCCAAATGCAAAGACTGGCCTTACCCACTGCCATGCAGGAACCGGCACTTATGTTGCAGTAACTATAATGGAGGCGACAAAATGACGATTGATCCCAATGCAAAGATGCCTGAATCCCTGGAAGGAACGCAGGTTTATAGCGTAGATCCCCTGATTGTAAGGTCACACTATGAAATCGACTATCTCCACAGCTATGCCCAGGATTCAGAGTTCTTCAGGGCGCTGGGGCAGAAGAAAATCATGGGAAGTAAATGCAAGAAATGCGGCTACAAGTATGCCACCCCGCGGGCACACTGCATGCAATGCGGCTCCGAGACAGAATGGTTCCAGCTTCCCAATGAGGGGAAAGTCCATACTTACACCACCTGCTACTTCGGCAGCGAGGAATTCCTTAAGGAGACGCCGTTCCATCTCATAATGGTTGAGTTCGAAGGGGTTGATTCCCTGTTCATGGCAAGGATGGTTGGAGTCTCTGCTGAAGACCTGAAGATCGGCATGAAGGTGAAGGCCAGATTCCGGAGGAACCAGAAATTTAGCCCGACCGATGTATACTTTGTTCCTGATAAGGAATAAAGCAAACATTTTTTTCTAAACTAAAATCCTATTTTTGTATGCAGTTTTCCAACGATGACAAGGACGTCTTCCTGGTTAAGATAGATAGCATGATCGACAGGGGAGCACTTCTGTCCAGATACAGCAGGGCAGCAAGCCTTGACATCAGGGACGTTTACAGGAAGGAATTCGAGGGAAATGCTGCAAGAGGGAAGGATTTCTACAAAAGAGTTTTCCTCGAATACGGGGACGAATCTATTTCAGAACTGGTAACCGCACAGATGGCTGTGCAGAACATCAGCAACATACTGACCAAGGACATAGAAGACCTTAGGGTCGGGCTGTCCTATCTTGAAAAATCATCTAGATACGTGAGATACGACAAGAAAGTAGGGGGCAGATACCTTTACCTTGATCCGGCCAAAGCTGGCATTCCAGAGAGCTGCATGGATGATTATACTGTACTGTGCGATTCACTTTTCGATTTCTACGCCAATAATTATGAAAACGCGCTGAAGTTCTTCAGGGAGAAGTATCCCATTGAAACCATCGTTTTCAATGAAACCGGGCATGGCCCACAGTATCTTATTGATTTGGATGAAGAGGAAAGGGCGGCTGCAGAAAAGTCATACACAAGCTCTGTCAGGGCGAGAGCACTGGACGATCTGAGATTCCTGCTTCCCGCATCAACCCTTACAAACCTTGGTGTATCCGGCAATGGAAGGGCTTTCATTAATCTCATCCAGAAGCTAAAGACTGCTGGAACTCCAGAGGCGAACCGCATTGCCGATTCTATGTACGTGGAACTTGAACAGGAACTTCCGGAGCTGATAAACTCGGCAGTCTCAAAGCACGGGATTGAACTCATCCAGTACAGGAAGGATGTATCATCCATGGCAATCAGCTTACCGGAGCTTGAAGCAAGAAAACTCCCAGAGGTTGAGTTGATCCAGCATGACGATGACAGAAAGGCTCTGATAAATTCCCTTTCCATATTTGCGTTTTCAAGCGGGGATAGCGACATGGTTTCTTTGCGCAGTTCCCTATCATCAATGCCAGAAAAGGAACTGGCTTCCCTGGTCACAAGGATGGCGGCTTTGAGGAAAAACAGAAGGCATAAATTGCATCGGGCTTTTGAATCCGTGCCATACCTTTTCCAGATAACAACCAATTACGGCGCTTTCAGGGACCTCCAGAGGCACAGGTTCATTAGCATAAACAGGCAGCCGCTTTCTGACAGGTATGGCTTTGACATGCCCCCGCTCTTTGAGGAATCTGATCTCATGGATGAATATATTAACCTCATGTCTCAGGCATCAGAGGTTTACAGGAAGATTCTAAGTCATAGCTCAAAACAGATTGCACAATATGCTATTCCCTATGCTTACCGGTATCCGATATCTGCAGCCATGGATCTCAGGGAAGCTGCCTTCTTCTGCGAGTTGAGGTCCACCCCCCAGGCTCATCCGGACCTAAGGAGGATAGCCATAGGCATATACAGGGAGATAGGAAAAGCCAACCCCTCACTCGCCCCCCTGCTGAAATTTGTTGATCATGGGGAATACGCCCTTGGCCGTTTAAAATCAGAACAGAGCAAGGAGAAGAGGCTCAGGAACCTAGATTCAGGCAATAAGGTTTGATCTATTAAATCAGCCTTATTTTAGCTGATTTCTTTACAAGGGTAGTCTCAAAAAGTTTATATTGAAGAACATATTAATCCGACAACTCGAGGTGTAACTCTAAATGTTATCAGGAAACATGCCAATATTGGTGCTGAAAGAAGGCACTTCCCGTGAGCAGGGCAAAAACGCTCAGAAGAACAACATAGAGGCAGCCAAGACCATCGCAGATGCCATTAGGACAACACTTGGACCTAAGGGCATGGACAAGATGCTGGTTGATTCAATTGGAGACATCATTATTTCCAATGACGGCGCCACTATACTTAAGGAAATGGATGTTGAACACCCAACTGCAAAGATGATCGTTGAGGTTGCGAAATCTCAGGACACAGCAGTTGGAGACGGGACAACTTCAGCAGTGATCATGGCCGGAGAGCTTCTTAAGCAGGCCGAGACCCTTCTGGAGCAGGGTGTCCATTCAACAGTTATCACCAATGGATACAGGCTTGCTGTCAATGAAGCAAAGGAACATATGGAAAAGATAGCCCTGAAGGCCACTGACGACAAGACCCTTAAGAAAATCGCAATGACAGCCCTTTCAGGCAAGAACACAAGTCTTTCCAGCGACTTCCTTTCCGACCTCGTTGTAAAAGCTGTTGACGCCGTAGCCGAGGAAAGGAACGGAAGAGTTGTGGTTGACACCGCAAACATCAAGGTCGACAAGAAGAACGGCGGAAGCGTTTCCGATACACAGTTCATCAATGGACTTGTCATTGACAAGGAAAAGGTCCACGCAAAGATGCCCTCCATCCTTAAGGATGCAAAGATTGCCCTCATCGACTCTGCCCTTGAAATCAAGAAAACTGAGATCGAAGCTAAGGTGCAGATATCTGACCCTACAAAGATTCAGGATTTCCTGAACCAGGAATCAGACACATTCAAGAACATGGTTGAGAAGATCAAGAAGAGCGGCGCAAACGTTGTACTCTGCCAGAAAGGCATAGACGACATTGCACAGCACTACCTTGCAAAGGAAGGCATATACGCTGTAAGAAGAGTCAAGAAGAGTGATATGGAGAAGCTCGCAAAGGCGACGGGCGCCAAGATGGTCACAAACCTTGACGATCTCACCGCGGACTCACTGGGAAAGGCCGGAAGGGTCGAGGAAAAGAAGATCAGCGACGACAGGATGACCTTCATCACGGATGCAGCAAATCCCAAGGCTGTCAGCCTTCTTATCAGGGGAGGGACAGAACACGTCATTTCAGAAATAGAAAGGTCACTCAACGATGCAATCAGGGTAGTGGCCCTTACAAAAGAAGATGGAAAGTACCTTCCAGGCGGAGGGGCAATAGAGTCCGAGCTTGCTATGAAGATAAGGTCCTTCGCAAACACAGTTGGAGGAAGAGAGCAGCTCGCGATTGAAGCCTTTGCCAAGGCCCTTGAGATCATTCCCAGAACCCTTGCGGAGAATGCGGGAATGGATCCGATCAACACCCTCATACAGCTGAAGGCTGAACATGAGAAAGGCCACACTACCTACGGCATTAACTTTGATACAAATGACATTGGCGACATGACCAAGATCGGCGTTGTTGACCCACTCAGGGTAAAGAAGCACGCACTGGAAAGTGCAGTTGAAGTTTCGACCATGATCCTTAGGATCGACGATGTTATTGCCAGCAGGAAGTCCAGTGCCTCCGAATCACCTGGCGGCATGGGTGGCATGGGCGGAATGGGAGGCATGGGTGGAATGCCACCCATGTAGGCACCCAAACACCATATAATTAAATTTTAAATTTACCAACTTTCTATTCTTTTTATGGAATTCACCCTTTCTAGAGTTTCAAGGGATACAGGAGACAGGAATTTTGACGTTCTGATCATAGGATCCGGCGCAGCAGGACTATCGGCTGCAGTATATTCTTCTCGATCTGGTTTAACTGCCCTGATAATTGACAAGTCTGTTGCCGGAGGGCTTACTGCCGAATCACCTCTTGTGGAGAATTATCTCGGCTTCAAGGCCATTAAAGGCTCTGAGCTGGCATCTAAGTTCACTCAACATGCCCTGGAGTATGTGAAGATAATGGAGCATACTGAAGTAACATCTGTTGATAAAAAGGATGGGCAGATAGTTTTACAATCTGGCAAAGGGGAATTCTATGGAAAAGTCCTGATTATTGCAACAGGAACTTCGCACAAGCAACTGAATGTTCCAGGGGAAAAAGAGTATTTTGGGAAAGGGGTCTCATATTGCTCAACCTGTGACGGATACCTGTACCGGGACAGGAAAGTGGTAGTGATTGGAGGAGGAAATTCAGGGGCAATTGCTGCAATTAGCATGAATGAATACGCAGCCACCGCTGCAATTCTGGAATTCATGGACAGGCATATGTGCGAGGATGCTTATGTGAAAGCCATTGAAAGGAACGGAATGGCATATGTCACGAACTCCCAGGTTACTGAGATTTCAGGGGACGGGAAAAGAGTTACTTCAGTCAGGTACATGGATAGGAAAACCGGAGAGGAGAAGGGCATAGAAGCAGATGGCGTTTTCATATACGTTGGGTTAGCACCACAGACGGCTTTCCTGAAAAATTCTGGTGTTGCGCTGGATGAAAGGGGCTACGTGATCACAGACAGCAAGGGAAGGACAAATATTGAAGGGATTTATGCTGCCGGCGATGTAACAAAGGGCACCGAAGCCCAGATTGCAACTGCGGTAGGTGACGGCTGTAGGGCTGCAATTACTGCTTACGGAGACTTAATTCGGACTGGGAGGCGATAACTTCTGGACAAGTTTATTTAATTTCTTACGATGGCAGGCTGGTGAGTCTTTGAATCTCTATGAATATATGGGAAAGGAGATTTTCAGGAAATATGGAATACCTGTTCCCGAAGGGTATGTGGTAGAAAAATCAGCCGATGTTAAGGAATACAAGAAACCTGTCGTTGTCAAATCCCAAATTTTGCTCGGAGGAAGAGGCAAGTCAGGCGGAATTAAGTTTGCAAAAAGCCAGGCAGAACTGAAGGGCGCTGCCGAGGAACTCCTGGGTGCAAAGATCAGGGGCCTCACTGTGACCAAGGTGTTAGTAGAGGACATGGTCAACATTAAGAAGGAATATTATGTCAGTTTCGCGCTGAACAGGTCGGAAAGGTCTCCAATGCTCATAGCAAGCGCCTCTGGCGGTGTAGAGATTGAATCAGTCCCGCATTCTGAAATTTTCACAAGAAAAATAGACCCTCTTCTGGGCTACTCGGACTTCATAGGCCGGGAAGCAACCAAGTTCATGAAGCTCGACAAGAACATAGCGGCACAGTTCAGGGACATCCTCGGGAAACTTTACAGGGTATTTTCCGAGGAGGACTGTGAACTTGTTGAAATAAACCCCCTCATGGAAACTGCAGAAGGCCAGCTCATTGCGGCTGATGCAAAAGTCGTAATGGACAGTGACTCATTCTTCAGGCACAAGGACATCAACATCACAGACCCTGAGAAGACGCCCCTTGAACTGGAGGCCCAGTCCAAAGGATATGCTTTTGTTGAGCTGGATGGAAATATTGGTGTAATTGCCAATGGAGCTGGGCTTACAATGGCGACACTGGATGCACTTACCCTCCACAAGGGAAAGCCGAGAAACTTCCTTGACCTCGGAGGCACGGATAATGTTGAGATTGTGGCACAGGCGTTTGACCTTGTCCTCAAGGCAAACCCCAAGGCAATACTGGTAAACATATTCGGCGGCGTCACAAAAGGTGATACAGTGGCAAACGGAATCGTAGAGGCAAAGAAAAGATTCAGCATCACAAAGCCAATTGTTGTGAGGCTCAGCGGAGTTCACGAGGAAGAGGGCAGAAAGATCCTCAAGGATGCCGGAATAGATTCGTTCCCAACAATGATGGAGGCAATAAAGGCAGTAGTAAAAGTGGCAGGTGAGGCACAGTGACAGTTTTGGTAGATAAGAACACGAAGGTAATAGTACAGGGAATAACCGGTCATCAGGGCTCTTTCCACGCGGGAGAGATGCTTAAGTTTGGAACAAGAATAGTTGCAGGCACTTCCCCAGGCAAAGGCGGAACCAAATTCCAGGACAAGGTTCCCATTGTGGACAGCGTTTCCGAGGCCATGGCCTTCGAACCTGATGCAACAATGATCTCGGTTGCGGCCCCATTTGTCAGGGATGCGGCATTCGAAGCTATTGACAACGGGCTCAAGCTTGTATACATCCTGACCGAGAAGGTTCCATTCCATGACTCGATGGAAATAGTCCACGAAGCGAAACTCAGGGGAATCACCGTAATGGGCCCAAACGGACCAGGAATTACTGTCCCTGGCGAGTGCAAGATAGGGATCATGCCCAACCAGATCTTCAGGCAGGGCGATGTTGCCGTTGCTTCAAGGAGTGGAACGCTGACCTATGAGATTGTTGACCACATAACCAGAAGCGGCCTTGGCGAAAGTGCAGTGATAGGCCTTGGCGGGGACCCAGTGGTTGGGCTCACATACATTGATGTGCTCAAACTCTTTGAAGCCGATGAGAGAACCAAGAAGATTGTACTTGTGGGAGAAATCGGAGGCAACAACGAAGAACTGGCAGCAAAATATATCAAGGAACACGTGAAGAAGAAAGTCGTGGCATACATAACGGGAAGAAGTGCACCCCCGGGAAAGAGGATGGGCCATGCAGGGGCAATTATTGAGAAAGGCGTGGGCACAGCAGAATCAAAGATTAAGGCGTTCGAGGAAGCGGGCGTAAAGGTCGCTGAATTCCCGGATGACGTTCCCGGGCTGCTGAAGTGATCACATGAAGAGAGACATTATTTCAGTCCTGGATATGGCCGGCGACCTGGAAGACATCATCGATCTTTCCATAAAGCTGAAAAGGCAGAGGTATGAGCAGTTCCCCCAGTTCACCAACCACGTGCTGGGCATGATCTTCGAGAAGCCAAGCACAAGGACAAGGGTATCTCTGGAAACTGCCATGACTCAGCTCGGAGGGCATGCAATTTACCTTAATCCAAATGATATGCAGATTGGCCGCGGTGAAACCATAGGCGATACCGCAAA
The DNA here is from genome assembly GCA_021850545.1 of Thermoplasmata archaeon. Lineage (GTDB taxonomy): Archaea > Thermoplasmatota > Thermoplasmata > Thermoplasmatales > Thermoplasmataceae > JAJZOM01. Next base: position 11,325 of record JAJZLU010000014.1, on the reverse strand, counting down.
GGTCCTCTCCAGGTTCGTCGATGTGATATCATACAGGGCATTCAAGCATGAGAATGTTGTGGAACTTGCAAAGAATGCATCAGTGCCTGTCATAAATGCACTTGATGACCTGGAGCATCCGGTCCAGATAGTTGCAGACTTCATGACCGTTAAGGAGAGAAGAGGCAGGGTAAACAATCTCAAGGTGAGCTACGTCGGGGACGGAAACAACGTAGCCAACTCACTAATCCTCGGCACTGTTCTCCTTGGATCTGATATCGCTGTAGGTTGCCCAAAGGGGCATGAGCCAAACAAGGACATTTTAGAAGTTGCGGGCCAGATTGCTAAAGACACCGGAAGCAAGATAGAGATCCTGGAAGACCCTGTAAAGGCGGTCGAAGGTGCAGATGTAATCTATACTGATGTCTGGGTCTCCATGGGTGAAGAGAAGGAAAAGGAACAGAAGGAGAAACTCTTCAAGAAATATCAGGTAAACAGCGAACTCGTGGCACATGCAAGCAAGGATTACCTGTTCCTGCACTGCCTCCCTGCGCACAGGGGGCTTGAAGTTACCGCAGAAGTAATGGAGGGCCTGCACAGTGTGGTCTTCGACGAAGCGGAAAACAGGCTCCACACAGCAAAGGGCCTTCTCAGCACTGTCCTGTATTGACCCATAGGTTCTGGCAATCCCAGAACCCAATTTTTTACAGTGTCATAAATTAACGGTGGCCAAACTTTTTTTGGTGTGCAGCAAAAAAGTTTATTTAAAATCAGCAATTCTTACCCCAATGAGTGGACCTACTCGATTCAAGAAATCAGGCAACCTGAACAGGTTGATCGAGGAAAAGAGAGCGGGTAATAATCTCAGGGAAATACCGTCGGTACTTGTCCCTGTATGGCAAATCAAGATCAGGGAAAGATTCGGCATTAGCGTAGACAGGGAAGTTGCTGAGTACATCGTTCTTGCAGCACACGAAAGGGGCACCTGGAGAAAACAGCGTGCGATGAGGAAAATAGAGAAACTTTTCATGAGCAGGGGAGACTCAATGGAAGACTCAGCAAAGAAGGCCAGGCAGGTAGTCGACCTCGCTGTGGGCACTGTAGAAAAATAGATGCAGAAGCCTATAAGATCCAAGAAGGATCTTGAAATCCATTTGCAGAAGCTCCATAAGCCGGCTTTTTACCGAAACCAGCTGGAGCAATACCCTACAAGTGCGGCAGTTGCTTCTGAGATTCTTTTTCTTGCATTTCTTGATGGAAACATACAGGGTAAAATTATTGGAGACTTTGGTGCCGGAAACGGCATCTTCTCTGTCGGAGCAGCAATGCTGGGGGCGGAGAAGGTCTATGCTGTTGAACTTGATGAGAACCAGGTTGAGGCACTGAAGAAAAATGCCGAAGGCTTCAACATAGAAATTGTACAGGGTGATATTCTCTCGTTCAATGTTCAGGTGGACACTGTGCTGATGAACCCTCCATTCGGGTCTATTACGGAAGGCTCAGACAGAAAGTTCCTTGACACAGCAATGAAGCTTGGTAAGCATGTATACTCACTTCATAACCTGAAATCTGCTGACTTCATAAGAGGCTATTACTCAAGGGAGTTCGATATAATTAGGGAACAGAGAATGGATATCCGAGTTCCAAGGCTGTATGCCCATCACACCATGGACCAGAAAGAAATCCCCACGATCTTCTTCCACTGTGAGGTTAGACGCGGGCAAATTGAGCTGGGGCAGGCAAATAATAATTAACGGGTTAAAAATCTCCTACCCACGCCATGGCCGGGATGGGGTAGAGGGCTATCCTTGGGGACTGTGGATCCCCGGACCCGGGTTCAATTCCCGGTCCCGGCCCATCTTACATTAATTGAGAATATGCACGGCATCCCGCAAACGTTCTTTGCCAATATTTTTATTCTGCAAATATTAATCTGATTGTGAAAAGGGATGAATCCCTGATTGCACAGATCGGCCAGGTAAGGTCTGTGGAAGGGGACAATCATAACATCTCTTATGATTTCAGAAACGGTATCCCTTGGAGGTCGTTCAAAGAAGGTGCAAGGAACCTGGCTTATGCACTTTTTGACCATGACATAAGGGGGTGGATGAAAGTTTCGCCTAATTATCTGGAATGCTCTCCAAGCTACCGAATCTCCCTGATCTGCTCACCAGACCGTGAAAAGGATTTTCAGATTATGATCCAACAGATACTCGAGAATATGCAGGAGGAAATTCTGAGGACAGAGTACAGGGACGAGATCAGGAACATCGTGAGCATTATAGGTGTGCCAGCCGGCAACTTCAATCTGCTTCTGGCCATGTTGATTTCCCGGAAAGTAAGGAAATTGGCTGTGAAATCAAAGCTCAAGAAAATTACGGCCGTTATTGGCCAGAACATTGAATTGGTTGTTAAATGAAATTACTTTTATTGGACAACATTTGGAATTGTTCACACATCCGAATAAAAGGAATAGTGTTTCGAGTACGTGTCGAAACGGGATTGTGTGTAAATTGGATTACTTCGGTGAAATCCTGACCACGTTGCTTCCCCTAATGATAACAGTTCCAAGTTTCCTGTTGAGGTCTTCTGTGTTTTCCTCAACCTCATCAAGTACCATGTTCATGTACTCGTCGTAACCTGTGAGGGTTCCTTCGAGTACCCTGTTATCCTTAAGCAATAACGCAACTTTCTTGTTCAGATTTTCTTCCAGCATTTTCATAGGCATTATCATATTTCTGCACCTTAGTTGTATTCGTCCTCGTCTAGTCCTTCTTCTCTGCTCATTATGACCTGTATGAGTCCCTTGAGTACTTCTTTAACGTCCTCAAGCTCTTTTCTCATGGTCACTACTTCATTTGAAAGTGTTTCAACATCCTTAACCTTGTTTGAAGCTCCGCCTTTCATGCCATATCCTCCTTTATGTTTATATTTCCGTAGTCTTCTGCAACTTTCCTAATCTCGGTTCTCTCACAATTGTCGCAGTACAGTGCGGCATTCTTCTTTACCATTGGCAACCTGCACTTTGTGCACAGCGTTCTCAGCACTCCAAGGTTCTTTCCAAAGATGCCAAGGTCAAGGCCCCTGTCCCCAATCCTGAGGATTTTTGCCCTGATGAGGTCTCCAATGTGCATGCTAGGCTCATTATTTTTGCCGTATTGTGATGACATGCCTATGCTTCCGTCAGCAACGTATTCTACGAGTCCCAGTTGGCGGTCAAAAACCGCTCCTACCTTGACGGATGCTCTTCGCTGGTCCATCTTTACAATCTGGCCATAAACTATCTGCCCAGAATGGAGGGATATCTTCCGCTTCGGCGTCAGGACTGAAACCGTGAGGGACTGGTCGTCTTTCCACAACTGGCCATAAGCCAGGGAAACGACATCGCCGTTGTTTTCCATTGTATTCTTGCCGGGGACATATTCCTCAGCCGTCGCAATAACATCGCCGGGCAAAACAAGGTTTTCTTTTTCTTTTTGTGTATTTTGCATATCTACCAGCTTGTCAGATAAATGAACCACTGTTTTCAGTCTCAACAGTTAATTGTAACTAATTAACCTTTCCCCGATGGTTTCTCCGGGTTAGTTATTGTACAATGTAACAGAGGGGAAGGGCATGAAAATTGCTTTTAGATTCTGCTCCGATTTTTCAACAACTGAATATAAGGTGTATGTGATTCAGGGAGCATCATGATTATTGATGACGCCTTCTTCGGATTTGCAAGGGCAGGCTCACTGGATGGCAAGATCCAGTACCCGTGCATACTGGATATTACGAGGGAGGAGCAAATAAGGGTTTCAGGAGGATGCCTTGAAGTCCTCGGTCAGAAGGCAATTCCCACTGAAGAAACAGGCAGGGGCAATGATACAAATTTAATGAATCCCAGTGAATGGGTCGCTGAGGATTTGGTGATCATTCCAGATGGTGCACAGCTCATTCAGAGGCCAAGAAGGCTTATTGAAAGGCTTTCAGAGATAAGAAACAAACACGGAATGGGCAGGCTCATATACCTGCAGGGAGTGGCAGATCCATATATTATTCCGATTCTTGTTTACGCAGGGGTAGCTGTCTTTGATGACAGCACTGTGAGAATGGAATCGGGAAAAGCTATCTCATACACCATATTTGGAAGGGCAAAGGTTGACTCGCCCAGGATTAAAGAGAATTTGGCCTTCATCCAGGAAATGGTCCGGGTCCTGTCCCAGGCCATAAGATCTGGTACATTGAGGGAAGTTATTGAGAAATACCAGATATCCTCAAAAGCCATGGAGATTCTGAGGTTGCTGGACAATGATCCGGAATGCGAGAGGTTTTTCCCAAGAAGAACACCATACATCAAGGCAAATTCGCTTGAATCGCTACGGCGCCCTGACCTTGTGAGGTACAGGGAATATATCTCATCATTCTACACAAAGCCACAGGGCAAGAACGTTGCACTCCTGATGCCGTGCTCTGCCAGGAAACCATACTCATCCTCAAAATCCCACAAGCGGATCATTGAGGCTCTTGCCGGAATGCGGAACCAGGTGCACGAACTCATAGTGACATCACCTGTGGGCCTTGTTCCCAGGGAACTCGAACAGACTTATCCCGCCTCCTCATATGATATACCGGTAATTGGCCAGTGGTACGAAGATGAAAAGCTCATGATAAACAGCATAATAGGTGCATTTTTCAGGAATAATTCCTATGACAGGGTCGTGGCTTTTGTTGATGAAGACCTAGAATTCATCATGGGCCAACTCCCGGAAAACTCAATCCTTGTGAAATGGGACAGGAGCGACTCCTCCCTCGCAAAGCTCAGGGAAACCGTTGCCTCAATCATTTCGGGATTACCACAACAGGGGAGAATCAACCCCAAGATGGAAAAGTACACGCAAATAGCAGAATACCAGTTTGGAAACTGGATTTCCAAATACCTTGTAGGATGCAGAATCGTTAAGAGCTACAACAGCGAGATGCTGGTAAAAGAGGGCAAACCTGTGCTTGTATTCAATGAAATGATAGGCAAGTTTACAATAAACAAACAGTCAGCCCAGTGGTTCATTGAAAATGGCAAATTCCTTGTTGAGATAGACGACTTCAAGCCTACTGCCAACATCTATGCTGTCGGGGTACTTTCTGCAACCGAAGATGTGAGGCAGGAAGATGAAGTCGTACTGCATCACAAGGGACAGATGAGGGGCGTGGGCATAGCGAAAATGCCTTCCAGGGCAATGGTCGATCTCAAAAAAGGTGTTGCTGTCAAGGTGCGCAACTAGCCTCTGATTTATTGGTTTTCTGCGATAGTTTACATAAGAAATAAATAAATAATACAATTGTTTCAATAGCTAAAGTGTCGCCAAAAAATATAGCCCTTCTTATCGTGGGAATGGTGCTTGTATCCAGTGTTTTCTTCATATTTCATGTATCATACCCGGCAAATCCAGCCACTATTAAGATCAATCATGTGCCGAAGCAGGTCAAACCCCAGAACTACAAGATCTTCAGTAACCAGACTTACAACCAGCCCGGGCTGGGCCTTAACCAGACCTCATTCACACCGACTGGAAATACAACATTGACCCTGCAAGGTTTTGTCCTCAATGCTTCCAGCCCGGGTGGTAAACAACCCATCGCCGACCAGGTTCTCGGCGTTGCCGTAATGCAAGCGCTCACTTTGGTAAGGACCAATTCGCAAGGTTTCTACCAGGTAAAAATTCTAGCATCGGGCCAGGGCACGTTCGCTTTCAAGATATTCCAGTATCTAACCGCTTACAAGACCCTGTACATAGGTCAGGGAATCAGCGTCCTGAAACAGAATATTTCGCTCACACCCCAGGCGAAGTATCAGGTTTCAGGTCTCACAGAGTCGCACGGGAAGGCCCTTTCTGGAGTTTACCTCACCTTCTCCAGTTTCTGGGGGAAATACTACACAACTTCCAGCAGTTCAGGGGATTATTCCATTAACATGGTGAATGCCAATTACACTATTGCATCCATTAAAAGCGGATTTGAGCCTGTCCCATCTCCATTATTTGCCAATGTTACAAATAGTCCTATCTCAAACTACAATCTCAATCTCTTTTCAACTAGCCAGGCTGCCTTCTACATGAATGGGTACCTGTCAAATCCACTGGGGCACAAAATCGGCAATGCCATCATTTATGACAGCACCATCAGAGCAAGCAATGCTTTCAACGTTTCCCAGCCGGATGGTTTCTACAATATTTCTGTAGCTTATTATTCAAACACAATAAATGCAAATGCCACAGGCTACACCCCATTTGCAACCAATGTGATAGTGTACCACAACCTCACAAATGAAAACTTCACAATACAGGCACTGGATCCGTTTTTAGGCCCGAGCAGCCAGACTGGAATCACATCAGGTGAGCCAAAAGGCCTTGGAAACAACATTTCAAAGGTTGACTACGGGAATCCGCAGGGAACAATATTTATAACGGGGCAGGTAAAGTCTTCGCAGACTAAAATGCCGGTTCCAAACCAGCAGTTTAATCTATTTACAAGTGTAAATGGCACATACTTCAATGATTTAATATCGACAAACTCAACTGGGTATTACAAAGTCAGCCTGCTGTTCTCAGGAGATTACCACCTTAATGTAACTTCGGCGCAGTATTACGATACATGGCTCAATGAAAGCCTGTCAAGATCAGCCTCCGGGCAGACCATTTACGTTACAACCTCTCCAAATAAGGTTTACCACCTCTCCGGCGGAGTGATCAATGGAGCCACCGGCTCGCCATTGGCGAACGCAACCATTCAAATCTACTCCAGTTCCGGAGGTTACCTTACCACAGTGCACACAAATGCAACAGGGCAGTTCAATGTAAGCCTCCTTGGGGGAACTTACAATATAAGCGTTTCAACACCAGGATTTGGCACTTCAAACCTCACTGTTCCGGTCAATGGAAACCTGACTCTGCCTCCAATAAACATCACCCCAACATCCTCTATTGCGCCCGGCTCCGGCACATGGAAATCGTCATCAGGCTCTGGTCTTCCGGGAGTCAATGGAACTTCCATCTCTAACCAGCTCAACAGCACGCAGAATTCAACAGGAATTGTACCTGGCACAAATTCCTCGACTCCAGTTTCTCTTAATTTAAGAATGATGGACAATGCCACGAACACACCCATAAACAATACGGCATATGAGATGTTTATCAGGGTAAACGGCCTTACTCTCAATTTAACAGGCAGCACCGGCTCCAATGGTTACACCTATCTGAACTTGAGCTACGGAGGATCTTACATACTCCTGCCTGAAATGATTGATTACAGCGGAATTGCCAAACTGGTCAATACATCACAGTACCAGGGCAAGACCTTGGTTCTCTACCTGAATCCCCTGACTGTTTACAACCTTTCAGTAAATCTTTCAAGCCCCCTCAACGGGCAAAAAGTGCCTGTAAATGATCTGAGCGTCTCTGGATACAGCCTGCCGGTGAATGCAAATTACACTTATGGGGGAAGCAACTATTCTAAGTTCAGCTACATTGTCCCCAATGGCACTTTCTACTTCAAGTATTCAAATGTCAGCTTTGTCTCCAAGAGCTTTACAGTAAAAGTGAGTGGGTCAGATGTGAATGATAAAGTGCCACTGAAACCTTATGTGCTGTTCCTTTCCTGGAGCACAAACGTGTCCTGGTCATATACTATGTCAGGGCCCGGAGCTCCCTTGAATGGCAATGGCGGTGTTGGCACCTCAAGTACATACATACCGCTGGAGGCTGGAACTTATGGATTCGATGCTTATCTTGGCAACAATCTAGTTGGCTCACCCCAGCAATTTACACTCACTTCGAGCACTCCCAACACCTCTTTGAGCTTTTCCACAGGTTATCATGCTGAGCATATCAATGGCATTGGCAATTGGACCTATAATGGCAAAACTGGAGTCTTCCAGGTAAATACAACAATCGATCAGGCCCAGGTTTACTACATATCCCAGATTGGAATCAACGCAAACCTGCCTACCAGTTCGACCCTTTACCTGAATGGGGCTCAAAGTGGCACTCTTAACGGGGCCTCCAACTTCACCATAGCGAATTATTTCGCTACTTCCCAGTCCGGACAAACCTCTATATCAATAATAGCCAATAATTTCAATGACTATCAGGTCCTCAGCGAATATGGCCAATACGGGGTAAACATGACCATTTCATACTACACAGCTAGTTTAACAGGGTGATATCAAGGTGGCATTATTTCAAAACAACACTAAAAAAGTGAAAACCAAAAGGGCCAAGGAGCCCAGGGTCGAGAAGCGAAAAAGCAGGTTCAGCAGCGAGGGCGTTGAAACGGTTGTTGAAGTAAAGACTGTAGGGGATATTCCGCCTGTCCTTGAGGCAAGGAAACATATAGGGGAAAATGACCTCAACAGTGCTGCCCAGACATTATTCAAGGCTGCGCGGTCAGACTATGCAAAGTACTTCGCAATCGGCAACGCAAGCAATGATGGCAACAGGCACTTTTTCATAAACGAGCTTTCTTCGCTAGATGTAAAGGTCCCTGAGATAGGATATGTTGACAACACCACCATTCTCAATGCCATGGGAGAGATTGATCCAGATGACGAGAAAGCCTCCAACAGGGTAAATGCACTGAAAAAACTTGCATGGTTTTATCTCAATTATTACGAGAAAGCAAGATTTGGCAGCGAATTTGAATTTGACGGCGAGGAGCTGGTGTCCAAATTTTCAGAGATATACAATTACATGGACATTATGCAGCTTTACTTCTTCAGGGCTGATGAAGGGATAAGGTAAGATGGCAGGCTCATCAGTATATGCTCAGTTGGCTTCCAATTTCTTCAGCAATGTTCTGCACGAACCACTCTTCCTGCTGAGCTTCCTTGTGCCTGTTGCAATGCTATTCTTCACATCAGTGGCCATTAGGCACTATTCCCGGAAAACCAGGATTGACGGCCCCCCTACCCTTGAGCAGAAGAGGGAGAAATTCGTGGTCCCAAAGGATTTCTTCAACAGGGAGGCAGAAAAGATCAAGACCGACGATTATGAATACTTCCTCAGGCCCATTGCATCCCAGTTTGAATCACTGAAATCCTTTCATGAATATTTCAGGACACTTCAGAAAGATTACCGGAAATATGTTGCCATGAGCCATTCCGGAAGGAAGGGGAAGCGGATAAGGGGCGTTGAAGGCAGGAAGAGAACTTTTGATGAAATACTAAAGCTATACAACCAGTTTAGGGGCAATAAGTTTGACAGAATTGAATTTGAACAGGAAGAGGAGAGAATATTATGACTGAGAATGAATTTGTTGATATTGGAAACCTGAGGGACAGCGTACGGAAAATTGAAAGCCGGATAGGCAAGAAAGTCATCGGCTCCGAACGCATAGTCCGCTTCATGTTCATAGCGCTCCTCAGCAACAACCATGTGCTCCTGGAGGGTGTCCCGGGGCTTGCAAAAACAATGCTTGCAAGCGAATTTGCCAGGCACCTCTGCATGGACTTCAAGAGAATACAGTTCACGCCGGATATGCTTCCAACTGATATCACGGGCACTATGGTGTTCAACCTTGAGGAGAGGCACCTCCAGTTCAGGAGGGGGCCAATTTTCGCCAATGTGCTTCTTGCTGATGAAATTAACAGAACGCCAGCAAAGGTACAGTCAGCACTGCTTGAAGGAATGGAAGAAAAGAAAGTGTCAGTAGGAGGCGATGATCACGACCTGCCTTCACCTTTCCTAGTCATTGCAACGCAGAACCCCATTGAACAGGAAGGAACATTCCCGCTTGCAGAAGCCCTCATGGACAGGTTTCTTTTCAGGTATATCCTCACATACCCAACGAGGGCAGAGGAACTGAACATCCTAAGGTCCATTACCCTCCCGGAAGAGGACGTTGACAACGAAGTTGACGCAACCAAGATCCTGAGCATGAGAAAGGAAGTCTACAAAGTCCATGCGAGTGAGGAAATCATGTCGTACATAGTGGACATAATCAGGAAGACCAGGGAGCATGAGCTCATCATGGTTGGTGCCAGCCCAAGGACAGCGGCCAAATACCTCACTGCAGCAAGGGCAAATGCAATGCTTAACGGCAGAGATTACGTCATACCGGAGGATGTCAGGTTCATCTCCCGTGAACTGCTCAACCACAGGCTCATCATGAGACCAGAGGCATTGCTTGAAGGTGGTGGTGACGGTGTCTCCACAGTCAACAAGGTTATAGACAGGCTGATTTCACAGGTTGCGACACCCAGATGATTAAGAAGTCCGGATTTGGGATTCTGGCGGCAGTTTCTGCCTCTGTATTGGAGTCCATAATATTCGGATATGATTATTACATCATTTTTTCACTCATACTATTCTTCATCCTTGTATCAGACATCATAATATTCAACAACGGCGCTGCCAGGGACCTGTTCATGGTACAGGTTGAAAGGAGGATGGCTGACAACTATGGCCGAAAATACCAGGAAAAGGAAGTAGAGGTGCTTTTCAAGAACCCCACAAAGAGAGCCATTACATTCCATTATTACGATACCCTTTCAGACATTTTCCATGCCAGTGGAGATTTTGACGGGGACCTTGTGCTAGCCCCGGGTGAGGTAAGAAGGCTTACTTATGGAATATCTGCTTATGCAATTGGCAAATACCAGATTGGCCCGCTTATTCTTTACATACAGGACCCCATGAAGCTGTGCATAACCAGGGCAGTGGTCCCAAAGGTCGACGAAGTGAAGATCGGCCCCGCATTCTCAGATATTCACACCCAGAGGAGCGAGAGGCTGAGCAATTTCCTTTTCACAATGGGAATGCACTACTCTAGGAAGAGCGGCCAGGGGTACGACTTCTACGGGATCAGGCAGTATGTAGAGTCAGACGACTTCAGGTACATTGCCTGGAACAAGTATGGAATGATAGATGGAGATGACCTTTACATCAAACAGATGGAGGAGGAAAGGCAGATTGACGTCTATTTCTTCATAGACTACAGCATAGGGGTAAACCAGGGCATTGCAGACAGGAGGATGTACGATTCAGTGGTTTCCAGTGTGCTCAATGCATCATATTCCATTACAAAAAACAGGGATGGCGTGGGCTTCCAGGTCGTATCAACTGATATAGACGAGTTCATCCCGGCGCAGAAGTCCCAGGAACCAATCAAGAAACTAGAGAAGCTGGTGGCTGAACTAAGGCCTTCCGGCGAATTCCATATTGAGAAAGTATTTGATCTCGTTAAAAAGAGGATCAAGAAGAATGCAGTTGTTTTCATCGTCACACCTTTCTCTTATCCAGAGAGCTTTGTTAGGCTAAATGCGAATAACATCCATACCGGGAAGCCAACTTACATGTTTGTTCTTGACACATA
>JAJZLU010000037.1 GCA_021850545.1 Thermoplasmata archaeon | reverse complement strand
TCAGGGCAGCGCACAAGAGAGGAAGCGCAAGAGATGCAGTTACCTCAGTCATATCCATGTTCCTCTATTCCTTCCCGTATTTCTGGATGGCTCTGATCTTCCTGTTCCTGTTTGCCATTCAGTACCACATATTCCCCGAAGCTGGTGCATTTGACATCAGGGCACAGTACATGTCGGGAACGTACCTGGTTTCCATCATTACTCATATGATTTTGCCGCTGGGCACCTTGATCCTTGCATCGTATGGTACCTGGTACCTTGGAATGAGGAACAACACTATCACCACACTGAACGAGGATTACCTGAAATACGCAGAAATTGCAGGATTGAGAAGAAGCACAATAGAAGCTTACTCGAAAAAGAATGCCATACTTCCTAACCTCACAGGCTTTGCAATGAGCCTTGGGAACATTATAAGTGGTGGAATACTGGTGGAAATGGTATTTGCTTATCCGGGGCTTGGATTTGATATCTATAATGCAGTTATAAACGAAGATTTCCCGGTTCTCGAAACCGCGTTCCTGCTGATCATTATATCTGTTCTGGTGGCTAATTATGTTATGGATCTTCTGTATTACAGGCTTGACCCCAGGATAAGGGAGGTATAAAAACATGGATTTAAGCACAATGAGCGAGGAATTTGCCACCTCCAGTGTTTCCAACAGGAAGAAATTGAATTTCAGGGGAGCTGCAAAACTACTCATCCAGAACAAATATCTGCTCTCTGGGCTCATAATTGTCATTGGAGTTGTGGTCCTCGCAATCGTTGGCCTGTTTGTGCACCCTTACAATCCTTACAGAACTTTTGCCAGCGATACAGCGCCATCAAGTGCACATTTTCTTGGGACGAATTTCTTTGGAAACGATATCTGGTCACAGTTCCTTGTGAGCATCTGGCCGACCATCGAGGTGTCATTTCTTGGAGCTGGCCTTGCTCTAGTTGTTGCAGTTGTTATTGGCCTTTTTAGTGGCTATTACAAAGGCCTGAAGAACGATCTTCTCTCCTTTTTCATTAACGTATTCCTTTTGATTCCCGGTTTGCCACTTGCTATTGTTATTTCATCTGATCTTCAGGCATCTAACGCTAACCTTGGGATCCTTTCGCTGGTTGCAGTCATAGTGATTACGGGCTGGGCATACGGTGCAAGAACCATAAGGGCGCAGGCACTGTCCATTTCATCAAGAGATTATATCAGATTCATTAAGCACACGGGAGAATCAGATATCAGCATCATATTCCGGGAAATTCTGCCTTCACTGCTTTCTTACATCGGATATGTGTTCACAAACCTCTTCATTATGGCTATTCTACTGGAAACGAGCCTGCTTTTCCTTGGTCTTGGCAACGAGACCGTGATTTCACTCGGGTCCATTCTTTACTTCGCAAACACCTACTCAGGCATTTTGCTTGGCGAATGGTGGTGGTTCATTCCTCCAGGCCTGACCATTGCTATAATAGGGGTGGGTTTCGGCCTTATCAGCCTTGGATTGGATACCATTGCAAACCCGAGCCTGAGAGTGTACAAGCAGAACAGGAAGAAAGAGAAGAAAAATGCGAAAGTGAAAACAACAAGCTCTTAAATAAAATAATCAGACAATGGAATCAAGAAGGGCCTTGGTGTACTCATCCTTCGGAGATGTGAACAGTGAGGCTCCTTCCCCATATTCCACTATTTTTCCCTGGTTCATGACATAAACATCATCTGCCACATACCGGACTGTTGACAGATCATGTGTTATATACAGTATGCCTAAATTCAATTCACTTCTAAGGTCCACGAGAAGATTGAGGATCTCTGCTCTCACTGATGCGTCCAGCATGGAAACTGGTTCGTCAGCCACAAGCAATTTAGCGCCAACTGATAACGCTTTGGCAACACAGACTCTCTGCCTCTGCCCTCCTGAAAGCTCAAACGGAAACTTGTCAATAAAGTTCTGGGCAGGGCGCAACCCAACCAGATTGAGCATGGCGAGAACATCTTCATGTACGCTGCCTCTGGTGCTGATCTTATTTATGAGAAGTGGTCTTTCAATCTGATATCCTATCTTGTGGATAGGGCTGAGGGATGAGAATGGATCCTGAAAAATCATCTGAACCAGCCTTCTGTATTCCTTTACCTGTTTTCCTGATGCTTTTGTCAGATCCTTTCCGTTGAATGTATATTTTCCTTCTGTTGGAATTTCATCGAAAAGAAACAGCTTTCCCACAGTTGTTTTTCCACTTCCGGAAGCACCCACAACTGCTGAAATCCTGCCAGATTCTATGTTGATGTTCACATGGTCTACTGCAGTAAGCTCCTTTTTTGAAGAGCCTCTGCCTATATCGAATTTCATGACTGCATCGTGAAGTTCAGCCCTGTGAGTTTCGTTGGAATAGATTTTGCCAATGACACCTGTTCTGGAAGGCACCGGATCCGGTTGCATCTCTGGCAATGTATTGGAAAACTTGCTTTTTAATGCACTGTCATATCTCAGGCACTTTACCAACTCACCTTCAACTTCATAATCACCCAGTTCCATTTCACTGCAGGCACCTATTGCATACGGACACCTGTTTGCAAAAGTACATTTTGTCTGTTTATCGAGTACTGGCGTTACCGCGCCTTTTATTGTTACAAGGCGTTTCTTGCTGTCTGTGGCGGAAGGTATGCTCCCAATGAGAAGTTCAGTGTAAGGGTGGAGCCTGTTAGATACCACTTTACTCTTGGAACCTTCCTCAACGATCTTGCCGGAATAAAGAATTGAACAGTAATCAGACACATAGAAAGCCACAGGAAGATCGTGGGTGATCAGGATAATTGTGGTTCCTCTATCACTGTTGATTCTCCTGATAGAATCCAGTATATTCTTCTGAACAATGACATCAAGGCCTGTTGTGGGCTCGTCCAGAATTATAATATCTGGATTGAGGAGGGTAGCGATGGCAATCATCACCCTTTGCTTCATTCCTCCGCTGATCTGGTTCTGGTAAGAGTTCACAATGTAATCGGGAAGATCAACTAATTTGAGGGCTTCCTGAATCATCTCTTTCTCTTCTGCTGGTGTGACTTTGGCATGGGCTTCTATGATGTCATGCATTTCATCCCCTATTCTCATGACCGGATTCAGGGAGTTCATAGCTGCCTGCGGAACAAATGAAATCTTCTTCATCCTGATTTTATTCAATTTAGGCCGGGTAAGTTCCAGCAGGTTCTCGCCGCCATACTCAATCGAACCTGATATTTTAACTGCCGGGTACTTGATAAATCCGATTATGGCATTGGCAAGTGTGGATTTCCCGGACCCGGATTCACCAACAATGGCGGATATCTTCCCTTTGGGAATATCAAGTGAAACATCATCCACTGCAATGACCATTCCCTTTTCTCCGCTGTATCCCAGGGAGAGGTCCTTTATTTTCAGTATTGTGTCTTCCTTTTTGACCAACTCTATTCTAACTCCTTATTTTATCACTTTAAAGGGCAGGGTTCCCGTCTCGG
>JAJZLU010000010.1 GCA_021850545.1 Thermoplasmata archaeon | reverse complement strand
GGATGAGGGTATGCTCGAAAGGGCAAACTCGAATCTGATGTCAGTGAGGAGGGTTAAGTCGTAACAAGGTATCCGTAGGGGAACCTGCGGATGGATCACCTCCTAAGATATGGCGGGCCACAGGCACATTCTTTCTCTTAAAATTATTAGGCTTCTGTTGTTGTGTGTATTTACACTTTTTTAATTTCTGATTAGATTAGTGTGATACCGGATACTTTATTCCTTTGCCTTGGCAAAGGTTTTATTCGTTATTATGTTAAGGAATATTGAACGATCATGACCATAGATGACAAGCTCCTTGATTTCCAGGACAAGATAGAAAGGAAAGTCGGGGGGATAGGCAAAGGAAAATATGCGAGAATACTGAAAATGGCTAAGAAGCCGGCTAGAGATGAGTATCTCAAGGTTGTGATGATCACTGGAGTCGGCATTGTCATCCTAGGTCTTGTCGGGTTTTTCATCTATCTTATCATGGGTGTATACATTCACCTTCCTTAGGGGTTTTTTAACATGGAAAATACTGAAAGTCAGTTTGAATGGATTAAATTTCAGGTAAAAGACGCAACATTGGGATGCGACAGGACACTGGATATACCAGTATTGGTGAAGAACATCCAGAGTTCCAAGAGGAGATTCAGGATCAGGGTTACCTCAGATTTCAACCAGGTGGACAGGCTGGTTGAGTGGTTCCTGGCCATACAGGACCAGAAAACAAAAAATTTCACGCTTTCTCCAATTGACACAATTAAGGTTGAGGAAGAATTTGATGTCGATGCCAGGAAAGAGAGAAAGCTGGTTCTTCAGATAACATCCCCAAAGGGAGGTTACCAGAACGATTCTGCAACATTCAAGTTTGTTATAGAGTCAGAGGACGGAATCCACAAGAAAGACGGACAGTTCACAGTCCAGCTTGCTCCTGTTATTATGGCCCTCAAAACAACCGTGGGAAATGAATACCAGGTTTCCAAGGATCTTGAGAGGCAGAGTGAAAAGGACAAGCAGGAACGGCTTGAAAGGGACCCCAACGCAACAAACGAAGTCCTTGCAATCATGTCACCATATGAGGTCAAGGGATACGTCTTCGTTGAGACCATGCACCCTGACAGGGTAAGTTTTATCGCAAAGGGGATAAAAGGGTACAAGGGCAGCGTGGAAGGCGACATAAAGCTTGAGGAAATTGAGCATTACCTCACTCCGAAGCCAGCTGTCACAGGCCTGGAGCTTGGAGCATTTGTGGAGCTTATTGATGGTCCGTTTAAGGGAGAAAAGGCAAAGATCATCTCAATCGATTCCGGCAAGGAAGAAGTAACCGTGCAACTTGTAGAATCCATGGTTCCAATTCCTGTAACTGTGAGGGCAGAAGCGATCAGGCAACTTGACAACAAGTAAAATTTAGATGAGACTCAAGTCAACATCAAAAGAGAAACAGAAGGAATTCATTGACCGGCTGAGAAACCTCTTTGAGGATCCAGCCAGCCTGGTCCCCGATTGCGTTGATGGGGGGATGTTCTGCTCCTTCAACTCATACAGGAAGAAAGTCGAATCTCTTGCAAACTCCCAAGCATACGACAAATTTACAAAGAATGCTGACCAGTTTCTTTCTGGCCTGAGTGAAACGTACAGAATCATGGAGTCTGATTCCGCCCCTATTTTTGGAATGCTCAAGACTCCATATGGATCTATTGAGTACGCCAAGAGAGGTGTTACAGACGACACAGTTCTGGTCGGTATACAGCATTATGACAACCCCCTATGGAGGATGCTCGCATTTTCATCCCTGGCCAAAACAAAAGGAGCAAGGGTTTACTCATCAACCAACTTCTACATTGGATCCTGCAAAAATACCAGCCCGGGAAAAGGATTCTTCGAGGATTGCCTCAAGGATGAAGGCATCCAGTACCAGGAAGAAGATGACACCATTGTTCTTCCTGGAACGGGAAGATTCATGGAAGTGCTTCACCTTGGAACAGTTAAATTCAGGTTTTATGACAATTCAACAACAAACCTGGTCCACAGCTTATTGAGGCATATGATAACGCCAGATATCGGCAGGGATTTCAGCTTCAGATCCGATTACCTTTCTGATCTGGTCAGCGACATTCCGTCTCAGTCTCTGACAATGTACTTTTCAGGAAAGATCAATGACAGGACCTTCCTGAGGGAAGTGAATGAATTCAGGATAAATGAAGCAGTGAAGCGCAGGTTCTTCATCGTAGGGGAAAAAGGTTATACAAGCATTGCAGAGTTTGTCACCGAAAACGAGTTCAAGTATGTCCCGGAAAACCTCATTACCGAAGCGCTTGAGAATTATGGCAAGGGCATCTATATGGAGGCTTTCTCGGAAAGAAAAGTTCTTGAAACCATTTGGCCGGCTTCAAGCTCACTTATCATGAAGGGATTGTTTCCAGACCTTTCGGATTCAGACATTAAGGCATTAAAGGGATCCCCCACTGACCAGATTGACAGTGTTTCCGAGAAGTCAAGAATTGCTGAAATAAAGTCGGATATAGAGGTAAAGGCGTGGTCACCAGACTCACAGTACCTCATTGATGTAATCAAGGATTACTTTACACTGGGTAGAGAAAAGGCTCTGAGGGATGCCGAAAAAACCTCCGGGAAGTCCCATGTCAGAAAGGCCATATTCTATACATTCCTTGACTGCCTCGGGGAGGCCAAGAACAGGGAATGGCAGTTCAATGACACGGAACGTGACCTCTCGTGGAAAATAAAGCCATACATTTCAAGAATACTTGAAAAAGGCACATCTGTTATGGCGCAGGAGATCGAAAACATCAAGGTATTCATAAGGTGAACAATGGCAAGGCACTTTGTTTCTAAAAAAGATGTAAAGGCACTGAGGGAATCCCTTAACGCCCTTGGGATCTCCCTCCCCGATGTATCCGTTGAGATTGACGAAAGAAAGGGGGAAAAGTGCTATTTCGTCAATGGAAAGCCATATGTTTATGTTTCAGACAGGGTCATACCTACACTGTTTCTCTTAAATGAGATTCAGCCAGAGCTCATGTACGTCACTGTCGACGACGGAGCCATCCCGCATATTATCAATGGGGCAAACGTCTTTGCCCAGGGAATCATACAAATGGACCCTGAGATAACTGAGGGCTCTATGGTTTTCATAAGGAACAGCAGGAAGCAGTATGTCGGGGTGGGCCTGTCCAAAAAATCCGCCAGCGAGATAATGGAAAACAAAAAGGGAGAAGCAATTACTCTAATCCATTTCCCGGGCGACAAGATCATGAAGGCTTTCACCTGATTCCGGGTTGATGCTACCACATTTGCAAATGTTAAATAACCGTGAGCCCTAGGTGTTTTATGGCAGAATTATTGAAGGTAGGTGAAGCTGCACCTGATTTCAACTCTGTTGACCAGGATGGCCAGCAGATTAAGCTTGGAGATTTTAAGGGAAAGCCTGTAGTTTTGTATTTCTACCCAAGGGACGACACGCCCGGTTGCACTGCAGAGGCCTGCAACTTCAGGGACAACAACGAGCTCTACCAAAAGAAAGGAGTAAAGGTTCTCGGCGTGAGCGTTGACAGCCAGAAATCCCACAAGAAATTTGTGGAAAAGTACAACCTGAACTTCACGCTTGTGGCCGATGACGGCAAGAAGATTGCAGAGTCATACGGAGTGCTTGGCGGAAACACTGCGAGCAGGGTTACTTACCTCATAGACAGGGAAGGAAAGATTGCCCACGTCTATCCAAAGGTATCCCCGAAGGAACACGCTGTGGAAGTCATGTCAAAGCTCAATGAGCTTGGGCTGGCATAAGCTACCCAAAATCCAATTTTTATATTTTAAAGTAGCAAAACCGCTGAGATGGCCCAGGCACCCACTGCTGCAAATGTGATGAGCATCAGTGAGAATAGGTTGTCTCCAATTTTTACAGTGGTTTCCCCATTTACTGTGGCGACTTTCTTTGAAGGGTGAAACTTGACCTTCCTTACATTAACATTGACTGCATCCATTTATCTCACTAATTAATAATCTCTAAAATCTATTAGAGACCAGACCATAACATGTTAAGGTTTTCCTTAAATACTAGATGACCGTGCGCCAAAAGGGGCCGTGCAATTTTACATCCCTGATTCCATTGCCACTGTACAACGCCATTTGTGTGAATATCCACATAATGGGAAGCATCAGTGCCCAGGAGATTATCTCATATATGACAGTCTGTGCATAGGAAAACTCGCTCCAAATGTTCACCCTTAGGTCTATGGTGATGTAGAAGATAATGATGACAAAAATGCCGTAAACCAGGGAGACTGCTTCAGGCACAAGGTACCCATTCCTGGCAGTGGAGTGGGCAATTCCAAACAGAATCCCTGCCATAAAGCCTGAAATAGCCATGAGAGAGAAGGCGATCCCGCTGCTGAATGCGTAAGTGGTAAGTGCTGGTATGTACCAGGATAGTGACATTGCAACCCCTGCAGCTATAAGGGGCACGGAGAGGATGTTTTTACTGGCCTTTGCAAGATACAGCAGGGCAACCTTTGCCAGGGCATAGCCAGATAGTGTGTCCAGCATGGATATTCCAAAAAAGAATAGGGGGGAGTGCAGCCAGCCAAGGTACAGGCCAAGGAGTTCAACCGGCGTAACAATGAGCACGAGGAATGCCGCAATAATGATTTCCCTGGTTCTGTACCAGAGGGCTAATTTCATGAAGAATGCAGTTGGAGCCCCAAGCCTGTAAGCCCTAATGAAATAACTGGAAAGGACAAGGAGGAATATGCTCTCCAGGATGAGCGGTACCATTGTGGTTGACACTATGATGAAGATCATTGCCGGCAGGAGAGATATGCAGGCCTCACACTGGCATGAGAGGGCAGCTGTCACGCCATAAACGGCCGACTTGAAGCCACTACTGTTCCCTCCCTTGAGTACTGTAAAAAACCCTTCATAGTTCTCTGCCACGAGGGCTGCCACAACGCTGAAAATAATCAGCGTAAGCGGGCTAAAAGTTATGGTCAGTGCGGAGCCATAGATGTTCATCCCGAGGTAGAAAAGGAATGGGAATTGTTCGCCTGGGAATATGTAGACATCTTTCAGGGAGACAAGTGAAACCGGTGCGCTTAATGGCTGGATGATGAACTGGATCAGGCTTCCAAGGAAGTACATGAGGAAACTTAATCCCACGAATATCAGGATCTTTATCTGAGTCCATCCAAGGCCCTGTTTCAGGTTCATCTTGAATATGCCAAGAATTAAAGGCATAGCCATGAGTGGAAGGAGGAACCATTCCCTCAGAAAAAGAAGGATAAAGGCAAGGTAAAGGAACAGTTCAATGCCAAGGGAGTAAGGCGTCATGGCCTTGCTTATCCTGCTGAAAGCAAGTGTCAGCAGTGGAATGGTCAAGAACGTACCAAGTATGATCAGGAACAGTGGAAATGTTCCGGTATCAATTATGAAATTTCCATTTTCCAGGGAAAGATATAAGGTTAGCGATACGGAAAAAATCTGCATACCCGGAACCGCAGGGCTGTCAAATAGGGAATTGGTTGAAGCCATCTGTGGGAGAGAGACTTCACCCATTGCTTGAGGCCTCAAAGGAGAACTATGTTGATGGTGCCCATCATCCATCCGGCTGTTGACATGGCGCCATTCCATCCGTTGGGGCCTGACCCGCATGGAGCTTCACATTGCCAGCGGTATGTTCCCTGCTGTGAAAAGTAAAGGTTGGCCACCACCGTTGAAGAAGGCGGGATCGGTATGTTTAGCCCCAGCTGGCTTACGGTGAATGTATGGGATACGCCATAATGAGCCAGGTTTGATACAACTGCACCCCCAGCGATGTTTATTCCGCCGTTGGCGGTTGAATTGACATTTGTGTTGTTAATTACCTTCTCAACGTTGCCCACTGTTCCGGATACATTGTACAGGGATGCAACTCCTGAATTATTGGAACCAGCTGGTAGGCCTGGGTCCCCAAGGGGATAAGCCGGACCATCGTCGTATGAGATGATTGTCAGCTGGATTTTCTGCTCTGCAGGGAGCTGTATGTAAGCGGAACTCTGGAGGGATCCGTTTTGGAGCACATAATATACAGGCTGGTTTCCTATGGAATCATTGTAGTAGTTGTTGGTGGTAACCACAAGAGTCAGTTTATAAGGTCCTGAGATTGCAGGAGTTTTTTGCACTGCATGGGTGAAATTGTATGTAATGCCAAAAGTGGCAGCTGATAACACCACTATTACGAGCAAAATGAAAAGTTTTCTGCCTATTTCCATCTGTAAGCCCATGACTTTAAAGTATTTAATTCTTGAACGGGATAAAATATGATTTCATCACGAAGAGCTAATGGCAAAGAATAAAAGTGTGTGTGGGAATCAATAATAGTTTTCTTTCTTGTTTGGTTCCCAAAGCAGTACAGACACCAGCAGTGAGGCCATGATCCATGCAAGGGATATGATCAACAGCACTACATTTGGCGCTATAAATATTGAAATAATTAAGAATATAATGGGGAGATAGTATTTGAGAAGTCCCCAGAAATACCCGTAGTAATCCATTTAAGGCCTTTACCCAAAGAGTGAGCTAAGTCCGGCGAGGGCTTCTTCTTCGTTAGCCTCTTCCTTCTTCTCTTCTTTGGCTTCTTCCTTTTTCTTCTCTTCTTTCTTCTTCTCAGCTGGTGCTGCTGCGGCAGGTGCTGCCACGGCTGCAGCTGCAGCGTTCTTCAGGACTTCATCGATCTTAACTTCTTTAAGGCTGTCCACCAGGGATTTCAACCTTGCATCGTCAGGCTTTACGCCGGCTTCGGCAAGTACCTTTTTCAGGTTTTCAACATCGATATCTTTTCCTGCTGAGTGAAGCAGCAGAGCTCCATATACGTATTCCATTCTTTTTTCCTCCTTTATCCAAATAGTGCGCTAAGGCCTTCTGATGCCTTATCTTCATCGTCCTGTTTCGATTCCTCGGACGCGGCTGCGTCTTTGGCAGATTCCTCAGGTTCCTCGGCTTGTTCTGCGGCCTCGCCAGATGCGGCCTGGCTCAAAGCATTAGCTTCCCTAATTGCTTTGAGTATAAATAGCTGTACGTTGCTCTCGTCGACAGTTCCGGTCTCAATGGCAAGCTGTTCTGCATACAGTCTTGCCTTGATAATGAGCTGTGGGACGATTTCAGGTACAAGGAACAGGGTCTCCAGTGCAAGGTTCTTGGCCTGTGAGAATGCTCTTGCGATATCTCCAAGTATCTGCTCCTCTGTAAGGGATACAGCTTCCTTGTTAAATACCAGGCCTGCTTCGTAAGCCCCTATCATGTTAAGGCCAACGGTTACAGGAAGTATCTCCAGTTTCTCAAGGATCTTTGCTTTGTCCTTAGGAATTGCCTCTCCCTTCTTTACATAGACAGTCTCTTTTTTGATGACTATCTTTCCCTTCTCAATGGCAGTCTGAAGTCCAGCCTTTTGGAATTCGCTGATCATTGGTCCAGGTGGGAAGTTTGTTGGCATTTCAGGAACTATGATGTCATCTTCTGCGATTTCTCCGCCTCTTGCAGCGGCTTTTTGCTTCGTGTTTTCAAGCATTCTGTAAAGTTTTGTGGGCGCCTCTCCCGTTGTGATTACAGCGATCTGGCCCTCCGCAAGGCTTCCAAAATTCTTTATGTTTTCAAGTTTAACTTTATCAAGGGCCTTCAGGAGAAGCCTTTTTCTGACAATCCTTATCTTTACGCGGCCCTTGAGGTCTGCTCTGATTTTCTGCAACTGGGCATTTCTGATGCCCTTAATGCTCACCAGCGCCGAAACCGGACTTTTCTCTATTTCCTTGGAAAGTTCCTTTACAAGGTCCACTTTCCACTGTGCTGGTTCTCTCTTCATTCTAATACCTCCAGGTTCAGTTTAACGGGCTTTCCCATGGTGGTCTTGATGTAAATGGAATCAATGTTCCCGTAGCCCTTCTCGAGTTTTCCAACAATTCTCCTGACCACGGCGTTAATATTTTCTGCAACGTCTACTGAATCCATCTGCCTTGTGCCAACAGGAACATGGAAAGTCTTCTTATCCCTGCTTCTTGCCCTGACAGTTCTCTTCAGGTTTGTAATCATTCCGCTCGGGTCCTGCCCTGGCGGCAATGGCTTTGGTATTTTTCCCCTTGGTCCAAGTACCTGGCCCAGCGTCTTACCGATGTTTGCCATCAGCGTCGATTCAGCTACAAAATAATCGATCTGGTTTGCCAGTTTCTTGAAGGCCTTTTTGTCTTCACCAAACTTTCCAAGGTCCTCAGGTCCGTAAAGGAAGTCAGCACTTTCCTTTGCTTTACCAGTCATTTCCTGAGTGCCGATCACTGCTACCTTAAGATCCCTTCCTCTTCCTTTGGGAAGTGGGATTTCTTCGTTAATTCTGTTCTTCGGATCGCTCAGGTCAATTTCCTTCATGTTGATTGCAAGCTCAATGCTTTCATTGAACTTCCTTTCCTTAGAAGTGGTTTTCACCTGGTCGATTTGGGCTAATAGTTCTTTATTAGAAGCCAATTTTTATTCACCTCTGTAGTGCATGCGAGCCTGGGCTCTCCTACAGCTAAATCTCGATTTCACCTTTCTTAATAAGTCTTTGGAATTCCACTGGATCCTTGCCTTCAACGGTTATTCCCAGTGACACACAGGTCCCAATTACTTCCAGTACTGCTGCCTTAAGGTCGTTGGCGAGCATGCTCCCCATCTTTGCTCTTGCAACATTCTTCAGCTGATCTATAGTGGCGTTTCCGGCAATGGTTTCCTTCCTGTTTCCGGACCCTTTCTCAATTTTGAGCTCTTTCTTTATAAGGGCTGATGTGGGTGGGATTCCAACCTTGATCTCATATTTCTTTGTCTCAGCATCAATGATTGTTACTGTTACGGGGACCTGCATACCCTGGAAGTCCTTAGTTTTATCGTTAATTTCCTTGACTATCTGGCCCAGGTTAAGGCCAAGGGGGCCAAGGGCTGGGCCAAGTGGCGGACCAGTGCTGGCCTTTCCTCCTTCTACCATGGTACTTACTGATTGTGCCATTAATGTTCACCTTGATAAGTTCGCCGTTATTGATTATATACTCTTTAACTTTTTTCTTTTAAGTGGATCGAATGGTACTTGAATCAAGAGGGAAAGCAATATTATACAACAAACATGATAAGCTTGGGAGTTGATAGTGAATATCCTGGACGGGAGAAAGGAGAAATCATTTGAGCAGAGCACCAAGGTTCTTGTTGACGTTTTCAGGTCCACATCCACAATGCCCATAATGCTGTCCAGGGGCGCAGTCAGAATTATTCCCACGCCATCTGTGAGCAATGCAAAGGAACTCAAGAAAGAGAACCCTCAGTTCATGGTGGTGGGGGAAAGGTATGGCATGAAGGTTCCGGGATTTGACATGAACAACAGCCCAGGTGATGCCATGGAAGCAGATCTACAGGGCAAGACCATTATTTTCACATCTACAAACGGGACAAAGGTTTTGAAAAGAATCTATCCCACTGGCAGGGTTTACATTAGCTCTTTCATAAACTTCACTTCCACATTGGAAAAGATTAAGGGCCTTGACAGGGTTGACCTCATTGTTTCAAACAGGCCGGATGGGCCTGCAGATGAGGATTACATATATGCAGAGTTCCTCAGGGACTGGCTTATTGGCAAGAACCCCCCGTTTGAGAAGGCCGCGGAAAGCATAAGGAAATCAAAGGGGGCAAGAAGGCTGAAGCTAATGGGAGCAAGAAAGGATATCGAAGCAAGCCTGGCACTGGATTTCTGCAAAAAGGCGCTGGTCTTTAAGGACCCGTACATAGTTACAGAGGAATAATCGGGCCGCTTTCGAGTGTGGTTCCCCTTTCCATCGCCAGTTCCTCAAGAAGAACCTTTGCCCATTTCAGTTTCTTCATTTTTCGGGCAGCGGCTGATTTTCTCTTTTTCCCTGGCATTGAGAAGTCAAAGCCGACCAGGAAAATGTCTTCTGCACCTAGGAAGTCCGCAAGATATGCCCCTCTGTCGCCATCAGTAAAACCGAAGAAATTGTATATTTTGCCCTGTGGCTTGTTCTGGGTTGTGCCAACAGCCCTGCCTGAGAATTCATGGGCGTACTTTCTCAGGAGTTCCCCATTGTCACCATGAGAATGGATAACCATTATTGATCCCAAAGAAAATGCCCGCCTCAAAGAAGTAATGCCCCCGTCAAGATCAGTTACAACGATATCCGGGACTTTGCCAGTGTCCAGGAATGCCCCAAGCGCTGAATCCGCTACAATGGTAGTCCCTGTTCCCAAATAACCAATGGCCTCTGGCAAGTTTGGGCCATTCCCGATGACATAGAAAGAGCCGCCCCTGTACCTGTCAAGTAATTCAATGCGTGAATCGTCGCCAAGTATGGTAGAAAGAACACTTGAGCTTTCCAGATCGCTTAATGGGTCAATGCCGAGATCAAGGCATATCTCTCTGTAAAAGTGCTCCCACTGTTCAGGAATCATTTCTCGTCAAAAGTGGTCTTTGTGGTGGTCTTGGCAGGTGTTGAAATTTCCTCTCTCTCGTTGAAGTACCTGTGCACCATTGAAGAGAGCATGGCTATTATCAGGCCGAGCACAAGGAAGAATATGCTGATGATTGCGGATGAGAATGCTATGTACTGCAGGATGTACCTGATATAGTTTATCATCCCATACACAATGAAGGCAACTGACAGGGAGAACATTAGGCCGTAAAGTATCCTGTATATGCCGTTCCTGTTGTTGTTGACATATAGTTCAACTGCAAGCCCCGCTTCCCTGGCGAAGAATGCACCATATACCCACCATGTGAACATTGAAAGAAATATCAGTACCCCGTCCACAGCGTTGGACATGTCCGCTCTCGTCATGACATAGCTTGATGCTATTCCAACGAACACCAGGCTCGCTGATATTACGTAAGAAAGGAATATGATTCTTGTTTCCTGGGCGTATTCCCTCACTGAGTTGAATATGTTCTTTGTTATGCGGCCAAGCTCAAATCCACGCTCCACGAAATATGCACCAAGGACGATGGTAACAAAGGTTATCGCACCCAGGCTAGGATCAACTGACTTTACTGTGGTCGCAAAGATCTGGTAGAAGATGAACCCAAGTGAAACAATTCCGTAAGTCAGAAAAACAAGGCCAAGCGGAATGATGAACTTGTTGATTAGCTTCTTGTCCTTAAGGGCCTTGACAATGTAATAGTAAACAGACTCAATGTTCTGATTATGCCTTACGATCACGTGCTTGACATACCTCATCTTTCTCCTCGAGATAATAAGGGGAACGATGTAGTCGT
Organism: Thermoplasmata archaeon; assembly: GCA_021850545.1. Classification (GTDB taxonomy): domain Archaea; phylum Thermoplasmatota; class Thermoplasmata; order Thermoplasmatales; family Thermoplasmataceae; genus JAJZOM01. The sequence goes on along the minus strand of JAJZLU010000010.1, from coordinate 10,182 downwards.
CTTCAGCACCGTCTGTAACCAGAACCACGTCATCAATATGGTCATCTGAGAGCAGGAGGTCAAGCTGCTTTCCAATTCTTTCATCGGAAACCTGGCCAACATCCATGTCTCCGGTAACAAGGGCTATCTCAGCTGAATTGCCCTGCTTGAGGAGTTCCTCATAATGCTTTATTGCACCAAAAAGTGCGTTTGCGTCTGAATCTTCTGGATCCTGAGAGATCAACTTGAGGGCTGCATTGTAGCAAGCCTCGTACCCGACTACAGGACCTTCTATGCCTGCCTTCTCTCCGTAGTCGTTGTCCCTGTCCACATTGAGGACTAAAGTTGCCATTCTCTCACCTTACTAGATTTAATCGCGTATATATATTGTTCTCATCATGCCCATTTACATACACAATGAGATGCAATCAGCGATGTACCTTAACTATGGAATACCGAAATATAAATGTATTCTATGTCTGGGCACAACAAACTGTATTTTTTACTTGACTGCAAAATACCCTGCGCTCTTGGATCTTGCCACCCTCTTTATGAAACCCTTGTTTGCAAGGGACTGGAGGGATGAGGTCACAATGGCCTTTCCAAGCCTGGAAGCCTTCATTATGTCATCCGCAGACTTCAGAGTTTCCTCGCTTAAGGCGCCAAGCTTCTTCACGGCATCATAAATCTTAATTTCATTGGGGTTGAGGTCAACCATTTTGTCCCCTCTGTAATCTCATTATTATCAATTATATATATTATGCTGCTTACTGCGTTTGGATATTGAATTTTTTGCAGTGCCTTGAAAAACCACAAAATGGGCTTGCATGGAAAAGTTCGGCAATTGATTAAATCCATTTCGTGAATTTTTATATACAACATTCAACTTCCTCTAACCGGTGCAATAATGTCCGGAATAGTGAGCTACGGTTCCTACATACCACGATACAGGATAAAGCCTGAGGAGATCGCGAGGGTGTGGGGAGAAGACGTTGACTCCATAAAGAATGGAATATACATTTTAAGCAAATCAGTTCCAGCCCCAGATGAGGATGTTGCAACCATTTCTGTGGAAGCAGCGAGAAACGCAATCAAGAGAAAGAAATTGGACCCAAAGTCAATCGGTGCCCTTTACATAGGGTCTGAATCCCACCCATACGCTGTCAAGCCAACATCAACCATTGTTTCTGCCGCGGTGGGGATGGATTTCCCCCTCTTCGCCGCAGACTATGAATTTGCCTGCAAGGCAGGAACAGCCGGGATGCAGAACGTAAAGGCAATGGTTGATTCCAATCTCATCAGGTACGGAATGGCCATTGGCGCCGACACCTCTCAGGGAGCGCCGGGAGATGTTCTGGAATACACGGCATCTGCCGGAGGAACTGCCATTGTAATAGGCAAGGATGATGTTATAGCAGAGATCAACCACACTCTTTCTGTTACGTCTGATACGCCAGATTTCTGGAGAAGGGAAGGTGAGCCATACCCCAGCCACGGCGAGAGGTTTACCGGTGAACCTGCCTATTTCAGGCACACAATTTCTGCCTCAAAGCTGATGCTGGAAAACAGGGGAACAACTCCTGCAGATTATGATTACGCAGTGTTCCACCAGCCCAATGGGAAATTCCCGACCAGGGCTGCAAAGACACTTGGTTTCCAGGATTCACAGATCAAGGACGGGCTTCTTACGCCAGTCATTGGCAACACATATTCTGCATCCATGATGACCGGGCTGTCGGCAATCCTTGACATTGCAAAGCCAGGAGACAGGATATTCGCAGTTTCCTTCGGCTCAGGCGCTGGATCGGATGCATTTGACATTACAGTTACAGAAAAGATCGACGAGCTTGACAGGCACGCTGCCCCAACAATAAAGGAGCAGCTAAGCAAGGTCAGGTGGCTGGACTACGCACTTTATTCAAAGTTCAAGAAAAAGATAATCGTTGGTGACGGAATTGAGTGATGTTTACATAGTAGGCGCAGGAGAAACAAAATTCGGGGAACTCTGGGAACGCTCCCTAAGGGAGCTTGCAGTGGAAGCAGGCCTGAGGGCAATCGAAAATGCCGGAGTATACTCCAGGGATGTACAGGTGCTTTATGGCAGCAACAGCCTTGCTGGAATCATAAACGGACAGGAGAATATAGGCGCACTTCTTTCTGATTTCTCAGGAATAGCGGAAAACAACATACCTGCAATAAGGATAGAAGCATCCACCGCATCTGGCGGTGCAGCTGTAAGGCAGGCTTATCTTGCGGTGAAGTCTGGCGAATACGATCTCGTAATGGTTGGAGGCGTCGAGAAGATGACAGATGTGTTCGGCACAGAACTCATTGACCTGACAAGCTCGGTGCTGGACAGGGAATGGGAGGCATTCTTTGGGGCAACTCCTGCAGCACTGGCCGCGATTTCCGCCAGGAAGTACATGTCGGATTTCAATGTCGAAAAGGATGCACTGGCAATGATGTCTGTCAACGACCACCTCAATGCCTCAAAGAATCCTGATGCACAATACAAGAACAAGCTTACGCTTGAGCAGGCACTGAATTCTGTTTCAGTTGCAGAGCCTCTCAACATGATGGACTGCAGCCCTGTGAGCGATGGAGCCGCGGCCGTTCTTGTGGCATCAGAGAACTATGTCAAGAAACACAAGCTTGATGGCGTAAAGATCCTCAGTTCGGCAGACGCACAGGATTACCTTGCACTTCACAGCAGAAAATCTCTCTATACGCTTGAATCGGCTAAGGTTGCTTCAAGGAAGGCACTGGAAAGGGCTAAGATAAAGATTGATGACGTGAGTTTTGCTGAAATCCACGACTCGTACAGCATATACGGCCTCATGGAACTGGAAGACCTTGGGTTTGCCCAGAAAGGCATGGCCAAAGAACTGGTCTACGAGGACATAAAGCTCAATGGAAGAATACCCATCAACCCATCCGGCGGCCTCAAGGCCAAGGGAAATCCACTTGGAGCCACAGGAGTGGGCCAGTTTGTGGAAGCTTACAGGCAACTTAAAGAAAAGGCCGGCGAGAGGCAGGTCAAGGACCCCAGGTATGCAATGCTTCACAACATGGGTGGAACTGGTTCAATGTCAGTTGTGCATATTGTGGGGGGCGAGTAAACATGGGAGAGGTATCAAGATTCTGGAGAGAATCAGCACACAGGTACAGGCTGGTGGCACACAAATGCGGCAACTGCGAGAGGACTTTCTTCCCGCCCAGGGATGTCTGCCCGATCTGCCACAGGGAATCTGTTGGCAAGATGAAGGAAGTGGACCTGTCCGGAAAGGGTGTCATCGAGTCTTTCACGGTAATCCATGAGGTACCCTCTCCGTTCGTGAGGCAGAGGCCGTACATCCTTGCAATCATAAAACTGGATGAGGGCCCGTCACTTACGGCGCAGATTGTGGATGCCGATCCCGGCGAAGTGGAAATGGGCAAAAGGGTCTCCGCGGTCTTCAGGAAAATCGCACAGCAGGGATCTGCAGGAATTATTCAGTACGGGTACAAATTCGTACTCGCCTGAATGTTTAAGACGGATTCAGAACTGTACGTCCCATGGACAAGACTCCATATCCATGGGGCGTGCCAACCAGCAAAGGGCCTTTCAGGCAGCCTGATGTCTACATGCAGGACTCCGTATTTTTCAAGGCCATTTTTTCAATCACTTTCGCGGTGGCATTCCTCTTCTTTATCATATCCATTTATGGTCTCTTTGCCCCTTCATGGGCCTCAAATTTCAGCAAGCCGTCTCCGTTTTACCTTTTCTTCCTGATCATAAACTCCCCGCCAATCGGGGTAACCACCATCTGGCTCAATGTGGGCATGACCATACTGTATGCAACATTCTTTGTTTCGATGCTTTACTTTGGCATAAAGAGGTGGAAGGGCCCTGCAATCAACAATCCGGTCATATATTACGGCGCCCTGGCCTCCTTCGGCCTCTTGATTTCGCTCATAATCACGTTAATAGAACAGGCCCTCGGGGTACAGATTGGTGGCACATCAATAGAAAACGAACTCCAGGCCCAGCCATATCTGGGTTTTGTCCAGCTTATATTTGCGCCTTATGCTGAGGAGTTCGGCTTCCGAATCCTGCCCCTCGGCCTGTTGTCGGTTTATTACGTGGCCAAGGCAAAGGGAACCGGCATGGAAAGCCTGGCTGCATTCGTCATGCCAGGGGTGATCCGGAGAAAGTACGGAATCAGGCTCACCAAATGGGATTATACCCTCATAGTTGCCACCAGTATCCTGTTCGGCTTTGCGCATTACATCCTTGGAGCATGGGATCCGGGAAAAATAGTTTCAGCAGCCTTTGTAGGTTTCATCCTTGCATTTGGCTTCGTTAAATTTGGGATATTTGTAGATATTCCAATACACTGGTTCTTCAACGGGTTCACAACTGTATACCTTATAGTCCCTTCAGCCACTAACCCCTATGCCATTGCTATCCTGTGGTCACTGCTTTCTGGCGCAATCGCAACGGTCTTTCTCCTGATAATGGCAATAGAGAGAAGGAAGAGCCCTGAACCTTTGGGATCAGCGCGTCAGCACAACCCTCTTCCCTGAGATCTTAAACCTGCCTTCGAGCACGATGGAAACTGCCTCAACCAGGGCTTCGTGCTCAGCTCCCTTCACCCTCTCCGCCAGTGTTCCGGGCGTATCGTCGTCTTCCACAGGCACTGCCCTCTGAAGTATAATGGGGCCAGCATCCACGGCCGGGATGACAAAATGGGCGGTGCATCCGGATATCCTGGCCCCGCTCTCTATAACCTTCTCGTGTACAAGGTGGCCGTAGAATCCTGCCCCGCCAAAGCAAGGAAGGAGGGAGGGATGGGTGTTGACAATTTTCAGGGGAAACTTTAAAACGAACCAATCAGGAAGAATCTTCATGAACCCGGCCATGACAATTATGTCAGGCATTAGACTTTCTATCACTGCAAAAAGATCATTGAAGTAGGAATCCCTATTCGAATCGTCTCTTGGAACGGATATGGCCCTGATGTTGTTCTTTCTGGCCCTGTCAAGTGCTCCACAGTTTTTTCTGTCAGATACAAGGGCTTCTATCCTTCCCTTGAGTCTTCCCTTTTCCACAGCATCTATGAGGGCCTGGAAGTTTGTACCTTCACCTGAGGCGAGAACCACAATCCTCTTTCCGGCCATTGGGGTCATATGTTTTCCGTTAAAATAAAGTTTCAATTCAATTTCTAATCTTGCCTGCCAGAGCTTCAGGCAGAATGTTCAAAAATGGCTGATCCTCATAAAACAGTGGCAACAAGGATGCTAATGAGAAAGAATTAAATGCCAATTGAACTGTTGACATTAATCATCTCCGTTGATCAAAATGATAGACATCTGGATAGAAAAATACAGGCCCAAGAAACTCTCTGACATCGTTGGCCAGGAGCCAAACACAAAGAAGATTGAATCGTTCGTTAAGCACAAGCAGCTTCCACATCTCATACTGGCAGGGCCTGCCGGTACGGGGAAGACAACAACAGCCATCTGCACAGCAATAGAGCTTTTTGGTGAAAACTGGAAGGAGAACTTCCTTGAGCTTAACGCATCAAATGAAAGGGGCATTGATGTCATCAGGGAAAACGTGAAGGATTTTGCCAGGATCATGCCTTCCAATGAGCTTGGATTCAAGATCATCTTCCTTGACGAGGCGGACCAGCTGACTCCAGAAGCCCAGGCTGCCCTTAGGCGGACAATGGAAATCTACTCGTCCACTACCAGGTTCATCTTTTCCTGCAACTACTCCTCCCAGATCATACTTCCCATTCAGTCCAGATGTGTGGTAATGAGATTCAAGCCAATCAAGCCTGCGGACATGATCCGAAGAATCAAGATCATAGCAGAGAGTGAGGGATTCCAGATGGACCAGGATTCACTGGAGGCCATCACTGAAATTTCAGAAGGTGATCTGAGAAAGGCCCTGAATATCCTGCAGACCATCAAATCATCAGGTGAGCTCAGTGCCGCCAAGATTTACGAAATATCCGGCCTTGCCAACCCCAAGGAATTCAAGTCCCTGATATCCAAGGCTGTGAGCGGGCTATTTGAGGATTCCAGGGAGATGCTGGACACCCTCATGATTGAGAACGGCCTTTCTGGGATGGACATAATCCGGGGCCTGCATTCAGCAGTGAGGAGGGAGCAGATAGCCCCGAAGCAGAAAATTCAGATAATCATGGCACTTGGAGAGGCGGAATTCAGGATGGTGGAAGGTTCCAGCGACCTCATTCAGCTTGACGCCTTGCTTGCGAAACTGGCGCATATAGGCCAGGAATTCAATTAAAATCATCCAGGCTAGGGTTTGGCCCGATCTTTTTCCTTTTTGTCTCAGGCTGGGCATCCTGAAGTTTCTGGATATTTTTCTTCATTCTGGTCTCTTTCCTGATGCTTGAAAAGTAATACCCTGAATCCCTGGTCCCTTCATACATCAGGATCCTTACTGACCCTGCATGGGTCCTTCCCGTCCTTCCCCTCCTCTGTATGCTTCTGATCTCAGATGGCACGGGCTCAAAGAAAATTACAAGATCTGTTGCAGGAATGTCAAGGCCCTCCTCCGCTACGCTTGTGGCAACCAGCACGTTGAAGATATTGTTCCTGAACTTCTGGAGTATGAGGTCCTGGTCTTTCTGCTTAAGGCCCTCGTCGCCGGATTTTCCAGCCTGCCCTATGAATCTTATTGGACGCAGCAATGCGGACTTCTCCCTCAGGTAAGTTGTCAGCAGGTCAGAAGTTTTCCTGAAGTGCGTGAATACTATCACTCTGGAATCAGGATTATTCGAGATCTGTTCTTCACACATGTCTAAGACTGCCCTCATCTTTGTATTCTCCAGTTTCTGCTCGCTGAGATCCTTGAGCCTGACCAGGAACGAGTTGAATTCCGGTATTTTCTGGGCAATAGAAGCGGTCTTCCTGAGAGTCTTCTCATCGCTGTTCAGGATCTCATTGACGTAATCACTGGCAATCTCTAATCCCTGGCTCTCCAGGTATTCAAGGAGATAGTCAATCCGGATAGCCGCTGACATGTATGTTACTGTGACGAAGAGGTTCTTCTCGCCATTCTTTGCCCTCTGTATAACTTCACCTATTTTCTGGGCAACTTCGCTCCTTGAAAACCTTCCTGGCCTGAATACGCCTGCTGCCCTTATCTTGTCAGCGATCTTGTCGACCACAATCCTCAGGAGATCAGATAGTTCCTTGATCTGTGGCGGGAGTTTCAGGGTTGTGATCTTGAGGTCAATGCCTCCCATGTATTTCTGCACGTCAGGGTCATTCTCCGTCTTGATCCTCACTGCCTCGATCCCGAGAACCTGGGTGATTTCATTGAGTTTCTCCCTGTCCCCGCCAGGGCTAGCAGTTATCCCCAATACGAGCCTGTGCTTAGTGTCGAGGAAGTTCCTTGCAATGTCCACATAGGCATAATTTCCAGTGGCACGGTGTGCCTCATCAAAGACGATGAGCCCATAGCTGGCAATATTGAGCAGCCCATTCCTCATGTCGTTCAGGACAACCTGGGGCGTTGAAATCACCACTTTTGAGGTAACCCACTTAAGCAGCCTGTCCTCGTTGTCAACTTCTCCCGTGAATCTGGATATTTCATCCTCTCCGAGGTCAAGAAGCTTCTTCATGGTCTCGAAATGCTGGGTGATAAGTGGCCTTGTGGGGGCAAGGAATATGACTTTTTCCTTTCTCTGCATCAGGACGTACTCTGCGACCATTGCAGCTATAATCGTCTTTCCAAGTCCCGTTGGAAGCACGATAAGTGTGTTTCGCTCTATTGCATCCCTGAAAAGGCTAACCTGGTACTCCCTTGGCTCTATCCTGCCGCCAAAAAACTTCGGTTTGCCTTCTCCGTCCGTATGGGGGCTTCCTGAAACACTAGTCAACTTGATCCAAATATTGCCCAACTGCATATAAGCTATGCCCTCAGGCGGCAACATATTTAAGGCTGGCAACGTTTGATGGGAAATGCCTCTTGACCCGGTTCTGAGAAAGGTTCTTGATTCAATGCCAGACATGGGCGATTTTGACTATAGCAGCATTAACATACTGGAAAACAGGAAAGCAGAGGAGGCAGAAAGCAAAAAGTGGAAACCCGGCACACCACAGGTGGATTCGAAAGATTATTCCATAGCGGTGGAAGGGGGTACAATTGGCGCAAGGCTGTATTCGAAAAAGGATTCCGACGATGCCCTCATAGTTTTTTTCCATGGTGGGGGCTTCGTATTTGGCAGCATTGCCTCATATGATTACATATGCAGGACCATGGCAGTGTACTCAGGCTGCAAGGTGCTTTCTGTGGGCTACAGGCTGGCGCCTGAACATAAGTTCCCTACCGCGGCAAACGATGCCCTCTCTTCGTACCTCTGGGCAAGGGAAAACCAGTCGGAGCTTGGAATAAACAGCAAGAAGATTGCTGTCGCTGGAGACAGTGCAGGGGGAAACCTTGCTGCCGCTGTTTCCCTGATGTGCAGGGATGGCAGAAAACCCATGCCTGCCCTGCAGCTCCTGCTGTACCCTGTAATGGGCTACGACACTTTTTCTCCCTCCCAGAGTGAATTTTCAGATGGATACAACCTTAACAACTCTTACACCAGGTGGTTCACTGAAAAATACATCAGGAGTGAGGCGGATCTTTCCAATCCATATTTCTCAATGATGAACCAAGATGACCTTACCCGATTGCCAGAAACCATTGTGTTTACTGCCGAGTTTGATACACTGAGGGACCCAGCAGAAGCCTTTGTTTACAGGTTAAGGGACGCCGGGACAGAGGCAACTGGTGTAAGGGCCCTCGGGATGTTTCATGCCTATGTATCGCACATTTCTACTTCCAGGGCAGCGAGAAATTTTTTCCGGATGGCCTGCAGGCTTGTCTCAGACAGGCTTCAAGACTGAGGCCTGAAGAGCAGTTAAAGTGCTCTTTCCACGTTCAAGATGGCCACTTAGTTTTCAAAGTGCCCAAACATACAGTAAGATATTTGTCCATTCACCACTTTTATTCCATATGCCTCTAGACCCGGATTTGAAAAAACTCCTTCAAATGATGGAACAGATTGGACTTCCAGATGTATCAAAAGTAACCCCAAAGGAATTCAGGGAATTCAATGACAGCGCATCTGTTGCACTGAATAGTGAGGAGATAAAATTGGATGAAGTAAGGGATATTCAAATCCCGGTAGAGGGTGAGAAGATCAAGGCAAGGCTTTACTTAACCGGGAAAAGCAATGCCCTTATCATGTATTTCCACGGAGGGGGATTCGTTTTCGGCAACTTGGATACACATGATGCCCTGTGCCGGCTCATTGCAAGGGAATCAGGCTGCAAAGTTCTGTCCGTGGACTACAGGCTTGCGCCTGAACATAAGTTTCCCATTGCTTTTTCCGACTCATACGATGCATACAAGTGGGCGCTTGAAAACGCAGGGGAACTGGGGGTTGAAAAGAACCTTATTGCATTGAGCGGAGACAGTGCGGGCGGAAACCTCTCAGCAGCAGTTTCAATGCAGGCAAGGGACCAGAAAATCCAGATGCCAGCACTACAGGCCCTCTTCTATCCAGTAGTTGGGGTGGATTATTCTTCACAGTCCCACAGGGAATTTTCAGATGGGTATTTTCTCACCGGCGAATTGAGCGAATGGTTTGGGAGGCAATATGTTAGAGGTCCGGAGGATTTTATGGATCCTAGGTTCTCAGTGCAGCTGGCAGGTAATTTTGCAGGTTTCCCCGAAACCATAGTGTTTACTGCAGAATATGACCCGTTGAGGGATCAGGGTGAGGCTTTTGTAAGCAGGCTTAGAAGTCATGGGGTGCCTGCGACAGGCATAAGGGCACTGGGGATGATGCATGGGTTTGCCTCTTTCTTTGAAGTTTCTGAATCTGCCAGGAATTACGTGATCATGGCGGCTAAGCTAATGGGCCAGAAACTGGACTCGCTCCACTATTGAATTGGTTCAAGATAAGGAAAGGGCACCAAACATATTTTACCGGACTCATTATTTCTGGAAATCAGGGCCGGTAGATCAGGGGTAGATCGTCTGCTTCGCAAGCAGAAGGCCTCGGGTTCAAATCCCGACCGGTCCATTCGAACCAATCATCAATAAACGTTCTTTCTATGTCCAATCCTGATAACTACAACTATTAACTCACTGTTCTTTATCTGATAAATTGCCCTGTAGTCCCCTATCCTCAG
>JAJZLU010000056.1 GCA_021850545.1 Thermoplasmata archaeon | reverse complement strand
AATAACTGAAATATTTTAGGATCGACCCCGAATTTCAAGACAAGCCATATTTCACTGCTGCTAATAAAAATATATGATTTATGGGCAATAACTGTTTACCATAGGTGCTCAAAATGTTGGTTCTGCGGTAAGGCCATTGAGGCGTAGAAATAGAGAGCCATGAATGCTATGTTGGCAGCAACTGCAAAAATTACGGCGAAACCCGGCATTAAATTCATAAAACCGTTGCCAAACAGAGCGCCGGGAATTCCATATACCGGGCTGAAGAGTTAGGCAAGCGGTTGCACTGTAGCACCTGCAAGAGCACCAGGTAAGGCTATTCCACCTGATGTTTGGGCAAAAATGCAAAGGGATGAATGGAATGTTAGAGCAAGGTAACCGCGGGCCATTATCCAGTATACCTTATTTCCGATAAGAAAGAACTTGATATTTTGCTGGAGACCGGCAACAAGAATGGCGAAAATGAAGGTTTGAAGTCACTGATTAGTTTCTGGTGCAATTCTTCCCCGTTTGCCAAGCGAATGGCTTCCATGTTTGACTACCTCTGGGACATCGCCAGCCGGAACTGTACAGTGAAATTATCAGAAGAGAGTATTTTCTTCCTAAATATTCCCGCTTTTGGATGGGGTTCCAAGCTTTTCCCAAGAGATAGGTTGAATTCGAGGCTTGTTGTATTTTTCATGGCCCGAAAATTAAGGGCCAATAAATATTTCATCCAAACACCGTCGATTCCAATAAGGGATGCAATCCTATCTGGTTGCCCTATATTCACGATCCAAATTAGCAGCACTCTGTTGGGCAGTCACAGCATTCACAGCATCCGCAAGACTTCTTTTTTTCCTCTTCCATCTATGTTCACCCCCGCCCATAGATTCATTGAATGCACTTATTGACTGGAGGAACAGCATCTGTCGTACTTTGATTTGACCTTTTCAATGTTTCCGCTGAACACAAGCCTTCTCAGTATCCTGGACAGGACCTCCTGATGGATTCCGGTTCTCCTCCTAATCTCATTGAACCCAACCGGACTGCCGGAATTGCATATAATCTCACAAACCTTAACATCACGCGCATTCAGGTTCAACGCCCAATCATGGCGACAATTGTCGCAATCTCTGTCCTGATTCATGCTCCATAATACCCTCACCTGTATATATTGACTGGACAGTGCCTGCGCATGAAAGAATGGGGCTTTTGTACCACAAGGAATTTGATAGCAATTCTAATTTTAGCTTTATGTCAATTACAGGATTGACTTTAGCAAAAGGAATAGCAGCATCACTGGGAATTGCAACTGCAACAGGTGCCGCCGCTGTAGCTAGTGGAAATGTGCATGGGTTGACCATTGCACTTCAGCATGTGCCAACATGGACTCACGCCCACAGTGTGTTGAGCCACCTGGTTCAATCCAGGTCAGGTTCCGGAAAACCTTAAGTCTTAATTTCGGGAACCTGGAAATCTTTCCTAAGGATAACACTCAAATCCTCACCAATCCATTTTTTATAAACCGCCCATTATTTGTTAAGCCGAATTTTCATTAACTAAATTGAGTATACTTCATGGAGTTGTTCAATGGAAACCTCAGTCAAGGCACCTGCACTGAAGCCGGGAGATACCATCAGAATTATTGCGCCTGCTAGCGCCCCTGACATGAACAACCTGTCCAAGGGTATTGCAAAGCTCAGGAACTGGGGTTACAAGATCTCGCTGGGCAGAAACATTAGGAAGCTTGTGCAGAGAAATTCACTGGCTGCTCCGGATGTTGACAGGGCAGAAGAGCTGATGAACGCTTTCACCGATGATACGGTGAAAGCTATATTCTGCGCAAGGGGCGGCTATGGATCCATACACACACTTCCTCTCCTTGACTACGATGTAATTAAGGAACACCCAAAAATATTCGTTGGATACAGCGATATTACTGCCCTCCACCTTGCCCTGAGTAAATACTCCAACCTGGTGACATTCCACGGCCCAATGCCCGGTTCCGATCCGGATGAAATAAGGAAACCATCATTCAAGAATTTTGCAGACATCCTTTCCGGACAGTCCAGAGACCTCAGCGGATACCTGGACAAAGTCATAAAATACATTGTTTCCGGCAGGGTAGAGGGAGTTACCCAGGGAACAAACATTTCAGTGGCTGCATCCCTCATAGGCACCAAGTACATGCCACCCGCTGACGGCAAGATCTTATTTATGGAAGATACTGGAGTTACGAGCGGTGACATTGACAGGTATTTTTTTACCATGAAGCTTGCGGGCCTCCTGGATAAATATGTGGGATTTGTATTCGGGGATTTCAAGGCTATAACAGAGGCAGAGGAACCCATGCCTTTCATAGAAGATGTGGTCCAGCTTTACCTCAACCAGTTAAAAGTGCCTTCCCTTTATGGCCTTCCCTTCGGGCATGGGGAAGAACAGATGCTCATACCTCTGAATGCCAGGATAAGGCTTTCCACAGAAGACCCATATCTTGAACTTCTTGAAGATGTGGTTGAATGAAGTAGGCTGGGTAAAATCGGCTAGCCAGCCTTAAACTTGAAATCAGAGTTTTTCGATTTTCTTTTTCAGTTCCTTGACTTCTTCCTGAAGCTGCTTGTTCAAGGGATTCTTTCTGGCTTTCTCTTCCAGTTCCTTCAGTTTCTCCTCGAGACTGTTCTTCTTCCTGGTGAGGTCTCTCTTGCTGAGTCCCATGGATGAATACCGCATGGACTTATGATAAGTTTTGCATTCAATACAAGGGAAAAGATTCTCATAAGACACGTTATAACATAGAGATGGAAGATACGGTGGAACTCAGCGGCGACAAAGTGAGGATTTCTAACCACCTTCACAGGAAATACGCAAGGGAGGTCGCCAGAATTGCAAATGACCCTGAAATTGCGAGGAACATAGGTGCCCATACCTTCCCAAACCCATATACAGAAGAGGATGCCCTCATATTCTTTGAGCATAACAGGAAGGACGGCAAGAAACATTTCGCAATGGATTTTCTCATTTTTTCCGGAGACCAGCTGGTCGGAATCATCGGCCTCAAGGATATAAACTACACAGACCTGAATGCACATGTGGGGTACTGGATTGGAAAGGAATACTGGAACCATGGTTTTGCTTCCGATGCACTTGCGCTCGTTTCAAAGTACTGCAGAAGTGAACTCGGCATGATTAGGCTTTACACCAGCGTGCTGGATTACAATCTTCCATCCCTTAGGGTGCTCATGAAAAATGGGTTCAAGGTTGAGGGCTATAAGGAGAAATGTTTCAGAATGGATGATGGTTTCCACTCAATGTTTTCGGTTTCGAAACTTCTTTGATATTCGATGCACGGGTCATCTGTGCGAAGAATGAAAGGTTTAATGGCTGGGGGCGCCCAGTTCATGGAGGGTTCCCTTTGCCACGCCCTGCACTATCTGCTCCAGGGTCAGGCCAGCGCCATTGAAGACCTTGAGGTTTCTTCTTGCGACCTCGAAGGCATGCTGCCCAATGCCCTCAACTACAAGTGCATCTGCCTTTCTCTCCATTACTGACCGTATCATTGCTATGCCTCTCCCTGAGGTGGCGGTGAGTGCAGGATTCTGGTACCTTTCAACTTCCATGCCCGATGCGGTGTCAATCAGGACGACTTCCAGTGCCTCTCCTGGTCCGGATGGCTGGTTCCCATTTACTGGAACTGCAATAATCATGCTGAAAAATCAATCCGTATATCTTAAAATTGATCACTTAAAACAGCATTTGCCTTATGAAGAATATTCGCGTCGGTAATGCCATATTAGAAAATATT
>JAJZLU010000025.1 GCA_021850545.1 Thermoplasmata archaeon | reverse complement strand
GAGTTTACCATAATTGGGCTGATCAGAGATATCGATTTTACGGACAAGCTTCATACCATCAAGGTGCCAGCCCTTATCACCTGCGGAAAATATGATGAAGTTACGCCCCAAATAGCTGAGGCCATCCACAACCTGATCCAAAACTCCAAACTGGAAATTTTCCAGGAAAGTTCACATCTACAATTCTGGGAGGAACGCGACAAATACATGCAAGTGCTCTCGAGCTTCATAAGAGCTCATGATAGGTAAAATTTGACGGCTAACCGAACATATTAGCCATAATAAATTTGTAATAGTGCATCCATTCTGGATGAACTGCCCTTCCGTTCTTCATAAAGCTGCCTGCTAGGAAGAAACGCGTGTGGTGGTGAAATTATGGCACATAAGAATGAAGTAGAATTTTTGGAAGAACTGTTAAGCGAACCTGATAATCAACATAACTCCAAGGAAAAGGTTGGAAGACTTGCACAAAAATACGGGTTGCGGCCTTATGAGGCACAAAATGTCTGGAGCTTCTACAAACAAAATCAGGATAGTGCCAAAATATGCCGTGGACTCCCGTGCGCCCTTAAACAAAATGGCACGGAAACTGAAGTTCTCAGAAAACTGGATGGCAAAAGTGTAGAGGAAGTGTCCTGCCTTGGACATTGCGATAATGGTCCAGTCGCTTGGTCCAGAGGGAAGTATTACAAAATTGTGGAGGGAATAACCATGGAACTGGACTCACGGCCCTCCATGCAGGATTTCAAACAGACCCACAGTTTGCAGGAATTCCTTGAAATGGGAGGTTTTGGGACACTTACCAAGGCAATGGGCGATAAAACCAGAGAGGATACACTGAAACTTGTAAAGGAATTTAATATCAGGGGTTTTGGAGGTTCAGGATTTCCTGCATATGTGAAATGGAAAGCCGTTTCCGATTCTCCAAATTCTGAAAAATACCTTATTGTGAATGCCCATGAAGGTGAACCCGGAACTTTCAAGGACAGAATCCTGATCGACTCGAACCCCTTTGAACTTATAGAAGCATCCTTACTGGCTGCCATCACTGTTGGTGCTTCAAACATAATTATTGCGCTGAAGCACGAATATCTGGAAACTGAAAAGAGACTGGATGATGCCCTTGAAAATTCCCTGGAATACCTCAATGATAAAATTGGACCCAACGAACTACCTGGGTTGAAAATTCTCAGGGTTCCCGGATACTATATCACAGGTGAGGAAAGTGCTTTGATGGAAGCCATTGAGGGGAGAAGAAGTGAGCCAAGGCTCAGGCCCCCATATCCCGCAGAGGTTGGATTATACGGTAAGCCTACCCTGATAGACAACGTGGAAACTCTCCTTTACTTGCTGGGGAGGCTCAGAGAATGGACGCAAACTGGAAACAGAGGGGTGGGAGAAAAGGTTTACTGCCTGAGTGGGGACGTGGAAAGGCCAGGTGCCTATCTGCTGCCATATGGGACGCCCTCTGGCACACTCCTGACGCAGAGAGGAGGATCTGAGTTTTCTGATCTCAAAGCCATATTGCCAGGAGGGCTTTCTGGTGGAATACTGCCAGCAGACAAGGGAGAATTGAACCTTGATTTTGATTCATTAAAAGGAACAGGGGCAGGAATGGGAACTGGCGCCTTTATTGCAATATCTAAAGACAGGTGCATGGTTGATGTCATGACAACGGTGGAATCATTCTTTGAAAGAGAGTCTTGTGGCAAATGCATGCCTTGTCGTTACGGCACCAAGGAGCTTTCAGAGCTATTCAGAGACCTAAAGAACGGAACTGCCACCAATAGCTCAATTGAATCTGCAAAAATTACAGCAGACGTCATGATGAGGGGATCAATCTGTGGCCTTGGACAGGCAGCCGCCAAGATGTTCTTTGATTCCATGAGGTATTTCAGCGGGGAACTTGAAGAACATGAATCAGGAAATTGTCCATCCAACATCTGCTTTCGGGAGGAGAGATAAGCATGCCATTCACTATCAGAATTGATGGGACTGCTTTATCAGCTAAGAATAGCCAGAGCATCCTGGATGTAGCTAAAGCTAATGGCCTAGAAGTTCCAAATCTCTGTTCCTACAGCGGACATGAGAATGGTGTCTGCAGACTATGCATGGTAGAGACAGGGAACCCGCCCAGAATGGTGCCATCCTGTTCAACCAAGGCAGCCGAAAACATGGAAGTCAAGACGAAGACACCTTTGCTGGATGATTACAGGAAAGGGCTTCTGGGAATGATACTCCGGGAACATCCTGAACATTCCGGAGTTGAAGTGGAAAAATGCAGGCTTGAAAAATACGGTGAAGACTATCATGTTAATGCAAAAAGGCCACAAACAGGTTTTGATGTTTCCGTTGACTCAAGCCATCCGGGGATTACTTACGATCCTTCAAAATGCGTTCTCTGCAGGAAATGTGTCATTGCCTGCGACTCTGACCAGGTAAATGAAGTCATTTCAGTTTCTGGCAGAGGCCAGAAGACATTGATTACTTTTGACCTTGATGAACCTATGGGAAAATCAAGTTGCGCCAGCTGTGGTGCCTGTGTGGATGCCTGCCCAACGGGAGCGCTCATTGAAAAAGGATGGGAACCAGCTGAACGCACTACCGTAACCATCTGTCCTTATTGCGCTGTTGGCTGTTCTGTAGAATATGGAATAAATAATGGAAAAATAGTGTGGTCAAGAGGATATGACCAGAGTGAAGTCAACAGAGGAAAGCTGTGTGTGAAGGGAAAATTCGGGTTTGAGTTTGAAATGAGCAAGGACAGGCTTATTACTCCTCTTGTGAGAATTACCCCGAAGGAAAGGACTCCCTTAAATGGAAGAAGCATTGACCAGGTATTTAGGAAAGCCACATGGGATGAGGCACTTGACCTCATGGCCATGGAAATCGGAAAAGCCAGGGATCTCCATGGGAGACAATCTATTGGCGGCATAGCATGTGACAGGGCAACAAACGAGGACGTGTTTGCCTTCCAGAAATTTATGCGGGCTGCAGTGGGAACTGACAATGTTGATCAATCAGCCACGCTCTGCCATGCCCCTTCCGCAGCAATGTTGTCCTATGCCACCGGTGCAGGTGCTTCCACCAATTCCATCAAGGATGCTGGGCTTGCAAAGACCATAATAATGGTGGGTTCAAACGTAGATCGGGCGCATCCTGTCCTATCATCAGAAATAAAGAAGGCTTCAAGGAAAGGCGCAAAACTCGTTATTGTTGATCCCAGGCGTGTTGAACTGTCAAGGCTTGCTGACAGGCACCTTCTGTTGAAACCTGGGACAGATGCTGTATTATTTTCTGCAATGGCAAAGTACATCCTGGAAAATGAACTCGCCGACATGGATTTTATAGCTTCCAGGACAGAGGGCTATGATGCGTATAGGGAAAGCCTTGAACCATTCACCTTAGATTATGCTTCCAGGGTAACGGGCATTCAAGAAGGTGAAATCGCATATGTTGCCAAAACCTACGCAACCCAGAAACCTTCCATAATATTCTGGACCCTTGGAATAACGGAACATGAAAATGGTTCTGACAATGTATCTTCGCTGATCAACCTTGCCCTGATAACAGGCAATGTGGGCAAACGGGGCTCAGGCCTGAGTCCAATAAGAGGCCAGAACAATGTGCAGGGAGGTGCAGACATGGGGTCTGTTGCAGGATCGCTACCCGGATACCAGCCATTCTTTGATCCGAAGACCAGAGAAAAATTCCAGAATAAATGGTCATCGGAGTTACCTGAATTCCAGGGATGGAAGAGCACGGAAATGATTGAAGCTGCAAATAGGGGGATGTTGAAGTTCATGTACATATCTGGAGAGAATTCGGTCAGGTCACACCCTGACTCTCTGG
>JAJZLU010000029.1 GCA_021850545.1 Thermoplasmata archaeon | reverse complement strand
AATGGCCAGATGGCGCTGATGCCTGCTTCAAACATGAAGATAGTAACAGGATATGCAGCTTACAGGACACTTGGCAAGGATTTCAAATTCAGGACTTCTTTCTCCATTGAAGGCGGAACGGTCAATGTGAAGGGCGATCCCACACCACTGCTGTCGGGTCCGGAACTTCAGGGAATAGTGGGCAGTATTGCACCCAAAGGCATGCCTGCAGAAAAAGTCAATCTCATGTCGGAGGCCATTGATTCAAGGCCATATGTACCATCATGGGAGATTGAAGACAGAAAGTACACCTACCAGGCGAAGATAACTCCGTTCTCAATCAATGAGGGCAGCATTCCACGTGGCAGCGTTGAAGTGGACTTTTCAAAACTCGTAAATCCACATGGACCAGAGCACAAACCTTCCAGAAACCCGATTAAGCTTTTCGAGCAGGCCATTTCTCTTGCTTCAAGGGTAGGAGGCCAGATCGATGTGCCCAACTCAGGCACCGGCAGGGTAGAACACATTGAAAACCTCACAGAAGTCATATCACACATGGAAACGGTTAGCTGCAATTTCACAGCTGAATTGCTCCAGAAGTACATTGGGCACAAGGAAACTGGGAAGAAGGGCAGTTGGAGTAATGGCCCAAAGGCTGTTATAGGCTTTCTCAAAAAGTTGGGCCTGGACACAGAGGGGATCGCCATAGTGGATGGATCTGGCCTTTCACGCATGAACCTACTCAAGACAGACTTTTTAGCAGGGCTTATCCACAACATAAGCCAATCTGGTGACAGAGAATTCCTGAACCTTCTGCCATCACCGGGGAAAGGGACACTTTCAAAGAGGCTGGAAAACCTTTCGCACCTGGGCATTCACGCAAAGACTGGAAGCATTGGATACTGTGCTTCACTTACTGGATATATGGAGAAACCCGGTGTCTCATTCAGCATCATCATCAACCATTCAACTGAACCAGGTAAGGATCTGCCAGTCCGCATAGACAGCTTCCTTGGAGAAATGGCCAGGAAATTTCAGTAAGAATTAGAGATATTACTTCAGGGATTCAGGAAACCTTTCCTTGATGAAATGGTAGGAATACGATGCAAGCAGGTCTCTTGCAGTGCTGTCTGGCATATTTTCTGTCAAGGCGATCAGCATAACATTCTTCCCCCCTTCTTCGAAGAATATCAGGTCATTCCAAACATTATCTAGAACGCCGCTCTTCCCTCCGGATTCAATGGCCTCTGGAAGGTAGAATGCAAACTTAGACCTGTCAAACTGTGTCTTCAGTATATCCACAAATAGTCTTCTTTCTTCGTCCCCTAATAGTTTTCCAGAAAGTATGCCATGGAAAAGCCTGCGGAGATCAGATACAGTGGTATAATTTTCATTACCCGCTTTCCTTGCTTCAGAATCAAGAAATCGTCTTCCAAAAGTTGTTCCCTTAAAACCCTCGCTTTTCAGGAAACCATTGATCGTACCCATTCCTGCCCTGTCAAGAAAGTAATTGGAAACTGCATTGTCACTGATGTCAATCATAAGGGAAAGCAGGCCGTTGAGATTCAGTAAGCTTCCTGTGAAGAACCTGAGGATAGTGTCATTCGTGAGCGGGATCTCATCAATGGAAATATTGTCTTGGAAAATTTCACGGTTCTTGAGCACAAAATAGAAAATGAACGGTTTAATGAGGCTGGCGGCGGTCCTCCTTACTTCAGGATTTACTTGCTCAACCGCCACATTGTCAATGTAGGCGCCAATAGATATTCTGGGGCCGTGTTCATCAAGATACTGGAAAGCTTGATCCTTTGTAAGCACGCTGTCAAATCGGCACTTATCATTTAAATTTAGTTTTCAAGTTTTCATGAGTGCTGCTCCAACTAAGATTAATATTGCAGGCATATATTTCTCTGATTGCCATGACAGCTTTTATTTTCCCTCCCTTTGAAAACCATGGGGGTCATCTCACGCTTGACAATGTAGACCTTGTTGATCTCAATGAAAAGATGGGTTCGCCATTGCTTGTTGTATCCGAGAAGAAAATCAGGGAAAATTACAGGAGCCTAGATCAGGCATTCAGGAAACAATACAGCAAGTTCGCCATAAGGTATGCTGTAAAATCATACGCTAATCTTGCCATTATTTCAATTCTGAGGCAGGAAGGGGCAGGTGCTGACTGTTCAACACCTGAGGAGATCAAGATTGCCAACATGGCAGGCATTCCCCATAAACTAATCACTTTCACCCCAAACAATTCCCACAAGAATGAATTGGAATATGGCATAGAAAAAGGGGTATCACTGAATTTTGACGACATCCCCCAGATGAGGCTAGTTAAAGGCCATCTTCCAGAAGTAGTATCATTCAGGGTAAACCCAGGTGTAGGAGGAGGCGAATTCCCGGGGATTGTAACTGCAGGCCCTAAAACTAAGTTCGGGATACCTGTCGATGTTGTAAAGGGTGCGTATAAGGAGGCTATGTCCCTTGGTGCAGATAAATTTGGAATGCAGATGATGGCTGGTTCAAATGCCCTGGATTGGCATCATTTTGACGCAATCTCCAAGGCATATTTTGGCCTCGCAGGAAAAATATCACAGGAACTCGAAATACAGTTCAAGTATCTCGACATCGGAGGAGGCTTTGGGGTCCCATACAGGAAAGATCAGGAGGAACTTGACCTTGAAAGTGCTGCAGGATGCATTGTCAACAACCTCAGGGAGGCATGCAGTAAATATGGCATGGATGAACCGGAGCTCATCGTTGAGCCTGGAAGGTCATTGGTTTCAAATTCTGCAGTCCTCCTTGGAAAAGTAACAAACGTGAAATCCTACGACAAAACCTTCGTTGGCACGGATATAGGCATGAACCTGCTGCTCAGGCCGGCTTTATATGGTGCATATCACCACATCGTTATTGCAAACGCACTCGGAAGGGAGCCTGAGGGAGAAGCGGACATTGTTGGCCAAATCTGTGAAAGCACGGACAAGATAGGCAATGACATGATGTTTCCAAAAGCGGAGGTTGGAGACACCATCGCCGTATTCAACGCAGGAGCTTATGTGTCAAGCATGAGCAGCAATTACAACGGGCACCTCAGGCCAGCAGAGATATTGATCGGCCCTCAAGGTGTCTCTGTAATTAGGAATGCAGAGTCCACTTCCGACCTCGTGAAGGGAATGAATGTGCCTGAGCACCTTTTGAAATAGGAATATTTTGCCAGTTGCAAATAACAGATGGGACCTATAGCTTCAATTCCATTATTTCAAAAGTTCTCTTTTTCATGAATCCGAATCTATGGTAAAGGTGGGAAGCTTTCTCATCTGTCCACAGGAAATACGCAACTTTGATGCCCCTGGACTTCATATGCAGAAGAGTTCTACCTAGAAGGGACTTGCCGATGCCTTTACCCCTAAAGTCTTCTCTTACCCCAAATGGCCCGAATCTTTCTCCAGGCACAAACCAGGTTCTTCCTTCAGGCCCAGAAAACATTGAGTACCCAACTATGTCGCCATCTTTCAATGCCAGGCATATCTGCTCTGGTTCACCTTTGCTTGCAACAGCTTCTGCCCTGAAATACCAGTCAGAATTGAAGTTATTTTTAATGAAGTCAAGCAATTGCTCTGTAAATATTGGCATAAAGTCTGCAATATGAATGCCTGGAGCTTCTGCAAGTGGCGTTTCATCAAATGTGTCCAAATTCTTGGCCATGCTTAAGGCAGTTGAGTTTACCCGGAATCCAATTTCATGCAAGACTTCGTAAAGCTCTGGATAAGCAGATCTGTCAACGCCTGGAAGAAAGTAATAAGGCGTGAATGAAGAATATGACACTTTCTTAGCCCCGAGTGTTTCAAATTCCTTAATCTGGGATTCAATGAGG
>JAJZLU010000009.1 GCA_021850545.1 Thermoplasmata archaeon | reverse complement strand
TTCCGATATGCCCTCAATACTGTATCCGGGACTTCCACCGGGCCAGGTATGAGCATCATGTGCTGGCCTCCTCAATAGCTTTCAGCATATTTTCCAGTGTCATCCTTGCAACTCGGCCCTGAGCTTCATGAGTCTGTGCGCCGATATGCGGGGTTATTAAGACATTTTCCATTGCAATTAGCTCCTTTTCAAGGGGAGAATCAGGAGGCTCATTCCAGAGAACATCTGCCCCGTATCCACCAAGCCTGCTTTCCCTGAGGGACCTTAACAGCGGCTCAAGGCCAATGGCTTCTGCTCTGCTGGTATTGATTAGAATGGCTCCTTTCTTCATCTTCCTGAACTGATCCTCTCCAAGTATTTCCCTTGAATCCTTCATTAGGGTCACAGAGATGAAGATGAAATCTGATTTTTCAAGCAAGGTGTCAAGGGAGACATACTTCCCTGAGACCTTCCCAATGAGTTCCTCTGACTCCTGCAGGTCAAAGGCAATGATCCCAAGGCCCAGAGCCCTGAGGTATTTTGCAGTCTGGAAACCAATCCTCCCCAATCCTATCATGCCCGCTGTCTTGCCGGCGATCTCCGTGCCAGCAGCCTTCGCAAATTTTCCAGCCCTTAGTTGGCGGTTCAGGAAGCCTATATTTCTTGCTATATTGATAAGAAGCGCCACGTTAAGTTCTGCAACAGAATCAGTGGAGGATCCAGCCGCTGTTACAACCTTTATTCCAAGGTCCTCTGCGGCACCAAGGTCGATATTGTCTGTACCGATCCCGGCCCTGGCTATGAGTTGGAGCCCATGGCCGGAACGGAGCACTTCCGACGTGAGCTTGGTCCTGCTCCTTATCACGGCTGCATCATAACCATGCAGGATTTCCATGAGCTGGGCCTGGCCCAAATCTGGCATGTAGTCGACCAAATGCCCTTTCTGCTCAAGCCCTGCAATAAGAGACCGGTCCACAGGATCGCATATGAGGATCTTCCTGGGTTTACCCTTTGTGGCGGTGTTCACGGGCGATCAGCTAAGAATCCCATATAATATTTACTCAGCAAAACTGTATGCCTTTCCGTTATCCGAGTACTATGATTGTCCTTGTGCCGGTGATTCCATCCATGGAGTCGATGTCCCGCAGGAGGATATCCTTGAGGTGGAATGAGTCCCTGGCCGTTATCCTTATGAGGAGATCAGCCTCGCCTGTGATCACATAACCCTGGTCAACATACTGTGTTTCAAGTAGTTCCTCAAGGAGCGTATCCTGTGTCTTTCCAGTCTCCCTGAGCTTTCCCACATCGGCCTTTATTAAGACAAAAGCAGTAAGGTTTAGGCCGGCCTTTTTCCAGTCTACGTCTGCCCTGTACCCCCTAATCACCTTGTCCAGTTCCATCCGCTTCATTCTTGAATGCACTGTGGAAAGAGGCATGTCAAGCTTCCTGGCAAGCAGGGAATACTTTGTGGTTCCATGGTCTGCAAGCTCGAGAAGCTTGAGGTCGGTTTCATCCATGCTGGAAAAAATACAATGTTGTATTTAAGCATACTGCAAATTATCGAAAAAAATCCGAGATTTTTCGCAGAAAAATTAATCTATGATCCAGCATCGTTGGGTTCGGTTCATAATGATTGAAGCGCAGGAAACTGAATTGATGGGCTCTCTGAAACTTACCAGCCAGATCCTCAGATATGTTACAAACTATCTCCAGGACCATGGCTTCTTACAGATGCTGCCGGTAATGCTGGGCAGGAGTACGGATCCACTTGGCCCTGACCCAAACTCTTCCATTCTCAAGACAATTGAAGTTGAATACCTGGGAACAACCATGAGGACCATGAACTCAATGATCCTCCACAAACAGGTAGCTGTGAGGGATGTAGGAAGGATTTTCATCCTTTCACCTAACATAAGGCTCGAAAAGGCTGACAGGAAAGCCAGCGGAAGGCACCTGTTTGAATTCACCCAGGCCGATTTCGAGATCCCATATGGCAAGATGAAGGACGTATTTTCTCTGATGGAAGGATTGTTGGTTGGGCTCACTTCACATATTGGGGCGGAAGGCATCAGGAAGGTGGACGGAGAGCCCTTCGCATTCAAGGGGCCCTTCAGGGTATACTCCACGCACGAGCTTGAGGAAAGGTATGGTGAGGATTGGGAATACAAGGCATCAATGGATCATGACCAGCCTTTCTGGGCTACATGCCACAGGAGAGAATTCTACGACAGGGAAGACCTGGAGAACCCCGGGCATTACCTGAACTATGACCTCATATACCCATTTGGGGTTGGGGAGGCCCTTTCAGGTGCGGAAAGGGAATACGATTATCAGAGGATCCGGACAAGAATGGGCAAGGACAAGCTGGCCATGGACATTTACGCATCATACCTGGAAGAAGCAAGAAAGGGATTTGTTCCCTCTGCAGGCGGCGGTTTTGGTGTCGAAAGGCTCACCAGGTTCCTCAGGGGAGCCGCGCATATCGGAGACGTGCAACTTTTCAGGAGGGTGCCGGGAGAAGTACCTGGCATCTGAACCTCAGAACTAGTATTCAGTTGCGGGGACATGGCTCCTTTCTCGTGGAGATGAGGCGGGCAGCTTCGTGTTCTCGCATTCCCATAAAATCCATACGCCCGCCGACATATACGGTGCCCATTTCGAGGCAATCCTTGTTATCTTTCTGTCCGTAAGTTCACCTCTTATGGAATAATGTTTTTTCAGGGCATTCCGAAAACCTACGTCATTCAGGGGAAGGACGTTAAGCCTTCCGAGGGTGAATATGAGAAACATCTGCGCAGACCATGTGCCAATCCCATTTACAATGGTGAGCTTCCGGACTATGTCGCTGTTGGGCATGGACTCTATGCCATTGAGGTCGAGCTCACCGCTGAGAGTCTTGCTGCTGAGATCCCGCAGATATCTTATCTTTTGTGGAGAGATGCCTGAAGAACGGAGGTCTTCATCACTGAGCTTTCCAATATTCTCTGGTGTTACCGGGCCTCCTAATTTTTCCAGAAACCTGTTGTATATGGATTCAGCTGCCTTTCCTGAAATCTGCTGGTAAACGATTGCCTGGACAAGGGACTCGAAATAGCCCCCGCCCGCTTCAAGCCTGAAGTACCCTATTCTCCTGGCCAGTTCACCCATGATTGGGTCCCTGCCTGATATGCCTGAAAGAATTTCATCAGTGGAAATGTGGCCAAGTTTCAGCTTCTCCGAGTCCATGCGCATGTATATCCAGTAAAAGGCATGTATATTTTTTGCTATTCATGAGATGGAAAATAGTAGAGATTAAAATCCTCTGATGCGAATTTTTTAATAATGGAGTATGTTTAGTATTGGATGAAGATCAGATGGCTTGTTCTTCTGGTTATTGTTCTAGTTCTTCTGTCATACCTGTCAACAAACTTCACTACACTGAACCCAAAACTTGGGCTCTGGGAATCAGCTGGCCAGGGAAACCTGACTTCCAGCACCGTCAATATCCCCGGCCTGGGCAGCCCGGTCAACGTCACAATTGATGCTTCTGGGGTCGCCCATATTCAGGCCTCAAACATGAAAGACCTCATGTTTGCGCAGGGCTATTATTCTGCAAGCCAGAGGCTATTCCAGATGGAGCTTGAGGCTCTTCTGGCGTCTGGAAATCTAAGCAGGTATATTGGGGCTTCAGGCGTGGCTTCCGACCAGGCCATGCGTCTTATAGGCCTTCCAAGCAATGCCTGGGCACTGGAACAGGCTTACATCAAGGATTATCCGCAGTATTACGGATACCTCCAGTCATATGCCTCTGGAGTTAATGCTTACATCAACTCCAGCGCGGCTTCAAACCACCTAGGGTTCAAGCTTCTTGGCATCCAGCCATTCCAGTGGACTGTGTTCTATACCCTTTGCTGGCAGCAGTACATGTCCTGGTCCCTCACCACAGGTGCAGCAGAGCCACTGCAGTCAGCCCTGATCTACAATGCATTGGGCTACCAGAACGCAACACTCCTCTGGCCATATTATCCATATTACACCCAAAACGTTACAATGGTTCCCGGGGACGGCACTGTC
>JAJZLU010000034.1 GCA_021850545.1 Thermoplasmata archaeon | reverse complement strand
ACCTGCTCCTAAAGGATGTCAGGAAAAAAGGAAATTAATCAAGTGTTGTCTGGGTACCTTCCTGGTCCGGCATGATGTATCGCTTCACATCCAAAGACAAGGAAACGAGATCCTTGAGCATCATGATAAGTTTCTGGGAATCCCTGCCCTGAGGTTCCATCATAATATTGTTCTGGGGTATCTTTATGCCCTGTTCATTGAGTTTTGCTATATACTCCAGCCTCCTCTGGGGGACGACAGTCTTGTACTGTCTGGGAAGGTCTACATTGCACCTCTCAATTTCCCTGACGAAAATTGGCCTGTTGAATATGTAATAAAGGAGTTCCAGGGCATGGTCACCTGTTGATTCGTTGGACAATTTCCTTGCGGCAAGCCCCGCAAGCTCATATATGTCCCTGCCTGGGATGCTCTGGATTGAATAAATTCTAGAGGGCTTTATTTCTTTCTCCTTTAGTATCCCGAGGTCGACCATGGCCTTCAGGTACCCGGTGAGCACCAGCCTGTGGGTGTTAATTCCCCTTGATTCCAGGGACTTCTGCAACCCTGAAATGGATTTCTCCTCATCCACCAGTTCTGAAACTATATCCTCTTTGAGTGTCTTGGGCGTCTTCAGGTTATTCATTTCATGCCGCTCCCAGGGCACTCTTTCTTATCATTTCTGATTGCCCAAGAACTGTAGAGCAGATCTTGTCGGATCTCCCCACAAAACTTATTGGGTCCTTAATTGCATCTATTTTCTCTTTTGAAAGTTTTGCGAGGATGCCCATCTCTTCCATGCTTTTGAGTAGCGTAGTGCGTTTCGCATATGCCCTCATGGAAGCCTCCCTGACCATCTCATGTGCTTCCTGCCTTGGGATTCCATTCAGCGTAAGTTCGGAAACAAACCTCTCTGAAAGCACAAAGTCATCTTCCTTAAGGTTCCTCAGCATGTTCTCCTTCTTTACTATGAGGCCACTGAAAATCTTTGTCATCTTCACAAGTACATGATCTGTCAGGATGCAGGCATATGGAATCGAGAACCTTTCAGAGGCACTGTTGGTTAGGTCCCGTTCATGCCAGGTTACGGCTGCCTCGTATTCTGGGATAATGAAACTCCTGACCAGCCTGGCAAGGCTCACCACGTTCTCTGAGTTTATTGGGTTGACCTTGCTTGGCATTGAACTTGAACCCACCTGCTTGGAGGCATCAAAATACTCCGATACTTCATCAATCTCCGGCCTCTGGAGGTTTCTAACCTCAGTGGCGAATTTCTCTAGTGATGTGACAACTCCATTGAAAATGGAAAGAAGCTCCACGTACCTATCCCTGTTTACTATCTGGGAAGACGCTATTTCCGGGCTCACACCAAGTACTTCCATTACCCTGTCCTGAAGCTCTAGTGCGCCTTCGCCAAGGGATGCACCTGTACCAACTGGGCCCATAATTTTCCCGGCAATGACCCTGTGCTTTGCCTGGATTGCCCTCTCAATGTGCCTGTTTACCTCTGCCAGATATACGGCCATCTTAAGCCCGAATGTCACTGGGCTGGCATGCTGGCCATGGGTTCTACCTAGCATTACGCTTAACCTGTGATCTTCCACAAGTTTTGCCATGGATTTCTGGAGACCGAGAAGGCCCTCCATGAAATAAGAATAAAAATCCCTCAACTGCACTGCAGTGGCAGTGTCTATGATGTCATTGGAGGTTACGCCAAAATGCACAAACTTCTGCCCGACTGTGCACTGTTCAGAAAGCGCCCTGACAATGGCCATGACATCATGCTTTATCTCATTCTCAATTTCCTTTACCCTTTCAATCCTGACTGAATTTGAATCGACTGCCTTCTTTATGTCCAGGTAAGCCTCTCTGGGGATTATGTTGAACTCTGCCTGGGCCTGTGCCAGTGTTTCCTCCACCCTAAGCATATACTTCAGCTTTGCTTCCTCTGTAAAAATGGCCTTTACCTCATCCCTTCCATATCTGTACTCTAGCGGAGAAACTGACACAAAGCCATATTATATTGATTCACTAAAAGCTTTTTGAACTTGTTGAAAGCAACCGCCCAATAGAATAATCCTTGTTTGAATCGTGCAACCATGGCCAAATGGTACTTGAAACTGAACACCGAGATCGAAAGAGCGGCACGTCTAGAGAGTGAGTGTCATTCAAGAAATATAGTGGTTATCACCTAAACAGACACTCAGTGAAATATTGTTCATTTATGAATAATGCTGGATAAAAGACAAATTTATTTTTGTAACCTATCCAAAAACAAAAGATTATTTATCAAATTTCAATTATATTTTCTTATGCTTGAGTCTTCCAGAGCCTATCTCCTGAAATTTGACCGCGCTGTCGTGCCCATGGCGAAGGGAGACCGTTCAAGAGTTGTCCTGGACCTTGCATTTTCGCTCTCAAATGTTTACAACACTGAGATAACTGCCCTCACAATCAAGGAAGAGCTAAAGGAAGTCACTTGGAGCGACAAGGTGAATGTGATAATAAATGCCTATAGGGACGGGAAGGAGAAGAACATTAAGGTCATACCCAAGGTCAAGACCTCCAAGAGCGTCAGGCAGGGCATTGTTGATGAGACCAGCAACAAAAACTATGATCTAATCCTTCTCGGGACATTCAAGAGGTCAGTCCTCTCCGGATCTCTGTTTGGAGGCATTGGAGATTATGTCATAAAGAATTCTAAAATCCCCACTGCAGTATTCAGCATAAAAGGCAGCCAATACCCTTACAGGAAAATCCTCGTCCCCCTCAGCGAAACACTGAATACGAGGGCATCCGTTTCCCTCGCAGTCCATATCAAGAAAGCCATTGGAGCGGAGCTTGTGCTTGCAGACCTGAGGAAATATGACAAGAAGAGGACCCATGGATTCACGACTCTATTGGACAGGATGGGAGAGCTTACCTCAGTCTATGGGGAGAACATTACTATTGTGAGGCCAAGTTTCTCAACCAATCTGGTAGATGAAATGAACCTCATGATCAGGGACCAGAAACCGGACCTGATGGTCTTTGGCGTCTCCGAATCAAAGAATGGAAAAGTCAGGTTTAACTCTCACTTGAAGACTCTTGTGAAATCAACTACACAGGACATTGTAGTTCTGAAAAAGTGACATCCTCCCCGCCCTATTGGACGGGGCTTCCTGCTTCGCTGACCGGAATTTCCCTTTCGGGTATTGCTCCAATCTCCACAGGCGTAACTTCGGGAGTGCCCCTCCCTACTTTCTCTAATCCCCGGTTGCGGATGTTTATTGCGGCATTGAGATCTCGGTCAATCTCGAGGCCTCAGGAATCACAGTGAAATGTCCTTTCAGACAGTTTCAGCGATTCCTTCATATATCCATAATTAGAGCATTGTTTTGATGTGTTTCTCGGGTCAACCATAACCACTTCCCTACCGGCACTTACAGCCTTGTAAGTTGTGTACTGAACGATGGTGCTCCATGAAGCATCGGCTATGCTCTTTGCCAAAAGATGATTCTTCATCATGTTCTTTACGATCAGTTTTTCGAAAGCAATGAAACCATACATCTTCACGATCTCGTTTGAGAGCTTGTGTGCAAAGTCCTCTCTCTGAGTCTTTACCTTCTGGTGCTGCTTTGTGAGATTGGTCCTTGCTTTCTTTCTGTTGTTTGAACCTTTCTTCTTGTTTGACACGTTCTTCTGTGCCTTCCTGATCTTCTTCTCTCCCTCCCTGAGGAAATGAGGAGGATCAATCACAGTACCGTCACTCATGGTGACAAGATGCAACAGACCGGCATCGATTCCGATGCTGTTGCCTGTTGATTCAAGCTGAAAGGCAACAATATCCTGCTTCACGGAGAACGAAGCATACCATTTCCCTGATCAGTCACGAGAGATGTTGAGTGTTTTTATTTTGCCCTCAATCTCACGGTGTTGGAACATCCTTATTCTTCCAATCTTTGAGAGTTTCAGGTGTCCGTTGTCCAGCAACTCGAAGCCTGACTGAGGATACGTTAATGATCTGTACCTTGTCATTGGTTTGAATCTCGGGAATCCGGCTTTTTGAATCTTACCGGATCCTTTCTCCTTCACTCTCCTGAAGAAATTCTGGTATGCCCTGTCCACTCTCTTGGCGACATCCTGCAGGACCTGTGAATGAATCTCTTTGTATTCTTCAATTCCTTTCCTGAGTTCAGGCAACTCATTGGCCTGTTTCACGAAACCAATCCTCCTACCAATCCTATG
>JAJZLU010000040.1:14155-84175 GCA_021850545.1 Thermoplasmata archaeon | reverse complement strand
TTTTCAAAAAAACAGCTTTCTTAAGGAACGAGCCCGTGTTAAGAGATTGACAAAAATAAATTATTGGAAGGGACCGGAAATGGTGATAAGATTCCCGGCTACCTCTTCCTTATGAGATATATGCCAATACCTGCTCCAGCAGCTATGCCAATTGCGGCACCAGCCAGTATGAGCATGGAACCAGTGAAGTAATCTGGGTTCTTCGTGAAGTTCACATTGACATTCTGTGGCTGGCTTGCCACATTTACATATCCTCCGTCGGAAGCAGCACTATATCCGCTTGCACCGGAGATTGTGTAGGTGTAGTTCCCTGCAGGCACTTCAAATGTAATTACTGAAGAGGTTGAGTTGTGGGTCACTCCACCAAGGGTGACTTCCCAGGGTGTGCCGACTGATACACCATGGTGCTCAAATGTAACTGTATAGGTCTTCTGGTATATAGTAACATTTAGGGATGTATCAGAATCAAGCACGAGCAGTGATCCAGTGGAAGGAGAGGCCCAGTATTCCGAACCTGTTGTTATGTCATAATCATACAATCCATTTGGTTTGAGCATTGAAAAGCTGTTTCCAGAAACTGAGTAGACTTGCCCTGCCAGGTCGATGCTCCAACTTGTTCCGGTGGTATGGCCGGCGAAGTTTAAGGTCACCTTATGGAGTGTCGTTGCAAATGTTACATTAACAACCTGATCCTGCCCGTAAACCACAATCCTGCCACTTGGTTGCGTAGCAGCATAATTCAAAGGCCCCGTGATTGTGTAGTTGTATGTACCATTCTGTAAGTTAAAAGTGATCGTATCCGTGGCTGATGATATTGCTTGGCCTGATACATTTGCTGTCCAGGTTGAACCAGAAGGCAGACCTGCCTCGACGAATTTCAACTCATATTGAATAAGAGTGAATGTTATGTACTGTGTCACTGGTGAACCATAAACAAGCACTACACCACTTGAAGGGCTGGCCATATAGACAGTTGGATTGTTGACCAGGAATGAATGCGAACCATTAGCGAGCTGGAATGTTAATGAACTGTAAACGGTGCTCATTGTGTTTGTGCCGTCAACAGTTACAGACCAGGAGGTCCCCTGCGGTAACCCAATGCTTGTGAAAGTAACATAATATGTAGTAAGCACAGCGTCAACCGTTTGCATTGCTTGGCCAGATGGCCCGTTGGCATTCTCGTTACCTGAAGGGATGGAACCAATCAGGTAGCCTGGGGTCTGCTCACCTTTGGCATTTCCGCCGAATAGCGGAGCCTGAAATAATATGGCAATTGATGACATTACCATGACAAATGCCAGTGAAGCGACCAGGACTCGTTTTTTAGTAGAGGCGTCCATTTTTTGTGTCACCTTATTAAAAAGATTCCTTTCTGAATGATTAGCGCTTTACCTTACCTTTAAGGAAACTACGGTTTCCAGAGAGGCAAGAATTCATTAATGGGCTCTCAAAAGATTTAATACTGCGATTAAAAGTAAAAAAAGTAAATTAAAAAAACTGGACAGGGGAAATTTATTTCTTCCCTGTCCGAGATATAACAATAATTAGTGCCGCTACCACTATTACCACAACGATTCCAATTGCCACCCAGAGGTAAGGCGATAGGCCGGGGGTTGGTGAAACTGACGTGCCGGTTATCTCAAGGGTGTGGGTGGAGAAGTGCGGTGTGTGGATAATTACTAGTGTGCCACCATTCACTGCAACCATGTAGTATTGTGCCTGGCTCTGCGAAGTAGAGTTGAACAGCCCGTTTGCATCCTGCAACTGGGTCATGACCTGGTTGTCCAGTTTGAGGGTAAACTGTGACCCATTGGAGATGACACTGTTGGGAATGAAGATCGCAATGTTTGCGCCCTGCTGAACCTGTGATGATAGCTGAACCTGTACCCTGTTCTGGTATGCGTTCTGAACCTGCAGGTTCAAGGAGGAGTTGTAGTAGTATGTGTAGTTATAAGGTGAGGCCTGCCCTGTGCCAATTGACAGAAATGCACCAAGTTTTCCGTGCTGCATTGCATATTGGAGCTGATTCTGGAGCTGCGAAGTATAATTGAGCAGGTGGTTCTGTGCCACGAACTGCACATATGACACTCCGGTTGTGCTTATTGAAATTGTGTTTCCAACCACAGATACGGTTCCATCATGGATGAATAGCTGCCCTTTGAAAGTATCATTGGATATTGATATGATTGTTGGGGCTGCCATTATGCTGAACTGGTTCCCTACGGTCATTCCAGTGTAGTTGCCGAAACTTTGGCCGTACGCGTGCCCGATGCCAGCCGGATTGTGCAGGAAGTGTATTGTAGATATACTGAGCCCAGGTGCTACAACCATGGAAAGTGTTCCGTTGTTGGTAAAGAAGCTTCCTAGAGTTGCGATGTTGTTATAGACCTTGTAGATTGAAGTCTGATTGGCAAAAAACATTGCGTTCCCGGCCAGGATGGGGTCAGTGCTTGGGAATAGCGGTGAGAGATACCCGTTTCCGAAGTTCCCATTGCCCCTGGTTGAAATGCTGCTGAACACCACTGTGTCGGAGTAGAGGTTGGTGTAGTCATGAATGGTGCCTGTGGCATTGTCAAAGATCAGGGACAGGTATGTTCCCGACACTTCCCCGGTTGATGGATCATAGGAAAGAGGATTGATGCTCAGGCTCTTGTTCAAAGCCTGCTTCTCTATTGAATACTTTATTGTGCCGCTGGGAGTTATTGCGGCAATAAGTGAGGACCCAGGGGCAAGGCTTCCATTCATAATGGTTATTGTTTTTCCGTCAGAGGAAAGCGTGGATGGGGAATTTGCCATGTAGAGAATGAATCCATCAGTCACATTCATTCTGTAAATTGTATTGTCAAAGAAACTCATCATGAGTGAATTTGTGTTAGCTGAGTTGTAAAATCTCAATAGTTCAGAGGCAGACACGGGAGCGGCTGCTGATGGCAGAGCAATGGAGACAGATGGATACACCCCGGGAGTGGCAAAAGTGGTTGACATCAGTAGCATGTCGTTGTCGTCAGTTGTGTACAGGGACACATTGTTCAATGTGGCAACCTTATTTACGTCACAGTATTCCTGTTGAGCAACTGTTGAGTTCATCCCGGATGTAACGACCTGGGAAGCTGTAAGGATTGTATAATTGGGACTGGTATAATTGATGTTGTAAATAGTACTAGTTACAGGGTCGTAGGACAGGGAATAATTGCCAGCCTCGACCGCGGTAACCTGTGCAGAGGCGTTACCGGCGAGTATTGCAACCGATGACAATAACATCATGAATGCCATGATCATTATCAGCGATTTCTTAGTTAGTGATTTACCCATATAAGTCACCAACAATTCAATTAAAATTTTACTCTTTATTTCGATTCCTCATAGATAAGGAAAAATGCGGTTTCCCATAGAATTGGGATCTGCTGCTGGGTCAGCCCATGCCCACACAGGCAATGGACATGATTTGCGATTTTTAGTCATTATTGATAAGACCTGAAGAGAGAGAAGTTACAGACCTAAGGTGGTTTTAATATTGCCAACAATATGCACCTGTCGTAACAGGCGTGTTGGACTGAAAGCTTGAGGCTTTGATCAGCAATACCATTATGATTTGGGCGGAGGAGGGAGGCAGATGATTTTCAAAGGCGGGAACGATGTTGAAAGCGCATCAAGGGGTGCAGCAAAAGAAAAACTGGCCATATTCTCCTCCATCACCCTGATATACACGGGCTACAGTGCAGCTTATCTCTTCATCTCACTGTTCCTGCTCCAGCAGAGAAATGCCCCCCTTCCTGAGATTGGAATCATCTACCTTGCAACAGGGGGCGTAGACATTCTGGTACAGATGGTTGGGGGTCGTCTATCCGACCGGCTGGGAACCAAAACGGTCATGATGCTTGGACTTGCAGGCTCAGTTGCCCTTTACTTCTTTTTCATACTGCTTGTGATAACCAATGGGCCTGTTCCACTATTCATAGTTTCTTTTCCAATACTAGGACTATTTGGAGGGCTATTCCAGCTTGCACTTTCATCCTATGTTTCAGACAGGGCAAGGGATGAGATGGCTGGTGGACTATCCCAGCTTTATGTTGGGCTCAATTTCGGCTTCACCATTGGGCCAGTCACCGGTGGATTCGTTATCAGTTATCTTGGGTATTCCTACCTTTTCCTCCTTGGCCTGCTGACAACCTTTGTCGCAATCGGAGTGATCGCATTTGGAGTAAAACTGAATCCAAAGTATGCAGAAAGGGCCAGACCGTCATCCAGGAGTGAAAAAACCAGTGTGTTGCGGCAAAGAGGGATATTTCCCCTCCTGATGCTCGTTTTTGTCTCGTGGTTTGTCATCTCCTACCAGGCCGTTCCACTATCGATATTTGAATCAAAGTTTCTTGTTCTTACCAGTATAGAAATTGGATTAGTGCTCAGCACCAATGGGCTGCTTATCACCCTCTTCCAGGTGCCGATTTCAAAGCTCATTGGAGTTGAGAAAAATGGAAAGCTACTGCCAGTTGCACTTGGTTCTGTCATAATGGCAGCCGGATACTCCCTTATCTCAGTTTCTCACACTTTTCTCCCTATGATAGCTGCAATTTCCATAACAACTCTTGGGGAAATGATGATTGCAGTGCCTACCCAGGTAGTGATTACATTGTTCTCCAAAAGCCACAACAGAGGAGAATACCAGGGATACTACTTTGCATTCTCACGTGGAGGTGCTTCATTCTCCTCATTCGCTGCACTTTTACTTTTCAGTTACTTCATTTACCATGCACAATATGCCTGGTATGTAGTCATAATTCTCTCCCTATTTGCGGCCCTGGCTTATTCCATGCTGTCCCCAACAATCGCAAAGGAATACAGGGTGTCGGCGGAACAGCAAATATGAGCGGGATGGATGAATTAATACCAATATTTGAGTTATAACTTATACTTTTAATACCTCTCAGATATACTGTGTTATGTTAGGTGAGGCGTATGCTAAGCCCATAAGACCCTTCCACATCAAGAACATTATTGTCAATGGGGTCGGAGTCCTTTCAGATTCCTACAACCTTTATGCCATATCCCTGGTATTTTTCTCCATTACAGGGTACCTGCATGTTGGTTATGTTGACTATTCCGTGCTGACTGCTTCAGGTTACATAGGAGCAGGAATAGGGGCCATACTTTTCGGGGCAGTGGCTGACAGAATTGGCCGAAAACCAATGTACGGCATTGATCTTGCCCTTATTTTCCTTGGCTCTGCAGCACAGTTCTTCACCACCAGCTATTCTTTTCTTTTTATCGCGAGGCTCATCATGGGATTCGGCATCGGAGGAGATTATGTCATGTCACCAGTAATAATGGCTGAGAATGCCAACACCAGAGACCGCGGCAAACTCATGGCCACCACATTTTCAATAATGTACCTTATAGGCGCTGTGCTTGCCGCCTTTGTTGTACAGGTGGCTGGAGCCTTCCTGAACCCATCAGAGGCCTGGAGGATCGAACTGGCATTTGGAGCCGTGCCTGCCCTCTTTGTCATTTATTACCGCAGGAAGATCCCGGAAACCTACAGATTCAAGACCAGGGTAAAGGGAGATGCGGATTCCAATTTCAGCGCTTCAGTGAAGCCAGAAAAAGGCATAAAGCTCAGGAAAGACAATGTGGATTACGCCTCAAGATTCATCAGGTCCCTTCCCGTGATTCTTGCAGGCAGCATATTGTGGGTCCTGTATGATGCATATTCCAGCACATTTACGATCTTTGGCCCGATAACTATAGCGGGCAACCTTGGATTGACTCCGGTGGGATTTACCTATATTGCAGTTTTCCTCGCAGGAATACCGGGAACTATCATTTCTCTGCTCCTAATAGACAGGGTTGGGCGGAAAAAGCTTGTCGTGATGGGTTACCTTGGGGTGTTCGTAGCCCTTCTTCTATATTCCCTCCTCCTGGTGGATCCACATATATTTGGAATTCCGCCATCGGACGAAATCCTCGGGAGCCTTGTCGGAATAGCGGCGGTACTCGGTATGACATTTTATATGTTCAACTACCTCTTCTCTGCTGTTGGCCCCGCAACCATAATTGGCGGAACCGTAATCGTCCCGGAACTGATCCCTACTAAGGTCAGGGCAAGCGGACAGGCCCTTAATGTCTTTATAGACAGGATTTCTGCCGCTGCATTCATTAGCCTTTTCCCACTCCTTCTCAAATTCTTCGGGCTGGGAATCATGATTCTCCTATACGCCATAATTGCAGTTGGTTCAAGTGTCCTGATGTATTTTGCGCTGCCCGAGGCAAAGGGAAAGACATTGGAGGAACTTGCCAATGAACCAATAGAAGCTGGCAAGGCGCAGGAATCCGGCTCTTGAGAAATAGATGCGCATTATCATAAAATTGAACCATTTTCTTTACTTATTTTTAAATTGAAAGCCTGTGGCCAAAATTTTTGACTCTGAGCTTGCAGAACCTTTTAATTTTAACTTTCCTATAGCATTGCAATGACTGGTGGGAAGACTATATGGGAAAATCTGAAGCCTGATGAGGAAAAGAAACTGGAATCGGTCTCGTCAGGATACATAGATTTCCTCTGCAGGGCAAAGACTGAAGCAGAGGCAGTGGATTATTTCATGGAACATTTAGGGCAAAACGGTTTCCAGGACCTGGAAAAACTGGAGATTCTCAAACCTGGTACGAAATTCTATTACAACCATATTGGAAGGGCACTTGCAGCAGGAATTGTTGGAAAGAATGGGCTGAATAACGGGTTGTACATAATTGCCTCACACATAGACTCTCCCCGCCTTGACCTTAAGCCAAAGCCACTATACGAAGATTCAGAAACAAATACTGCCCTGCTCAAGACGCAATATTATGGCGGGGTGAAAAAATACCAATGGGTCAACATTCCCCTTGCATTGCACGGCAGAATCTTCACAAAGGACGGCAGAGTAGTTAAGGTGAATCTTGGAGAGGAGGAGGATGACCCGGTCCTGCTGATTCCCGATCTGTTGCCCCACATATCGAAGATGCAAAGAGACAGGAAACTGTTTGAGGGAATCGAGGCAGAGGAACTGAATGCAGTTGCTGGCAGCAGGCCCGGAGACTACAAAGAAGAGAAATTCAAGAGCCATATGCTCAAACTGCTAAAGGACAGGTATAACGTTGAAGAAGAAGACTTCGCATCCGCAGAGCTTGCCCTTGTTCCTGCGGGAAAAGCAAGGGCTGGTGGATTTGATTCCTCCCTTGTCATTGGCTACGGGCATGACGACAAGGCTTCAGCTTACACTTCCTTCAAAGCATTCCAGGATGTGGGCGAACCTGATGACACTGTCCTTGTTATGTTCTTCGACAAGGAGGAGATTGGAAGCCAGGGAACTTCAGGCTCCCAGTCAAATTTCCTTGAATACGTTGCAACAATGCTTCTCCACAAGCTCACCGGGCAATCTGACAACTACCATCTTCTCTCACTCCTGAGAAGAAGCAATGTCATCAGTTCCGATGTGGATGCGGCAATGGACCCAAGCTTCAAGAATGCCCATGACGCACACAACGCTGCAAAGCTAGGTTCTGGCATAGTCATTGCAAAATATTCCGGATACGGGGGGAAGTTTGAAGGCTCGGAAGCTCCTGGAGAGTTTGTTGCATTTGTCAGGAAAATCTTTGAGAAGCATAATGTGCCATACCAGTTCGGGACCCTTGGCAAGGTTGACGAAGGCGGAGGAGGCACTGTGGCCCAGGATTTCGCAAGACATGGAATGAATGTGGTTGATGCCGGTGCCCCTGTGCTAGGAATGCATGCGCCATTCGAGATTGCGAGCAAGGCAGACCTGTACAGTTGCTACAAGGCTTACAAAGCATTCATGTTGCACTGAGGTGCAACTTAATTTAATTCAGCAAGAAAATGTCATGGGTTGCCTAGAATCATGGAAAGAAGGAACAGCGCTATTATTCCATAAATGAAAACAAGAATGAAGCGCCTGAACATGTAATAGTTCATAATCTCACTGATTAAAAATACAAGTCAAAAGTATAAACGTCTGTCCTAATATGTTATAAACTGTATTTATAAATATTTAAAGTCAATAATCATTCTAAAGCTTTAGATTCCTTGAAGAGAGCGGCACCCAGAGAATACAGTGCCGCCTTCCACCTCGGGGATCAGGGGGTTTGAAAAAATCATGGCAGATCTGGCAGAAATACTCATGATCGAACACATGGCGATAAGGCATATCAGGAATAAAGTGGAAAGAAAACCCGATTACCAGATGCTCGATGAATTTCATGACTACCTG
The DNA here is from genome assembly GCA_021850545.1 of Thermoplasmata archaeon. Taxonomy (GTDB): domain Archaea; phylum Thermoplasmatota; class Thermoplasmata; order Thermoplasmatales; family Thermoplasmataceae; genus JAJZOM01. The sequence goes on along the minus strand of JAJZLU010000040.1, from coordinate 75,914 downwards.
AAGAGATGCCACATTGAAATTGAGGAGAAAATACTATTTCCCATCCTTCTTGACAATCCATCAGAAAGCGATCCTGGCTTCAAGGAAGAGGCGAAGCGAATCATGGCAGACCACAAGCTTATTCAGGCCCTGTTCGAGAACCTGGCCAGATGGTCTGAAAGGCAGGACATTGCCAATTTCAAATCCAGGTTTCCCCTTTACTTCAGGCTTCTTCAGGAACACAATGACAAGGAGGACGCCTCTGTTTTTCCACACTGGAAATCCATTGGAGTAAGGGAACTCAAGTCTGCAAAGCTTGAAGCATCCAGCGTAATCGAGTCTTTCGGCAGGAAACGTTACCTTGAAGTAACAGGCCTTAGTGAGGACAGTTATGCTTATATTATCAAGTAACTTTTTCATCCCCCAGGCCTTAATTTATCCCGATGAACTCATTACCACAAGAATCCCTAAACGCATTCTGAAAAACGGTTTTTCTGTTATATCTAATACTTTAGGTTTTATGGTTAAGTCAGGCACATTATTAATTTAAAACACAGTGAACCACTTTTTCTTGGTTCACCTTAAAATGAACAGGTGAGGAGATGGAAACATTAGTGGAACATAAGTCTCTAAGGACAAGGAGAATATATGCCATGCCGGGGCAGCCTGGGAGCATTGTATCCGTGAAGGCGAAATATGAGAACTTCATAGGAGGAAGGTGGATAAAGCCCTCAATGGGGCATTACATGGACGACCTGTCCCCGGTGAATGGGAGGCGAATCACAAAGGTCCCTAGATCCACCATGGAAGACGTTGAGCTGGCGCTAGATGCGGCGCATGAAGATAAGGATGCTTGGGCAGAGACTTCCCTTGCAGATCGTGCCATGGTGCTGAATAGAATTGCTGATGCCATTGAATTGAACCTTGAGATGCTTTCAGTAGCTGAAACCTACGAAAGCGGGAAGCCAGTAAGGGAAACACTCAATCAGGACATACCACTGGCTGCGGACCATTTCAGGTACTTCGCCGGAGCCACCCGTACCCTTGAAGGATCAATCACGGAGATTGACAGGGACACAGTCTCCTATCACTTCCATGAGCCAGTTGGAGTAGTTGCCCAGATCATACCCTTTAACTTTCCAATCCTCTTGGCGGCATGGAAGATAGCCCCAGCCCTTGCTGCTGGCAACTGCACAATAGTCAAGCCCTCTTCCTCTACGCCCTGGTCCATACTGAAACTCATGGAACTTATACAGGATATTGTGCCCCCAGGTGTTGTGAACGTGATTACCGGGCCGGGCCCTGAAATCGGCAGGGCCCTTGCCAGCAACAGGAGAGTTGCAAAGGTTGCGTTCACGGGAAAAACAGTTACAGGAAAGCTCATAATGCAATACACTGCCGAAAACCTCATCCCTTCCACTACAGAACTGGGAGGGAAGTCGCCGAACATATTCTTCGAGGATGTAATGTCAAAAGATGATGAATTCCGTGAGAAAGCAATAGAGGGCCTGGTGTTGTATGCATTCAACAAGGGAGAGGTTTCCACATGCCCCTCCAGGGCATTGATCCAGGAGTCGGTTTACCATGAGTTCATGGACCTCGCACTTGACAAGATCAGGCGCATCAAGGAAGGAAACCCATTTGACACATCAACCCAGGTTGGCCCCCAGGCTTCCGAACAGCAACTAGAGAAAGTAATGGCCTATGTTGACATTGGAAAGCAGGAAGGTGCAAAACTTCTTATTGGTGGCCACAGGGCAAAGGTAGCCGAGTCCATTAAGGACGGATACTACTTTGAGCCAACAGTGTTTGAAGGGGACAACAGAATGAGGATTTTCCAGGAGGAAATCTTCGGCCCAGTCCTTTCAGTCACCACATTCAAGGATGAAGCTGATGCAGTACGTATCGCTAACGACTCTGCCTTTGGCCTCGGTGCAGGGGTCTGGACAAGAGATTCTATGAGGGCCTACAGAATAGGAAGAGCCATAAAAGCTGGAAGAGTCTGGATAAACAACTACCATATCTATCCTGCTGGGCCTGCTTTCAGCGGATACAGGATTTCAGGGATTGGAGGGGAGAACCACAAAATGATGCTTGATCAATACACGCAGACAAAGAATCTGCTCATAAGCTACAATTCTAAGCCAATGGGGCTGTTCTGAAATGAGGAGAGAATGACAGGAGAGCGCGTGACGGCAACGCCTGAAGCCAGGGAGGCAATACAAAGGCTGAAGAGAGAAGTAGGGCCAATAATGTTCTACCAGCCCGGCGGCTGCTTCGACGGCAGCCTCCCGATCTGCTTCAAACTAGTGGAATTTATAATCGGTGAAAACGATATCTTTCTAGGCAAAGTAGACGGCACTCCTGTCTACATTGACAGCAGGCAGTATGAAGAGTGGAAGAATACACAGCTTGTGCTGGATGTTGCACCCGGGGAATCAGTAGGATTTTCCATCGCTGCCGGGGATAACCTCCATTTTGTAACCAAGTCAAATTTCATGAAGGCTGATTTCGTCATTAGATAGCTTTGTGAAAAAAGTCAAGAAGTATGTTAATAAGTCTCAAATCGGGCCACTTATTTCAGGATCGATCCTATTCTATGTACCGCCTTTAACTTGTTGCAGATGACTCTGACTCAAGCTCGAGGCCTTTTTTCCTTTCGGAGCCACGGAAAAATGACATTACGCCTGCAAGAATCAAAAATGCAAGGCAGAGCCATAGGGCAGAATGGATTCCACCAAGGAACTGCCTGGAAACTCCACCATCCAAAGAACCTTCCCCGAGAAAAACCTTGAATGCCACGTACCTCGGAACGCTTAAAGAAGCAACTGAGATAGATATGACGTAGCTTAGCAGTGTGCCTATGGACGATAGTGTTCTCAGAAGCCCTGAGATAGAGCCATAAAGGTTCCTTGGTGTGCTGGACATGACGGCACTGCTGTTGGAGGGCCAGAACATGGCCCCACCTATGCCTGAAATAACGGAAGCAACAATCAAGACTAGAATGCCGGTGTTCACCTGAAGCTGCAGGTATATCAGCACAGCAACTGCCATCATGAAAATGCCAATGGATGCAACTATTGAGGCCCCGAATCTGTCAGAGAGGCCTCCCATCTTTGGAGAAACCAGGCTCGAAATAATGTATCCCGGGACAAGCAGAAGGGAAGCGTCAAGCGGATCGTATCCTCTTATTCCCTGAAGATACATAATGAGCAGAAAGACCACCGCAAGATAACCAAGTGCCTGCATGAGAGATGCAAGAAGAGAGAGCGAAAGTGAGTGCACCTTGAAGGCTTCCAGCCTGATGACGGGATTGCTTGGGTACCTTTCGTAAATTATGAATGGAATTATTAGCGCTCCTCCGATGGCTATAAGAGACAGGTTGAACGAGTTGATCCCTCTGCCAGCAATGTCAGTGGCCCCGTAAGATGCAAGGGTAAGGGACGCGGTAAGAAGCCCCATTCCAACATAGTCGATTTTTGCGTCTTTCTTGTTGTTGTCTCGGATGAATGTAATTCCAAGAATGAATCCTATAAGGCCTATTGGGATATTTATGAAAAATATATACTGCCACCCTAGAAAAGTTGTTATTATCCCCCCGAGTACTATTCCAAGGGTACCACCAATGCTCCAGCCCATGGAGGTATATCCGAATGCCTTTCCCCTTTCTTTCGGACCGAAGTAATCTGCAATTATGGCATTGCTGTTTGCCTGCATGAGGGCAGCTCCGATAGCCTGAATCCCTCTGAAAGTAACCAGGTAGTAAATCCCCGGTGAAAATCCGCAGGCTGCCGACCCGGCAGTGAATATCACGAAACCAGCGTTGAAGATTCTTCCCCTGCCATATATGTCACCCAGCCCGCCAAGCTGAGTTGTTAGCACGGCCACAATAAGCAGGTAGATTATGATTATCCAGATTGAGATGAAAAGATTTGCAGACAGGCTAGACGTAATTGTTGGTAGTGCAAGAATGACAATTGTGGTGTCTATTGCTGACATCAGGGTTCCAATAAGTACGCTCAACAGTACCAGATTCCTGTGTGAACCCATTTTTATTGCACCAAGTCAACCTTTGAATGGAGCCACTCGTTTGCAAGTTCTTCCCCGTGTTTCTTCATCATGTTGTAGTTGGTTTTCAATTGGCCAGCTGAAACACTGTCCCTTATCATTGCTGCATCTCCAGTCTTTTCGACAAGACCCAAGGTTTCAAGAATGCGTATTTTCCTTGGGTCAAAAGCTGGCCTTTTCAGTTCACGTGAATTCTTTGTCTCAAGATTGTAGAGGACAGTTTTCAGCAGCCTGCTGTTTTCGAAATCCTTGTACTTTTCATTTTCCCGCAGGCCGGAAAAGCTTGCCGCCAGTATTTCCCTTATCCTTCCGTTTTCAGGGATGGGAACAGAGAAATTTGCCTTGGCTGGATATATGAACCTTACCCGACCCGCGGAGTTGCCTTTTAGCTCGTGAAACAGATATAGGATGCGAACATCTGAATTTAACAAGAATGCTCTGTGAATTCCCTCTGTTGACATAGCAAGATCTCCCTCAACCATACCCATCATATGTTCCGGCATGAAATCGTCAGGCAGGAATGCATTATTCTTAAGGTCAAATATAGCTTCTTCAATCTTAACTGGCCTGTCATTCTGGGCGACCTTTTCGATCGAGAACTGATACAGATGAAGATTCATTGCATCCTTAACCATCATTGTTTTAATGTCATGGGAATCGTGGGAGGCGTGAGCCTGCACTCCAAGGGACTCCCTCATTCTGAGCACCATTAACTGTACACCATCTTTTACGATTGGCTCAACCTTTGCGTCAGGTATTTCCTCTAGCTCTTCTAGGACAGCGTCCTCTGAAAATCCCGTATTAATGGAAATTGAGCTAATAGACCAGGGGGCCAGGACAGATTTACCTGCACCCGGTTCGTCCGGATTAAGAGGTAAAAAGTTCTCTAGGATATTCCTTATGGAATAAGTGTCATTGAGGTACTTCAGTATCTGGTTTTTAGCATCCATTGTTGTTTCTCCAGTATATTGCCATAGTAACCTGAAATTTAAGCTCTTTCAAGCCCATGGAGCGAATTACCCAAAATTTCCAATTTTCAACCCTTCATCAGCTAGATATAAATAGAAAGGTAACTTATTAGCTAACATTAACCTGTGAGGCAGGATTTCAATGTCTGGGGACCGTTTTAATTATTACCTCAAAATAATAATGAATTCTATTCTGGAAGATTTGCCATTGATAAATGAGCAGTTTGAGAACGACCCCTTCATCTCTTCTGCTGAGGCCGCTGAGCTTGAACGAGTACTTAACAGGCAACTGAACCTGTATAACCGATTCAGCCTGAAAGTTGTAAATTCATCAACTGGCAGGGAAGAACTCCCTCCAAAATCTGAACTTGACAATTTTGGCAATACATCAGAATTCCTTGGAGCTGAAAGTGCCTTTGGAATAGAATGGAAGATATATGGCCCAAATCCCGGTTTTGCGAATTCCCCCGTCAAGCGGTGGTATTTCAACAGGAAGATTTCGTCGCTGCTGAATGACATCCTCAAGGATGCGGTCCCTGGCAGAGTCAAGGATTACTTTGACTACCCCCCATGGATAATGGGCACACCATATGCACCTGGGACACTATATATGCCAATCAATGAGATAATTAACCTCGCAATCGCAAGAGGTACAATACCAGACTGGGACTACCTGGTTGCGAGAGGGCTACCAAAACCACTTGTGGACCTCATCAAAGCTGAAAACTTGGATTCCACACTTTGAATTTATCTCTGATTGCGGCATAAACATTGAGCAGATCTGAAAAATATCAGAATTCTGTTTCAGTGCTTGATGGTAACCTTTTTTATGATTGCTTTGTCTTTACAATTATGAAATACAGGGGAATAATCACGCCAATGCTGACTCCGTTCAAATCTGACGGCACAATTGATTATGACGCCACAAAGACCTTGATTGAGTACCTCAAAGGGATAGGGGTAACAGGACTTTTCCCTTGTGGGAGCACAGGCCTCTTTCCATTCCTGTCATTTGAGGAACGGGACAAGTTCATGAAATTCGTAATAGAAAATGCTGATGGCCTGAAGGTACTTGCTGGCGTTGGTTCTTCCTCGACCCAAGAGGCCATTTCACTTGGTAAGTCCATGGCTGATGCAGGAGCCGATGCATTGGTCCTGATGCCAACCTATTACATAACTCCTGGTCAGCCAGAGATAACAAGGCATTTCTCTGATTTCCTCAATAGCATTGACAAGGAAATGTTCATTTACAATATACCACAGCTATGCGGGGCCAGAATAGAGCTTGACACTATCAGGAAACTTAAAGGTCAGTATTCCCACATAGTGGGAATCAAGGAAAGTTCTGCCGATATGCGATATTTTTCAATGCTCATGGAATTTTCTGGAAACGACTTCAGCATCCTTCAAGGCCAGGATGACCTCCTTGTGCCTTCCATGTCAATTGGTGCAGATGGAGGAGTATGCGGCCTTTCCAATTTCTCATCCGCAGTAGTCAATGCTTACAATGAATACTATGAAGGGAGCCGATCCAAAGCCTCCGAGATACAGGTAAAGCAGATTGACCCTCTGCTCCACATCCTTCTAGGCACGACCTTCCCCTCAGGGTATTATTTTGCGTTTTACAGCAAGTTTGGAATCAAGGAGGGCGGGTTCAGGTCGCCCATGCTTGAGCCCACTGATGATAAGAAACATAAGATATCAGTAGCATTGAATCCTGAATAGCTCCAATAAACTATAAATAAACTCTTGGCTTTCCCTGTTACCTTAGTGAAGGAGGTTCCTAAATGGATAAAAATAGTTACGTGAAATTTGAAACTCCCGAGTCCGTGGAAAAGAAATTGTTGGATCTTGTCGAGAATTCTTTCAGAAGTGGAAAGATCAAGAAGGGAACTAACGAAGTTATCAAATCCATTGAACGAGGAGAAAGCAAGATAGTCGTTATTGCAGAGGATGTTACACCACCTGAAGTGGTATACTACCTTCCAATGCTTTGCGAAGAGAGAAAGGTACCCTATGCATACGTCAAGAAAAGAAGCGATCTAGGCGCAAAGGTCGGAATTGCATCTGCAGCATCCATATCCGTAGTGGACTATGGAAAGGGCGAAGACGTATACAAGCAGATTGTATCAGAACTGTCTGAAATAAAGAAGTAAGGTGAAAAGAATTGGCAGATGAAGGCACCCCTGCAGAAGTAGTCGAACTGATGGGCAGAACCGGAATGACTGGCGAAGCCACTACAGTAAAAGTTAGAGTACTCTCAGGCAGGGACCAGGGAAGAATCATCGCCAGAAATGTCCTTGGCCCGGTTAGAGTAGGCGACATCCTGATGCTCAGAGAAACCGCCAGAGAGGCCAAGAGGCTCTCCATACGGTGATAAAATGGCAACTAGAAACTGCAACTTTTGTGGCTCTCAAATAGAACCTGGCACTGGCATACTGTTTGTAAGGAAGGATGGAAACGTCATGAACTTCTGCAGCAGGAAGTGCGAAGTAAACATGATTGAGATGCACAGGGTTCCGAGAAGAGTTAGGTGGACCAACGAATACCACAACATCAAGGAAATGAAGAAGCAGAGCACCAAAAATTGATGGTGATATCATTGGAAAGAACTCTTATTTTAGTTAAACCGGATGGCGTCAAAAGGCGCCTCTCCGGAAAAATTTTAGCTCGATTTGAAGAAAAGGGAATGAAGATCGTCGCCCTTAAGATGCTTCAATTAAGCACTGAAAAGGCAGAACTGCATTACTCTGTACATAAAGAAAAACCATTTTTCAGGGACCTTGTGAATTACATAACTTCTGGACCAATAATCGCCGCCGTCCTTGAGGGAACGAACTGCATCAACGCTACCAGAAATCTTCTTGGAGCCACAGATGGATCAAAGGCGCAGCCTGGGACTATCAGAGGCGATTATTCCATGGGAATAGAAAAGAACATCGTCCATGCATCAGATTCCCCTGAATCATACAAGCATGAGTTTCCCATATATTTCAGTGAAAACGAAATATTAGAAGCACAATACGGCGACGAACCACACATCTTCTGAGGTGGTTATGGATACCAAAGAGTACAGGCAGCCAATTGTGTGTGTACTTGGCCATGTCGATCATGGCAAAACTTCAATTTTAGATTCAATTAGGGGCACCACTGTTGCCAAGAAAGAGGCAGGAGGAATTACACAGAGAATCGGTGCAACAGACATTGCCCTATCTGACATAGAAAAAAGGGCAAACATCCCCACGGGAAAAAGCAAGCTCACCATACCTGGGCTGCTCTTTATTGATACACCCGGCCATGTGGCCTTCTCCAATATGAGGGCCAGAGGAGGAGCCCTTGCAGACATGGCCATCCTTGTAGTGGACATCAATGAAGGATTCAAGCCACAAACTATTGAGTCCATCAATATCCTGAAAAAATTCAAGACACCGTTCGTGGTTGCAGCAAACAAGGTGGATCTGATTCCACTGTTTACGCAAATCCGGGACTGCAATTTTCAGCAGATGCTGAAAAGGCAGAGGGACGAATTCGTAACAGAACTTGATACAAGGCTCTACAACCTTGTCAACAAATTTTATGAATATGGGCTTCCGACCGAAAGGTACGACAGGATAACTGATTTTTCAAAGAATATTGCTATAGTTCCAATGAGCGCAAAGCTCAATATCGGAATTCCAGATATGCTAATGGTCATAGCCGGACTTGCACAGAGATACCTTGAGAAAGAGATCGAATTCAAGGACATTGAAGGAAGAGGAACCATCATAGAACTTATGAAGGAAGAGTCCCTTGGCCTCACTCTCGATACTGTGCTTTACCAAGGCAGCCTTCGCAAAGGTGACACTATTGCCCTGAACACAAGAAGCGGCCCGGCCACAACCAAGATTAAAGCCATGCTTGTCAACTCCAGGGGTAGGGCAAAGAAGCTTCTGGAAAGGGATACTGTTTACTCAGCTTCTGGAGTCAGGATTCTTATCACAGATAAGCTGGAAGTCGTTTCAGGATCTCCAATCATAGTTGTCAACAACGGGCCACAAGACGCGTTTGAAGAAATCCTGAAGGAGTCACAGGCAAACATACCCCTCAGCGAACATGGAGTGACCATAAAGGCAGACGCACTGGGCTCCCTGGAAGCCGTCTCATATGAGCTTGAACAGAAGGAAATCTCAATCAGGTCAGCCCAAATAGGCGACATTTCCAGGAGAGACATTACCGATGTTGCCACATTGAATGAGCCACTTGACCGAATCATTATCGGCTTTAATGTTGGAATAACCCAGGAGGCCCAAGAAACCACGCTGACCAGCGATGTTGGCGTCAAAGTTGGGGATGTTATCTATTCGCTTGTTGAAGATACTGAAAAATGGCTGAAGGACAGGAAACATGAGCTTGATGAGGGCAGGAAAAAGCGAATGGCAATTCCATCTAAGCTTTCCATCATGCCGGAATATATTTTCAGGGCTGCGAAACCTGTGATTGTGGGTATAAAAGTATTTTCCGGAAGAATCAAGGTCGGCGACACGCTCATAAAATCAGATGGAAGGTATGCAGGCACCATCAAGAGCATCAGAGATGGTGAGGTTTCAAAGCAGTTTGCAGAAGCACCTGCTGAAGTTGCAGTATCCATAGAAGGGGTTACGCTCCACAGGCAAATATTCCCTGAAGAGCCACTGTACGTAGACATTCCAGAATCAGTTGTCAAGGAGCTGCGTGAAGAAAAGATGGATGAAAACACAATGCTTACACTTGAAGAAATTATAAAGATCAAGAGAAAAGAGAATATGTTCTGGGGCACAAAGACCTAAAACAGCAGGTAAGCCGCGAAGAATAGTGCAGTTGCCGCCACGGGTATTATAGCCATTACCCTTTTCATTTTTATCAGCGTGAAAAGCAGGAAAACCCCTGACAAAAGTATCATAAGGTAAATTGACCAGGCTCCTGCCCTGAGGTCAACAATGCCAAACAGCATTGTGACCCCCATTATTAGCGTGGCTTTGTATAGTGTACTGCCTGCCACTATTCCGAGAGTAATGTCCTGATCCTGCTTCCTTATTCCAAGATAAAACATGATAATCTCTGGGAGTGAACCGGCAACTCCTGTAACTATGAATCCAGAAATGAATGGTGGGATGTTAAAATCAACGGAAACGCCGTTAGTATAATTTACAATTGCTTCTGATGCGAGCCCCAGAAGAACCAGGGCCACTATCATTGAGACGGGGCTGTATTCCATGTGGACATATTCCTCCTCGATCGGGGGTGCTTCTCCCCTGCCTGTATACATGTAAACGAGGAAGAGTAGCGCCATGATTATTCCAATATACCAAGGGACCACCGGATAAACCAGAGAGAGAACTTCGAGAAGCGTAGAGGCCACCAGCAGGATGACGCCATCCCTGAAGAACTTCCTGTAGCTTCCTAGGAAAACGAGAGGAAGAACTGCAAGGAAAACTACCATTGTAATGATGTTAGAGCCCTGCAGTGTTCCGAAGCTTATCTCACCATATCGGTGAAAAGAGGCGACGAAAATGACAGAAAATTCGTCGATCACTGCCCCTAGGGAAAGAAGGTAAGCTCCAATGGATTTTGAGGAAATCCTGCGCCTGTTTCCAAACTCCCTCGCATTGTCCAGGAAGCTATCCCCACCGAGATAAAGGCTCACAAGTGCAAGGAGTATCCCCACTAGCTCGAGTGGGATTGGGACAATTTTAACGACGATGGAAAATACTATAAAGTAAACTGAAAACAAAAAAGATACTAAGAAAAAAAGGTTCCGTGACAAAAAATCACGGGATGATTACGTGCTCCGGGCTTTCCACTTTCACTTCTTCAGTTATGGAAACGCCCCTTCTGAGCCTTTTGCAATCCATGGTGTCCGGCCTGAGCTGGTCCACGATATAATCAAGGGCCATTTCAGCTCCTTTCGGGTCCCCGCAAGTATATACGTCAAGTGTCACCAGTCCATGTTCTGGCCAAGTATGGAAAGAGAGATGGGACTCTGCAAGCAATACTACACCACTTGCCCCCTTAGGCTGGAACTGGTAATAATCTGACGATATCTTTGTCAGGTTACCTACCCTTACTGCTTCCTCAATAATCGGGTATATGCTATCTGCCTTTGCTATTATATCCGAATCTACACCATAAAGATCTGCCAAAATCTGAAAACCTACTGCCACTACCATCTTCCTCCATATATTCCACCTCAGGGGTTGTTAGGACACTCTATTAATATGTTGTATTTAAATATTTATAATGTTCTGAGAGTTTGATATTTATCGATATTTCATTATAATTTCATATTTTTCAATTGGGAGAACTTCATATTCAGTTCAATATTTTTTTCAATATATATTAAAGGTGTCACAAATATTTGATTTTGAGCCCTATTTCCTTATATCTGTTCTGGAGAATCTTAAGCTGAGGGAGGAGGTAGTGGAACCTCCTGGGCGATATGAAAAGCACTGAATCGAGCCCGCGAGTTGCGGCTTCAAATACACCGTCCAATGAGGCATATTCAATATTGGGCTCTCTGCCTGCGGCCAGAACTGCATAAAATGCTTCTTCTCCAACCACTGCAATTTTTGATCCAGACTCAAATTCTTCCGATAACCTTGAGGCAAGATTCTCCTTGTCCCATATGTCTTCTGCAGAAGGGAGAACGCATATCTGTATCTTTCCGAATTCGACTCCAATGATGCCATTAATTGAAGCAACCACGATCTCCCCTTTCTTTGCGCTGTTTCTGGCAACACCGCTTGACTTGCCGTTCTGCTTTCCGGCATGGAGATACCCCCCAGACATGTAGACACCGACTCCATCTCCTTTTTCCACCGGCGTATCTGCAATTGCTTCCCAGGTAACGATGTTGTCTATCTTTGCAAGATTCTCCGACACAAATTCCCGGAGAGAACCTAATCCGGATTCTAGGAAACTGTAACCCTCCTTGGAAATCTCGTTTGTTTCAGTGACAAGCCCTTTTTTCCTGAGAATCTTGAGGTGATAGTTTACCCCCTGTACGGTTATTCCAACACTCTTGGCGATACTGGCAGGTTTGTCAACCCCGTCAAAGAGTTCGACCATAATCATGAGTTGGGTTAACTCCCCCTGATCCAGAACCATCAAATCCAAAACTCAGCACTATTTATTAGGTTAGCGCATAACCACACTATGCTGGGAGAGGAAATGCAGGATGGAAACAGGCCTTCACCTTCCATGGTGCTGGACCTTGGCCTTGTGGACTACCTTCCAATTCTAATGCTGCAGCGCCACCTGAACTCAATGGTGAACAACGATGAACTTGGTGACACTGTCATGATACTTGAACATCCTGATGTCTATACACTGGGAATACACAGAAACCAGAATGAAATAATTGCTCCGGGAATAGTTCCCTTTGAGGTTGAAAGAGGCGGCTCGGCAACATATCACGGCCCTGGGCAGCTCGTAGCATACTTCATTGTAAATATGAAGAATAGAGGAATAAACATTAGAGACCTCATAGAAATGGTACAGGCATCAATGATATCTCTCCTCGATGGGTTCAACATCAAAGCTCAAGGCAGGTTGCACGGGGAAACTGGAGTGTGGGTAGAAGACAGGAAGATCTGCTCTATCGGCTTCGCAATCAAGGGTTTTACCACACTTCACGGCGTGGGACTCAACATTTCAACCGACCTCACTAAATTCCAGAACATAATGCCCTGTGGCATGCAGGCTTCCATTATGACCAGCATGGAAAGTGAACTTGGAAGGGAAGTTGAATTAGCAAGCGTCAAAAATGGCCTGAAAAATAGGTTTTTAGAAAAACTTAGAATAAATAAATATATGGAGTTTAATTCATTGGATGAATTAAAGTCCTATTCAGTGGGCAATGGTCTGGGACTGCTCCCTGAGGAACTGCTGTAGGTAGTAGTATGAGCCTGTGCCTTTTCCGCTGATTCCACTCATCTTCCACCCGACGAATGGCTGTGAGCCTACTACTGCTCCAGTTGATGCTCCTCTTGCCCTGTTTGCATATATTACGCCCACATCTGCATTGTCGAAGTAGTACCTTATCTCCTCCGGATCTTCGGTGATTATTCCGCCAGTAAGACCGTACTCGGACTTGTTAATCTCTTCAACTGCCTCCTTTAGGCTCTTGACTTTTATAATTCCAAGAACCGGGAGGAAAAGTTCATTCTTTACAAGTTCACAGTCCTTTGCCACATCCTTTATGATTGTTGGCTCAACGAAAAACCCGGGTTGCTCAAGGGCATGGCCTCCAGCTACAACTTTTCCATACTGCGGGAATTTTGAAGAAAGCGCCTTGAATTTCTCGAACGCATCCTTGTTTATCACTGGCCCTATGAATGTGTCTTTCTTCTTCGGGTCTGCCGGGACCACTCCTTTTGTTCTCTCTGCAAGGGCATCTACAAACTTGTCATAGATTGGCTCCTCTACATAGACAAGCGATGTTGCGCTGCACTTCTGGCCAGAAAAGCCGAAAGCTCCCCTGAAAACTCCTTCGACCGCCTTTTTCAGGTCTGCCTTTGCAGTAACGATGACAGCATCCTTACCGCCCATTTCCGTAATGACAGGCTTTGGCCTCTTTGCCTGTGCCTTGTGGTACATGTTCAGGCCAACTTCCCTGGAGCCAGTGAATACAATGCCTGCTATTCCATCATTCTCAACGATCTTGCTGCCGATTGTGCTGCCAGATCCGGAGAGGAAAACAAGTACATCCTCTGGCACACCGCATTCATGCATTAGCTTCACTGTCAGGTAAGAAATGAGCGGAATATCACTTGATGGTTTGAGCAGAACTGCATTCCCCACTGTAAGGGGGCCAGCCACCATTCCCACGGTTATTGCATAGAAGTTGAATGGGGGAATTACAGCGAATACCCCGTATGGTTTCATCACACTGAAGCTTTCCTCGTTGTCATATCCCTTGCCCGTAAGATGCACGAAACCGTTGTTCTCAATCATGTTAAGTGCATAATATCTCAGGAAGTCAATTCCCTCATCCACATCTGCCATTGCCTCCGTCCTGTTCTTCCCATTTTCATAGGCAAGCAGTGCTGAAAAGAAATACTTCTTTTCACTTATCTTGTCTGCAACTTTGAGCATTACTTTTGCCCTGTGGACATAGCCCATATTATACCATTTCCTGTATGAGCCATTAAGCATTTTCAATGCCTTTTCCAGGGATTCCTGAGATGAGAGCTGGAAAGTTGCAAGCTCTTTTCCATCAACAGGAGAAATTTCCATTATTTTCTTGGCTTCCTTAACTTCCCCGGCTATAAGGTTGGGATATTCTTTGCCGAGATATTTTGGGACTTCCTTGAGGGCTTCTTCGTAGAGTCTGTGGAACTCATCTTCCTTGCCCGCTTTTGCCATTTTAACAAAAGTCACTTCATTCTCAAACATAATAGAATATTGTTTGCTCGTACATTAAAAATGTGATTAAAATGTAAATTGATTTTAGCCTAAACAGTGTTTAGGCCCCTGTCCACTGAGATGCACTGCCCGTTGATTCCCAGTGACATTTCACTGGCCAGGAATGCGTTTACCATGGCAACCTCAATTGGTTCCAACTGAGTCTTTTCCGAGAATTTCGTCACGTTAAATGGAAACACTTTGTAGTAGTTGTCTTCTTTGCTGACACTGCCCGGTAGCACTGCGTTTACCCTTATGTTATATTTCCTCAGATTTTCCGCAGATTTTCTTACAAGTTCCTCCAATGCCGACTTTGAAACGTTGTATGCCAGATCATTCCCCCGGAAGATGTGCCTTGAAGCCCCAACCAGAACGAATGTACCTCCCTTGGTCAGCATCGGCTCTGAGAAGACCTTCAGGACGCTCAGCTGTGAAATCAGGTTGATGTCAAGCATCTTTTGGAAGTCCGACCTTTCCGGGAATAGTCCCTTGAAAGATTCCCATGTACCGACGTTTGAAACCACTGTAAAGATGCTTCCATAATCAGCAAGTATTTTGTCCCTTACTGCCTTCAGCTCTTCTTCTTTTGTTGCATCTGCCTTGTAAGCCTTGACTGTTGATGATTCAACGAGCCCGAACATGTTTCCCGACCTTGATACAATTGCGACCTTGGCTCCGAAATTGATGAGCATCCTGACTGCTGATATGCCTTGTCCCGGGCCAACTCCTATGACGACGGCAACTTTTCCGGCCAATGAATCCCTGATTAAATCAACCATGATTCAATAATGGCGCATCTTTAATTAAGGTATTCCGAGGTAGACTGCTTTGGGCAAGGAAAGCCATAACCATTATGAGATCAGAGGCCCATGAAGCCCCTGTAAATTAGGAGACCTATGGAGACCGCAAATATAACGGCTATTCCGATGTAATACCAGGTTCTGGAAGGAACCTTCCTCACGGGAATGCCAAACTCATCATATTCAGCACGATTTTTTTTCTCCCATTCTGATGCGCTATAGTTCCCGTTGAGCACATCGTCTTCAGGCTGCTTGCTGTTCTTTGAGTTGCCATAATTCCTGCTTCCAGACCTCAAGCCCCTGCCGAACAAGAACGGGAAAAAGAAGAAGAACGGAAAGAACCCCCCGTAATAGGAAAGGCTCCTGAAGTATGTGGGAATGATGAAATCAAAAAGGATGAATAGTGCTGCATATACAGCCAGAATGATCACTGATGTGCTTATGCTCCTCTTCAATTGGATTTACCCTGTTTACCCTTATGCTTACCTCAATAAAAGGCTTTAATATTTTCTAGAGCCAGCCACGTTTCTTGAAGAGCACCATCAACACGGAAGCAAGCGCAACCATGCCCGCGACAAGAGCCCAAAAACCTACAAATGATCCAGAGCCTGGCTGAGTGAAGCCTGCTGTAAAATTCATTCCATAGAAGCCAGTAAGGAAAGTCAAAGGGAGGAAGATGGTCGCCACAATGGTCAGGAGCCTGAGAATATTGTCAGTGAATGCTGCTCTCATGGTAAAGTAGAGATCCCGCACATCCCCAGTTCTTAGGGTGTATGAATCCACTGTTTCTATTAGTTGGAATGTATGGTCGTAAACGTCTCTGAAAGCAGGCATAAGGTCCACCGAAAGAAACTTGACTGAACCTCTCTCGGCAAGGGAAACCACATCACGGTGCTGTGAAAGCATTATCCTGAGCTCACTCATTTCCCTTCTTGCCTTGGATATCAGCGCAAGCAGCCCCTTTACGTCTGAAATGTCACTTGCTTTCAGGGAATCAAAATCAAGGACTTCGCTTCTCATGGAAACGAGCCAGTTCTCAATTTCAGAGAGAACTGTGTAGAATGAATCCACTGAAAAATCATAGATTGTGTGGAAGACAACAGAATTGAGCAAGGACTCTTTCTTCAGGGTCTTTGCCCGGTTCTTCAGGGAATCCAGTGAGTGGTTCACTATTGTAGAACTGTCCTTATGAAACGTCACGATGTTCTTTTCAAAAAGTACCAGGAAGATTTCCTCAACGGAATATTCAAAATTGCCGCCGCTGGATTTGGCAACTCCTTTGGATACTGAAAAAATATAGTTCTGGTAATCTTCTGTCTTGATCCTCTGTTTTCCAGTGCCGATATCCTCTAGAGTCAATGGATCAAGTGTGAAAAATTCCCCGATGGCCTTTATGGACTCTGCGTCAAAATCCTGCACATCAAGCCAGTAAGATTCCTGGGCTGACAGGGCCTTCAAATCTTCAATGCTGGTTAAATCCCGGCTTGAAAGTTCCTTGCGGGAAATGCTATAAAGAACAGCACGCATTATTTTGGAATCTGCATTATCCTACATTAAGATTCCCGCACATAGAAATAAATTTTTTTGGTGAAGATCAAATTATTTAACTAGATATTAATGGAAATGTGATTTCCATGGTTAAATATCTATCATGCCCCAACTGTGGGTTTGTATTCAAGGCCCCGCTAATGGATATGAAATTCTCTCACCTTGGATGGACGATCCCGGGGACTGGCGTGGTAAGGTGCCCACAATGCAAGGAAGAAAAGATGAGAAGGCACTATAAAAAGGCCCAAGAGTCTGACCTGTCTAAAAATAGTGCCACAAATGCTGATGAGACAACTGAGACAAAACCGGCTTCAGAACCGGACCTCATAGAAGATTCAAAGTACGAGGATGAGTGATTGATCAAGGTGTCCGGGCTTACCCGGGTATACGGCAACACCGTCGGGGTAGAAGATTTAAATTTTGAAATACACGAGGCCGAAATTTTTGCATTGCTTGGTCCCAATGGATCAGGAAAGACCACTACACTGAGATTGATGACGGGAATGATTTCACCCACAAACGGGTTCGTTTCTGTAGATGACATAAGAACTGACCAGATGCAGAGACTTCCTGACATTCACAGGAAAATCGGGATTTTGCCTGAAGTCCCTGGGCATTATGAAAACCTCACTGCTTACAGGAATCTCCAGTTTTACGGCCGAATGTATGGCATGAACGATCGTGCCATTGAATCTAGGATTAAGGATTTGATGGTTGAATTCGAACTCTGGGACAAAAAGGAAGCTCCAGTAGCCACCTTCTCAAAGGGAATGAAACAGAAGCTGGCAATATTGCGGACAGTCATACATGACCCGAAGTATGTTTTCCTTGATGAGCCCCTGTCAGGGTTGGACCCTGAATCATCCAAATTTGTCAGGGATTATATGAAAAGCCTGAAGGAAAGCGGCAAGACCGTTATCCTTTCAACACATGACCTTGATGACGCAGACAAGCTAAGTGACCGTGTCGCGGTGGTTAGGAACCGCCTTCTTGCCATAGATTCCCCCAGTGCCCTTAAGGCGCAGGCTTTCAAGAGGACTATTGTATTCCATCTCGAAAGCCTCCAGGGGCTTGACATTAAAGAGATTGAGGCAATGACCTTCGTAAATTCCGCTAAAATTTCCAAGGAGTCACTTGTAATGGAAGTGGATTCTCCGGAACAGAACAACCCTGACATAACTGCCTATCTTGTTGGAAAGGGTTTCAGGATACAGTTCATCGGAGAAATCCGTCGCTCTCTTGAAGATGTCTATCTTTCTATAGTGGAGAAATCCCGGGAGGGAAAACTTTGAATTTCAATCTTGTAAGGGAAATGATGCGCAAAGACTTGCAGGAAGTTAGAAAAAACGGGTACGTATTCTTTTCCCTTCTGCTCCTCCCGATAATGCTTGTTGTAATTAGCGTGATTGATTCCTTTGCTGTTGCCCTTTCCACTGGAGGGAGTTCGAGCCCACTGCTTTCCACTTTCTCTACAATCATGGTCTTCATTCCTGCAATAGTCACTTCCCTGATCGGATCTACCAGCGTGATACTCGAGAAGAACAACCACAGCCTAGAACCGCTTCTTGCAACTCCTATCACAGATTCGGAACTGTTTGCAGGGAAAGCTCTTGCCCCTCTTTCAATTGGAGTTTTGCTCTCCTGGATTGCTTTCACACTTTATATTGCAATTATGGATGCACTGACATATGGACGTCTGGGATACTTATTGTTCCCAACAGATTTGACACTGGTTCAGATGTTCTTCCTAGCCCCAGTTACTGGTATGCTTGGCACTTTTCTCACTCTTCTCGTCTCTTCGAAGATGAAGGATGTAAGGGCAGCGCAGCAAGTCTCCGCCCTTGTTGTCCTCCCGCTTCTATTGCTTGTGTTTCTTCCGATTATAGCGTCCGGGTCTGACCTTATTATCAATTTGGGTGCAGGTGTTGGATTCCTGGCCGCAGCCATAGTCATATTTTTCATCAGCGTTAAAGCGTTCAGAAGGGAGAGCATACTCATTTCCTGGGGCAAATAAATATTTTCGTAATGCCAAATATTTGGCAAGACCCTATTTTTTCTAAGGCGCAGAAGAGAAATGGAGCTTAGGTACAGACTTGATGTTCTGGCGCCCTTATACCATTTCTCTTATATTCATGGTTACAATAGGTGGTCTGCTTGAGAAAGTCCAAATTATCTAGGGTTGGATGGGCAATTTACAAGTTTGTAAACAGGTTCCCCGGGAAACATTAGGTTCCAATATTTATGGTAGGCCAACACTGCCTGCTTGCTTTTCCCATGGTAAGCTTAAGGCAGGCTCTTTTAGGCGTAAATAGGGCTTATTTTATTAGTTATCCATGAAGTATTATAGTGTGAGCAGGGATTTTGTCCCTGCTGTTTAATTATTACTTCTTTGGATCCCTCAAGAAACTTGAGAAAACTAGCCCGTTGAATATTAGCAACAGAACGAAGGCAATGCTGACCCCCAATGTGGCACCTGAAGCAGAACCAAAACCAAAAAGGTAGGTAAACCCAGAGGTGCTACCAATATCCTGTACTGAACTTAGCGGTAGGCCAAGGGCGGCATCTGCAATCATGGCCAGAGACATTATGAATGAGCCGATGGCGAGAAATATTCTGAAAGACTTCTGCGAGGGGCCCTTTAAAGCGAGCGTGCCCATGAGTGCAATAATGTCCAATGCTATGAACACCAGCAATATTATCCAGTGAGTGTAGCCTGAACTTCGAAGGACATTGTCTGCAGCCGCAAGGTAAATCGCAGAAGCGACTGCGATGCCAAAGGAAGAATATCCTAGCATCTGGCTCCGCTTCCTAATTGCAAGAGGAATAAATGCAGCCAGGAGGAAAAGCACAAAGATGCCTGACCCCACATACACCTGATCAGTTAATTTCGATGTGGAAGTTGTAGTTGTTGTCTTGCTTGGAGGTGTGGAAGAAGAATAACCGGTTACATGAACCGTAAGTTCCGCAGAGGAAGAGGATGGGTCATCACCAGATGCTGAGAATGAAATGGTGTACGTGCCATTCTTTACCGTATTGGCCACACTTATAGTTGCAGTCCCGGAGAAAGTGGGATCACCGCTTGAATCGCTGAATGCTGTTGAAAAGCCACTAGGTTCACTGGCCGATATGGACGTTCCCCAAGTGGTTCCCGAGCTCAATTTAACTGTGTAAGAGACTTTTCCTGAGCTCCCTGATGTAATGGAAAGGGAACTCGCGCCGAGGTTTATCGTGGACGTGCCATCGGAGTTCGTCACAAGATTTGCATTTGTCACTTTCTTTAATGGGAAATGTGCGGTACCAGCCACATTAACCGCCGAAATTCCGAGCAATATTATCAGCATTAAGGTTAATAAAAAAAATATTTTAGAAGCAGCCATTAAATAGTAGTATGAAACCAGTATTTAGCTTTTATTAAATTGAGACTATTTTAAGAATTCAGAATATTGGGCATATTTGAAACAGCCTAGTGAA
Source organism: Thermoplasmata archaeon (assembly GCA_021850545.1). Classification (GTDB taxonomy): domain Archaea; phylum Thermoplasmatota; class Thermoplasmata; order Thermoplasmatales; family Thermoplasmataceae; genus JAJZOM01. The sequence continues at coordinate 55,660 of JAJZLU010000040.1, read as the reverse complement.
TATTGCTTTAAATAGAAATAGCTTGCACTTTGCCTGGAAGGTGTTTTTACAACGAAACGTGCGCCTTAGAAAATGCCGAATAAAACGTATTAGATAAAACAATATTTCTTGACTTGAATTGGCTTATACCCCCAGTGCCCATTAAAGTCATTCACGCCTGGCCGAGGGATCGTTTTCTATGGCCCTTCAAAGGAAAAATCAATGAAACTAATATGGACCGGTGGGGATTTGAACCCCAGGCCTCTTCCATGCCAAGGAAGCGATCTACCTCTGATCTACCGGCCCTTTGCTTTATGGGCAAAAGTGCAAGCCCTGTATTGTAGGTAATCCTATAAATATTACTTCAATCAGTTGAAGGACTGTTCCAGTTTCCGTATTTCCTCTTCAGACATCTTCCATCCCATTGAGCCCGAGTTCTCCACGACATGATCGGCATTTGATGCCCTAGGGATGGGAAAGACAAAATCATATTTGCTAATGAACCAATTCAAGGCTATCTGTGGTGCGCTCTTGCCACCATGGTTCTCACTTATTTCCTTAAGAACGATGGCAGTCTTGGAATCTGGTGAAACCAACCTTCCATGGCCAAGTGGGTAATATGCAAGGATTGCTATTTTGTTCTCCTTACAGTATGGGATAAGGTCATTCTCAATGTCCCTATGTGCGACGCTGAAATTCATCTGGGTTGAAGCGATCTCATATTTCTTGAGGGATTCCACAGCCTTCTTCGTTCTCTCAAGGTCAAAGTTGCTTATCCCTATGTTTCTAATTTTGCCCTGATCCATGAGGTGCTCCATCGCCTTCATTGTTCCAGATATATCCCGGATCCGGCTTGGAAAGTGAAGTTGATATAGGTCAACATAGTCCAGTCCGAGTTTCTTCAGACTCCGTTCGCAAGACTTGATGACTTTGTCGTAACTGAAATGTGATGGCCAGACCTTTGTGGCTATGAATAAATCCTCCCGGTCGAATGGCTTAATTGCCTTTTCAACTAAATTCTCGGACTCATAAAGTTCTGCGGTATCGATGAGGTTTACACCATTCTCTACCCCGGCCTTTATAGCTGCTACCTTATTTTCCCAGTTTGCCTGTCTCTTAAGCAGCTTTGCAGAAAATATCCATCCTGGATCATAATAGGTCCCCATGCCCATCTGTGATACTTTAAAATCAGATTTTCCAAAAGGGATCTTTTCTGCCATGAACCTTTGAAGCCCAGCCCTCTTAAAAATATATCGGGAAATTGTCCCTGATTCTGGTGAAAAAGAGCGATTTTAGAGCCAACACCACTAAATATTATACCCATCCTATGCCTTATTCTCACAGATAATGGTAGAGGAACAGCCGCCGGTCCAGAGTGAGAAAGCTTCAGGGAATCACATCCTTTCCCAGTACACCCTCAATCATGAAAACGTCAGGATAAGGGTTGTGGAGATGGCTGGAACTTCGGAACTGATTTACTTGGTAGAAGAGCCGAAGCTTAGTAAGCGCGAACTGGAGGAATTCTTTGCGCTCAAGGCCGAGATCAATGACTATCTTCCCGATATTCTGGTGCTGTCTGGCGTCGATGGCTTCAACCTGAACAATATGCTCTCCTCTTTCGTTAACCAGAGAAGGCCTTGGCTTAAAGGCGAATCAATTTTCAAGATAAATTATTACCTCGCGAGGGATTTTCAGGGATATGGGATCATAGACCCTATTGTCAGGGACCAGAAAGTAGAGGATATTTCATGTGATGGCCCGGAGATGCCAATATTCGTCTACCACAAGGATTTTGGTTCCGTAAAGACAAATATTTCATTTCCCAACACAGAGAACTTAGATTCGTATATCATAAGGCTAGCACAGATTAGCGGCAAGTCCGTTTCAATAAATGCTCCAATACTGGATTCCATCACACGGGATGGCCACAGGGTCCAGGCGGTTTATGGAAGTGAAATTTCCAGCAGAGGGCCGGTTTTTACAATGAGGCTTTTCAGAGACAGACCCTTCACCCCTGTTGACCTCATCAAGAGCGGCACTGCCTCCCCCGACCTCATGACCTACCTTTGGTTCATGACAGAAGGTTTCAATTCTGCCCTTATCGTGGGTGCCCCTGGCGCCGGAAAAACATCCACGCTTAATTCCATACTCCTCTTCGCGCCTTCGAATACCAAGGTGTTCAGCATTGAGGAGACCCGGGAACTGAAAATTCCGCATGAAAACTGGGTAGCTGCTGAAACCAGGGGAAAGAATACGATAGAAGGGCAAAGGGGTGTTGAAAGGTTGAACATGTATGACCTGGTTTCAATGGCAATGAGGCAGAGGCCAACATACATAGTTGTAGGAGAAGTAAGAGGCAAGGAAACCTATGCCCTTTTCCAGGCAATGGCAACCGGCCATACCACATACTCAACAATTCATGCGGATTCCATGGAATCCCTCCTGAACAGGCTCGAAAACGAACCAATGAATATTCCAAGAGTGCTTGTGTCCTACCTTAACATTGTGATCTTCATCAATTTCGTACGCCTTGAAGGTAAAATGGTAAGAAGGATCACTGAAGTAGATGAGATAATTGGAATAGATGGAAAGACCGATGAGATCCTTTACAACAGAGTCTTCCACTACGACCCTTATTCCGACAAATTCTCTTATGCTGGATCCAGCAAACTCTATGATCGAATAGCAGAGCGTAGAGGGGTAACGAATTCGAAACTTCTGGAGGAAGTTCGAAAGAGAACCGGACTGCTTCTTACTCTTTCCCAGAAGAAGGAAGCTGACATAGAAGAGATATCTGGAGAGATAAGGAAGAGGCAGTGGGAATGGATCAGGGGTGAGTGATCTGCGGGGTTTTGGGGCAAAAGGCACAAAGAAGGCTGAGTTTTTCAGGATTCCGCTCTTCAGGCAGATTTCACTCAAGATGTTTGGCAAATTCTTTAGCCAGAGGTTCAACGGAGGAAACATCGATCTGAATCTTAGGAGGTCAAAGCTTGGGATGAGCCGGGTGGAATTTTATTCGCAAACTGCAATGATCCTTACCATCGCGGCAATAGTCGCGGTTGCCCTTGACATCATTATTTTGCTTTCGAGGCCACATCTTGCCTTCCTTATAGGCTCCATTACATTCCTTGCGCTTGCTGCTGTCCTAGCAATTCTCCTTGAGACCCCAAATACAATTATCAGGACTAGGAGGAGAAGGATTGATTCCATGCTAACAATTGCATCTGGCTTCTTTGCCACCATGTCTTCCGCCGACATCCCCATTGACATCATAATGAAGGATCTCGGTGAAAGCAGGCAATATGGCGAGATATCTCGTGAGGCACGGGCCATTTGGATCAGGTCAGAACTCTTTGGCGTGGATATAATTTCATCCATAAAAGAGAGCATTCGCACTTCGGCCTCGCAGAAATTCGCAGAATTTCTTCAGGGAATTGTAACCAGCGTTAATTCTGGCGGAGACCTGAAACAGTACTTCATTTCAAAGGCAACCCAGTACCAAGGGGAATTAAGCACAATCATAAAGCAGAATTCCAATTCAATGGGCATACTTGCCGAAAGTTTTGTAACTGTTGCGGTTGCTTTTCCCCTGATTTTACTTATTATTGTGGGCATTGTGGCATTCCTGTCCCCCGGTTCGCCATCGGGGCTCATCTCACTAATGGTCTTAACGGTCGCATTGATAATACCCGCAATACTCGCAGTTTTTGGATACTTTTTCAGCAGCACAATGGGGGAGATCGAGTTATGATGAGCACAAGATACATGGCCATCCTTTCCTCGATTGTAGCCGTTGCTTACTTTGCCATGAGTGAATTTGCCATTGGAAGGGTGGATTCAACCCTCGGAAATCTTGCTTTTGCAATCCCAGTAGCTCTTGCGATTTTCATGATTCCAACTGGTTTTGCCAGGCGGACTATAAATTCAAGGATTTCAGAAGCCAGAAAGAGAGTTTCAGATTTTCTGAGAGACCTTTCCGAGTACACCATGTATGGGACACCCCTATCTGAGGCTGTGATTCTGGTTTCAAGAAATGACTATGGCGCACTGAACCCTGAAGTGAGATCTCTTGTGTCAAGCGTTTCAGTTGGGACCCCGGTTGAGGAAGCACTGAGACACTTCGGGGGCAACCTGAAGGATCCGGAGATCCAGAGGTTTGGAATCATACTGCAGAAATCCGGGGAATCTGGAAGCAACACTTCGGACGTAATCGCACTAGTGTCCAGGTTCAGTTCCCAGATGCAGCTGCTCGATGAGGAGAGAAATGCAGAGATGAAGAATTACAACCTTATACTGTTGGTTTCATTTTCAGTTTTCCTCATAGTTATGCTTGTGATCGATGTGAGATTCTTCAATGCCATCCACTTGCAGAACACAGGCGGATTCCTTTTCCAGTCCGCAGGGGCGAAAGTCCTGAAGAACATTTTCAATACCGGGATATATGTTGAAGCAGCAGGGATTGGGTTCATAATAGGGCTTATAAAGGACAGAAACCTGGTAACAGGATTCATGGAGACAGGGGCAATGCTGTTTGTCAGCGCAATTATCCTTCTCATAGCGGGGGCACTTTGACCATGGTGGAAAAAGAGGAAAATATACTTGAAAAATACGAACTCCTTGACTCCCTGGTCCAGGTGAGAATTATTAGTGAAGCATCCACCGTCAAGTACGTAGTTTCAGAAGAGCGCCCATTTGAATCTGAAAGGAAGGCCATAGATTCCATTATAAGCAAGTACCGCGAAGAAAAACTCAAGGGTTCAACTGATGATTTTGTTGAGTACGCGAGCAAGGACGGAACATACAAGTCCCTGGACCGCAGGGGTTTGTACTTCCTGGACAGGTACTACCTGGGCTACGGGATAATCCAGCCTTTAATGGTTGACCCGCGCATCGAGGATATTTCCTGCGACGGTGCAAATGAGTCAATATTTGTCTTCATAAAGGAATATGGCCATATTGAAACAAACATCAGGTTCAACACCGAAGACAGCCTTAACTTCTTCATAAGGAAAATTGTGCAGGATGGCGGCAAACAGATTTCCGTATCGGTTCCTGTAGTTGAAACTGCCCTTAAAGACGGATCAAGGGTATCCGCTTCTCTTGGGCGCTATGTTACCACCAGGGGTCCAAGCTTTTCCATCAGGAGATTCAGGGAGGTTCCAATAAGCCCCATTGATCTCATGGAGCTTGGATCAGTGAACTCAACCATTCTTGCTTACCTCTGGACCACTATAGACTATGGGGCGAACATAATGGTTGTTGGAGGAACCGCAACTGGAAAAACCACTTTCCTGAACGCAATCCTGAGTTTTGTATCACCCGACAACAAGATTGTTACCATAGAGGATACTAAGGAGCTCAACCTCATGCATGAGAACTGGATCTCGACAGTCGCAAGGAACAGCAGCGGGATTTCAGGCACGGATGATTCAAACTTGTCCAGGATAGACATGTTTGATCTTCTGGAATCTGCACTTCGCCACAGGCCAAACTATATTGTGGTTGGGGAAGTGAGGGGACCGGAAACCTTCACAGTTTTCCAGGCAATGCTAGCAGGCCGTTTTGGGATGGGCACTTTCCATGCAGATGATATTGAAACATTCATCCACAGGCTGGAAGCCAGGCCCATTTCCATACCGAGGACCCTTATTGCCTCCCTGAATACTGCAGTTATCCTGGATACATATTATTCAGGAGGGAAGTTGATGAGAAGGGTGAAGGAAATTGCGGAAATCGTCAATGTAGATCCTGGGACAGGAGAATTGATAGTGAACATGGTTTCTGGAAAGAATCTTCAAAACATCAGCCCTGATTCTTTTGACAGCCATGTTTTCAGGACAATTTCAGCAAGGGAAGGAGTTCCATATGACGAGATTGTAAGGCAGATGGGCCTCAGAAAGAAAATCCTGGACAGAATGGCGGAGAGCGGAATAAGGAAGTTCGATTCCGCTAGAAAGGTCTTTGCACTCATGAAAACTAATGAGAAACTTTTGCTGGACCAGCTAGGGATTCACTGAGTTGAATTCTGTTGCTGATGTTCAGTATTGTTCAATGCCGGTTCTACAAAGAGCTTCCTGGACAAGTATGGAACGTATATGGTCTGAAGTATAATGGAGAAAAGTACAATGAATGACACAACTACTGCTATGGTCGGGCCATACTTGATCAATTGCGCATTATTGGAAGTGAGGCCGACAGCATAGGGGACTGTCGCCATAACCACTGATACTACCCCTCTCGGTCCAACCATTGAAAAGAAAGTCATGGTCTTGAGGTTTACTGACCTCTTGTTTCTCCCGAAAAGTGGAAGCAGTGAACCCAATACTGCGGCAGGCCGGGCAACAAAAATTATAAGGATGGTCATGGCGATGCCTACAAGTGCAAATGTTCCAAGCTGTGCCCTGGTAAGCATGCTCCCTAGAGTCAGGAATATGATGGCCTGCGACAGGAACGACATATTCTCCTGGAAATTGGCTTCCCTGTTCCAGAATATGCTCTTGTCAGAGAAGTTGCCAACAATTGCGCCAGTAGCAATTATGGCCGGAAATGGAGTCAGTCCAGTGGCTTCCAGCGCAGTAAATTCTAAAATCACTATCCCCAGGAGCAACCCTACGATGAGGTTCTCAAAGTTCAGGAACCTGTTCAGTATGATGACGCTGAATCCAACTATTATGCCGATAAATGCAGGTATGCTGACCTGTATGATGAAATAAGCAATGGCTCCACCCACTATCCCGATTGAGTTCACAATGCCTGAGAAACCCGAAATGTAGCTGGAAGTTGGATCTATGAATAGGATCGCTATGGACACCAGGATAATGCCAATCGGGTCGTTGAAAAGGCTCTCCCCCACAAGTGTGCCCGATATGTCCTCCTTGATATTGGTCCTCTTGAATAGAGGTATCAGTGTGGCAGGATCAGTCGGAGATATTATGGCGCCAAATAGGAAACCTATGCTTATGGGGGCACCAAATATGAGTGAAAATAGGGCACCGCCCACAAGTGCAGTGATAATGACACCTAGGGTGTCAAGTGAAATGATTCTCAGTAAATGGCGCCTGATAACACGGAAATTCATATAGTGGCTCTCATAGTAAAGTATGATCATAACCCCAAGGAGGCCAACCCCTACATTCCCAAACTGAGTCAGGAAACTGGAGGCAAAGACATGGTTAATGATTTCAAGGACGGGCCCAAAGAATATGCCCAAAATGATCAGGATAGGGATATCGGCAACTGCAATTTTCCTGGAGATAGGTATAGCAAAGGCTGCAAGTATTAAAATCAGACTTATCTGATAGTATTGTGCAGCTACTGTTACATCCATCTGTCCACTCTCATTCCAGCATCGATACCGGCATTCTCCTCTTGTGTTCAGAACCCGTGTAAAGCTCCATCACCCTGTTGAACCTTAGACCCTTTTCCTCACGTTTTTGGTCGAACAAGGCAACAATGGTGTCATCAAGCTCTTCATAGGTCATTCCAAGCTCAGATTCATCAGTCTGTGACTCCCACAGACCTGCTGAAGGCTTTTTCATCATTATGTCTTTTGGTACATTCAGTGCAGAAGCCAACTCCCTGACTTCCCGTTTGAGGAGATGCATTATGGGCTCAATGTCGCATCCGCCATCGCCGAATTTCGTGTAATATCCCACTACAAACTCGGAACGGTTTGTAGTTCCGACCACGATTCCATTGTTTACATTGGCCTCATGGTAGAGAATTATCATTCTGGTTCTGGACTTTATATTGCCCAGCGCCTGTTTCGATTCCACGTTAAGGAGGGCCTTGAAGGCATTGACCGGCGAATCGATCAATACAGTTCTTATTTCTACTCCCGACACTTTCTGGAGTTCCTGCACATCACCATAATCTGCCTGCGGGGTTTGTGAATCCGGCATGAAAATAGCCCTGATTTGGCGGTCCGGAAATGCTTCCTTGAGCAGCATTAAAGTCACGGCACTGTCGATACCGCCGCTTATGCCTATAACAGGAACCCTGTTTCCTACATGATCCTGTAGAAATGCTGTTATTCTCTTGATCTCTTCCCGAACCTGCATATTTGCTAATCTAAGCTTTATCTGTGGTACATAAATAAATATTCCCGCACTAAATTGTTCATCGATTTCGCTTTCATTGGAGAAACCATTATCCAATCTATAAGATCATGAGGATGAGTTCATTTTTTATTTTGGGATTAACATAATCAGAATAATGTGCTTTTCCAGCACTTATGCTTAAAAGGTTCTTTATTGGCTCAAAAGACAAAAATGGTAGTTGACGGGGGGCACTTTTTTTAATTTGAGCAAAATATATTTATAAACTCATGGAAGAGATTTATTACTGTTTCCTTTTCTACTGGAATGGATAAGTTAATTAATGATATTTGTATAAAAATAATGATGACGTATGGCATCAGAGTATAAGTTGCAGTGCCCAAAATGCCGGCATGAATTTGTTCTGAACTGCGAACAGCTGAATAGCTTCTCCGACCGAGAAGTTCCCGGGAAGTTCTGGCGCGAAGGACAAATCGTTTTGCAGTTAAGTGTCCGGGCTGCAGCAAGAGATCTCATTATCCCATGGGAGACGGCAGGATACGGGCATCCAGGTGGTGGCTGGCATTATGGCTTTTAATTGGTTTATGACAGGCGTTGCCATTCCTTCTGCCATCATACTAGTTATGATTTATATCTGGTCTAGAGAAATGCGTTTTTCCGTCAGAAAAATGCGAAAAAACAGTAAAGCCCAAATATCAAAAATTTGAGCCATCGAACAACTTGAGCCACTGATAAATGCCTATTTTCAGGATCCTCAATGGCCTCGCTATTTCAATTCTTCCTGGTAATCCATGGCCTGGATGAGGTTTGAAAAAATCAGGGTGCTGGTGAGCGAACCGACTCCACCCGGAACTGGAGTGACAGCTTTCACCAAATCCTTTATCTCATCGATTCTGGCGTCCCCCACTATTTTTCCATTTACAGAGTTGATGCCGACATCTATAACTATTGAATCCCTGCTGACCATTTCCTGGCCAAGGAAACCGGGCTTTCCAGCCGCAACCACGATAACATCTGATGCCTTGCACAATTCCCTGATATTTCTAGTCCTGCTATGGCAAACTATGGGCGTATAATTGTTGTTGAGGAGAAGCTGAGTAAGTGGCCTCCCTACAGTGATTGTCCTGTTGATGACTGCAACCGTGCTCCCCTGTGGAATTTCAAGGCTTGATACGTATTCCATAACTGCTAAGGGAGTTGCAGCGACAAGCGAAGGCATACCAGACATCAGCCTTCCGAGGTTCTCATAGGAAGCACCGTCTATATCCTTGTGCCATGGGATTGTGTTCACAATTTTCTTATAGTCCAGATGATGGGGAACGGGTGATTCAATAATTATTCCATGTATCATTGGATCCTTGACCACCTGGTCCAGGCGCTCCTGAACTTCCTGTGGCGTTGCGTCTTCCTCCATGGTTATGGCCCTGGTCTCTACCCCAAGTTCTGAACCTTTCTTGAGTTTTGCCCTGAAATAGAATTCTGATGCAGGATCTTTGCCAATTCTCATGATTGCCATGGCGGGGGATTTGCCCTTGTCCCTCTGATCACTGATTGACTTTTCAATGCGGGCCCTAATTCCTTCAAGGAGAGGTTTTGCCCCTATCACTGCTATGTGAATCAGCTCCATTGAATTACAGTCTTGATCTCATTGGATGGTTTCTTTGTGAATATTTCAGTATGATCGGGAGAAACCTTCTCTGTTATCATGGTTTCAAGTGCACCATGATACTGGTGTTTCCATCTGGTTATGTCCTGAATTGCCCTTTCGTAATGGATTCTTGAGCCATCTACTGAGCCTATTATGGAAATATTTCGCTCTATGATGTAATCGATGTCCATTCCATCAACCTGTGTTGCCGGAGCCTTGCCATTTGTGCCGAAAAGTATGAGGATCCCGTTCTCTTTCATTCTCCTCATAAACCTGAATATTGTTGCAGGGTCCCCGCTGGTGTCTATGACAAGGTCAAGGCCATTTTTCTCAAGCGGGTCGTTGTTGTTATAGTTGTAAAAGTTGATCCCTGTTTTGTCTATGAGCTCATTTTTTGTTACATCAAGGTCGTGCCTGTTTGTAAGGTAAGTGTTGAAACCATAGTCCATAGATTTAAGGGCATAAAGGAAAGCTTCGCTGCCGGTTCCTACTACCAGGCTGTTTTTCTCGTGGTATGAACCTGCCCCATCGGTGAAGATAGACTTTTTTGATACCACATCGAACATTTCAAAGGCCTTTTCTACATTTTTAAGTGGTTCGGTGAGTACCGCAACGTCTCCTATGGAAGGATCCGGGACCTTGACAAGATACTGTGCACTATCTCCAAATTCTTCCCTCATAAAGCCATGCAATCCTGTGATTCCTGCTTCATGCTTGTCCCCGTCAGAGCAGTTGTCGGACCTGCCTGCAAAGCAATTGATGCATTTCCCTGGCCTTCTCACCATCGGAACAACATAATCTCCACTGCTTATTCCAAAATCATTCTTTGGGGCATCTTCAACTTTGCAGAGGCTTTCGTGACCGATTACCAGCCTGGAAAAACCATGGGGGTTATACGCGAAAGGGAGGGCTCCATTCACAATTCCGCGGTCAGTTCCGCAAATTCCTGTAAGTAGTGGTTTTAGCCTTACCTCGAATCCATCAAGGTCTAACTCAAGCTTCTCATAATTCACTCCACCGGAGGGAGCATTGGTAGTAATCCCCCTGTAAAAAGCCATATTTTAGTTATAGGGTCAAAATATTTAAAATTGAGGAATTATAATTGGTGGCCCATCCTGATTTTCTTGGTGGAAAGGTAGAATTCATCGTACGGGGTGGGTTCACTCTTTATGGGTATTCTTTCTGAAACGTTTATGTCGTTGTCTGTCAGGAAATCCATCTTTGCTGGGTTGTTTGTCATAAGCCTTATAGACGTTATTCCGAAATACTTCAGCACCTCTACTGCGAATGAGTAGTCTCTCTTGTCAATGGGCAGTCCGAGCATGAGATTGGCTTCTACAGTGTCATATCCTTGATCCTGAAGGCTGTATGCCTTAATCTTGTTAAGAAGGCCAATTCCTCGCCCTTCCTGCCTGAGATAAATCAGCATGCCAGCTTCCTGCTTCCCCAGGAACTTAAGGGAAGTTATAAGCTGGTCTCTGCAGTCGCACCTCTTTGAGCCCAGCACATCGCCTGTGAGGCACTCGGAGTGTATCCTGACAGGAATATCCTGCTTCCCTTGTATTTCTCCCTTTACCACTACAGCGTGTTCCTCTTCATTGGGGAATTTAAATGTGTAAATTTCAAAGTCACCGAATATGGTCGGAAGTTTAGCCTTGGCGTTTAACTCAAGCATTTAGTTTCAGGGCAATAATTTTGTAGTGATATAAAAAGATGCATAAAAATTAGCCTTGCTATTTGATCTTTTTGGCCAGGTAATAGACTTCATCCTTTTTGAATATGTACAAATCTTCCTTTCCCTGCAGATTGACTTCCAGTTCAGATTTGAAGGCATAGTATTGTGCTTCTGGCAGCGAGAACCTAGGTATTACCCTCCCAGCGCCTGCCTCCATCAGCGAGTTGGAAAGGTTTTCTCTCCTGGATGCAGCCATAATCTCAAACTGCTCTCCAGGGAAATCCTTCATTTGTGCATTTGATGTGTAAAACCTTCTCCTGCTGTCTTTCCAGGCAGGTCTTGCCTGGTAATTTTCCTCAATTAGCCACAGAAGTTTTGCATATGCAATTGACACATCCGGTATGAGTATGAAATCGTCTAGCCTGGAAGCTTCCGGGAAAGGGGTGTCCCTGGGCGACCCGCTCATGCGAATGTTCTGTGGCAATATGGCTGCTGAAACCTCAGAAGATTTCAGCCTGCCACAGTATAGGGTCAAACGGTTAAGGCTTCCGTCGATAGAGAGGTATTCTTTTTCTCCATCCAGCGTGATCTGGTTCCATTCCATCTGAGGCGGAAGGTCAAAAACGAAGTTATGTGTCCTTTCTCCAAAAATCCTGACCAGAGAGAGCGGCGATGGAATGAGCGTGTCCATTGTTCTTTTCAGTTCGTTCGGGGGCCTTGCAGGATCGCTAAAAATTACCGTGTCTTCATCAATTTCAAAATCCTGTGAAAGGGCGTAAATATCCCCATTTAAGATTTTCAAGTTACCGGCCTTATATTCCATGGCGTTAAGCCTGGCCATCCTGTATCGGTCGGGCTGAACCTCCACGCTTATGGTGGATTCATTTGTATTTGACAGGAATATTCCCTGCATACCTGCCCCTGTGCCTGCCTCAACGACATTATATCCCTGTATTCTCTCTGACCTATATTTGCAAACTATTTCCGGGGTTGAATACCTGGAAAGGTACTGATCCATCCAGAGCTTGTCCCAGTTCTGGAATTTTCCATTCAGGTTAATCCTAGAATGGGCAAGTTCGAAGATAATAGAGGTTTCCTTCTTGCCCAGTGAGAGTGCCTTCTGGACCTCGTTAAGGCCATAGCCATTTCTGATGAGCTCAATGCATTGGCCAATTCTTTGATTTGTCAAATCTTTGAATTTGCTGTCCTTGAGTGCCCTGTCCATAAATCTTGCCCAGTCTTCGGTTCTGCTCAATGTCTCCAAATACCTTTTCCATATATCTAACCTATTGGGTGAATACGAGTTGTAAACAATACCTGTTTACCACAGCGAAGCTTGTTTAAGAGCCTCCGTTATAATGCACAAATTTAATATCTCATCTGAGCGATTGAAGGCAAATGGAACCAATTCGAGTAGGCAAGGTCAAGGAGGTATACGATGAGGGAGAAACCCTTCTTTTCAAGTTCACAGACAAAATTTCTGTTTTTGACAAAATGATCCCGAACCTAATCCCGCACAAGGGGGAATCCCTGTGCAGAACTGCTGCCCACTGGTTCAAGATGGCTCAGGAATCAGCCAAGGTATCAACGCATTTCATCGAATGCCCAGCCCCGAACGAAATGCGAGTGAGGAAATTCTATGTCCCCGAGGGTAAGGGGAACCCCTATGAAGTGGAATACGTGATACCACTGGAATTCGTTGTAAGATACTACGTTGCGGGTTCGCTCTTTGACAGGCTGAAGGCAGGCAAGCTTACACATGACGATATTGGCCTTACCCACGACCCCAAATACGGGGAGGAACTTGATGACCCCTATTTTGAGGTCACCACAAAGTACGAGAAATATGACAGAGTGCTGACAAAGGGTGAAGCTATTGAGATAGGCGGATTATCCGGGTCGGAGCTGAACAATATAAGGGAGAGCATACTGAAAATTGACAGGAGGCTCAACAAACAGGTACTTACCCGCGGCCTGATTCATGTGGATGGAAAAAAGGAATTCGCCTTTGGTGCAGGAAGAGAGCCCATTGTCATAGACACGTTCGGCACCGCTGACGAGGACCGCTTCTGGGACAGGAAGGACTACGATAGCGGCAAGATTGTTGAATTGAGCAAGGAATTTGTCAGGCAGTATTACCGTTCGATAGGATACCATAAAGATCTTTATGATGCTAGGGAATACAGTAAAACTGAACCGGAAATCCCAGCATTGCCAGATGACATGGTGAAAAAGACTTCTGACCTTTATGTCACAATGTTTGAAAGGATAACCGGAGAAAAATGGTAAAAATTTATTGGATGCCCAGTTCTATCTGGGTCTCAATATAGTGCCACAAATGATGTTCTATTTCATATGACCAGAGTGCTTCTGGCACTTCAACGAATGCGAGCAGTGGGGTCAGGAAAAAAGACTCCAGTGCGGCGACTCCAAGGTTCTTCAGCCACTCACCGACTCCAACCTTAATCTTGAAATTGGAGGATGTGCCTTCAATGAGAACTGTATATGCACGCTCTCCTGCGAGCAATGTCCTGAAAATGCCTCCTTTCTTGGCCTGAATCAGGTATCCGTTTGGATGCTTTGATGACTGGAGCCTGAAACCCTCTTCCTTAAAGAATTCCTCAACTAGAGCTTCAAGTTTATCCAGGTTGGCATTCTTTCCAACATAGTCTCTTTGTGCATATTTCATAACGGGCTATTGCCATATTCAATTTAAAGGCTTCAGCAATTATTAACAGATAACACTTTAAGGGGCATGGCATGTTCATATATTGAGAGACTCAATGTACAGCCAGATTGTGAAGCCATTCATAGCCAACCATGGGTTTGAGTCTGTGCTCTCGATCGACCTTGAGACCATAATAAGGAACCAGAATGACTTTCTAACGGGAGAAAGGATTATCGCTGTTTCTGTCTCCTACTACAATGAAGGGCTGAAAACAGAACTCTTCATTGCTGGAAATGATTCAGACTCCGAGGAGGATAGGATCCTTAATGAGCTGGACCAGTTCATGTTGAATTTCAAACCTTCAATAATCATCGGTTATAACCAGTGCGGATATGATATACCTTTACTTAGGCTGAAGATGAGGAAGAGAACCTACTCCCGGCAACTTTGGAATCTTAAGTATTTTCTTTCTGTGGCCTACTGCCTCGACATGATGCCGGTAATATCAGACTATCTTGCAGCCATAGATGGTGATTACCGGTTCAGGAAGCTCTCTGATGTTGTTATTCACGACGGTTTCAGCCACCTGCCGCTTGACAGGAAGAAGGGTGTTGTCATAAGGGACGGGAAAAACATTGGAGAAGTGATAGAGGAGCTATGGCGATCCCAGTCACCAGATTTCTTGGAATACTGCCGTGGAGATACCAGGGACATCTTCACGATTTTCAGAGATATTTTTGGTTCCCCATGATTTTTGAATAATAAAATTGTTTCAGAAGTTGCCAAACCTGGCAATTACGTCTGAAAGATTGTCCATGTAATCCTTGAAGATTCTAAGGACGTCCCTGGAGGTGATGACTCCAATTAGTTTGCCGTTTTCAACAACTGGAACTCTCCTGACACCATGCTTGTTCATCAGGACAGTAACGTGATCTGTTGGGGTTTTTGGATCTACAGACATCAGGGGTGCATTCATGATCTCCTTGAGCTTCACGTTTTTGGGGTCTAGGTCCTTTGCTATGATCTTATTGACAAAGTCCCACTCTGTTACAATACCATGAGGCTTGTCGTCAACCTTGACAATGACGAAACCCACATGATCGTTGCTCATGATCTTTGCGGCTTCGCTGGCAGAGACTTCTTCCCCGAGCATGAATGTGTATTCCTTCATGATGTCTCTTGCATAAAGTACCATGGTTGAGTATAGCGCCAACGTATATAATTTAATTATTCGGTTGGAAGAAGCATTATTTGTAAATATTCCACCGGATATTTCAACCGATCCCACTGTAAGTGAAACTGCCTTGAAAGTAATTCGACCCTAGCACAGATAAATTAGTTTGAAAGGGGACAAGAAGGTTAAATTAGACTTACCGTTTATTAGGTGTGCCTAAAAAAATTTCATATAGGTATGCTAAATTACCTCATATCATGTTCATGAAAACCTACCCGCAAGGAGTGGGATAGACATAATCCTATCGCACTTTTCTGAACTGATAATTCTCACCATAATTATCGGATTTTCCATCTTTATCTCATTTCCCGTTGTCTACGCAAAGAAACTGAACAGGAAAACTCTGGCCCTTCTTACAGCTCTGGCCATTGGTATCCTCTTTTTCCTCTTGGCCGACATTTTTGGTGATGTGGCCGCCACGATTTACCCAGCCGGATCATATGTAGCCAATGCCGGACTTTCTGCAATATTCATAGTATCCATGAGCGCTTCTTTCCTCTTTCTTTATGGAATGCAGAACAGAAGAAAATCCAGCGAATCAAGTGAACCAATGCATGTGTCCCTGATAGTTGCAGTTGCAATAGGATTCCAGAACCTGACCGAGGGGCTTGTGTTTGGCGCTGCTTGGGCAATAGGCCTTTCAAGCTTAGCACTAGTCATCTTTGTAGGTTTTGTGCTCCAGAACTTCACGGAGGGTTTTCCCATCGTTTCTCCATTTCTCAGAACTGCAAGGCCGAAGGCGTTCGTCCTTTCACTGCTCTTTCTTGTCGGTGCTGTTCCAACCATCCTTGGAAGTGTTCTCGGTTATTTCTACAGCAATTCCTATCTTAATGTCGCATTTGATGCTCTTGCTATAGGATCAATCCTGTATGTTCTGCTGCCAATGCTCAAATCTGTATTCTCCCCCATTGGAGCGAACTCCGAAGTTTACCTTGGGCTACTGGGAGGCTTTCTTGTGGGATTCCTTGTAAATATTATATAACAAATAATTCACGCAACAATGCCATATATCAGAAATTATTCAAGAGAACCAGCATAAAGCATATTACCAATCACCAAATAGCGATCAAAGGGCTTTAATAGCAAAAGAAAATTCTGCTTAAGCCAGTTATTAAAGGAAGTGAACTTATGGATCAAACTTTACACACCGGTACAACAACAGTTGGAATTACGGTAAAAGACGCTGTGATCATGGCAACTGAAAGGAGAGTTACCATGGACCATTTTATCATGCACAAAGATGGAAAGAAACTACATCAGATTGATACCCACGCAGCCATGACAATAGCAGGCCTGGTAGGAGATGCCCAGGTTCTCGTCAGGTATATGTCTGCAGAACTTGAGCTTTACAGACTTCAGAGAAGAGTTAACATGCCCATTGAAGCAGCAGCCACACTTCTCTCCAACATCCTTAACCAGTCAAAGTTCTACCCCTATATGGTCCAGCTCCTCGTGGGAGGGTACGACAAGGCACCCCATATCTTCTCAGTTGATGCTGCAGGAGGTTCAGTGGAGGATGTTTACGCAAGCACAGGATCCGGTTCACCATTCGTGTACGGTGTCCTTGAGAATGGATTCAGGAAGGATATGAGCGTTGATGAGGGAATTGAACTGGTCATAAGGGCAATTTCAGCAGCCAAGGCAAGAGACTCTGCTTCCGGCGGAATGATTGATGTAGCTATCATCGACAAAAAGAGTGGTTTCAAACAAGTTCCAGAGGAAGAAATATTAGAGAGAATAAAAAAATATAAATTAGTAGTATAAATTTAATCCCTACTATTATTAAATTTAATCGGGGCGTTCCCAGCGATGTCTTTTAGAGATTACCTATCAGAAGCAAGAGCTATTTTCGATAAGCTATATCCAGAGCACGAGATAACAGAGGTAGATTACGAAGGGCCAACCATAGTTGTCTACACAAAGAATCTTGAACTTTTCTCAAAGAGAGAGGATCTAGCCAAGCAGATAGCACAGGAAATGAGAAGAAGAATAGCCATAAGGCCAGATCCTTCAATAATGCTCCCGGAGGAGGAAGCAGAGAAGATCATAAAGGAGATAATCCCTGAATCAGCCGGATTCAAGGACCTTTATTTTGAATCGGATACTGGAGAGGTCGTAATAGAGGCGGAGGAGCCTTCCATAATCACTTCTAGGGATTCAGAATATATTATGTCTATCAAGGAACAGACAAAATGGTCTCCAAGGGTGGTTAGGGCACCCCCAATGCACTCAAGAACCGTAAAGGAGATGCGGGAGTTTCTCAGGGAAGTCAAGCAGGAAAGAAAGGTTTTCCTGCATAACCTTGGTGAGAAGCTCAATGTGCCCACCATGCCGGGGGAAACCTGGGTCAGGGTAACTGCACTCGGGGGCCATAGGGAAGTGGGAAGGAGCGCCACACTTATTTCCACAAACAATTCCAAGGTCCTAGTAGACTGTGGAATGATGAATATAAATGAGGATGACAACCAGCCATGGGCAAGTGCCCCATATCTTTACGTTCCAGAAATACAACCATTCAGTAGCCTGGATGCTGTAATTCTGACACATGCCCACCTTGACCATTCAGGGCTCCTTCCAATTCTCTATAAGTATGGTTATGAGGGTCCAGTTTATATGACACCACCCACGAGAGACCTCGCAGCTCTCTTACAGAATGATTACATTAAAGTTGCCCACATAGAGGGGCACAAGGGCCCATACGAATCAAAGCATGTAAGGGAAGCCCTGAAACGCTCCATTGTCTTAAGATATAATGAAACCACAGATATTACAAGGGACATGAGACTGACTTTTTACAACGCTGGCCACATTCTGGGCTCTTCGTCAGTGCACCTACACATAGGGGAAGGGCTTTACAACATTGTTCTCAGCGGTGATGTCAAATTTGAGAAAACCTGGCTATTCAACCAGGCAAACAACAAGTTCCCAAGGGCAGAGGCATTCATGACTGAGTCCACTTATGCTGGCAGGGATGATTATCACCACCCAAGGGCAGAAGCATCAAACAATTTTGCAGACATTGTGAACAGGACCTTTGAGAGAGGCGGTTCTGTGCTGGTTCCTGTGTTCGCGGTTGGAAGAAGCCAGGAAGTCATGCTTGTGGTGGAAGAGGCCATAAGGACGGGAAAGATACCTGAGTGCTCTGTTTACCTTGATGGTATGATCATGGAGGCCACAGCTATACATGCAGCATATCCAGAATATCTGAACAAGAATCTCAGGGAATCCATAATGATCAAGAGGGAAAACCCGTTCCTGAGCAAGATATTCAAGAAGGTTGAATCTAGGCAGCAGAGACAGGATATCTGCGATTCCAACGAGAAGAAAATCGTTCTTGCCACATCCGGAATGATGAACGGTGGCCCCGTGATGGAGTACTTCAAAACCTGGGCACCATCACCTGAGAATTCCCTCGTATTTGTTGGATACCAGGCAGAGGGCACCCTTGGGAGAAGAATACAGAGGGGGTCTTCAGAGATTACTCTATCCGATGGCGGAAAGGCCACAAGATATGAGATCCGAATGGCGGTAGAAACTTCAGAAGGATTCTCAGGGCACTCTGACAAGAGACAGCTTCTTGCCTACATAGCGACTATGCAGCCAAAGCCACAGAAGATACTTGTAAATCATGGTGACGGAGAAAAGGCTGCGGAGTTTGCCAGATTGATAAGATCCAAGTTTGGCATAGACGCGGTTGCTTTAAGAAATCTAGAGACTTTGAGGCTGTACTAATATAAGAGAACCTACAGCCCTCATTATTCATTTCTTTCTTAATCTGAACCACTTCCCCCAATTTTTCAGTGCTGCCTGGTCGAATGAAATATGACTGGGAACCTCCAAGACAAAACTTTCTTTCCGAGTATTTTTTTATTAAAGGAGATTTGAGTTTCAATAAAAATGGTTTAAAGTGGAAATTCTCCACTTGGCGATACTTTCTTCCAGTCATCCAGAAATCTTTTCAGGCCTTCGTCTGTTTTTGGATGTGATGGAAGCTTCTTGAGCACATCGAAGGGCAGTGTCACAACATCTGCCCCAATCACAGCTGACCTCAGGACGTGCACAGGATTCCTGATGGAAGCGACCAGTATCTTAGTGCCAATTCCGTAGTTCACGAACATGGTCTTTATCTGGTCAATGATCTGCATTCCGTCTTCCCCTATGTCGTCCAGCCTGCCAACAAATGGCGAGACATATTCTGCACCGCTCTTGGCCGCAAGAAGCGCCTGCAATGGATTGAATATCAGGGTGCAGTTCACTGGGATCCTCTTTTCCTTGAGGCTTTTTATTGCTTTCAGCCCGTCAAGTGTCATTGGGATCTTTACGACTGCATTTGATCCAAGCTGGCTAACCTTCAATGCCTGCTTCATCATGTTCTCATAATCCGTTGCTACAACTTCCACACTCACTGGCCCAGGGGTGATCGCAAGGATCTCCTTTATGACCTCTGAGAAAGTCTTGCCTTTCCCGGCTTCCTTTGCTGCCAATGTTGGGTTGGTTGTAACGCCATCCACCAATCCGAGTTCCACGCCTTCCTTTATCTCATCCACGTTTGAAGTATCAAGGAAAATTTTCATATCTTGGTTCCTCCCTAAAACAGCCTTCTGTCATTTTCACTATATCATCCACTCCCATATGGAAGTAATCAAAGAGTTCCCAGCCCTTGCCAGACTTTCCAAAGGTATCTCTCATGCCAAGCCTCCAGACCGGGACTGGATATTCTTCAGAGGTGACTTCTGCGACTCTGCTTCCAAGGCCATTGTAAATCGAGTGCTCTTCCACAGTTACAACATGCCCTGTTTCCTTAGCAGCTTTGACAATTGCATTCCTGTCTATCGGCTTGATGGAACTCATGTTGATGACACGCGCATCAATGCCTTTGTTCTTGAGCTGCTCAGCAGCCTCAAGGGCAAATGACACCATTACGCCCATGCCAATGATTGTGACATCGTCCCCGTCCTTGAAGGTGTGTGCTTTTCCCTGCTTGAATTCATAATTCTTGTCATTTAGTACAGGGAATTTTTCCCTGGAAAGCCTGACAAAGTTGGGACCCCTCCCCCTTTCTGCAAGGAAATCTATAACGCTCCTGGTTTCTATTGAATCTACAGGGACAGAAACCTTCATGTTGGGCAGCCCTGACATAATTCCTACATCTTCGACAATCTGGTGGGTAGCCCCGTCTTCTCCAACGGTGATTCCGGAATGCGTGACAACGAAGTTAACGTCGAGGTTGTTGTAGCATACTGACTGCCTCATCTGCTCGTACGTCCTCATGAGAAATACTGCAAATGTGGATGCAAAGACTCTCTTGCCGCTCAATGAGAGGCCTGCTGCAGTGGCAACCATGGACTGCTCCGCAATGCCCATGTTGAAGAACCTGTCAGGGTATGCCTTGCCGAATATCGATGTCTTGGTTGAGGAAGAAAGGTCCGCGTCTAGAACAACCAGTTCGGTGTACTTTGCGCCAAGAGTCTTTAGTTCCTCGCCATAGGCATCCCTTAAACTTTCTGACTGCCCCTTGAGCATTTACTCCTCACCCCCTATTTCCCTGAGGGCCCTCTCGTATTCTTCCTGTGAAGCAGGAGGTGCGCCATGGTACTTTGGATTGTTTTCCATGTAGCTTACCCCCTTGCCTTTTACTGTATTTGCGATGATGAATGTTGGCTTTTCCTTGCTCTTCTTGGCCTTTTCAATCGCAGAAATTATTTCCTCAAAATTGTGGCCATCTATTTCAATGGCATTCCATCCAAAACTTGATACCATTTCCTTGACGTTTTCAATGGGCATTATGTCCTTCGTATAGCCGTCCAGTTGCACGCCATTCTTATCAAGTATGACAATAAGGTTGTTTAGCCTGTACTTTGAACCGGCCATCATGGCTTCCCATATGCTACCCTCTTCAATTTCTCCGTCGCCAACAATAACGAATACGTGATAGTTTTTTGAGTCAAGTTTCCCGGCAAGAGCCATTCCAACCCCTATGCCAAGGCCCTGGCCAAGTGAACCCGTGGAAGCCTCAACTCCTGGAACGCCTCTGTGGACATGGCCCTCGAGTTTAGAATTCAACTTCCTGAAACCCGAAAGTAGAGATTCCGGGAAGAAACCCCTAATTGAAAGTGCTGCATAGAGGCCGGGGGACGCATGCCCTTTGCTCAGCACAAGCCTGTCCCTCTCAGGATTTGTCGGGTCAAGTGGATCGATGTTCATTTCCTTGAAATAAAGCACAGCAAGAATGTCAGCGATGCTAAGAGATCCACCTGGATGCCCGCTCTTGGCAGAGTAGACCATCTCTATAATCTTCCTTCTTATGCTAGTTGCTATGTTTTTCAGGTCGGCCTCTTTATATTGCTCCATTAAACTTTCTCCAGAATTTTCCCCTCAACATTCCCTCTGCAGGTTTTGAGAGGCACTTAAGCGTAGCAGTATTTTTAATAGTATTAAAAATGTTTTTTAGGCATCCTAGCAACATTGGCTTTGTAGTTTCAGATTGTATCTACTCCAGTGTCCTTATTCGTTTGCTGCCCCATATTCTGTATCTCTGTATAGGAAAGGCCGGTTGCAACTACGAGCACTTCGACGCTCCCCGTGTACTTTGGGTCAACCGTGGCTCCCCAGATGATCTGTGTACCCTTTCCAACAAGTTTCCTGATCATATCGGCAGCGCTGCTTGACTCTTCTAGCTGGAGGTCAGTTCCGCCAGTAATGTTTATTATTACTCCCGATGAATTGCTCATATCCAGTTTGAGGAATGGCGAGTTGAGTGCTTTGTGGACTGCTTCCTCCACCCTTAAGCCTGGTTCGGCGCTCGACATCCCTATGCCTATCATTGCAATTCCGGAATCTTTCATGATGGTCCTTAGGTCGTTAAAGTCAAGATTTATGAGGCCAGGTTTGGTCACCAGGTCAGAAATTCCTGTAATCGCCTTAACAATGATTTCGTCAGCAAACCTGAAAGCTTTTTCAAGAGGCAGGTCAGGCACAAGTTCAAGAAGCTTGTCATTGGGTATGATTATCACGGTGTCTGAATAATTTGAAAGCCTGGACAGCCCCTGCGTGGCATTCTCCATTCTTACCTTACCTTCTGACTTGAATGGGAGTGTAACAACGGATATTGTGAGCGCGCCACTGTCCTTGGATCTTGATGCAATATAGGGGGCAGAGCCTGTTCCGGTACCCCCGCCAAGGCCAGCTGTGATGAAAGCTATGTCTGTGCCCGCGATATACCGCATAATCTCCTGGTCAGATTCCTTGGCTGCTAGTTCCCCTATCCTCGGGTCAGCGCCAGAGCCAAGGCCCCTTGTGAGGCTTTTTCCCATTAGAATCTTGTGGTTTGCTTTCGTCTTGAGCAAGTGTGGGGCATCAGTGTTGCAAGCAATCATAGTCGCACCATTGATGCCTTCCTTCATTAGCCTGTTAATTGTATTAGAGCCTGCACCTCCAGCCCCGAAGATCATGATCTTGACCCTGAGCTGCTCCAGGTAATTCTGTAGCTCCTCGTCTGATGTGCTGAAGTCTTCTTCACGGTCTTCATAGCCAGGATAGTTGGGTTGACTCATTTTCCAAGAAGATAGTGTGTATAATGTATTAATTTTTGTCAGATATCCTCAAAATTTTATTTTTATGGAATTTTAACAATTGTTTATCTTGTTCCCCAGCTGTTCCCCTTCCAGAAAGTGAGGAGCCCATAGATGCTTGTCACAAACAGCACACCCAGTGCAAGTGCACCATATGCTATTGTTTTGAGCCTTTCGCCGCTCATTCTCTGCACCACCGCCCCAAGGAATATAGCTGAGCCGCCCAGGTTCATAAGTGCAACTGCGACCCTGATGAATAGATGAGACCCTAATGTGTTCAGGTCCCCAAATAATGCGAAAGCAAAGATATCTCCAGCTTGGAAAGATGCATGATTGAAGAGGAAGAATGAATACAGCTTGAAAATTCCTATTCCCAGCGCAATGAACGGAAGAGCGAAAGTGTAGACCATTTCCAGAGTATAGAAACCTCCTGCCTTGATTATGGTGCCTTCCCGGAGCTCCCTGCCAAACCTGATCCAGTTGGAACGTGACCATCTGAGGTTCTGCCTGAAGAACTTTTTCACGTTTTCCTGAGGATAGCATTGTACCTTTGTGGTGTAATCCTTCACTGCCTTGTACCCGTTCTTGATTATGTATCCTGTCATCTGCCAGTCATCACCAAGCGGTGATGACTTCCCCATGATTGAGAAATCTGAGAATTCCTTTGACATTATGAAGGGCCGGATTATGTCAGTCCTGTACATAACGCAGGCACCGTCAAGGTTCATTACATTCCCATGGGCAGACATGGCCCTGAAAATGACTTCCCTGGACCTCTCAACGAACTCCGATGCATATGAAAGGGGATCTCCTGTCTTTTTAATTGTGAGATTGGCCCCCACTCCGCCCACATTGTTTACGAAATGGGACATCATGCTTGAAACCGCATTCTCAGGGAGTATGGTATCGCTGTCCATGAACATGACATATTCCGTGCTAAGGTAGCCCATTGCCAGTGCAAGTGCCTTTTTCTTCCCCTGCCTGGATTTCTGGTGCACGAAGAGCCCACCCCTTGTTTCCGTTATTGCCTTATATGGTTCATAACTGGAGTCACCAACAACGACGAAGCTGCAGCCCTGCCTTGAAACAGAGTCAATTGCTTCTGTGAAGATATTCTCCTTTTCATTGTAAACTGGAATTACAATTGTGGCTTTATTTGGATCCACCAATGAATAGTCAGTCTGAGAGATGTATCTCATTGAACTGTACGAATTTATCAGATAATAAAAAACGGTTGCCAGGGTCAGAAGACCAATGGCAAAGTAAACCTCTCTTACCAGCAATCTGGAGTTTTATTTTTCGTGGGTATTAAAAATTATTGGTTCAATAATGCATTCATGAGCGAAAAAATAACGATATTTAGAATAACTCCTGAACAATTGTCAACCCATGAAGATTCTTGTAACAGGACACAAAGGTTTCATTGGCGCCATTATTTATTCCAATTTCAGGAAGAAATACCAAGAAGTGGACGGAATTGATGCTGGGGACCAAATTCCCGACAAGAAATATGATTATATCATTCACCTTGGCGCGAGAACCCTGATCAGGCTTTCCAAGGATAAGCCGTATGAATATTTTCAGGACAACCTTGATCTTTCAATGAGGATACTCGAGCTGGCAAGGAAACACGATTCAATAGTTGTTTACCCCACATCTGGATCTGAAAGCGAAGCCACCAACCCATATTCACTGGCTAAAAAGCAGGTGGTTGAATGGATAGAGCTTTACCACAACCTATACGGCCTCAGAAGGCACGTACTGAAATTCTACAACATATATGGCCCAACCAGCAGGAAGGGGGCAGTATACCTGTTCTGCAATGCTGCACTTAAAGGTGAGCCAGTAACTGTGTATGGTGACGGAAACCATGTAAGGGACTTTATTCATGTCAATGACGTTTCGCGATGCATAGATCTCATCCTTGATGGTAAAGTACAGGAGGGCCATCACGAAATCGGCACTGGAAAAGGAACTTCTGTCAATGGCCTCATAGAAATAGTTGAAAATGCCACAGGAGTAAAACTGGAAGTTGCCCACAGGGAATATATCCTTCCCGAGGCAGAAGCACTTTATGCTAAGAAACCACTGCTGAAAGAAACGATTCCAATTGAAGATGGGGTAAAAGAGGTATTGGAGGAATTGAAGAAAGAGAGATCAGGCTCTCTTTAACTTCTCCCTCAGTACTTTCTTGTCGATTTTCCCGGTGCTGGTTTTCTCAAAGCTGTCAATTGGGATGTACTCGTCTGGAAGCCAGAATTTTGCAACCCTGCCTGCAGAAACGAACTGCTCCAGGTGAGCCCTTAGCTTGTCATGGTCAAGGCTGTTGGCCCCCGAAATGAATGCAACTGGCCTCTCGCCCCACTTGTCATGGGCTCTTCCAACCACAGCCACTTCACCAATGCCCGGGAATGTGCTGATTAGGTCTTCCAGAATTACTGTCGGAATGAACTCTCCTCCTGACTTTACTGCATCCTTCTCCCTGTCCACGATGGAAATGTACCCATGTGAATCAACAACTGCAAGGTCTCCTGTATGCATCCAGCCATCGATCCAGAGTTTCTTTGTGTTGCTTTCATCCCTAACATAGCTTGATGTGAGCCATGGTGCAC
This sequence comes from Thermoplasmata archaeon, assembly GCA_021850545.1. Classification (GTDB taxonomy): domain Archaea; phylum Thermoplasmatota; class Thermoplasmata; order Thermoplasmatales; family Thermoplasmataceae; genus JAJZOM01. The sequence continues at coordinate 30,216 of JAJZLU010000040.1, read as the reverse complement.
GGACCACTATCTCGCCGATTGACTTGGAATCCCACGGCACCTCTTTCCTTGAAGAATCTATGACACGCATATCCACTAAAGGAATTGGAATCCCAGTTTTGATCTCAAATTCTCCCCTTTCTTTTTCGGGGAGCTCGTGAACATACTTGTTATAAGTCGCCAGTGTTAGTATTGGCGCAGTTTCCGACATCCCGTACCCTGCGTTTACCATGATGTTCATAGACCTTGCCTTATCGGCAAGGCCCTTTGGCAAGGCACCTCCACCGACAGTTACCCTCAGGTTCAGGGATTTGAGGTCATCTCTGTTTTCGCTGTTCATGAGCATATAAAGGATGGATGGGACCATGAAGCTCACATTGACTTTCTCTTTCTTCATTATCTTGGGTATTTCATTGAAATCATACCTGCCTGGGAGGACATACTTCATGCCCTTGAGGATTGCCATGTACGGCATTCCCCAGGAATGCACATGAAACATGGGCACAAGGGGCATGGCCACGTCTGTGCTCTTGAGGTTGATTGGTTCATCGCCGAGGGCTACTCCCATAGTTAGAGTATGGAGAACGAGTTGCCTGTGGGTGAAGCTGACACCCTTTGGGAGCCCCGTTGTTCCGGAAGTGTAGAAAATAGTGGCAAGATCATCCTCGTTAAGTATTGGGAGCTGGACCAAATCTGCGCCCTCCCCAAGACTGTGGTAATGGTGTGAACCGTCCAGCTTAGGTTCCCCATCCGGATGGTCGGAAGACACTATCCAACCCTTTACGAAGTCGAAGAGGCCAATGCTGCCCTCAATCAAGGGGACAAACTCATCGCGGATGATCACATACCTGTCATCTGCGTGCTGCATTGTATAGAATATGAGGTCAGGTGGATATCTTATGTTGACCGTGTGCAGTACCCCTCCAGCCAGTGGAATTGCATAATATGCCTCGAGATACCTGAGAGAATCCCACTCAAGAACCGCCACCTTGTCTCCTTTTTTTATGCCAAGTTTTACCAGTCCCCTTGCTATTTCATAGACTCTTTGGCGGAACCGTTCATAGGTCACCTCTTCCTTGCCCATGTAAGAAATGATCTGTTTAGGGTTGTTTCTTACCGAAGAACTGAAAATCTTGTCGATGGTGAGCTCATATTTGTCCCCAGTCATTATTATCTAATGAGTATGCCAGAATTCAATTATATTGTTTTCGGAGTTAAAACTCCCTAAAGGAAATGTACATCTATAATGACTTCCAAGAAAGAAAAATTCAAAGCAACGAGATTTAATCACCCTGAAAAAGAAGATACTGGCTGCTGAATGAGTTTAACAGAAGATTGCCGCTGAAGGTTACTGAGAAAGATGTGTTGGATGCAGATGCAACAAATGGGCTTCCAGCAAAACTCCAGCCTGGAAGTGCCACCGCAGTGGCGTAAGGGGCCCTGCTGTTGTTGTACTGGGAAAAGAATGCATAATCCCATGTCTTGGCTAAAGTGCCATTGAACGTATAGTTCAGCGAGTGCAGCGACATGTTATTTACCGTGTATACTGCACCGGAGGATGTAACTGATGTTCCGTTTGTGAAATAATCAACAATACTGGTGTTTGCCAGTAGGTTCACAACCTGTGAGCCAGTAGAGGAGAATATTTCAGAGGAACCTGTTAGTCCCATGGCCGACAAGCTAATGGAGTGCCCTGAAGACCCTCCTGTAATGCCTAAAGGAAGCGGGCCGAGATTGTCAGCCGGCTGGTTGTTCCCGTATAACTGGAATAGGGAGCCGTCTTCCACCAGGTAATTTATTGCTGTGATATACTGTGTATTGCCATTTGAAAGCATGACTCCGGCTATCCTGTAGGACAGATTGACGTAGTTTGAAGTGTGCGTGCCTCCTGTGCCGGTGAGGTTAAGCAGTAGGCTCGCTGTGATGGACGCGTTAAAGGCTGCACTAGATGGCAGTATGGAGAGCTGTGTGTCACTGGCCTGGGAGAATATAGAAACACCAGAGATCCCAAGTGGAACAGTTGCACTCAGAATTGAACCGGCAGCTATTGATGGTGAATGCAAATCAGAGACCAGGCTTCCCAGTGCTGCCTTATTCAGGGTCTCGTAATGCGTTTCATTGGCAGTTTCCTGTGCAGGGATATACCATACCATGAAACTGGTGAAAAGTGTTATGAGGACAGCAAATAGGAGAATAGCGCCTATAACTTCCGCTACCGCCTTGTCTTCCTTTTTATACGGAATGCTGTAAAACCTGCCTCTTTTCACTCTTGTTTGGTATGAACTGGATGTCTTAATAAGTTTTGGCACGTGGGCTTTGTATTTCACTTTACTTGGAACGGGATGCCGGCTTGACCCCCTGAACAGGTTTCCCGGGAAAAGTGTTTTTATCCTCTCCATATGACCATGCAGTTGTCAATCAAATGCTTAACAATTCAAGGGAGCGAACTTTCTGGAATCCCTCCCGGAATTGGCCTTGAGGAAATGGAGGGTGAGGAAATCATGATCTGCGACTATGACGCCATCTTTCGGGGCAAGTTCAACTTCAAGCTATACGATAGGGTAGCAAAGTTCTTCGAACTTATTGTGGTAAATTTCCCCAACAGAATCGAAGACCTCATGGATTCCCTTATCTCCGGGGCTTACAGCGTTGTGCTAAGCCCTGATGAAGCCCCTGAAACATTGAAGAGGATGCTGGAGGTTTCAGAGAATATAATTCTTCCCTACAGGAGCGAGAATCTTGGTTTCTTCCTGAACAATGGGGGGAAGTATATCATATCAGACAGGCAGGTGAATGTAAACTTCAGGAAATGTTACAATGTAGGCCCTGAATTGAGTGGTGACGCATATGTCAACGTCTCGGATTTTCCAGAAAATCTTTTGCCCTATATATGATTCGAACCTAAAGAATCCCAAGACTTTTATAGTAAAAATCAGTAAAAGTTAATTGTTGAGTTCCGAAGGGGAAAAATCAGAAAAAATAAGCCCGTTCATATCATCCCTCTCGGTCCTGAATTTTCTTTTTGCGCTGACAATGAATGTTTTCGGGTACACCATTTTCTATCTCCTTGAAAGGAGTAACATTTCCATTATATACGGAGGCCTCGGAACAAGCATAGGGCAGGTAATCCTCCTTTTCATTCTGATCCCGCAGGGCAGGCTCATTGACCGGGGGAAGGCATACGGCCTGATGATACTCGGTGCAACGGTATATGGAATAATGATCATATTCCTGTTCATTGACTCCCTGGGCATGTTGCTCTATTCAGGGATCCTGATGGCCGCAGGAATCGGAATTGTGCTAGTGTCGCAGAACACCTTCAAAACATCGCTTTCTTCATTCATAGGCAAAGCAGTAAGGCTTTCCATAGTGGGAAAGCACTATTCTAGGATAATTCTCATGGAAATGCTCGGCGGGGCAATTGCAATGTTCACTGTTGCAGCCGCGGTCGTATTCTCAACCTTCCGCATAATTTACCTCATTTCAGGAGTAACGTTGCTTTTTGCCACATTAGCAGCCTTCTTCATCCTGTTTCCGGAAAACAGGAAAATGATGGTTGAGGCAGAGAGGAAGACAAAACGACCCGGTTTCATGGAGAGCGCTAGGGCCCTCTCCTCAAGAAAGCGATTTGTGGCGCCTATTCTTCTTACAAAAATATTCATGGCCATTGGCGTTTACGTTGTATCCTATTTCTTCATTATTAGCGGCCAGAAAATCGATGTAACGCCGATTTTCGCCATAATAGCACTTGGAATAGGGTTTGCACTTTCAGTTCCCTTTGGCCTCTATGGGGAGAAATTTGTTGATTCCCACCCATCAATGGGCAAGGCATATGTTGTCCTCCTTTCACTTCTGGACCTTGGGATGTATTCATTCCTTGCAGGTGCATTTTACTTTTCCCAGCCTTACCTGTTCTACCTTTCCCTTGGATTCTCCGCCCCTGGCCCAATATTTGTCGCTGGAGGAATGACTTACGAACTGAAGATCATCGGGAAGGAAAACAGGGGGATGTTTGCCGCAATACAGAGGACCCTTGTGGGAATTACGTTCATCTTGATCGGCATACCATTTGCATATGTCTTTACAATAGATTTCAGGCTAATCTGGTACCTCCTTCTGATACTGTCAGTTGGAACAGTTGTTTCTTCGCTTCTCATCCCATCGGGAAAATATGTGGCAGAGCATTTTTCCAGCAAAGAATCTACTTAAAGTGGCATCCTTCTGTAATTAGGAATTTAAAGGGAATTCAATTTTTTCTGGGGCACCCATATAATTATTCGCAGTGATCAAGAAAATCCGGAGTAAAATCTAAACTTCGAGGAACATGGCACATAAATTGAAATAGCCCAGACTGCCTGCCAGAAAGAATGGGCCTTGCTTTCAAAAATATGGGCAATTTATTCCTCATTTTTAAAGAGAAATTACCCATTTCTGGGACGGGCCCGCTGGGATTCGAACCCAGGTCTCCGGCTTCGAAGGCCATAAGGATATCCTAGCTACCCCACGGGCCCCACTTGAAATGGTATTGGAATATTAAAATACACCCCCATATGATTAAAGTGTTTTCTGGAATCCTTCTTTCCTGGGGAAGAATAGCTCATTGTCTTTCCTTGATTTTATTACGTCCATCAGGGTGTAAACTGCCTTTACTTTGCCTTTTTCCACAACCTTGTATGGTGACGAGAAGTTGAAGCAGAGTGTGCATTCCGTGGGAAAACCTGCATGAAAATAGCACCTGGCATCCTCATAGAACATGCACTGCGCCTGCAATGAGCCTGAAGTCATAGAGAAGGTACCCTCTTGCCTATGATCTCCTTGCATTTAATAAAGTATGAGTAACGGTCCATGCCATCTTCCATCTCAATTCCAGCTGGCATCAGTCCCATGAGGACCATCACCGCTAAATGTATGGTTGACTCTGGCATGCTCTCCCTGTCCTCCTTGGATAGTTCATCACTGCAATATTTCATGAACATCTGGGTAATATTCTGGTAAATCACAGTATCCTTGCCTATTGTATACCCGTTTCCAACAACTTCAAGGAGTTTTTCCTTGTCTCCCTTAATGAGGTGCTCGATAGCCTGCCCCAGGCGTGCTATTGCAAATCCCATGGAGTCACCAAGGGAATCCGCAGTTTTCACGAGCCTTTCAAAAGCAGCATGAGCCCCTTCAATGTCTGCTTTCAGGCTGTGGTGTATGCCAGAAAGGAGATACCAGGTGGGGAGAAAGTCATCCGCTTCCGTTATTTCCAAATCCATTATGGATTCAAGCTCCTTCTTGATCGCTTCATTCAGGGTAGGCTGCACAATTATATACAAGCCTCTGGCCAGTTTCTCCTTAGCTTTGTTGCCTATGGACTTTGAAATCTTGAGGAGCTCTTCTGCGTACTTGACGCCACTGGGATAACTCATCATGTCGAATGAAGCCATGGTTGCAAACCTGAAGAATGGGTAAGAAAGATTGCTGTCCCCAAGCATCCTCACAAGGCCTGCGGCTCCGGGGAAGTGTGACATGAAGTCCTCCTTCCTGCCAATGTTGTAATAGATTTCGCAAAGGTTGTAAGTTGCATATGCCCTTGAAACCAGTTCTCCTGAAATGTATGATTTCTCGATGATTTCTGTGAGCATCTTGGCTGATTGCTCAAAGTCTCCCCAGTAGCTGTAAATGATGGCAATATTATTGAGCATGAGAAGCTCCCTATCGTAGAACTTGAATTCCTGGCATAGCTTCAGGGCTTCCTCGTATTCCTTGAGAGCCCCCTTAAGGTCAAATTTCTTGATCTTTAGAGTGCCGAGAGTCCCATATCCGTCTGCAATGAGCTCTGAAATGTTATTTTCCTTTGCTATCTTGATGGTTTCTTCTGCCGCCTTTTCCCCTTCCTCAATGTTGTTAAGGAAAGAGTGCCCAGTTGCGATTGTTAGCCATGCGGAAGCCCGGTCATAAGGCTCCAGTGGCTCTTCCCTGAGCAGGTCCATGCACATGTCAATAGCATCCTGGTAACGGTCAGTCCTCTGCGCCAGCTTCGCTGCACTGAGCTTTGTGAAGACAGGTTCAACTGCAAGAAGGTCTGGGTCATTGTAAATTTCAATGGCGTCCTCAAGCCTCCCAAGGTTGAAGTACGACTGTGCGGACAGGATTGCGAGGTGAGCCTTTGCCTCCTTGCCGGATACAAACTTAGAAAGGTTCATGAACAGATCCTGGGGAAAACCGACATAGCTCAACTTGTCTATGAATTTCCTCCAGTTCCCGTTGACCAGTTCCTCTATGCGTTGGGGGTCCTTCCTCAATTCGAAGACCTTTAGTTTGGTAATGAACGGCAGATTTGAAAATCCAGGCTGCTTTAGGAAAGTTTCGCTGATGATGTATCCGCCATTTGAATAGACGGAGTTCATTATGATGTCTGAAACACGGTTGTTTACCATGCTGTAATTTGCAGCTCGCTCTGTAACAAGGCCGATGTCCCGGAGCTTTTCAAGTGCGTCCAGAACTTGGCTGACCTCAAGCTGGGCAAGTGTAGATATGAAAGTTGGGGACATTTCTTCCGGAATGAGTGCCACGATCTCAACTACTTTCCTTTCTCCGTCGCTCAGGTCCCTGATTGCTTTGTCGAACCGGATCTCTGAACTTGGCGGGATTGGAAAATACCTGTAGGTTACTTCCTCAAGTTCTCCGCTGGAATTTATTATTCCCTGTTCCTCATAGTATTTCAGGGTGTATACAAGGGAACGTATATTCCCGTTTGTCAGTCGGAAAAGTTCCTGTATGAAGCTGGATGGCAGATTATACTTCATATTCTTGAGCAGGGCCCTTGTGTCCTCCAGGTTGGTCCTCTCATAATTGATTATCTGGATATCCGGTTCAGCGCCCACTAGATTCAGGAATCTCACAATTGAGCTGCCATCCTCTACATTGTCTTCAGTTATAGTTCCGAAAATTGAAAACCCCAGCTTCGGGGCGAGCCTGGATATGTAAATGAAAAGTTCCCGTGAATGCTGGAGCATGTTTTCAAGGTTATCTATAATGAAGAAAGTTCGTGATGCAACTTCCTCATTTAGCGTGGAAAATTCCTCTACAATCTGAGGAAGGGACCTTTCGTTGAACTGTTTGTGCAGCTGGTTTAGCAGTTCATTGTAAGCCTGGTACATGAGGGCTTCACTGGAAGCGTAGGACCGTGTCCTGTAGACTCTGAAGCCCTGGGCCTTTGCATTTACCTCTATTTCATTGAGGATCTGCGTTTTTCCAGTGCCCTCTTTGCCCAGGAATACGAAGGAGCGCCCCATAAGCTGGCCGTTGGCAAGCATGTCCAGAAAGTACTGGTGTGCGCCCCTGTAATTGAAAAGCTTCTGCATCTGCCACAAAGTATTGATTAGAGTACTTAATAGTTATTTCTTGTACCCATTGCATGGTCAGGATCTTGGCATTAAGCTAAAGTTTGACCCTCAAGCCGCTCACGCTGAGCCTCTCCCTGCCGAATTCCCTGGAATTTAGCAGGGCAGATTTCGTGAATACGGGGCCCTGCGTGCAGAGCTGCAACCCATCTATTGAACATGAATCACAAACCCCAATGCCACATTTCATGTGTCTCTCCAGAGAGAAATCAGCGTCTATGCCATCGCCTGAAATGTAATCCAGCACAGACTTAAGCATCAGTTCCGGGCCACAGACATACATCATGGAAAATTCTCCAAGGTCCATGCTCTTAAGCCCTTCCACAGCAAATCCTTTTATCCCACTGCTGCCATCGTCGGTTACAGTGGTGAGCTTCTCGGGAGAAAACCTGTCCGCAAAGAGCAGTTCTGCCTTTGTCCTAGCTGAAACCAGACCATGCGATTCAGGCGTTATTAGCGGCAATAGGCCAGCCATTCCGGAGCCGCCGCCAACTATCAGGGCCTTCCCATCGTGCTTCCTGAAAGTATTTCCATAAGGCCCCCTGAAGAATATTTTCTCTCCAGCCCTAAGCTTCGTGATCGCAGTGCTAGTTGGGCCGTAACTCTTCACTGTTATTCCTTTTGTATGGCCAGTGAAGGAAAGTGATATTGGAATCTCGCCAACGCCTGGAATCCAGACCATTATGAACTGCCCCGGGCGCACTTCCTTTTCCCATGGGAAGAGAATTGTGACAGTAGTTGGGGTTTCCCTGTCTACCCGTTCAATCACTGAATGAATCACTGGACTGCCGCTCCTACCAACTCTTTAATGCTGGCGATCCCCTCTGACTCCATGAATGAGGAAATGCCGCTATTGATCTCTGAAAAGATGCCTTTACCCTTTGAATAGACCCCCGTTCCGATCTCGAGGGCAGAAGCCCCCGCCATGAGGTATTCAATTGCATCCTCATACGCCTCGATTCCTCCAACGCCAATTATGGGCTTGCCTGTTTCCTTGTAAAGCTGGTAGACGTATCTGATTCCCACATTCTTGATTGCACGGCCCGATAATCCGCCATATGCGTTGGACAGTACAGGGCGCCTTGCGTATATATCAATGGCCATTCCCCTGACTGTGTTTATGACTACAAATGCATCTGCCTTGCTTGCAGCATTGGCAATTTCTAAGATGTTTGTGACATTGGGGCTCAACTTGGCCCAGACGGGAATCTCGATTTTATTCTTCAGTTCCCCAATGATCTCTTCAACGAGTTCAGGATCTGATCCTACTTCAGAACCCACACCGAGCACATGTGGGCATGAGAGGTTGAGTTCAAGGGCGTTTGCCCCGTATTCCTCCATCTTTTTGCCAACATAGAGAAAGTCATCAGCTGTGCCACCGAAAATGCTTCCTATGACCGGTTTGCCTGCCTGCAGTGCTATCCCCACCTCATTGCCAAAATTATCAATCCCGGGATTCGAAAGTCCAACTGCGTTTAGAAGTCCATCGGGAACCTCAGCCACTATTGGGGGACGGTAGCCAGTCCTTTCCTCTCTGCCAATGGATTTTGTTACAACTGCAGCTGCGCCACATTCGAGAATGTTTTTCATGGTATATCCATTCTCGTCCAGTATGCCGGAGGCAAGCATCAGAGGGTTCTGAAGCCCTATTCCGGTTATTGTCGTTTTTAGGCTAGGCATTTATTCTCCTGGGTTCTAATCTGGAGGGGTTCATTCGTATGAACGGCCATATTTTACCATAATGGAAGCTTGCTTTACTGTCTTGTCCTCTATGATCTTCAATAGGTCTTTCTTGGTTAGCCCTGGTTCAAGCTCTGGCCCCTGCAGCACAGCATAGAGGTAGAAAAAGTACCTGTGAACGTTCTTCCTTGGAGGGCATGGCCCGTTGTAGCCTATTTTATTGAAACTGTTTACTCCCTGTGCCATTCCATCGTTTGTAACCTTTTCCTTCGGCAGGTTTTCTGGAAGTTGCTTCACCTCGGGCTTGATATTATATAAAACCCAGTGCACAAAAGTACCTCTTGGGGCATCGGGGTCTTCCATAATAAGAATATATGATTTGGTAGAGGAGGGTGGATCTGACCATACAATCTCCGGGGAGTAATCCTGGCCGTCACATGTGTATTTCTGGCTGAGACGCTCTCCATGCTTTGCAGATGGAAGCTCAATATTGAATGTCATTGAAACACATATGGCTAGGACGTTAAAATATTATGCGAATTTTCAATATTTTACGGACTCCCTGCCATTATGTATGAAATTATGCATGTTCATCTGCCTGTAATAAATTTTAAATCTTGATGTGTGCTTAAAACCCTGCATATGAGGAAAATAGTGAGCCGGGAGGATAAGGCTGTCTCCCCAATTATAGCAACAGTCCTTCTTGTTGCAATCACAGTTACCATGATTGCCACCGCTTACACCCTGCTGGAGAATTATATTCCAAATCCGGTGCCGAACACTCCAACCGCGGCACTTAAGGTGGTCTACAACACCCAACCCATCGGTAGCCTGAATTATGGAAATTACACAATTTACATAAATTCCTTAAATGGAAACGTTTCTGTCAGTGATGTGGATCTCATAGTTACGCTATCAAACAACACCGTGGATGAAATTGGCCTGGGGCAGGTATATGCCAATGCTGATTCTTTCAATTACAGCAATTATATCACGGTTTCCTTGCAAAGCAGTGCCGGGTACCTGACGAGCACAAGCTTTGTGGAGCTGTACCTGCACAACTCGCAGAGCCACATAACCAGAATTGCGCTGGTTGACACATTTACTGGCGGGTCAATAGGGAGCACCACATTCCAATAATTTTCCATAGTTGCTTATCAGAGCGAAACTGTGTTCATGTCTGGCTTGCACCTTTTCTGGCTGCGAGGTTGTCAGGAATTGAGAAAAAGGCGATTGCAATAATTATCTGGGCAACAAGGAGCAACAGGAACCCTATCATGATTACCACAGTAATTGCGCCTATGAAGTAGAACAGAGCGCCTGTTTCAAACAGTGGAATATTCAGCCTCTGAGATATAGCTCCATAGCTTAGCCGTATGAAGTAGCCAGAAAATACCAGGAGGACCCAAGTTGCAAGTAAGGCGGGGATTAAGGTGATTACCACCGCAGACCAGTTTACTGCCCCAAGGTTCTGGTATGGACCCATCATATTCGGAAAACCATATGGGTAGTTCACACCAACGTAATGCAAAACTAACGCAATCACGAAAAATGCTGACACTGCCACAGCGATGATTGCAAAAACCACTGACAGTATGGCGTTGGTGAATATATGTCGGTCACCCAGTTCTGTCGAAAGCCGATCTATGGCCATAAGTAAAAGGACGAAACCCGCAATTCCTAGAACCCACCCAATTGTTGGTGCAACTGTTAGAATAACCAATATTGAACCAATTCCACCATAGATTCTAGCGTCTGAATAAGCAGTCACCTCATTCCCCTTATAAATTTCAATTTGTCACAAAATATATACTTGTATCCTAAGGGACATAATTGCCGGGAGTTGCAGAATAAATGCAGGTAAAAAGTCATTTTAAAGAATATGGATTTACGCAAAAGGTGGGACTCCCCAATATAAGTGAGTGCCCATTATGATAAAGCCCTGTTTTGATAGAATGAATGAAAGTGAGGCAAGTCCATTTATGGATGTTACATATGCGGCTGATGGCAGAACAGCAGAGTATATGGGTGCAAAGAATAGTACAGCAAGCATAGCGCCTGTTAATAGAACTAATTTCCGCTTGCTCATGCACTTTATACTATTCCAAATCTTATGTTCCAAATTTCTGTTCCTTAACAATTAGTCAAAAAAATGATATTAAATTTTTCTCCTGTCGGTTAGAAGAAGATCGCTTGTTCAACAGAACCCCAGAGCAAGGTCACTTCAACTCCTGAGTCTTGAAAGGTAGACCTTTGATGGATGTCTTCACAACTGAAGCTACAAGATTGACTAGAAGTTCTGTCTCCTTCCTCCTAATTTTCATCCATTGATTATAAATATGAAACTGTCCAGTGTTAAAATTGATACGGGCCCGGTGTGATTCGGGCATAACAGCGTTTGAAAAGCTTTATTATCGCATCTGCATTATAAATATTGACTAGCATGGCAAAAGAGAAATATGGGGACTTATGGAGAAATCCAGAAATAAGGTGTTAGTATGATATTGTTTCCAGAGTTTCAATTACCACCGGACAGGTCTATTTGAGAAGGCTTGGCTTGTTCTGCAAAATCACTTGGAAAATCCCATAGACTTGCTGAATTTGAATTGAATGCAGTTGGCAAATGCTGGTGCCAATGCATCCCTTCATTAGCATAAGGGACACTCTGGAGGCTATAGAGGCTCAATTATCAAATCCATTAAATCACGGTTTGCTTTCAATGGGATTAAAGTACCAGGGAAAATCATGTGATAAAGAAGTTTACTGGGGCATTCTTGAATCTCTGATGCATAAAAATTCGTTATTTTTCAATCTGTTACATAAAACAGGATATCTTAATTTGAGTCAATCCATCATCGTATGATATGCTTATTCTAAAATGAGCATCCTTTTTTACAATGGTTTAATTATTTATTGCTAAAGCAGCGTTTTCATCACCCAACGTATACTTGAGAATTAGTGACGCACATAGTTTCATGAAAATATATAAAACAAGACCAAAATTTAAATTCTATATATTCTTTAATGAATGACAGGTGATAATTGGGCCTAAGATCGCATTTGATCAGGAGAAAACTAACCTAATATACCTTATTGGGCAGGATGTAAGGGAATTAAGGAAATAGGCTAGAAAGGATCCACTGCAGGAAACAACCGTAAGAGAAATTTCAAACAATCTGAAGGACCTCATGAGTTCATATCTTGATTACAAAGGTAGGGTCCAGTTGCTGGTTAGCACTCTTTACAAATTAGGAACCCTAGACATTTGCAGGAGAGTTAAGGGAGAACCGTACAGCCAAAATTATATAGACCTGGCGAACAAATACAAGAAGGAAATCACCCCTAATGTCACAACTATAGTATGGAATCCTGTGAATACCAAAGAAAGGGACTTTGGGTTCCCAACATCACTGAGGGAAAAATATTCCTATGACGGAAAAATTGGAGAAGTCGGATTTAGGAAGGTTTACCGTGTCATTAACAACAAATCTGGGCAGAAGTCTGTGATTAAGATCATAGATAATGAAAATGAATATGAAGGACATTCTTTTCTCAATGAGGTAGTGACTTGGAAGTATCTACGTCATACAAATATTGTAGAATTCCGTGATGCCAACATTTAACCAAAGCCAGATTCCGTTCTATATCTGGAGATGGAGTATATCGATGGTGGAACTCTCTCTGACAAGAACTTCCCGCTGAAAAAGAGAGAGGCATTGTTCCTGATCTACCGGTTGCTCGAAGGCCTGGAGTTTGCACACAAACAGAATATTATCCACCTAGACCTTAAGCCTGCAAATATACTCTTGACGGGCAGTGGAATTCCCAAGCTAAGTGAATAGGGGCCTTCAAAATTCTATTCTGACAGAAGGTCTGAAAATGACCGAAATCTTGGCTACACCCTTGCATATTCGGCCCCTGGACAGGTAGTTACCGATTTCGGCCCACCTTCAAAAGCTACAGACCTCTATCAGATGGAGGCCATAATGTATGTGACGCTAACCGGAAAATTGCCCCTCAATCTTGATTACGATTCACCTGACAGATTTGTGGAAGGGCTTTTAACACAGGAACCCAACCCACCTTCATCTCACGTTTCTTCATTGAAAGACATAGATCTTATTGCACTCAAGTGCCTGAAAAAACATCCTAATGACAGATACTCCAGCGCAAGTGAACTGCGAAATGAAATCAGCAAGGTGCTTGGATTCAGTTCCAAAGTTGCTTCAACTGAAGATATAGTTCCGGAAATTGTACCTCCAACACTGGATGAACATCCTGACAGGGAAGTGTATGAGGGGAACCAAGATACTGCCGGTGAAGAGGCAAGAAAGATGATATCAGATGGTAATAAGGAAAAGGAAAAGCAGGACATAAATATAAGCATCAAAGTTGCAGCAGGAGACAACAACCGCTTGGAACCCCGGGGCGGAAGCACTGATGGGTCTACAGGAAAGGTAGACCCCCAGGTAACAAGATCACTGTCGTATGCTGTTGATAACCTGAGAACACTGTACCGTTCCAAGAACTACAACACTGTTCTGGGTTGGCTTACAGACAATTTCGAGTATTTGAAGGAAAAGAAACCCAACTGCATTAAGCACCTCGAAAATGAGCTATTGCCAAACCTTACAGCCGTCGTTCACTTCAATCTTGATCCCACACAGGTTAATTCGAAAATTGAAAGTTTCATTTCGTGCCTGGAGAGGTAATTTTAAACTATGGCAAGACCTCGTAAGGCAGAGATTTCGCTGAGCTACATCAGTTTAGCACTGACAGTAGATTCATACTTTTTTTCACTTGTAATTATCTTCATCTACTACACCGTATTTCCTAACGGCTTATTTTCAGGCCCCACCCCATTGCGATTCAACACTTTTCACCAGATGCTTTTTCAAAGAAACTATATGAGTTTAGCGGTTTTTGCTGTGACCTTCCTGGCATTCTCATATGTCTTGCTCCCCATGTTCATGCTTTCCAGTACAATTGTCAATCTAAGGACACACAGGTCCCCTGCCACTAGAATGACGGCCTTATGTTCCTCGTTTCATTTGTTTTCGCTTACTCTACCTGGTTCAATCAGGATATGCCCAACCTTTACGAACTGTTAGCTGGATTTGCCACTCTGACTCTCATACTATCATTGACAAGGAGACGGTTTGGGAGTTCTACGGGTGCAGCCTTCCTTGGTGTTGGTGGAGGTGAATTCGTCTTACTGCTTGGGCTCCAGGAAGGCTTCCTGCAGAGGTGTACTGGAAGAGCCCGTCCCGCTACCGGCCGGGATCTGTATGTCTCATGTATTCCATCAATTGCCCCTTTTATGCCCATCTTGAACAGTGCATCTGAAACCTCGCTCGAGGCAAGATTCTCCTGGCTGAAATCCGTATTTTCCATCTGAAATCCCTCAGATGAGGGATTTGGGATTCATTAAAGTAATTTCATATCCCTGATGACTGGAACATGAATCCCGAACCGATGGTGGATGCGTCTACAAGAAGCATGGATGCAAGCGCTATCCTGCGATCTACATGGGTTCCTTCGGTGATCTCTATTTCCGTCCTCTCCGTAACCATTGCCATCATGTGCCTGTGTGCCTGGGCAACCGGCGACTGATCATTGAGGAGGAGTTCATAATTGAGCCCCTTGAGGTCACTCTTCAACAGGAGTGGCTCCATTCCGCCTATCTCTACCGTGTATTTCTTTCCAAACCCTGACTTCGGCTTTATTGTCGCGAGCGTATTGCCCTGTTGATCAACCACGGTGTGGTAGAACATGAGCCCTCTTCCTCTCTGTCCTCCTATTCCGAATAATGGTTGATTTACCGAATCTAAAACCGTATACTTTATGGGTATGCTCAACTGTCCCTGTGTCGTGGCAACAACGTTTCCACTGGTGTCGGAAAATGTGAAATTCATTAATGCACCTAACTTGGAATGTGTCAGGAGCAGCTGATTCAGGGAGTTCAGGTCCGTTGTTGTACCCTGGACTCCAGATGCCTGTGTTTGTGTCTGTGTGTCATCTTTCAGTCTTGTGCCACAGTTCTGGCAGAAGACGTCGCTTTCAGAAACCGGTTTCATGCACGTTGGGCAATTCATAAAGGGAATAAACAATTTATCTTTATAAAAATTTGTTTTTAAAAACTATTCTAATCTGATTGTCAGTTAATGTTAATTGCAGTTCCTGTGAAGATCTGGAGATACTTTGCCAGGATCGTAACCTGTTTTTCGCTGAGTAGAGGAATGAAGTTGATTGGAAGGATATGAGAAGTAAGGGGGTCGGCTTAAGTGCGGACAATTAGTGTTTAATTATGGACAAGAAAACGGCCACAAAGGAGTGGTCGAAAGAGCTCAAGTATGAATGCCCGTACGACAATATGACCCATAAGTACGTGGCCAGATGTGGATATGATGTCACCGTTTACGGTATCACCTCGCCGAGAGAAATACCGCGAATATTACCAAGAATAGTCAGACGTCCCATATGCGGGAAACCGTTCAAGGCAGATTTTGAAGTGGACATTCCCGAGAACATCAATATAGAGAAAATTGAGGTTGGCTCCGATGCTTCAACGCTTTCATTGAACGCTTTTGCCATGACTTTATGGCCTTGACATTGCTGTTGATATAACCACATGCCTTGTTAGCCCTCTCCATTTGAGTGACAAAGTCTGTGATGAGATTAACAAGTGGCATATCCTTCATTTTGGTTAACTGCAAGGGATCCTTGCCAACCTTTTGGCAGAAGAATCCCAACCGCCTCAGATAAACATCCCCTGTTGTCGCGGAACCCCGACAAACATCCTGATACCAGCGCATTACCTCCTTGCTCCTTCGGAGTTCGGGGTACTTCTCTTTTCCCATGATATCAAAAACGATATAGATACAATTAATATATTTTCCGTACCCTATAGGGAACGGGCCCGGTGGGATTCGGACCCACGATCACCGACTTAGAAGGACGGTGCCTTATCCAGACTAGGCCACGGGCCCGTTCGCTTTAACGTTGCAAAGAACT